>CAZYFP010000001.1:0-363237 GCA_964647125.1 uncultured Candidatus Saccharibacteria bacterium
ACTCGAACCCCCGACCCTCTCGGTGTAAACGAGATGCTCTAGCCAACTGAGCTAATCACCCACGGTCGATATGTAAAATGTGTTTCTTTATGCGTAGTAGTTTGTCTGGCTAGAGCATCGAGATGTACTATCAAATGCTTTCAGCTATGCTGCTGGCCAATCGAGCTAATCACCCACGAAAGATCACCGAAAAATCATATCACACCGAAGGCAAAATGTCATCAGCTAGACCTATTTTTATACGCTAATTACTTGAAAGGGATGAGTGAGTCGCCACCATAGGCTTGGCGCTTTAATATCTTGCGCCAGTACGATTGTGCCAATCTGCACCACCTTGCCGCTCACAGAACGTGATACGATACCAACTTTTGTGCCAGCTTTGGCTGGAGTACGAATTTTTTTAAAGTCCATTGACGTTTTTATATCAGAGCCGCGCCAACCAGAAATGGTAATATCTTGACTGATGTTTGCTTGCACGGTTTGGTTGCTCCAGCTTGGCGTATAGCTGGCCACGGTGGTGTTGCGTTTGTATAGTGTGCGACTTGCAAAGCCTTGTTTGGCACTTGCCAGCAGTGTTAATACTTCACCTCTGGAGTCTCGGCTGGTGGGTGCGCCCATAACAGCACCTACGATCACCACGGGCTTGCCATGAGTTGGCCTGTACTGACTGGCAAACAAGAAGCTACCTTTATTTTGGTAATCTGTTCCAGTTTTGATACCGAAGATACCATCACGACCAAGCAGGTTATTAGTATTAGTTATCGTGCCAACCTCTGGTATGACTGCTGACTTTGAGCCAGCAATTTCTACAAGTGCTGAATTTTTGACGGCTACGAGCCCGAGACGCACCAGATCGCTGGCGGTGCTGACGGTACTTGGATCAAACCCACTGGCGTCGCTGCCAATGTGTGTCTGGGACATGCCGACGCTTGCGACGTATTGCTGAGCGTACTGGCGATAGGCACTCATAGAGCCAAATGCCCAGGTAGCCAGCATGTCCGCGACGTTATTAGCAGAACGCAACATGGCCGCCTCCAGCGCCTGTCTTTCGGTGAGTTTTTGGCCGACGCGCACTGGCATAACTGACCCATGAATGGAGATGTACTTGTTGTAGAGGTCGACGTCCGCTTGGGTTACGGTGATAATTGGGCCAGACTGGCCTGGCTGCAGCGGATATTTTTTGAGCACCGCCAGCGCCATGACGGTTTTGATGACGCTCGCTGTCGGCACAGCTTGCTCTACATTGTGACTCGCAAGCACACCTGAACCACTCGCTCCGATAGCCGCCTGGCCTACGGTTGGCCATCCTAGGTTTATGTTCTCTCCCCGAATAGTCGTCATAGCTGGACTCAGACGCTCTGCGGCCACAATCTGGACTGGAATAATAAGAGTTGTAGCTGAAACATACGCGATCAAGGCTAGTAGACAGAGTGTCGTTACCCGTCGCCGTCGCCGTTGCTTTTTTGCTCGCTGACCTGCAGTTCTTCTGGATTGATAGACGTACGTTTGCATACGGCTTTTATCATAACATTTTGGTCGCTACTCCTGTATAATATGAATACAAGTAAAAGGAGGTGTTATGATCTGGATTATTATTGCTGTTGTCGCAGTTGTTGTCATTGCCCTAGTTGCCATGTACAACGGACTGGTGCGTCTGAATATTCGTGGAGATGAAGCTTGGAGTGATATCACCGTACAGCTTAAGCGACGTGCGGACCTGATTCCTAACCTAGTCAACACTGTTAAGGGCTATGCCACTCATGAAAAAAGTGTTTTTGAAGACGTCACAGCTGCTCGTGCTAGCACGCTAAACGCGCAAACACCTGGTGAGGCTGCCAAGGCAGAAGGTGACTTCCAGAAAACTATGAAAAGCTTGTTCGCAGTTGCGGAAGCTTACCCAGACCTAAAGGCCTCAGACAACTTTAAGGAACTGCAGGCAGAATTGACTGATACCGAAGATAAAATTCAGGCATCACGCCGCTTTTACAACGGTGTAGTTCGTGACTTTAATACTAAGCGTAAGGTGTTTCCTACAAGTGTTTTTGCTGGCATGCTTGGTTTCAACAAAGACAAAGAGTTCTTCGATGTTGATGAAGCCGAAGCAGCTACAATTCAGAAGCCTGTCGACGTAAAATTTTAAGTAGACATCCGGGTTCGGGTGTTAAACAGGTAGTTGGTTTTTATGTATAGTGAAATTTCCGCAAACAAACGCAAGACGTGGGTTATCATGCTATTTTTTGTGCTGATAATCGCTGCTATTGGTGCATTATTTGGTGTCTATTTTGGCAGTGTACCATCGGTCACTATTGGCGTATTGATAGGCTCCCTCATTTACACCGTGATCGCCTACTATGGTGGTATGCGTAGTAGTTTGGCGGTAAATGGAGCCCATGAAATTAAAAAGTCAGATAACCCCAGGTTGTGGCGAATTGTCGAGAATTTGTCTATTACTGAAGGTTTGCCGATGCCAAGAGTTTTTATCATGGATGACCCTGCACCAAATGCCTTTGCCACTGGACGAGATCCAAACCATGCAGCCGTGTGTGCAACGACCGGCATTCTGGACATCATGACTGATACAGAGCTCGAGGGCGTCTTTGCGCACGAGCTTGGACATGTAAAAAACTACGATATCCGTGTTTCGATGATTGCATTTGCGCTGACTGCTGCCATCTCGCTGTTGGCTGACATTATGTTACGGCTTACTTGGCTCAGAGATGATAAGCGCGAGAACAACCAGTTTTTGTTAGTGATCGGTATTATTGGAGCTATTCTGGCGCCACTCGTCGCCGTGCTAATTCAATCTGCTATCTCGCGCAAGCGAGAATACTTAGCAGATGCGACTGGAGCACTTGCAACCCGCTACCCAGAAGGTCTAGCGAGCGCACTCGAGAAGATCGCCCAGACGGGCAGTGCGGTTCGCAAGCAAAATACAGCCACTGCACACTTGTTTTTCGCCAATCCATTACGGGGTGGTGGGCTAGCGGGATTATTTAGCACTCACCCGCCAATTGAAGATAGGATTGCTCGACTTCGCGGCATGGGCACAAAGGCGTAGGACAAGTTGTGAGTAAGCCAACTCGAGCGAAACGAAAGGTCAGTGGACTCAGCCGAAAAGCAGCAGCCGAGTTGCCGCCGAAGCCTAAACCCAGAAAAAAACCTAGCAAAAAGGTTGCAGAACCCGCGGAGCGACCCCCGCTACCAGCTGCATGGCGCATTGGCCAGTGTGCACTAGGCATTTTATGGCGTTACCGACTTTTCTTTTTGATACTGACGGCTATATATTTGGTGCTGGATCTACTGCTAGTTAGAAGCGTTTTAGCATTTGATGTCGCGAGCCTGCGCAGTGGGCTTAGTGATTCACTACGTCATGGCGGTGGCTTGGCACTTGGTGGCCTAAGTATTTTTTCTTCGCTGTTTACCGCAGCCGCTAGTGGCGCATCCGGTGATAAAACCGGTGCCTATCATTTCTTTGTGGTCTTATTGATAAGCCTGGTGATTATTTGGGCCTTACGGCAGATTTTTGCCGATGAAGCCGGTACCAAGTTACGGATCAAACGTGCCTTTTATCAAAGCACAACGCCACTAATTCCATTTATGCTGCTGGTCTTTTTGCTCGGTCTACAATTTGTGCCGCTATTTATCACGCTGCAAGTGTATGCAATTATCGTTAACGGCGGCATAGTTAGCTCTGCATTTGAGCAAGTTCTTTTACTTGGCGCGCTGCTTGGCATGATGTTACTCACAATAGTTTGGCTGGCTAGAACTATCATAGCTCTCTACATTGTGACGCTTCCTGGCATGGAGCCGCTGGAGGCCTACAGAAATGCCAAAGTGCTTGTCCAGGGCAGGAGACTCAGTATTATCCGCAAGTTATTATTTTTGCCTCTGGCATTATTCGTAATGGCTGGTGTCATTATGGTGCCGGCCATACTTATATGGGCACCATTAGCGCAGTGGCTATTTTTTGTTTTAACGGGTGTAGGTCTCGTTGCGGTCCACGCCTATCTGTATAGTTTGTATCGAGAGCTATTGGCATGAATAAGTCAGAAGCGGCTGAACGCATAGCCAAATTGAGCGATCAAATCAAAGAGTATCGCTATCATTATCATGTTCTCGATGAGTCGATTATGAGTGAGGCCGCCGCCGATAGTCTTAAGCATGAACTGTCGCAGCTTGAAGCCATGTATCCCGATCTTATTGCGGCAGATTCGCCAACGCAGCGTGTTGCAGGCGCAGTCTTGCCTAAGTTTTCACAGATTAGTCACAGTAGTCGCATGCTGAGTCTCAATGACGTCTTTGACCGCAATGAAATGGTCGCCTGGATAGAAAGAATTACAAAACTTGCAGATGGTGCAACGCTCGAGTATTTTGCTGATATAAAAATGGATGGTTTCGCCTGCGCTCTAGTGTATCAGGATGGCATATTCCAGCAGGCCGTTACCAGGGGCGACGGTTTTGTTGGTGAGGATGTGACCAACAATGTCAAAACTCTCGAAAGTGTGCCGTTGCACCTGCGCCGTCAAAATGGATCCGAGCAGTTTTTAGTGGGGCGAACAGAAATTAGAGGCGAGATAGTCATGTACAAGACTGATTTCGAAAAGCTCAATCGTATGCGTGAGCGCGAAGGTAAGCCACTATTTGCAAATCCGCGTAACTTGGCGGCTGGCACTATTCGTCAGCTAGACCCAAAGTTAGTTATGCAGCGACCACTTCGTTTTCGTGCCTACGATATCATTCGAGACAACACAGAAGACATACCTACAAACCAGCAGGCCTACGAGATACTGCGGAGTCTTGGTGTTGCAGCAAACCAGCAAGCAGCCGTGTTGAAAACAGTGAATGACATAATGAAATTTGCCGAGTATTGGGACGAAGCGCGTCATGAATTGCCGTTCAATACCGACGGCCTGGTGGTAAAGTTGAATGATCGCAAGCTATTTGCCGACCTAGGCATTGTTGGCAAAGCACCACGTGCGGCAGTTGCCTATAAGTATGCGGCCGAAGAAGCTACCACGATTGTGAAAGACATTGTTCTGAGTATTGGTCGTACTGGGGCTGCTACACCGGTTGCCGTTTTTGACCCAGTAGTCGTGGCCGGCACAACTGTGCAACACGCTAGTTTGCATAATGCTGATGAAATTATGCGTAAAGATATTCGAGTGGGTGACACGGTCATTATATTTAAGGCAGGCGACATTATTCCGCAAGTTCAGCAAGTGCTGACGAAACTACGTCCGAGTGATGCACAGCCGTTTGATATGGAAACAGAACTACGGCGTCAGTTTCCAGAGTTAACATTTGATAGACCGGCCGGTGAAGCAGTCTATCGAGTCCACGGTGCGAGCGGGACTATTCTGCTAAAGCAGGCGTTAGCACATTTTGCCAGCAAGGCGGCACTCGATATAGATACGCTCGGTGAAAAAAATGTCGCAGCCCTTGTTGATGCTGGCCTAGTCAACGACTTGGCAGATATCTACACGCTCACCAAAAGTCAGCTGCTTGGCCTTGAACGCTTCGCCGATATTTCGGCAGAAAAGCTCATTGCTGCCGTTGTCGATAAAAAGCAGCCACCACTCGAGCGATTTCTGTACGGCTTAGGCATTCGCCATGTCGGTGTGCAAACTGCAATTGACTTGGCGCATACGTTTAAGAAACTTGATGCCATTGGCCTTGCCAAACTTGCAGATTTAAAGGCGGTGGACGGGGTAGGTGAAATTGTGGCCGACTCGATATACTTGTGGTTTGATGAGGACGAAAATAAAGCGCTACTCGCTAAGTTTCGTGGCCTTGGTGTGTGGCCCCAAGATGCTAAATCTGTCGGCGGCAAGTTGGCAGGGCAGAACTTTGTTGTTACCGGAACGCTGACAACTATGAAGCGCGATGAGGCGGCTGACAAAATTCGCGCCCTTGGTGGTACGTTCCAGAGTGCGCTGGGCAAAGACACAAACTATCTGGTAGTGGGCGAAAATGTTGGCGCCAGCAAACTAGCTAAGGCTCAAAAGTACGGCACTTCACAACTATCAGAACAAGAATTACTTGCTATACTAAATTCCTGATGCCACATATTCATACCCAACCTGGCCAGCGTGATGTTACCGCATCGGCCTACATTGTACGCGATGACATGTCCGAGCCACGCATACTACTGCATATGCACCGCAAGCTGCATCGTTTGCTGCAACCCGGTGGTCACGTTGAGCTTGATGAGCACTTCTGGGGCTCGATTGCACACGAACTCGAGGAAGAGACTGGCTACACGTTAGATGACCTGTCGGTTTTACAGCCAAAACTTCGCATAGAAACAACTGCCGATATCGTACTGCATCCGCAACCCCTATTCGTAAACACGCATAGTTTTCCTGAGCTCAAGCATGCACACACGGACTCTGCCTATCTTTTTGTGACTCACGCGGCACCCGCTAGACTACCAAAAGAAGGTGAGTCGCATGATCTCCGCTGGCTCACCAAGGCTGAAATCAAAGATTTGCCAGATGAACTGATATACGAAAATACGCGTTTAGTCTGCCTAGACATCTTTGAGCGATTCTTAGGTGCCTGGGAGCCAGTGCCAGCTGCAGACTACTCAATCGAGCTGGGCGTGTAACGTTATGGACGGAGTAGTGTTTGTAACTGGCAATCCCGAAAAAGCAGAGAATTTCTCTCGACATATCGGGCTTGACGTGTCTCACTCACCAGCTGAGATGGATGAATTGCAGAGCCTTGATATATCAAAAATCGTGACCCATAAAGTTGAGCAAGCATATGCTCAGCTACGGCAGCCTGTTTTGGTTGAAGATGTTGCGCTTGTATTTCACGCCCTGGGGACACTACCTGGTCCGTTTATAAAGTTTTTTGTAGAGGCAGAAAATGGTGGTGAAAAGATGTGTCGCATGCTTGATGCTTTCACTGATCGCAGCGCAACTGCTTCGTGTACCTATGCGTATTACGATGGTCAGCATTTGGAACTATTTACCGGCAGTATTGATGGGACGGTGGCTGAGTCGCCAAGAGGTACGCGCGGCTACGGCTTTGATATGATTTTCGAAGCCGATGGCTTTGGTGGCCGCACCTCTGCAGAACTGAGCGCTGCTGAGTATGACGCCTACTATACTACTATCAAACCATTTCATGAGGTACGTGTGTTTTTGCAGCAACGCTTTCCCAAAATAGCAACGAGAGACACTGATGTCTAAGACAAAGGGTGTTGTGCTGCATTGTTTCTCGCCGCCGGTCATGGTTGCGACATTAGTTATCGAAACGGCGTTGGTGCTGTACACGCTGTGGCGCTACAAGCTGACGGTACTGTCTCGACTTATCATCGCTGCGCTACTTTCTTTGGCAGCATTCCAGCTGTGCGAGTATCACGTTTGTACAGGTTATGGTCCGAGCGCCGTAGCATGGTCCCGGGCTGGCTATGTCGCTATATCTCTGTTGCCACCACTCGGTCTTCATATTTTGCATGTGCTTGCCGGCAAATCAGGTCGTAAACTTGTGACGGCTGCATATGCCACCATGGCAGCGTTTGTAGTCTATTTCTTGACGTATAGTGCGGCCTTTGTCGGCTACGAGTGTACGGGAAACTATGTGATATTTCAGATTGGTCAACTTCCAGCTATGGCCTACGGTCTCTATTATTATGGCTGGTTACTGACGGCTATAGTACTTGGAATAATCTGGACCAAGCAGCTCAAGAAAAAAAGCAGTACCGTGGTTAAGTCGGTGACTACTGAGGCATTGATCATAGGTTACCTAGTATTTCTGGTGCCAACTGCAGTAGTTAATTCCATTAAGCCCGAGACTCGTCGCGGCATCCCAAGTGTCATGTGCGGGTTTGCAGTAATTTTTGCACTTATTTTAGCCCTATATATCCTACCTAAAGTCGGCCAGTCTCGTCGCAGGGTTGACACCAAACACAAGTAGGTTATGCTAAAGGTAATCGTGCGCTACAGCGGCGCGAGAAATAAAAATTTCCAATACAAAATTTGCATCCATCCGCCGCAGGGTGGGCGCGCACGAAAATCGCCGGACTCATAGCCCGGCGATTTATTTGCTATACTGACCATAAGAGGAAACAAATATGATCAATTACTACTATAAAAGTTTGCGCACCGAAGCCGTCAAAGAGCTTGATGAATACAAGCGTGGGTCGTGGGTATATGTAGAAGCCCCCAGTGAAGACGAGCTCGATTATTTAACTAGCAAATTTGACCTAGACCGCGGTATTTTGCAAGATGCACTCGATGAAAACGAGATGCCTCGTCTAGAAAAAGAAGGCGAGATCAGCTATATATTTGTACGCTTTGCGCTGACTAATGACGAAGGCGAGCTTGTTACGATGCCGCTACTGTTTGTATTTGGCAAAGAGCTACTCATGACGGTATCACTGGTGCGCCTGCCGTCGTTGGCGGCATTTGTGCAGGGCAAGATTGACTTTGCGACAACACAGCGCGCCAAGCTGGTGCTACAAATACTCAATCTTATCTCGGACCATTACGATACGTTCATTGCTGGCACGAGCAAGCAGATTAAGCAGATTCGAGCGCATTTGCGACGTCATGCCATCGGCAACCAAGATTTCATCGACTTCGTAACAATAGAAGACGAACTAAACGAGTTTATCTCTGCGCTGGTGCCTACCAATGCTACGCTTCGTCGGCTCATGCTCGGTCGCTACATGCCACTATTCGAAGAGGACCAGGACATCGTGGAAGACTTACTGCTTAATAACGAGCAGTCCATGGAGGCTTGTAACAGCAACATGAAGTCCATAGCCAATATTCGTGAAGCCTACAGCTCCATTAGCGCCAATAACTTGAACCGCACTATTAAGATCCTGACTGTGGCTACGGTGATGATTGCCATACCAAACTTATTCTTTAGCATGTATGGCATGAATATCGACTTACCATTTCAGCACCATGCCTGGGCGTTTACTGCCCTGATCAGTTTCAGTGTAATCCTGCTGAGTGGCATTGTAGTCTTTGGACGACGCAAAAGAATTTTCTAAATAAAAAGGACCGGCCATAACCGATCCGTTTTATTTGGTGGAGCTACAGGGACTCAAACCCTGGACCTCTGCCATGCCATGGCAGCGCTCTAATCAACTGAGCTACAGCCCCGCGCCTGTATAACGCTAGCGAGTATACCAAGATTTTGCTTAACAAGGAAGGCTTAACTACTCTGTACACCACTCTTTGTTCGAGCTACAATAGCCACATAAACGAATGGAGGGTTGTATGGGCGGACTAATTGTCACCTTGCTAGTTGTTATTGGTATGTTTATTCTGGCAGGCATCAAGATTGTAAATCAGTACGAGCGTGGTGTGGTGTTAACCCTGGGTAAATTTACTGGTATTCGTGAGCCAGGCCTTCGAATTGTTATTCCTATTTTCCAAACCATGCGCAAGGTCGATATTCGCTCAACGCCTATCGATATTCCCAAGCAAGAAGTTATTACCCGTGATAATGTTACGGTTGGCGTGGAGGCGGTAGTCTACTTCCGAGTTGTTGATGCTACTAAGGCGGTACTGGAGACGGTTAACTACACCTATGCAACAAGTCAGTTTGCGCAGGCTGCACTTCGCGATGTTGCCGGTAACGCCGAATTGGATGACTTACTGAGTCAACGAGAAAAAATGAGCGTCCAAATAAAGGAAATCGTTGACACCGAAACTGTTAAATGGGGTATAGATGTCGAAAACGTAAAATTGCAGAACATCGAACTTCCACAAGACATGAAGCGCGCCATGGCCAAGCAGGCGGAGGCCGAGCGCGAAAAGCGCGGTAAGATTATTGCCGCCGAAGGTGAGGCACTGAGTGCTGCGAAGCTTGGCGAAGCAGCGGATATCATTGCCGCCCACCCAATCGCCCTACAGTTACGTAATCTGCAGGTCCTCAACGAAATTGCGGTTGAAAAAAACAGTACTATTATTTTCCCAAGTCAGTTTCTCGACACCGTCAAAAGTGTCAAAGAGTTTATAGGCAAAGAAAGCTAGATTTCGATACCGGCAGACTCGATCAGCCGGCGCATAACTCGAGTTGGGCGCGTGCGCGTTGGATCAAGTAAATCAAAGGCAGATTCTAATCCAGAAAATTTAACAGTGTCCCAATACGCGTGCGTGATGTTGCCGTATCTACCAACGGTTTCTTCGTTGAAGCCAGCCGCGATTAACTTACCTCGCAAGCGGGCTCTGCTAGACTCAGGTGGTTCGGCGCGCAGCCGCTTAATCTCGTTCGTATCAATGTGGCCAAATCGACCCTTTTCACGGTAGGCTTTTCCAAAACCTGAAACAACGGTTTGTTTGTCTGGTGCAGGGTCTGCTTCTGGCTGTGGTCCAGGAGTGCTGCCTGGGAGTAGGAGGGCAAGTGTGTCGTAGTGGTGGTCTGCGCGCGCCAATTTAGTTTCACGACTTTGAGCCGATTTTGTGCGCTTATCTGCTGCGCCCTCAGCGGTGCGCATGCGAGTCAACCAGTCACTTTTAAACAGTAGTTCGTCAGCATCAATTGTTGCCCGTGTACTTATACTGTTTATTTCTTCTACGACTTCAAGTTCGTCATCTGGCAGAAATAGCTGCCTTTTCTCATGCTTGGAAAGTATAAGATTAGTCATTGCCTCAAGCTGATTCATGGCTGTCGTACTGTTGCCATCCTCCAGGTCGTAGGTTTGTCTAAGCGAAGTGTCTTCGGCGACTAAACGTGCGGCTGCAACGCTATTTGCCAAGAACAAGCCACTTACATCGATATCTTGTTCTAGTAAGCGCAAAAATGCAGAGGTCAGCCCAGGCTTGGCTCTAAGTGCCCATGGTGAAATGTTGGGGTCGCCGGATGAAACGTGCAGTCGCCGGTATTCATCATCAGTGAATGACTCGTTACGTGTGTCGACGAGTGGGCGGCTGCCAGCCGAGTGACAGATTTGAGACGATAGGGTATTAAAGCAGCGATAGCGTTGTGATACTTTCCAGTCATTAGTTCGCATGTCGTAACAACCAGCACCCAGTACGGCCATGCGAGCTGTATAGAGTGCTGCAAGTGCCTGAATGTTATAGTCACGCTGAGTTTGTGGAATGGCATCAAAACGTACCTTCCTGAGCACGTTATAGCTTTCGTGGGAACCATAGTTTGTACCCTGACTATCGATGGCTCGCTTTTGGACTCTAAAGTGTGCATTCGGCGATTCCGCTGCAACAGCCGCAATGGTGTCGCAGATTATTTCCTCACCGGCGAGTTCGCTATTTACGTAGTCGTCCAGGGTGCCACATTCCGGCATAGCGTATTCAACATGGCCGCAGTCCGGGTATATACGTGAGCCGTTCTGCCGCATACTTACGCCAGCACCTCTATCGAGTCCATTCGGCAGCTTTTTCCAAAATTCACTCGGGATTTGGTGATTGCCGTTATACATCAGCCCATACTCAAACTCCCCAGAGTAGACACGAGTATTTTGGAAGCTTTCGGACATAGTCGACAAACCTTCTAGTTATTGCCGCTGAGTATACTCTTGCAAATGGTTAATTTCTAGCTCGCCATGCTTTGGACTTTGATTATTGCGGTTATTTCTGTAAAATAACAGGGTTGTGGCTCTTTAGCTCAGTTGGTAGAGCATCGGATTGAAGCTCCGTGTGTCCCCAGTTCGAGTCTGGGAGGAGCCACCAAATAAAACGCCTCAATTCGTTGGGGCTTTTTGTTTGGTTATTGTTCACAACGGACTAGCGACTGGAGGGACCCACGACGACACCTAGAACAAGACAACCCCTAGCATCGATATGAGCTTTACGAACATCCAAACTACGTTAGCTCCGTTTATGCCCGACACCAGCGCCCCGGACCATCGAGCTTTCAGGGAAGCACCAATGTTCTAACACCTTATTTGCTGTTGCAAAAAGTCAGCTCATTATCTATAATCGGTCAAGTTATGCGGGTCTAGCTCAGTTGTTTAGAGCGCGTCCTTGCCAAGGACGAGGCCAGGGGTTAGAGTCCCCTGACCCGCACCAAGCATAAGCACCATAACCTCTGTTTCGGCAGAGGTTTTTATTTTCCTCGCCTCTACGACTGTGCTAGCCCTAGAGTGGCGGCTATATCCCGACTGGCACGTACAGGATCGAGTAGGTCAGAGTGCCATCCATCATTAATTGTGGTTTTGAGTGTATTTGAAGGCGCAATTTCATTAAGCTCATTTACGAACCTATGTTGCTGTTCCTCAGTTCCGCACAGACCATTTGCCAGTAATACCACATGCATAGCCATCCCGACTTCGGCAGCTTTCTTGGCTAATCTAATGGCGTTATCCCGGTTCTCTGTGCCACTCATGAGATCTGCAACATTGCGCATTTTTTCAAGGATGTTAGTCTCGTCAACAATTGTTGGCTGGCTCTTGCTCCACTCATCGTAGGTTACGCTAGAAGGTTTGTGACGCTTCATTTCCTGTCTCTTATCCTTGAGCGTATATCCGACATAACGCATCATGCCTCCGACGATGCTTTTCGTATCGGCCAAGTCCCAGCCGTCTCGTAGTAGCACTGCATCAAACGATTCAGTAGCATGTAAGGCAATGCCTTGAACAGCAGGTACTGCGAGTGAGTCACCCATACCGAGCAGTAATGCACCATCATAACGCTCGGCTTCTTTTGCAACAAACTCTGCACGTCGGAGACTCATGGCTCGATATACTTCTCCAGATGGCTGGTTTGCAGTACGGGCGGGCATCCCAAAGATTTCTTTCTGGTGCTGAAGATTAAGGTCGCTGACGATAAAAGGAAAGCCAGCCTCATCGACCATTGTCTGCAAACGATCGCCGCTGTTTTGCATATTTGCAGCAAAAGGTAGGGCATATAAGCCAATGACATCTGAACGTGTGACCTGGGTTTTAGGCTCAAGAATGTGCGCCTCAAAACTCATAATTACGCACGCCTTTCGTCTAAGACGGTCTTATAAATATCGAGCATCGTTTGGCCGACCACTGAGCTATCGTATTCATCGATGTTTACCTGTTGCTGTTCAATGATTTCGTTTCGATAGGTATCATTATTAATCAACTTAGCTAACGTCTTAGAAAAGTCTACTGTAGCCATAGGGTTAACGAGCGTTTCTGGTGAACGCTTCTCAAGAATACTGCGATAACCGGGATTGTTACCGGCAATTACCGCGGCACCAGCAGCCATTGCTTCAACCACTACGATGCCAAAGCTTTCTCCGCTAGTTGCAGGTAGGGCGGTAATGTCTGCGGAGGCGAGAAAGTTTGCTTTATCTGCTTCTTCAACACGACCGGTGAATTCAACCACGCGCTCGAGACCCAAATCCTTCACTTTAGATTCAAGCGTCGGTAGAAGTTCTCCGCGTCCACCAATAACAACGCGTACCTTATCCAGTGTCTGTGCGTCCAAGTGACCTAGTGCATCAATAAGATGGCCGACTCCCTTACGTTCTTCTAGCCGCCCAAGGAACATAATGTTTAGCTTGCCGTCGTCGTATTCCGGCAATCGTTTACCCTCTCTAAAACGTTGGATATCTACTGGACAAGGAACGATTGTTGAGTCTAGGTTGAAGGCTGATTTCGCAAAGTCTTGCACCTGCGGGCTTGCAGCAACGAGGTGGTCAATCCTTGCTGGAGATTTTCTTATTGCTAAACCTGCCAGTCGAAGACCAAATTCAGAAGACTTGCGGTAAGGTAGCACGTGGAATGTGCCGATAACACCAGTTTCAGGCTTCGCATGATTAATAAAACGACCTCCAGTTGTCGGGAAGTAGGTCATACCAATGTGCATAATATCTGGATCAACGTCTTCGAGCGTAGATTTGACCAGCTTGTTGGGCGTAGGGTATGGTACGTCGACCATGTTACCGTTTAAGGGCACAGGAAACGTCTTACCAAGGCTAATGATTCGAGGGTCATCTACAGCAGTTTCACCAACAATTAGTGTGGTTTCGTGCCCTTGTTTGGCATAGTAATCATTCAGCGTATCCATGTAATTAGGTACTCCACCTGGGGAGTCGTAGTTACTATCAAATACCTGAGCAATATGCAGACGCTCGGATGACATAATCTATATATTGTATCATAGTAATAGTATTTTGTCAATCAATGATCAACAGAAATGGCCTAATTTCATAAAACAATGTATAACTATCTTCAATGACCGCATTTGAGGTGCCAGATCAAGAGCCTATGCTATCGGCTACGAAAAACATACCTTCCGGACCCGTTGATGTTATGCGTGGTGCGCTATTTGACCTGAGAGAAAGTGATCACAAGCTAAAAATGGTGGCTACTACGGTAGCAGGTTTAGGCACTGCTGCTGTGAATGCTGCAAAGATTCCACTTGTGACTGCTCCAACGATTGCACTCGAAGCACTGCAGTACACGAACAACCCGCTTGTGGGTGGAATAGTATCTGGTGCGGTCTTCGGTGGGTGGACATGGGCTGCATCTGGAGTTATTAACAGTGCGGGGAATCACTATCCAGCCGCAAAGGTTAAGGCAAAGGAAAGATACTCAAAGACCGCAGATTTTTTGTCAGAGTCCCTGCCTGGTCTCCATGCCGAAGACAATCACCTTAAGCAAGATGAAAGTCGTGTTGCGAGGCTAGGCAATAGCGCGTTAGTGCATACGAAGCGAGGAACAGCGATTGTTGGAGTTGGTGCTATTTTTTATATCGTGGCAGCTCAACTCGAAGAGATGCCTAAAAAAGAAGTAAAACGTTTGCGGCGTCTTGCGGCTGCTGACGGAGCGTTCATGATTGGATCAATATCTGTCGCAGCGGTGGGTTTGGTCGCTAAAATTAGCGACTCCCACCCCGAGCTTGCTGATCGTATACATGAGGGTAGTACCGATACGAAGACGCTTTTCGCACTTGCAGCTACGCTAATAGCTAGCCAGGGGCTTAGTAGATGGCGCAAGAAACATAAAGCCAGAAGTGATGAATCTGTGCAACTCCCAACCCCCAGAGACCTAACAGCCACTCCTGATACGGAATAGCCAAAACCTCCCTCCAAAGAGCAATTTCATCCCTGATAATGTGAAAGTTTTTACCCACTGAGTGCACCAAATTGACACTTAGAAAAGCTCCCTTGACCGGGAGCTTTTTATTATGATTAGTTAATCACTAAGACTGATCGTTTTAAAAACAGTTTCCACTAGGGTGTGATAATCTGTTTGACCATGATTTACCCCATAGGCTAGGGATACGGCTACATCAGGTTTTACGGCAGCAAGATAACTATATAACTTACCACCAAGTTCTAGCCCCGCCACCATGTCCCCGCTATCGCCCCAAGTGTCAATTAACGCCTGGTCAACTGTGGCGCTACACTTTAGAGCATCGCCACCATTATCTAATTTGAACGGAACTGGCTGGGTGCTAGTACCACAACCGACTTTTGCTGGGTAAGTAATATCAATTCCTTCGCCAACTTGACCATAATTTTCCCAGTACACTTCGTTGGTGCTCATTTTTTTTATTGAGACCTTTGTTCCCGGAGCTGGCTTAAGTTGATCATTTCCAAGTGCATACAAATGAACCACCCCTGCATCACTGTATTCTTTGAGTTTCCACCCGTCCGGTAATTTTATATGAAATTTTCCATCTGTTGACGCATAGGATGTCCACCCCGATTCATGCCTCGAGGCAGAGCTCGGTGGGTTATTTTGATTGCTTGACGATCTACCCGCTTGCTTTTGAAAAAGGAAATACGCGGATGCACCAATAATGGTTATGACCAGCAACACGATCAGGACTACTAGGTGAGAAAATCCAAACTGATTGTTTCTTTTGTTCATGGAATTAATGCCTGCATAAATTATAGCATAAGCATTATAACCTCTGTTTCGGCAGAGGTTTTTGATTATTTGATACACTAAAACTATGAGCATCGAGTTCGAGCGTGGCATAAAAGTATTACCTAACCCTGATAGACCGAGTCCACCTGAAGTAATCAAACAGCTAGTGCGGTTAAGGGTTAGTTACATTGGTTTTGACGGTAATACTCATAGTGGAATTATTGAAGTTAATGAGCTAGTAGCCGAAGACGTTAATGCCTTTTTTGAAAAAGCGGTTGCCCTTGAGTTCCCGATAGAAAATGTACTTCCTGCAGGCGATGCTCCCTACCATTGGGATGATGAACTGCTAATGGCAGATAACATAACATCGGGTTTTAACAATCGTCCTATTCCCGACACTACGCGTCCATCATTCCACAGTACAGGGCTTGCATTCGATGTAAATACAAGGCTCAATCTTTACATACGTTTCATAGATGGTACAGAGATAATCGCACCCGAAGGAGCTAGTTGGCAACCTCATATTCCCGGGACCTTAACCGTTGACCATCCACTGGTACAGTTAATGCTTGAACGTGGCTGGGAATGGGGCGGCAACTGGACTAAAGATAGCGGTAGAATCGACTACCAGCACTTCCAGAAGAGCATGGCTAGTTAGAGTTGTCAGTCTCGGTCACCTGTCGAGTACGACTAATAGTAGACAACTAATATCGACTACCATCTAACCATCTCTGCATTAATTGTGTGTGAACTTTTTTCTTTAAGGTGGATATATATCAGACAGGCGTTATAATGGAACAAGTTATGTAATTAATTCAAAGGGGAAAACTGCCATGGTTACAGGATACTGCGTTAAGTGTAAGGAAAAAGGCGTTGAATTGTCAGCACCAGAGATCGTACAAACTGCTAAGGGTGGTTTTATGGCAAAAGGTAAGCACGCAGCATGCGGAACAACTGTATGCGCAATGATGTCTAAGGACAACGCCGAAAAAGCAGTAGCAGACGGCGCAAAAAAAGCTTACTAAGCATTACGCAAAGTTAGTTCCTGACTACACCATCACAAACATTGTGATGGCTAACAAAAGAGACGATTAGCTTCGTCTCTTTTGTTACTGTCGGATATGTAAAAACTTGCAGTGTCGATTGCATGACAGTCGGATTTCGATTGAGTGGTAAAGTAATTGGTATGGAATCAAAACGATCTAATCTTAAAAGGATGGATAACATCGGCATCGTGGTGGAATCACTCGATGAAGTTATTTCGTTTTTTACGGAACTTGGCCTAGGACTAGAAGGCCGCGCAACGATTGAAGGGGAGTGGTCCGGGCGGGTTACTGGCCTGGATGGGCAGCGTGTCGAAATTGCTATGATGGTTACCCCTGACGGCCACAGTAGGCTTGAGCTCGCGCGATACATTACGCCACCTGCGGTCGAAGATCACCGCAATGCACCAGTGAATGGCTTGGGGTATTTACGCACCATGTTTACTGTGAAGGATGTTAATGACACAGTAGCACGGCTTCAAAAACACGGCGCGGAGCTGGTTGGCGAGATAGTTCAGTACGAGAACTCCTATCGTTTGTGTTACATACGTGGTCCCGAAAAAATCCTGATTGGACTTGCCGAAGAGCTTGATTCTAATGAGAAGCTGGCTGATAGCTAGCGTTCGCCTTTGGTCGAGCATATAGCTGAATGACGGCACCCGAATTGTTAGTGTGTAGCACCCACTAAACAAGGTATCGTATTAATAAAAGCAAGAAGTATTTATTCAGGCCAGTCGTCAAAAAAGTTGTCGATTTCACCACCTATTTGTGACGCACCCAGCTCTTGTCCAATTGGCACATGTGTTTCGGTAGCCTTCACGAACGTATCAATATCACGTGATAATGCCTGCAGTAGTTGATTTTTATCACTATCATTGGGGAACAGCTCGATTATTGTGACCGCTTCACCAATCGGACCAAGTGATGGCCAGACAAACACATTACCTTCTGCGCCTGTTGGCTCATGTCTCCCATCGGCGAGCAGGTCTCGTCCGAATGTCCAACGGATTTGTTCGCTGTGCTCTTCGCCAAATAGTACCTCTACCGCGTACGGGTTGTCGTGGCTATATAAAAAGTAGGAATCGAGAGGGATAAGGTTGCCGTTTTGGTCGATAGCATCGAGGGGGATGTATTGGCTGACATCTGCCGTTTCAGGCGTTAGAGCTTCGTGAGTTGGTTCTTTGGGTGCTGGCTCGGACATGCTATTCTCGTTCAGGGTTTACTATATTAAACTACTAAGTATTCATAATGTCAAGTACGGTTGTGCTTGCGCGTCTGCATGGCCTGTCTGTGAATATACCCACATACAAATGAAACGAGCTGCGTATACTAACTAACTGACTGAACAAACGCAGATCATCGTGTGATAAATAGTAAGTGGGGACTATGTCTAGAGAACGAGAAATAGTTGAACGTGCAGCTGCGGTGCCACTTGATATGGTGCGAGCTGGGCTTTCCTATGGGTTGCGCATGATGCTGCAAACCAAAGATGTACTTCTGCCCGTGCAGTCGCGTTACGTATTCGTGGGGCGTCTCAAAGCAGCAAAAGTCCAAAGTGACATCGATGTAGCAATGGAAGCAATTTACAGGGGGAGAAAGCGCGATATACCTGAGCTAGAGTTTTTTGGTGAAGCGGCACTAGCCAAAACGCTTATTCGTGCCGAGGAGGATCCCAGGACGCCCGATGGTGCCACCGCAGAGCTAGCAGGGCAAGTAGAGCAGGCGGGCATCGACCCAGAACTAGTACCGCTACTAAGTGATGATGATGCTGTGAAGGCCAAGGCCATCATGCGGAGTTGCCACAAAGTGACACATTTTTTTCCGAATCGTCAAGCACCACAATAGCGTATAAGCTATCGGCACATTCATGCGCAATTATTTGCTATAGTGTCGGTAATGGCTAAAAAATCAAAAACAAATATCACGAACTGGTTTTTGCTGGGCTTGGTCGGCACGCTTATTGCCGCGCCCAATGCCACTGTTGTGAAGTACGGCACTGATCACATGGATCCATTTCTGTTTAATACTCTGCGCTTTTTGATTGTTAGCATGGTTACTTCACCCTTTGTGCTTGTCAGATTGGGCAGTTTGCGAAAGGTGAGTGTTCGTTCAGCCTGTCTCGCGGGTCTCTGCATGACGATAGCTGTTATTTCATACGTGTTAGCCATCAAGTATAGTCAGGCGAGTTATGTTGCGACCATTTCGCTCATAACGCCGATAATTTTTATTATCTATTCAGCTCGAATGACTGGAGAAAAAATAACGTCCAGAGCCGTAGCTGGCATAACGTTGGCGGCTATTGGAGCGATGATAATTGTTGCGCTACCAATTGCCATTCATCAGGGAGCTAGTTTTGTATTCTATCCGGCAGCAACTGGTTGGGCACTACTGAGTTGTCTGACATTTCCGCTGGCCATGATATATATGAAGCGCGCTAACGAGTCTGGCATGAGCATGCCGGCAATTCTGAGTATCACGTACTGGATCGCTTGCTTGGTAAATTTGGCCTGCTTCGCGCTTGTCGGGACAGGAAGTGTACGTTCAATTGATCATGGTGCTGTGTTCGGTATTGTGTATTCTGGCATTGCAGTGGCATTGGTGGCACGAATGATCGGTGTGCTTGCCTACGAACACATAGGTTCGGCTATAACCAGTGCACTTGCGTACCTTGAGACGTTTTTGGCGATCTTGCTGCCAGTTGCACTGCTGCACGAGCACTTGTCGGTCGAAATGGTCGCTGGCGGCATCCTTATTTTATGTGGTGTCTACGTTGTGGAACACCACAAGTCAAAATCACATCGACACTACCACGCATTTCGTCTGCATTAGACTTGATGAAAACAAATTATGATTCGTAGTGTGTCCTGTATAATGATGCAAGTAATCCGGACGAGGCGCGTTGGCGGAGCGGTTACGCAGAGGTCTGCAAAACCTTGTAGGCGGGTTCGACTCCCGCACGTGCCTCCATTTTTATGACGAAAGTTTTACTTGCTGGTTGTGTGCTACTCGATGATTACGGCAGATTGTTGCTGTTGCATCGTAGCAGTGATGAACAGTCGCATTGGGAATTGCCCGGCGGCAAGATTGAAGATGGCGAAGCGGCCGAGCAGGCAGCTGTTCGCGAAGTCCGTGAAGAGCTGGGTGTTGAGGCGGAAGTGGTTAAATTTCTTGGCGATTGTTCGTTTGAGATTGACGGTCGTGAATATCAATTTTCTTGGTTTTTGGGAAAGATAACCACTGACGAACCGAGAATTTGTGAGCCAGAAATGTTTGACGATTTGGAATATTTTGAGGTGGCCGATCTGATGAGCCTGGCTTTATCGCCCAATATGCATGAACTGTTTGCTAAGATTATTAACCGCGAAATAAGCCTCAGCGACGATTCGATCCAGTAAACTGCGCCACAACCATGGGCTGTTGCGCATGCGTCGCGGTGTAGTTACAATGGTAGTTAACACAAGCAGTAACGCAAGAACCCTAGGAGAATACTTATGCAACCTCAAGATCCAAATGCTGGCTACAACCCTCAAGTTGGAGCACAACCACAACCTCAACCAACCATGTCACAAGCTCCAGCTGGCATGCCAGTACAGCAAGCAGCACCAATGCAACCGCAAATGCCGCAGGCCGGCTATCCGTACCAGCCACAAGCGGCAGCTATGCCCATGCCGATGATTAGTATTATTGTTGGTGCCGTAGCGTTGATCACTTTTGGTGTATTGTTTGGTATGGTCCTGGGTGGTACGACCTACTTCCTACTCCTCATACCGCTGCTCATTTCGCTGGCAGGTGGTTTTTTGGCAATGCAGTCGCTGACTGACGCGACTTCTGTTATAAACAAACTCGCCTTAATCGGTTTTATTGTAAGCGTATCGACGGCATGTCTGAGTTTAAGTTTTACGGTGGGTATGGGCGTTGTGAAGGCTAAAGCCAGTAGCTACTCTTCTAGCTACTAAAATCTTGCAATAGCGTAAACTTCTGTATAATATGCCTAGTCCACTCCGGGCGAGTGGCGGAATTGGTATACGCGGCGGACTTAAAATCCGCTGGCTGAATAAGCCTTGTGGGTTCAAGTCCCACCTCGCCCACCACTAAAAAACCTCCATATGGAGGTTTTTTAGTTGCGCAGCAGCAGCTGTCAACCACTCGTTGTTTTGCATACGACTCGACTGACTATATACTCTAAGCATAAGCATAAAACACGTAAGTCAGGGAACGTCTATGAATCCAGAACAAGAATCAACAACTCAAGATGTGTCATCACGTGACGGTTCGAGCACAAAGGTACCAGTCAGTTTTCAAGAATCTGATTCACAGATGCCAGCGAATCCGGCTGTCAGCAAGCCGGAAGTAGTTGGGCAGGCTGCTGGTTCGCTCCAGCAACCAACAGATGACCAACAGATCCCCGTAATGCCAACGGCAGCTGTCGGCTCGCCCGTAGTAAGTACGCACATCGTCAGTGGGTCAAACACAGCAGGGCCAGTAACTGCCGTAGTTGGTCATCATGGGCCTCGACTTCGTGGCAAAAAACGGCTACTGGCCGCAGCGTTGTCTATTGTTTTGCTAGTTGGCCTAGGTACGGGCTATGTATTTGCATTTTATATTCCAAACAAGCCTGAAAATGTTTGGAAAAGTGCCATCACTAACACGGGCAAGGCGTACGATATGCTCACTGAGTACGCTACAAAAAACAAGGCTGCCAAAAGCTATAAAATCAGTGGCGCCTACAACCTGAGCGGTCCGTTCGCTTCAAACGGTTCAGTTACGGGCGAGGTAGCCGGACAGAATAGCCAGCTGAGTGGTGATTTTGCCGCCTCAGGGCTCAAAGTTGGCTTTGATGTCCGAACGCTCAAAACCACCGGTCAAACCCCAGACTTGTACTTTAAGTTAACTGGTCTCGAGAGCCTAGGCGGTATGCTTGGCGCAGCTAGTCCGCAGCTCGCAGCCATTGTTGGTGACGTTAATGGCCAGTGGTTTTCGGTCGATCACAGCATCTTCGATAAGGCGGGCGTAAAATCAAGTGATCTCAAGTTTACAAAAGCCGATGCCGAACGCCTACTGAAACTAGTAGGTGATGTGAGTAAGGAGTACCTGTTCACGGTCGATCCACAAAAGGCAGTCATAGTAGTGAAAGACACGGTTGGAGCTGAGAAAAAGGATGGCCGCAACACGTATCACTACAAAGTTGGCTATGACAGTACACACTTTGGTTTATACGTGGAAGCATTGTGTAAGCGTCTGACTGGCGACAAGCTTGTGGAAGCACTTATGAATGATACGAAATCAGTTGATTGCCAGAAAATTGCTAGCCAGGCGAGGGCCAACAAAAGTACCGATAAAACTGATGTTTGGGTCGACAAGCGCACCAAGTTGATTCACGTACTGCGCCTTACGGACGGCAAGAATGCCAGTAACTATGCTGAGATTAGCCAGGACTACCAAGGTGGTGATGATCTGCCATTTGGCTTCAAGTTTCATGCCGATGGACTGGGTAGTAGGACTGACTTGACACTGAGTAACACCCTAAATATGAAAACAAATGTCTTCAGCACCAAGGGCTCGTTTAGCTACGGAGGAAATGAAGCAGCAGATGGTAAGAGCGAAAAGGGCACATTTAGTATGAGCGTAACACCGAGTAGCGACAGCGCTATCAAGGTGCAAAAGCCGGAACATGCTAAATCATTCATGGAGCTGCTCAATCAGCTTGGACTCGGCTCTGCCTTTTCGCAAACCGTAACCGGCTACGACGGCATCCAAGATAAGGCCCGTGATACTAAGCGCAAAACTGACATCGTAACCTTGCAGGCGCACATGGAAGCCTATTTTACTAATAAGGTCACCTATCCCACGCTCAACCAGCTAAACAATAGTGCATGGGTTAAGAAGAACCTGCTTGGACTTAGTAGTGAAGCGCTCAAAGATCCGGAGGGCACATCTGCCGTACTGGCGGCCAAGCCGGCTGCACATGTCTATGCGTACCAAGGTGCAAACTGCACGAGTACCGGCTGCCGTCACTTCACACTCAGTGCAACATTATCCGACGGCAGCATCTACAGTAAGTCTGATCTTAATTAGGTCTCGCTGATACCTTGCGGCACTTAGCAAAGTAAAATCTCTCAAATGAAAGATTTTACTTTATACTAAAGGCTAAGATGATAGATGCACTGATCGCCAACATGCGCGCGGCTTATGGCTGGAAAGGCGCAACAACATTAGTTTCACTTTATAGCCAAGCAAGCTACAGGCCACTACGTTATTTGAGGCTTTTTTGGACGACGCAAAACTTTGCAACCATCGAGCGACAGCCACTTGGCCTGGGTGGTCGCGTGCTTAAGAATGTTGTCGGTGCGGGGATGATAGTGCAGATTGGCGGGGGGATATGGCTGGCATATCACGGCATTACAACCGTTGAACCATCACAGACCCTGTTTGGCACCGCCGCACTTCTAGCATATCCACTCATCTGGGCACACGTACTGGTACTAGTCTCGGCGCCAGGAGTAGTTATGTATGTCAAGCCTTTTGGTAAGCGCTTTTTAGGTATGCTCTTAGAAAGACAAGTCATGCAGCTACGACGAAAACACCAGTTTGCAGTTGTAGCGGTAGCTGGTAGTGTTGGCAAGACATCGACCAAGCTTGCTATTGCTGACGCGTTACGTGTTACGCGCCGGGTTCAGCATCAAGTCGGCAACTACAATGATCGCCTCACCGTACCATTGATATTTTTTGGACACGAAGAGCCTGGAATATATAACATCTTTGCCTGGTTAAAGATATTGAGAGCCAATCGAAACATAATCAAACAAGAGTATCCATATGACGTAGTAGTTGTAGAACTCGCCCCAGATGTGCCAGGCGATATGGCCAAGTTTGCGTACCTGCAACCAGAGGTTGGCGTATTAACTGCCGTTGCGCCCGAACACATGGAGGTATTCGGCACGATAGAAGCCGTCGCCAAGGAAGAGACGGCTATCTTCGAGTATTGCCAGAAAGTACTTGTCAACACGGATGATGTCGCCAGCGCCTATCTCCTAGACAAGCAATATATATCGTATGGCACCGCCGATGCCACGTACGCACTGCTGGCTACCAATACCACCAAAATATTTGGTACACAGCGGGTCACCTTTAATCTGGCAGGGCGTAAGCTGTCGGAGACCATTCAATTGACCGGTCTTCAGGGAGCCAAAGTGGCGTTAGCTGCGGCAGCTGCAATTAGTGAGTTGGCGCTGTCGGAAGATGACATTAAGCTAGCACTCAAGCGTTTGCGTCCGTTCGCAGGACGCATGCAGATATTGCCCGGCATAAAGGGCAGCACGCTTATTGACGATACGTATAACGCAAGCCCCGCTGCCATACAGGCGGCGCTTGATGTGCTGTACGCCGCAGATGTGCCGCAACGAATTGCGCTGTTAGGCAATATGAATGAAATGGGCGAATTTTCTCAGCAGGCACACACCGAAATCGGCAAGTATTGTGATGCTAAAAAACTTGATCTTGTCGTGACGCTCGGTGTAGACGCCAATACGTATCTCGCCGAAGCAGCCAGAGAAAAGGGCTGTCGAGTAGTAGCGTGTGAAAGCCCTACACAGGCCGGCGAATTAATTGCTAGTGAGCTACAAAAAAGTGCCTTGGTGCTACTAAAGGGCTCACAAAATGGCGTGTTTGCCGAGGAAGCCGTCAAGGTGTTACTCCAGAAAGAGCAAGACGCGACAAAGCTAGTGCGCCAGTCACCCTATTGGATGAAGATCAAGCAGCGTCAGTTTGGTGCTTAACTGCCAAGCTGACAAGTTTGTCGCACAGCTCTGACATGGCAAGTCCGTGATTCGCTGCAATTTTTGGGTATAAGCTCTCACTGGTCATGCCAGGGAGTGTGTTTGTTTCTAAAACATAAAGTTCATCTGAGAGTGTTTCATATATCATGTCAGTGCGTGAAAGATCGCGACAATTGGTAAGTTGGTGTGCTGTCAGCGCCAGCTCAAGTGCTTTTTCTTGTGTAGCCTGACTAAGATGTTTGGGTGGACATAGCTCCTGTGAAGTTCCATTGTATTTATTTTCATAATCAAACCAGCCTTGTTCGGGAGGGATGATCTCAGCAATACCAATTGCTTCTTCACCCAAAACACCAACCGTCAATTCAACGCCAAAAATTAGCTGCTCCATCAGCATGTGACCGTACTGCGCAAAGCTTTCTTCTATGGCTTGGTAGGGGATATCTGTGACAGTATGCACCAGATGTACACCAATACTAGAACCACCGTCTACCGGTTTGAGTACGAATGGTTTTTTTGCCAAGTTGCTCTGCATGTAGGTATCGACGGTTACCATCATGCTTTCAGGCAGTTTAATACTGTTACCGACTGCTGCATGATAGGTTTTTTTATCAAAGCAGAGTGCTGATGCCTCAGATCCTGACCCTACGAACGCGATGGTATGTTTTTCCAAGACTGCTTGTAGCTTTCCATCTTCTCCGCCGGCACCATGTAGGGCAGGAAATACAAGATCAACTGCTTTAGCTGCCGCAACAAGCCGGTCATATCCATCATTTAGGTCGAGTGATGTTACGTGGTGCCCACATGCCTCAAGTGCTTGAGCGACTGCAGCACCAGATCGTAGTGAAACTGCTCGTTCGTCCGAAGGGCCACCGGTTATAACTAAGATGCGTGACATGAATACCAGTATAGCGTATGGTTTCACAGTCACCGCTGTTATAATAATCCACGATGAAACGATACAATCCAAACGAGATAGAGCCAAAGTGGCAAGGTATTTGGGACGAAACTGGCGTATACACCGCCGACCTACATAGCAAAAAACCCAAGTATGTCGCTATGAGTATGTTTAATTACCCAAGCGGCAATCTGCATATTGGGCATGCCATGAACTTTACTATCAGTGATGTAAAGGCCCGCTTCAAGCGTCAGCAAGGCTATGAAAGCTACCACCCAGTTGGCTGGGACTCGTTCGGCTTACCTGCTGAAAACCGCGCCATCAAGGAGGGTATGAGTCCACAGCAGAGCATGGCACAGCTTATACCTGACTATCACAAAGCTTACAAAGCCATGGGTTGGAGCAACGATTGGGAAAAAGAAATTGCCACCCACTTGCCGGAATATTACAAATGGACACAGTGGATTTTCGTGCAAATGCACAAGAACGGTCTAGCGTATCAGGACAGCCGTATGCAGTGGTGGTGCGAAAAGGACAATAGCGTCCTAGCCAACGAGCAGGTCATAGATGGTAAGTGTTGGCGCCACGATGGCCCAGATGATCCACTGGTGCAGAAAAAAGAGGTCAAGCAGTGGTTTTTCAAGATCACTGAGTATGCCGATGAACTTCTGGAATCTATAGATGGCCTAGATTGGACGGGCAGTGTTAAGTTGGCCCAAAAGAACTGGATTGGCAAAAGTCAGGGCGCAGAAGTGGACTTTGTAGTTGAGGAGCAAGGCACGATCACCGTGTTTACGACTCGCCCAGACACGCTGTTTGGTGCAACCTTCCTTGTACTTGCGCCAGAACATGATTTAGTCCAGCAGATCACCACCACAGAGCAGAAGTCTGCTGTTGATAGTTATGTTGCAGAAACTCAGAAAAAGTCAGAACTAGAGCGCCAAACTGAAAAGGAAAAAACTGGTGTGTTTACGGGTGCGTATGCAGTTAACCCAGTAAATAATGAAAAAATCCCGGTGTGGATTGCCGACTACGTACTCGAGGGCTATGGTACTGGCGCAATTATGGCTGTACCGGCTCATGACGAGCGCGATCAGGAATTTGCCAGCAAGTTTGACCTGCCAATCGTAGAGGTGGTGGTGGACGGTAAGCTGACTAATTCAAATGAATTTGATGGCCAAACTATGGCCCAGGCGGCTGAGACTATCGTGAGACATTTGGCGGCTCATGGTCAGGCAACACCAAAGATCAACTACAAAATGCGCGACTGGAGCGTTAGCCGCCAGCGTTACTGGGGTGCGCCCATACCAATCATTAACTGTCCAAAAGACGGAGCGGTGCTTGTACCGGAAGACCGATTACCGGTCATACTACCTGAGCTAGAAGACTTCAAGCCAAGTGGTGATGGCCGCAGTGCGCTTGCTCGTGCCACCGACTGGTTAAAGGTAGACTGTCCTACGTGCGGCGGCCCAGCCGAGCGTGAAACCGACACACTCGATACGTACATATGCAGTAGCTGGTATATGTATCGCTACTTTGACCCACACAACCAACAAGCTATTTTTGATGGCAACACCGTCAAAAAATGGGAGCCCATCGACTTTTATAACGGGGCAGATCACGCTACCGCGCACTTGCTGTATGCTCGTTTCGTTGGTCACTTCTTCAAGAAGCTTGGGCTGGTGGATGAGCCTGAGCCATTCAAGCAGTTTTTGTTTAATGGTAAGGTTACTGCCAGTGACGGCACTATGTTTAGCAAAAGCAAGGGCAACGGTGTGGACCCACTTGAGATTATCAATCAAGGATACGGAGCTGATGCACTGCGAACCTACCTGATGTTTGCCGCTCCGCTTGATATATGGGCTAAGTGGGACGCGCAAGGCGTGCCTGGCACGCACCGCTTTTTGTCGCGACTATGGACACTGGTGCAGGAATATCTCGAGGCTGAGACCAAAGATAGTACCGAAGCCCAGCAGAAGCAGCTTCTTCGTACAACGCACGGCATGATCAAAAAAATGACCGAAGACATCGAAGCGAACCGATACAACACTGCCATCGCTGCTGCCATGGCTGCCGTGAACGAGCTATACAAGTATAAGGTTGAGTTTTTGGCTAAGAATGACAGCTGGAAGTCGGCTCTTGAATCTGTGGTAGCGTGTATTGCACCATTTGCACCGCACATTGCCGATGAGCTGTGGTTGCAGTTAGGAAATCACGTTTCAATCCAAAAAGACAGCTGGCCGCAATTTGAAGAAAAATATCTTTTGCAGGATTCCATCACAGTCGCAGTCCAGATTAACGGCAAGCTACGCGGCGAAATTGAGGTTGCCGCAGACATATCCGAAACCGACGCTATTGCTGCCGCTCAACATAATCAAAAAGTCTTAGCTCACCTTGATGGCAAAGAGGTTATCAAAAGCATTTACGTTCCAGGTAAAATCGTAAACCTAGTTGTTCGCTAAGCCTCACCCTTGTTTTTATCTGTAATTTTCGCTACAATAGCCGTAAGATTTAACATAATATATCTGCACAATCGCAGATAAGGAGCACTAAGTAACAATGGGTAAACCAAAGAAGCGAACCAGCCCTCGCAAAACCGGCACACGCCGCAGTCACATCGTACTTGACCTTGCGCGTAAGGTTAACGCCAAATCACCAGTAAAAATCCGCACAACTCGCCGCGAATCCGGCAAAGTTGCCTAGGCATTTGCTGATTTACTGCGCTATAATAAGCGTAGTAGGCATAAACGAAAAGGCTTAACAATATGGCATCGAACCGTCACCTTGGACGCATCATTGCATTTCAGACGCTCTACGAGCAAGATTTTCGCCGCTCGGTAGACGATGCCACTTTTGATCTTGATGAAGTGCTGGCACGTAACATTGCGCGCTACGCCGATATGGTGGATGACGTTGATTTCATCCAACGTTTGACGGCTGGCGTGGCCAAGCACACCGAAGCGCTTGACCTAAGTTTACAGCCGATTGCGCCGGAGTGGCCCATAGACCAGATTGCGCGCACCGATCGAGTTGTGTTGCGTATTGGTCTGTACGAACTCGAAAACCAACCAGATGTACCACCAAAGGTAGTTATTAATGAGGCGGTTGAGTTAGCGAAGGCATTTGGCACCGAAAACTCCAGCAAGTTTATCAATGGTGTACTTGGTACGGCCTTGCGACAACGAGGCGGCGAAACAGAAACCGTAGACGAAAAAGAGACTACACCAAAAGAAAAGCCGGCCACCAAAGCTAAAACAGCAAAGGCAGCAAAAGCCAAGAAAGAAAGTACTAGTTAATGAAGCGCCCAAACCCGATTGAAGGGATTAAAAAGTTTGTTGGTAACAACAAACGGCGTCCAGCTATTGACGAAGTGGTGCACGAAACCACCTCTGGCGGCATTATTTTTCGCCGTGATAAGGATAACAAGCTCGAAGTGTTGCTTATTAAAGACGCCAAGCATCGCTGGACCATACCAAAGGGTCACGTTGAGCCAGGTGAAGAGCCGGGTGCAACCGCCGAACGCGAAATACGCGAAGAGACCGGCCTCCAGGACATGGAAGTATATTTCTGGCTGGGTAAGGTTAATTTTCGCTACCGCCGCGCCCATACACTCGTGCTTATGACCATGAACATTTATCTTGTTGAAGGACAAGGTGATACTAATCAGCTAGAACCAGAAGACTGGCTAACTGATATTAAGTGGCTGCCCGCCAATGAGGCTGTCGACAAGATAGCCTACGACGATATCGGTAAGCTAATTTTGCTAGCAATGAAAAAGATTCGCGAAGGAAAGTTATTTTAACGTATGGATCCAACTGTCTACCAAACATTTGCCAAGGAGAAACTTGGTGTTACATTTACCAACCTAGATCTGCTCATCACGGCTTTTACGCATCGTAGTTACCTCAATGAGCACAAAAAGACCGTCACCGAACACAATGAACGTCTAGAATTTTTGGGCGATGCGGTCTTAGAGCTTGTTACAACTGAATTTCTGTACAAAACATACAGTGACCCAGAGGGTATTTTAACCAGCTGGCGTAGTAGCCTCGTCCGTACCGAAAGTATTAGCGCAGCCGCTAGTCGCCTAGAGTATGAGCCATTACTGCGACTTAGCCGTGGCGAAAAACGTGGCAGCGATCGAGCTCGTGAACAGATACTAGCAAACAGTTATGAAGCAGTTCTTGGTGCGTTATATCTCGATCAGGGATATGAAGCCTGCAAGACGTTTATTACCAAAAGCCTGTTAGGCACCTTCGATGACATCCTTAAGTCCGGCTCATGGATGGACCCTAAGTCGCACCTACAAGAATTAGCACAGAGTGCTGATGGCGCAACACCGATTTACAAAGTCCTGAGTGAAGACGGACCAGATCACGACAAGACCTTCAGAGTCGGGGTATTCGTGGACGGCAAGCTAAAAGGCGAGGGCAACGGCCCAAGCAAACAGGCTGGCCAGCAAAAGGCCGCCGAAGCCGCACTCGGCGCCTACGCCAAAGCTAAAAACTAGCCCAGCAACGTTAATTAAGCAGCCGAGACAGTCTCTTGACTACAGGGGTGATTACCTGTAAAATGAGACAGTCTTATTAAACATATGTAATCAGGAGATAGGGATGTTAGTTATCCGTATGCAGCGAACTGGCCGTAAAGGTCACGCTCAATTCCGCGTTGTCGTTCAAGACAGTCGTCGGACCCCTACCAGTGGTAAGGTTGTCGCCGCCATTGGAAGTTATAACCCGCACGCCAAAACGGCGAGCATCGACAAAGAAAAAGTAAGCTTTTATCTAGAGCACGGCGCGCAGCCGACTGACCGAGTGGTCCGCCTGCTGAAGGCCGAAGGCGTCAAAATACCAGCTTGGGTCAAAGAACCTACTAAGAAGCAAGGCGTGCTTCGTAACGCCGACAAGCTGCGCAAGAACCGCCCAGCCGAAGAAGTAGCTGCTGAGCCAGAGGCTCCTGCAGAAGAGGCGCCAGCAGAGGCTGAGGCTGCAGTGGAGGCACCAGCCCCAGAGGCTGAAGCACCGGTTGCTGAAGAAACCAAAGAAGCCTAATTTTTACCCACGCATTGTGGGAATATTCACGCACTCGGCCTAGCACGGCCTGATATAATCAGATGTGGACTGAGCCAGTAAGTAATTTCGGGAGGATATCTATGGATAGCAGTATTGATCAGCAGTTTGTTGAGTACGTCGTAAAGTCATTGGTTGGCAAACCAGAGGCTGTTAGCGTCGTGCGCAGTGTAGATGAAAAAGGTGTACTGCTGGAGTTAACCGTTGACCCAGAAGATCTCGGTCGCGTTATTGGTAAGCGCGGCGCAACCGCGCAGAGTTTGCGTACATTACTACGTGCCCTTGGCACTAAAAATGAAGCTCGCTACAATCTAAAGATTGTCGACAATGGTGAGCCACGTCCAGAGCGCGCCGCCGCGCAGTCTGCACCAGCTAGTAGTGACGATGGTTCAGCTGCCACTACAACTGTGGCCACAGAGGACAGTAGTCTTGCAGAAGATAGTCCAGTTTCACTCCGTGAAGAAGCTCCAGAAAACGACCGTGTCAGCCAGACTCGTAAAGAGTTAGAAGATCTTGACGACCTCGACATCTAAAACCAAGCACTAGGGTTATAAACAGGGGTGTGGATATCTTATCTGGATTAGGGTTGCAATGACCCCCTGGGTTGGCTATAGTGATGGCTAGTCGAACAACGACAGAAACTTTCCAAAACAAAAACAAGCGAGCTCATGCGAGCCAATCTCACTAAAATATTAGTCAGATTGGGAGCTTTATGTGACAAAAAGAACCTCTTATGGGGTTCTTTTTGGTTTTTTGGGCTAGCTTATTGCGGATCCGTGTCGCGGCCACGAAGTGGTTTGCTGCGAGCCAGCACCTCTGCTGAGCGTCGTATTGCTGGGCTATTGCGCTGTATCTCATACAGTACACCGCTGCTAAGTGACAACGCAACGGCGCGGGCTGCATGCCCTGCCTGGTTACGATCTAGTAGTAAACTTTTAGGCTCAAGCGTGGCCAGTTCGTCTGCAATTGTGTCGATTGACGGCCAAGCCGACTCGTCGGGGTGCGCGTTTGCCCGCAGTAGTTTTATGTCTGTCTGACTAAAATCAGTTTGATCGTATGCGGCAATGACGGTGTCCAGTACCTGACGGACATTGCTCGTGCTATCTATGTGTGCTAAAAGCCCTCGTCCGCTTTCCGAGTCATGAAAGGCAAGCGCCTTACAAGTATAAATACCGAACGTAGCGATGTGGGAGTATCGACTATCAGTTGTCCCCGTTTGGTAAGTGCCTTCTGCTACTTCGGTGTAACGAATGGGCTCCTCGAGTAGCTGAGCGGTAAATTCACCATAAGTCATTTATATATTTATACCATACTTGTATAAATAAAGCAATAATGCTATCATGCTAACAGATGAAAATACAGATTATTACCTTGTTTCCCGAAATGTTTGAGGGTGTGTTGGGTAACAGCATGCTCTGGAAAGCTACCGACAAGGGCATCGTTGAGTATAGTTTTATAAACTTACGTACCTATGGCACTGGTCCCCGTAAGCAAGTCGATGACACGCCGTATGGTGGTGGTGACGGTATGCTTCTCATGGTAGAGCCACTGGTGGCCGCCATAGAGGCCGCTAAACGAGCCGATCCGGATGCAGTAGTCATGTTGCCTACTCCAAGAGGTAAGGTGTATAAGCAGTCCCATGCAAAGGCCTTAGCAGCATCTGGTAAGGGTATAATACTGGTTTGTCCGCGTTACGAGGGGTATGACGAGCGAGTGACTCGTTGGATAGATCAGCAATTTTGTATTGGTAACTATGTGCTTACCGGTGGCGAACTGCCGGCCATGATTGTGATTGATAGTGTCGTACGACTGCTGCCAGGCGTACTTGGTGGTGAAAGTAGTGCTGAGATTGAATCATTTCAAGATGATGACGAGTCGATTGAATATCCACAGTACACCCGTCCGGAAGAATTTCAGGGCGTAGCAGTACCGCCAGTATTACTTAGTGGGCATCACGCAGAAATAGCAAAATGGCGTGACAACAATAGCGCCAAAGCCTAAAACTTCGTATACTAGAACTAATAACGGAGGAATATATGGGACTATTTTCAATCAAACCAGTACATGCGCACTGTGATTTGCCCTGCGGTGTGTATGATCCGGCGCAAGCTCGTATTGAGGCCTTGAGCGTTTATGCTATTCAGACTAAAATGGCGACATTTGAAGGCGATGACCGTGTTCGTGCCATTATGCTAAAAGAGCAGCGGGCTGAACTGGTAAAACACCATTTGTGGGTACTATGGACGGATTATTTTAAACCAGAACACCTTGAAGCATATCCAGATTTGCACGATAAATTCTGGAAAGCAGCCAAACAAGCAGGCGAGTGTAAGCATCACAGTGAGCCCGAAAAGGGCAAAAAGCTGCTGGAGATGATTGATGAAATTGCCGAAATCTTTGCCGCTACAAAAAAAGCCTAAAGTATATTTGCGTCGTATTGCTGGCGATAGCATGTCGCCTACACTATGCGCCGGCCAGCTGGTTCTATTCGTAGCTACTCAAAAGTACAGCCCGGGTGCTGTGATTATGTTCAGACACAATGAACTAGAGAAAGTTAAGCGTATTAGCCGTGTAGATGGCGCCCGTTTGTATGTCCTGGGCGATAATCCCTCGGCTAGCACTGATAGTCGAAACTTTGGTTGGATTGAGGGTGGTCAAGTTTTGGGCAGGCTCATTTTACCTAGTCGGGCAACTACTCAATAGGAACAAGTTCATCGTCATGACTGTGCCGTAGCGGTGTTTCTTTGAGCATCAGTGACACCACAAATGCCAGTGCAGCAAACGGAATGGCAAACAGAAAGACATCATGGAACGATTGTGCAAAGGCGGTCAGGGCGGCATGCAAGCTGTCCGGTTGCAGCTGTTTTAGCCCAGCGGCACTACCCTTGAGACCCTCGGCTACCTTGGCGCCAGTCCCTGTCGGTAAGTCATCGATGAGGTGATGTGCCAGTCGGTTGCCAAGGATTGAGCCAAAGATTGCTGCGCCCAGCGAACTGCCAATACTCCGAAAGAAAGTAACGGACGATGTTGCCATGCCAAGGTTTCGTCGATCGACTGCGTTCTGGACGGCCAGCGTCAGCACAGGCATAACCATACCAATACCAAGCCCTAGAATAACCATCCACAGACCAAGCAAGGCTCGATTTGTGTCGATCGCAATATGACTAAATAGCCAGAAGCTGAAGGTAATTAAGGCCGTGCCAACAATTGGAAAAATACGGTATCGCCCAGTCCTGGACATTAACCTTCCCGAGGTGAGCGAGGCTGTCATCAAGCCACCAATCAGCGGCAGTAACATCAAGCCTGATTTTGTAGCAGAGTCACCGCGTACAATTTGCTGGTACTCAGGCAAAAATACAAGTGCGCCAAACATCACGACACCAATCAAAAATGCTAACAAGGTTGATACTCGAAAGATGCTATTTTTGAAAAGATCCAGCGAAATGATCGGCTCTTTTGCGAAGCGTTCTCGCCAGATAAATAGTGCCGTACCGACGACGGTGGTTGCAAACAGGCTAATAATTTGCCACGAAGCCCATGGATAATCAATGCCACCCCAGACAGTTGCGAGTAGTAAACTAGCGACACTAACGGCCAGTAGGCCTGCTCCAGCAAAGTCCACTTTATGCTCAGATTTGTGCACGGGTAAGTGCAACCGATACGCAATTGCAGCTAGTGCTAATGCACCAATCGGTAGGTTTATGTAAAACACCCATCGCCAGGAAAGCTGGTCAGTAAATAGCCCACCAAGCAGCGGTCCAATCACACTAGAGATAGCAAAGACGGCACCGAAGTAGCCTTGGTATTTGCCGCGTTGTCGTGGCGGTACGATGTCGCCAATAATTGTGAAAGCGAGTGTCATCAGCCCACCAGCGCCAATACCCTGTAACGCGCGAAAGACAATAAGCTGGTTCATTGTTTGGGCTGCACCAGATAGTACGGAGCCAATCAAGAATATGATAATGGCACTCTGGAAAATTTTCTTGCGGCCAAACATATCGCTAATCTTACCGTACAGCGGTGTAGAAATAGCACTTGTCAGTAAGTACGCAGTTGCAACCCAAGAGTATTTACTGAGTCCGTTCAGATCACTCGCAATTTTTGGAAGCGCAGTACTCACAATAGTTTGATCAAGTGCTGCCAAAAACATTGCGAGCATGAGAGCGCTAATAATAACCATAATCTCAGAATGGCTGCGTTCTGAAGTGGCCTCGGCACGTTTTGTTGTCATGTAACTCCTTATTGGATGTTAGGTGGTTTTATGTTGACTAAGATCTTCTGCGAATCGCTCTAGCAGTGCTCCCAGTGTACGCAAGTCGGCGCTAGACCAGTGTTGTAATGATTCTGCCAAGTGCTGCTGCCGTGCCGCCTGTAGTTTTGCAAGCTGCCGCTCGCCCTTGCTTGTGAGGCTGACATTGCTAGCGCGCCCATCTGTCGGGTCTGCTTGTCGAACGAGCAAGCCGGCTTGCTCTAGTTCCTGCACGGTGCGCGTAACCGACGGTGCCTCGATACCAAGGTGCCGGGCTACCGCCTGCAAGCGACAGGGTGTATTTTCATGGCTGGCCACAACCTTGAGCAGGGCGACATTGGCACGATCCATACTAATGCCAGCTCGACGCTGGATGCTTTCCCAGGCTTGGTGCTGAAATGCAACTCGGTGCAGGGCTGACAAGCCAGACTCTATAGCAGTAATATCACTTAGATCTTTCACGCTACGAGTGTAGCATAGTTAGTTAGCCTAAGTAAATAAAAAAATTAATTATAGTGTGCAGTGAGCTTGCTGCAGTGACTGCTTGAACTGCTTATGTACGGTATTGAGGGTATCTTTGTGATCATTGGCCTCTTTCGTCCAGCGATAGCTATACATGCCGGGATTAAAAACTCGAGTCAAAAGACCTGTCGATTGTAGGTCGCGAATCGCTTGTTTGTGCCGTACGCTTTCTTTGCGTAGGGCTTTGGTCTTGTTTTGTATTGCGGTGCTGCGTTGCTGGACGGCGCAGTCTTTAGGCGCGGACTTTTTCGTTGCCATAGTTGCACTAGCGGCTGGGCTTGTGGCTTTTGGTGGTGTAGCCGGAACAATGATTTTTTTTGTTTCTTGCGGTGCTGCACTACTTGCATCATAGCTCTTTGTCGTGGCTTCGGACTTATCAGCTGTAGGCGTTGTGTGAGACGCTAGTACGGACTCGTCAACTTGCTCTGAAGTAATGGTGGCTAGCGCACTAATGCCGATAATGACGCTTGATACGGCAATTGCAAACAGGCCTGCTTTCAGACGCTGGGCTATACCCCAGCGGCGATTGAGTCCATTGACAATACCACCACGTGCTTTTTGACTAATTCCCATGGAATCCTATGATACGTTACCTATCAGACGCTGGCTGTGAGATATCCCACTTTTTACGTCTTGCGTATTCATACTAAAATACATATGGTTATAGCAAGATGTCAAATCAGAAAAAATCAGAACATGCAGTGCTCGGTCTTACGAAGAAGCAGCGTCTGAGCATATTCGCCGCAATACTACTCATCGCCGCAGTGTATGCTGTGGTGCCACAGCTAGGTGTTTTCGATACTAGCTGGACTACTTTGCTGCATAGTGACGTACGCTATGGGGTGATAGCTTTGCTATGTTTGCTGATAAGCTTTGCAGCGGCAACCAGCATCTATATGCTATTATCTGCCCGTAGATTACGGTTTGGTAGCACCTATCTGATACAGGTCGCTGGAGCATTTGCTGGTAAGGTTTTGCCGGTCGGTCTAGGCAGTATTAGTGTCAATTACCTGTATTTGCGAAAACAGCGCCATAGCCAATCGGTGGCAGCTACGATCGTGGCAGTCAATAACCTACTTGGTTTTATGGGGCATATGCTGTGGTTGTGTCTGCTGTTGTTACTTGGAGCCTCATCGCTGGCGGCGGTAAGGCTTACGCCAAACTTAGCTGCCGTACTTGGAGGATTAACCGCGACTTTGCTGGTAATAGGGCTTGGCTGGTATATGAGAAAACGTGCGCTAAAGGCAGTGCGCTCGGTTGGCAAACAACTACGCAGCTATCGTCAGCAACCCGCACGGCTACTTCTGGCTCTACTTGTATCTATGGTTTTAACCGCGTGCAATATTGCTATTTTGTGGTTGAGTGCTCAGGCGTTACAGCTTCCTCTCACTGTTGTTGGTGCGGCAATTGCGCTGACAGCAGGTGTGCTAGCGCAATCGGCTACACCCACTCCTGGTGGTTTAGGTGGTGTTGAGGCTGGTCTGGTGGGTGGATTAGTACTGAGCGGGATGACTGCGGACCAAGCTATACCAGTGACGATATTGTTTCGTTGTATTACATTTTGGTTACCGTTAATGCTCGGTGGCATTGCGCTGTTTGCGGCAATTCGAAAAAAACTTCTGTAACTACTGGTACGTTACCAGCCAGGGCTTTGGACGCACCTGCATAGTCTGCTTCGGACTTAGAAGTGTAGTGTCCTTGACATAAAAATTCTTCCAGCCAAACTTGGTGTTTGCTGGCGGTTGTCGCAGTATGGCGTGCCAGGTGTCTTGTTTTTGAGACTGCGTACCTTGGCCATCCATTTGAATGGCGTAGGCAAGTTCACGACGCTGGGTGTGCAGCTGGTCTCGATTGGGCAACATGTCGTTGCGGAATTGGTGCAGTAGAAAAACTTTCTGCGGCAAATGATGGGCTTTTGTTAGGTTTGCTAGCCATGCCGCCGTTCGGTTTACCTCATCGATAGAGACTGAACCAATTTGGACGAGCGGAATCTGGTTGGGCTTTAGTCGCCACTCAGCATCAAGCGCCAGTCCAACATTTGGCTCAAGCAGCAGTGGGCGTAGCCGCTTGGCTTGGGTTAAAAAGTCGGTCCTGCCCGGCTGCAAATCAAGGATTACGTAAATACCAGCTTTTCGAGCGGCATCAATCCATTCTCGCAAAACATCCTGATCTATCTCGCGCGAGTAATCATTATTTTCAGTTGGAAATTCTGATGCAATGGTTGCGATAATTTCGAATGTCGGCAGTATTTTTTCAGTGGAGTATGGTTGGTATTGCTGACTAATTTTGCGTATGCGAGCGATGGAGCTTGCCAGGTTCTGATGTCCAAGCGAGCCCAGCACTGGTGCATTAGGTGTTCCGTACAGTGCAATCAAGCGGTGGCCCGGGAAAACATTGCGGCCTCCAGCTGGCAAGGTGAATGCTGGTGTGGCTGACATTCTTCGTTGTTGCTGCTCTGATCGTTGCTCGGTTTTTGCATCAATCGCCGCATAATGATCGGTAAAGTAGAAGTTTATTGCCGCTAACAGCAGACAGCCAGCAATCAACAACTGAACAAGAGGCAGCCATCCCAGACGTGGTCGTCGTACAAACATAGTCAATCTATCATAGCGGTATTGGCCCCCTGTTACAATCATCGGCAGTGCTAGTATCGGTAAAAAGAAGTAGCTACCATAAAGTCTGACCGTGTAGTACAGTTGATATCATGAATGATGAGCAGTTTGGATCGTGGGCCAAGATACTTATAGTAGAAGATAATATTGCCCTAGCAGACATCTATAAAACTCGCATGGAGCTAATTGGGTACATTACATTTGTTGCCCATGAGGGCAATGAAGCTCTTGCTCTGATTGAGAAAGAGCGACCAAGTCTAGTGTTACTTGATCTCATGGTTCCTGGTGTTGCCGGCGATCAAATTTTGAAGCGAATGCGGGCCAGTGAATGGGGTAAAGACATTAAAGTCTTGATTATCTCTAATCTCAACGAAGAGCAGGCGCCGGCTGGCCTTCGTGACCAGGGTATCGAAGGTTACGCCATCAAGGCTAACCTGACCGACGATCAGTTAGACCAAATGGTTAACAAAATTTTACAGAACAAATAATTTTATCGGGTTGGCACCGTCTATTGATTAGGCGCGGTGGGCTCGGCGCTTGTGTCTAATGTGGTGATGGGTGCGGTGGAAGATAGTACCGCCAAGTATCGACAGTAGCAGGATAGTCAGGATGGCACCAGGGCCAGTATTTGGCAGTGTTTTGACCTTGGCGACTGGTGTGATTGGTTTTGAGGTCGTTGGTGGCGTGGTAGGTGGAGGTGTGGTTGGTGGCGGAGTTGTAGGCGGTGGCGTGGTAGGTGGAGGTGTGGTTGGTGGCGGAGTTGTAGGCGGTGGCGTGGTAGGTGGAGGTGTGGTTGGTGGAGTTTTTGGAGTGGCTACAATGGGATTGCCGCAGGATGCTAGCACTGCAAAGTTAAACTTGCCATTTTTCAGTACGACGTAGGCTGGAACGGAGGTGTGTGACCACGAGACTTTGAGGTGCCGTACGTAGAAGGTGGCACCACCGTACCGTACCTTGTGACTGCCTTTTACGAATTTACGGGCGGCAGTGATGGCATCAGTCGCAACAACCTTACCATTAACTTTTACACTACCATCTTTGTATACTCGGCCAGCTACCGCAGTTTTGCTGATGTTTGCTATTTCAGTTGAAGATATGGTGAAGTTACGATACACCGCCGCAACGTAGCTATTCTTGGCTTTTTTAGCCAGGTCAGCACTAGAGCTAACCCCACAGTTGATAATAGAGTAGCTGTCACAATCTCTGACGGAGCTAATGGTGAGCGCCTCGGCGTTACTACCAGCTCCCAGTGAAGTCACGACTATAATCCCAACAAACGCACCGGCCACCATGCCATGAATAAATTTGGGCGTTAGATGGTAAATCCGTTTAGCGTGGTGTGTAATACCTTTTGGTTGTGCCTTCTTGACGGCCTTGGTTTTACTAGCGGTGACCTTTCTGCTGGTTGCAGATCGTTTGCTAGCTGTTTTTGTACGAGCACGAACACTGGCTTTGACTGGTTTTTGACTCATCGTTTTGTTTGCTTTCGTTTTTGTTTTTAAAAGCTTACGTTTAAGTATAGGATGAAATCTTGTTTTGTCCAGTGTTTCACGAAGCCTGAACAAATCGTTTTTGGTAATTGGATAGGGCAAGGGGTACAATTGTTAGTAATGGGTCTATTTTCCACTCCTACCATCGTTATCGTTGAAGACAATGTTGCCCTGGCCGATATTTACAAAACACGTCTCGAGATAATTGGCTATAAGTGCTACACCGCTGGCGATGGACAGACCGCACTACAGCTCATTGAACAGGTAAAGCCACACTTGGTGCTGCTTGATCTTATGGTACCGGTGATTGCTGGTGATGAGATACTGAGGCGTATGCGCGCAACTGAGTGGGGCAAGGATATTAAAGTTCAGATTATCTCCAACCTGAATGAAGAGCAGGCGCCAGCTGGCCTCCGTGAGCAGGGTATCGTCGGTTATACCGTCAAGGCAAATCTTGCGAATGATGATCTCGACCGCCTGGTCGAAGGTATTTTAGCGCCGCCAGATGCACCCGGTGGCTCAGTTGTTGCTGGCTAGCTAACCAGAATCACAAAGTAGTAGCTCAGAATGTGCTCAAGCCCGTATACTGTAACTATATGAAAGTTACAGCGCTCGATACAGCCGGTAATTCGTCAAAATTTCAGGTCGTCACTAAACGTGGCGAGTTTGTGCTGGCGCTATCATTTACGCTACGCACCAAAGTATGGGAGTTAGCAAATCCAGAAGCTGAACTACTTGCTGCAACGGATCTAGCAGAAGCAATCGTATCGCGTCACGATCCCAAGCTACCATTTAAGCAGCTCTATATCTTCGCAGAACATACCAGTGACCCAGTCCTTAGTAATGAAATACAACGCATACGAAAGCACGGCTTTGAACGGCAGACAACATGAAAAAGCGTGATAAGAAAAAGCAAGATAAGCTTCAAAAGCGAACCACCAAGCGCGCCTTATACGAAAAAGCTCGCAAGCAAAAGATCAAAAACAAAAAGTCTCAGCTAGAGATATAGCAGACGTAGCCGGTTAAGCCGGCTCGTAGTTCGTAGTCAGTACCTGCAGCAATTCGTACGCCATCGCCGGGCTGTAGCGACAGACTGTCCGTGCCAATTACAAGTGTTAGCGAGCCCTCGGCGCACCATAGCCTAGCTGCATCCTCAAGGTGGTGCTTGGATGACTCGCCAGATTCCTCTGTCGAAAACCTATTGGCTTGGATAGTGCGCATTGCCAAATATTCGCGGAGCTCTTCCTCGGAACTTTCGTATACCTTTGACCAGCGAAATTTTGGACTATTCATTACTAGCTAGGATACCAGACCAAGTCTTACTGACTGGTAGTATTCGGCTATTTTTTAATCCCAGCTGCGACATAGTACTAATAAAACATACTATAACATATATTTTTTTTAAGATTCAACAGGGGTAAATTTTGATGTAGAAAAATACACAACATCAAAATGCAACAGATTGCTTGTGCTAAAAAAACATGTGGTATAATTAGGTTAGTATTTTTGAGATGATCTGCGAGACGGTTCAAAAATACGATGAGATGTGAAGTTTTGAGAGGTAGATTTAATCCATAAAAATGGCTTAAATCTTACAAAAGGCCAGCTGCTGCTGGTTTTTTGTTTTATAATCCACAAGATAGTCAGCTGGTCTGCTACAATTATGCTAATGGTTAGGTTTATTACGAAGCTGGTCTAGGTAGGGATAAGCTATGATAGTTGCGCAAAATATCCAAAAATTCTATCAATTGGGTACTATTCAAATTAGGGCGCTTGATGATGTCTCATTTCAGATTGAAACTGGCAAAGTGTGCTGCATTATGGGCAAGAGTGGCTCTGGCAAATCAACCTTGTTGCGGCAGTTGAGCCTTATAGATACGCCAAATAGTGGCAGCGTGACAATCGATGGAGTCGAAACTGCTGGCTTAACGGAAAAGCAGCGTAGCCAAATGAGATTGCAGTCGCTCGGCTACGTATTTCAGGAATATGCACTTATCCCGGAGCTGACCGCCATCGAAAATGTAGGCTTGCCACGCATGCAACTTGTTGGTGCGCGCCGACAAACTCGTCAGCGAGCAGCCGAGCTACTTGAGATGGTTGGCCTGGCGGATAGATTGAAGCATATGCCAAAGGAACTGTCAGGCGGCGAGCAACAACGTGTGGCCATAGCGCGCGCGTTGATCAACGAACCATCCATAATTTTTGCTGACGAGCCAACGGCTAACCTCGACTCCATTTCCTCAATCGCTATTATGTATCTGCTTGGTAAGCTAAATCGTGAGCTGGGTGTGACGGTGGTGTTTGTATCTCATGATCCTGATCAGCATCATTATGCACAGCAAATTCTCAACCTGAAGGACGGCAAGCTGATAGAGGTACGCGTGTAATGCTAAAGACACTTCGGGTGGCGGTATTTTTGACGATTCGATCTTTCTTGCGCGGCAACAGGGGTATTTTAGTTACACCAGTCGTGATCATGTTTATTATCTACATTAATCTACTGTTTACTCCGGCACTGATTCAAGGGGCGATCGATCAAAACCAAAGCCAGCTAGAGAACGTATTTACGAGTGATCTAGTACTATCGCCGCCGGTTTCGCAGAGTGACTTTACTGCTCGCGACGCCAAGCTTGCTCGTATTCGTGGAATTGAGGGTGTCGCGGCCAGTACTGCAATGTATCATGCAGGCGATAGAATCTCGCATGGTAAGACCGGGGACTACTGGCCGGTCGAGGTAGTTGAACCAACAAGCTTTCAAAAGGTGTTCACAAACGATATCACGCTCGGTGCATTCCTAAAGCAAAATGACAACACAGGCATAATGCTGGGTGCACGTATTGCCGGCAACGGCTATGAGCACTCGGCCAGTTATGGCAATACACTAGGAACGGTTAAGCTAGGCGATACGGTGGATGCAACTCTGTCCGGCGGCATCATCAAGTCTTTTACAGTTCGGGCAGTCTTTGACAATAAGTTCATACCAGCCGACTCGAGAGCATTTATTACCCAGTCTGCATTTGAAAAACTGGCACCAACGCTACGCAACCATGCCACGGCCATTTACGTTAAGTTAAAACACGGGGTCGATCGCGCTCAGGTTGAAACGCAGCTTAAAAAAATCTTGCCAGGAGCAAAGATTCAAGGCTCAAAAGAGCTTGGTGCCGCGGTACAAGAGCAGGCTGAGACAGTACGGACCATTAATAATATACTGAGCACACTGTCGCTCATTGTAGCTTCCATAACTATTTTTATCGTTACCTATGTCGACCTAATTACCCGGCGCAAACAAATAGGTATTGAGCGGGCAATCGGCATCAAGGGTTCGGCCGTCATTATTTCGTATTTGCTCCGTGCGCTCATTTGTACGGTAATTGGTATTGTGCTGGCGGGTCTAGTCTTTGTGCATGTTCTGGTGCCGTATTTTCAGCACCGACCATTTACATTCCCAAATGGCTCAGTCTCACTTGTCAGTAGTAGCCGCGATATGGTGGGTTATGCAACGGTTCTGCTGGTGATCGCCGTAATATCGGCGCTTATTCCGGCGTGGCGATCGGTGAAGATTAAAATCCTCAAAGCTATCTGGGACTAATTTTGCTGTTACTTTATACCTTTGAGACGCTCGGTTAGTCCAGCCGCAAGGCCAGCAATTGTGAGGCGGTCAAAAAGCTTGCCCATACTCCAAAGGATCGAGTGCCCTGGTTTAGTTGTCTTTATACGCAGTCGAATTAGTACACGAGTGTTAGTGCCGACAGGTTGAAAGGTCAGTACCCACGTCATGGTAAATTTGCCCCGAACAGAGGTGTAGCCAATGGCTTTATTTTGATCCAGATAGAAACAGTCAAAGTAACCAGTTTTGCCGCCGTAGTCAGGAATGCGCTGTCCAACTTCCAGTGTTTGCAAGTTTGGTTCAATATAGCGAAGTCCGCGCTTAGATTTTGGGATGAATAATTCAACAGCCCGGGGAAAATACCAGCCGGCCCGCTGTTTGCCAAGCTGTACAAACCATGGGAAGACAACTTCTGGTGTGGAGGGTAGGTCAAAGGCACTATCAATTATGGCGGTTGGCTTTTTGATGAGCTCATCACCCGGAAGCTGCATGTCTGATTCAGTTTTTGTGGGTAATATTCGTTTAAACATAGCCTAACTATAACAAAAATAAAAAACGCACCGACAAATGTCGATGCATTCTTTGTGGCTGGGGATGAGGGATTCGAACCCCCGATCTCGGGACCAGAACCCGGTGCCTTACCACTTGGCCAATCCCCATTGTTGCTCACGAGACAAACCTACGGTCTTTCTCGTCACGCCGGCAAAAAGGTGCTACTTTTTGTCGGGCTGCTCTGTTTTCTTGCGGAGAGCCTGAGCTAACAGTGGCTGATTATACCTGAATTGTATCTGTTGTGCCAGTCCTAAGTTGCTAGTCGGTCCAAACGGTTCGAGTAGGATTTGCCTCACGGATGTGGGCAACTAGTGAGTATCGGTCGAAGCCATTTTTGCTGTAGTCAGGCTGAAATTTGCCACGGCCATGGGTGGAGTGGTCGTTAACAACAATGACAGTCTCGCCTTTCTTGGGTACAATTTCGGCGCGGGCTGCAAAGACGGCTGCTTCCAGCATTTGTAGGGCAGTGGTTGCCTTGTCATTCATGCCGACAAAGTCGCCAAGGTCAAAGTAGACCGAACCGTCCCAATCGCGAACAATTGATTCTGGGTTGCGCTCAACAGCTTCTTCGGCGGTATCAAATGCTTTCAGGCGAAATTCGGGTGCAAACAGTAGCTCAAATGCCCCAGGGTTATCACGACGTAGTAGCTCAAGTGCAGGCTTGATTGGCGTGTAAGAGGCCGGTACAAGCAAGTCATTTGAGACGGTGCCTAGGTTAACAAAAGACGTTTTAGTATCGTGAACCGATCGTGGGTTGGGCATGCTTGGATCATCTGGCTGGTTTTCTTGGTGTGGCTTTAGTTCGTCCAGGCTGCCGCCAAAACTTTGGGTGTGCTCCATGCCTTGCACTGGACGGATACGACTGAGTAGAGGCTTATCCTTTTCTTCAATTTCAGTGATGGCAAATTCACCCTCGCTTAGACCCAGTCCAATGGTGCGCATGCGCATAACGTTTTCGAAGTGTACGGTGTCTAGTTCAGCTGCTGCCGCTGGTGTAGCGGTGAGCTTAAAAGCAAAGTGCTCTTTACGCAGTACCGGCGCAAGTGCCTGTTGCATTTCGGGTATAAATTTGCCCACTAGCTCTGCGGCAACACTGCAGGCTTCAAAGTGGCTAAGTTCAGGGTCAATGGTGCCAGCGTTCTCGATGATTGCTGTTTCTAAGTGTGTTGGCAAACTAATTTCACGCAGTTGCGCTTGTTCAAATGACGGCATGCACCGACCTCCAAAATTTCTTAACTATTGCTATAAACTATACTACATCAGAGCTAAAATGTAAAGAGCTAACGTTCTATTAGGCCGACAGCATTACCGCCTAGATTACGAGTAATTTTATTCTATATCACGCTTGCGAAAGCCGTAGTAGGCCAGCGGAATCGCGATGGCTGCCGTAGCGATTAAATAAATGACGAGTCCCTGCGGTACTTTGCCATCCAGAATATCTTGGGGTGCGAAATAATGGTACGGCATCAGCTTGGCAGGTAGCTTAAGCCAATCTGTTAATCCGGCAAGTGATGTCAGGATGTAGCCTCCAAAGGCAATTGCGACCGCACTTACGGTAGCGGCACGCCGCGTTACGCTGCTGGCAGCCTGTAGGGCAAATGCAATAACTCCAAAGCTGAGTGAAAATAGGGCAGTATACAGCGTAACCAGGACTATTTTGCCGGTACCAATGTGCAGGCCAACGAATGTGATTGCCATGAGAGTAACGACAAAGCTAACGACGGCAACGATTGCCATTTCTAGTGTTAGACTCAGTGCTTTAGCGGCGAGTAAGCGCCCACGACTAATTGGTCGTGCAAGGAGTAGTTCGAGTGTACGAGACTGCTCTTCCTTGCCGAGTGCTGCTGAACCACGGGTGATGGTCATGATGATCCATAGAATTGGCAGTGTAATGTAGTACAGCTGCGAATTCAAAAACGAAGCCGGGTCTGCCACATCAACAGCATTTTGGCCACCGGTCTTAAGCTCACGCACACCCTGCGGTAAGTCATTAAACACTCGATTCAGTTGCTCGGCTTGATCGCGAATAGACGGGTAAAGTAATACAATTAAAAGTACCATGATGGCACTGCCGATGCTCCACCAGATGATGGCGGTTCGGCGGCGGCGTAATTCCCAAAGTACTACGTCTTTCATGCTCCGTCTCCGTAATATTCCAAAAACTCGTCTTCCAAGTTAAGCTGCTCTGTGCTAAAGCTAGCGATGTCGCATTCGCTCAACGCACGCAAGGCTTGGCTGATATCGCCGGCTGGTTGCAGTGATAGGACATTGGCCTTGTGCGACAGTACTTTGAGAGCAGGGTTGTGTCGCAGCTTGTCGGCTTGCTTGGTATCGCGTACGACCACTCGAAACAGTGGAGCGGTCAGGCTCAGGTCGTCCTTGATTGATTGCTCGCGGATAAGTTTGCCGTGTTTGATGATGCCGATACGGTCACACATGCGCTGTGCTTCATTAAGATTGTGGCTGCTCACAAATACCGCGGCACCTCGGTCTCGTGCCTCGGAAATGGTTTCGTAAAATACTTCTTGCATGAGTGGATCAAGCCCACTGGTTGGTTCATCAAGAATCAACACGTCAGGTTGGTGCATGAGCGCTTGGATGACGCCAATTTTTTGACGATTGCCCTTGCTAAGATCACTAATGTGTTTGTCTGGCTCGGCTTCAAAGCGGTGAATGAGCTCCTGCAGATATGAGCTGGTGTCCGTTTGTTGCAACTTGGATAAATAGGCGAATAACTCGTTCCCGGTAACCTTTGGGTAGAGTGCGACGTCACCAGACAAATAGCCGACATGCTGTTTTACCTGGACGCTTTGGCGGGCAATATCGAGCCCACAGATTTCGGCTGAGCCACTGGTAGCAGACAAAAAACCCAGTAGCGTACGGATAGTTGTAGATTTGCCAGCTCCGTTTGCGCCCAAAAAGCCATAAACTTCCCCAGCGTGAACCTCCAGCGTGAGCTCATCAAGCGAGGGCACTTTGGTGCCAGGATAGCGCTTGCTGAGTTTTTTGATTGCTATGAGTGGAGCCGACTGGTCTGCCATATATCTAAGTATAGCGTACGCTGCTAGCCTAAAATACTGATGGCCCGGGCTAGTACCAGGACGACCGTCACCACCGAAACAAGCGCCTGAACCATCATGAGTATTTTGGCTCGGTGCGTCAGCGGCACCGTATCGGCCGAAGCGAAATTAGTTACGTTGGTAGTGGATAGGTATAAGTAATCAGCAAATCCGGGCAGCCAATTGACTGGTGCATGGCTGGGGTTGGTCATCTGCGGAAATAAGAAATCGCGTTGTCTCTGTGCGGTAGTGCGTTGATCTGGCCCGCCACCATCAAGCTCCCAGTACCATAGCGAAAACAGTAGAACATTAGTCGTATAAATCACGAAGCCGTTCAGTAGTAAGCTGTGGCCATCAATGTCAGCATGGCCTACGAATAAGGCGTTTATTAGTAATATGAGTGAAAAAATATTGATTGCAGAAATGCCACCGATAAGACTAATAGCAACATTGCGTCGAGTTCGTGATAGTACCTGATAGCCCTCGGCAGTTACAAAAATAAGGCAGATGAGCAAGAATATTTCAAACACAATCACCCAAAGCTTATGAAACGGTAAAAATGAGTTGTCGGTCAGTATTTGCAATGCAACAACTGTTAGTACGCCAAGCTGCATTTGCCACAGCGGATCATGTGAGGTGCGAAAAACTTTACGAACATGGTGATGGAGGGGTGTTTTTGTTGAATTGCGGTGCATTGGCTGATTATAGCATCGTTTTGCTGATGGTTAGTATGCTAGGCTGGGTCTATGCGTAGGATCATTCTAGCCAGTCAGTCACCACGGCGTCGTGAACTCTTACAAAAAATGGGGCTGAAGTTTGAAGTAATTCCAAGTGATTTTGAAGAGTACCTCGACGATGCCCGTTCACCGGAGCAAGTAGCAGAGGAGTTGGGTCTGGGTAAGGCCCTGGCGGTAGCCCGCCACTATCCGGAAGCACTGGTGATTGGCTCGGATACGATTGTAACTATAGATGGACGACAACTTGCCAAGGCCGAAACCTTGGACGAGGCGCGCAGTATGCTGCAGCTAGCCAGTATGCATCCTAATCTAATAACCAGTTCTCTGGCGGTCGTTTGCATAGCAGCTGACATGCAACTAGTCAGTTCGGAAAATGCCTGGGCATACTTTAAGCCCTATAATGAATCTACTGTCGAAGCATATTTGGCAACGGGCGATTACAAAGACAAAGCCGGTGCCTATGGCATACAAACTGGCGCTGCACCGCTACTCGACCATCTGGAGGGGAATGTCGACACTATGATTGGCTTGCCAACTCATTTGCTAGCGCCAATTTTGCAAAGTCAGGGCTACGACACTAGACCTGTAGAGGCTGTGCTACAGGATCCAATACGGATTGTAGCCCCAACTAGGTGATTTCATCAGGTAAAAAGCCCTTGGGATGTTTGAAGCCGGCCTCCCACTTTGTGCCCTTGCTGTAACCGAGGTCTTTCATAAGTTTGGTGGGAGCATTCCGTAAATGTAGTGGTACGGCGGCATCGGGGAAGTCGCTGGCGAGTGCTTTAGCGTCCGCCAGTTGACTAACAACATCACGTGATTTTTCGGAACGGGCTAAGGCAATAGCGCAGTGATACAGATTGTATTCACACTCTGGCAGGCCAATTCGCTCAACGGCTTCAAAAGTTGCCACCGCAAGGCTCAGCGCACCATTGCCGGCAAGCCCAATATCTTCAGAGGCAAATACCACCATGCGACGGGCAATAAATTTTGGATCCTCACCGGCTTGTAGCATGCGTGCCATGTAATACAGCGCAGCGCGCACATCACTGCCGCGAAGGCTTTTTATGAAAGCGCTGATAATGTTGTAGTGCTGTTCGCCGGCTTTGTCGTAGCCGGGTATGCGTTTTTGGGCGGCGCTTCTGATGACTTCAGGCGAGATAGTTTTGTTGGTTAATTGAGCGGCAAGCTCTAGATTGCCGAGTGCGATGCGCGCATCACCACCGGAAACCTCCACCAGTAGTTCAATACTTTTTGCCGGTAGACGTTTGGCTGACAAATTGAGTGACTTTGCCGCTCGCTTGACAACGGTGGTAATAGCGAGCTTGTCAAGCGGCTCTAGCACAAGGACTCGTGAACGTGAGAGCAGGGGTGTAATAACTTCAAAACTAGGGTTTTCGGTGGTGGCACCAATCAGCACGATAGTGCCGTCTTCGACGTGCGGTAAAAAGGCGTCTTGCTGAGCTTTGTTAAAGCGATGTATCTCGTCTACGAACAGGATAGTTGTCATGCCGAGCCGGCGATTTTGTTCAGCTCGCTCAACTACCTTCACTACGTCGGCCTTCTTGGCAGTTACTGCGCTCAGCTCAACAAACTCTGCACCAGTTTGGCTCGCGATAATTCGCGCAAGCGTTGTCTTACCAGAGCCCGGCGGGCCCCAGAGTACCAAGCTAGTCGGGCGTTTGTGCTCAATAATTTCGTAGATTATTTTGCCCACGCCAACAAGGTGTGGTTGGCCCAACACCTCCTCAAGCTTTTCTGGCCGCATACGTTCGGCGAGCGGTCTAGTGTCCATAGGTTTAGTATACAGTTTGGCGCCGGATGCTGGCTACTGCTTGCAACTACTCATCAATCGAAAATTCGTGTCGGAGTGCTTGTAGCTCTAGGCGATCAAATTCACCCAACTGACCCAATGTCTCACGACTGCGAAGATCAAAATAGCGTTCACGGGTTTCATTACTCATGCTGCTAATATCAATTCCTGGCATAATCACCTCCTTATTTATAGGGGATAGTATAGTATCGTCCTGTCATGTGCGCAGTGAATTATTTGGCAGTAGATTCCATTTGCGCTAATGCTCATAATTCGGTAAGGTGCAAGGTATGACTAGCTTACAAGACACACTTGGCGGGACAACACTCCAGATACTTATTACCCTGATAGCAACGGCAGTAGTTCAGATAGTCCTCAGGGAGTCTATCCAACATATCGTTGAGCGTATTGTTAAGGGGCATCGGCACACCAGTCGCGCCGAAGAGCAACAGCGTGAGCAAACACTGATTCGCGTCTTTCGAACGGCCAGCGCAGTGTTACTTTGGATTATTGCCGTCGTAGTTATCTTGTATCAACTGCACGTTAACGTAGCGGCACTACTTACTGGAGCGGGCGTGTTTGGTATTTTGATTGGTTTTGGTGCTCAGAATGCCATCAAAGATTATCTGGCCGGCGTATTTATTATTATGGAGAATCAATACCGAGTTGGTGATATTGTCACGCTGTATGCTAGTGGAGCAAATATCTCAGGCATGGTCGATGACATTACGCTTCGCATTACAAAATTGCGCGATCTTGAGGGCAATCTACACATTGTTCAGAACGGTGCAGGTGGAGTTGTCACAAACCGATCGTTTACATTTGCAAAGGTTAACGTGGATATTGGGGTAGCCTACGACAGTGATCTTGAAAAAGTTCGGGACGTGATAAATAAGGTCGGTCAGACTCAAGCTGCGCTTGCTGAATGGCAGGATATTATTATTGAGCCAATAGAATTTTTGCGAGTCGATGCGTTCGGTGACCACGCGGTGATTATAAAAGCCATTGGCAAAGTGCAGCCGGCACAGCAATGGGCCGTGGCAGGCGATTTCCGCCTGCAGCTCAAGAAGGCCTTTGACAAGGCTGGCATAGTGATACCATTCCCGCAAGTAGTGGTGCACCAGCCTAAGAAGTAGGTCGTCTACTTCGTGTGTTTTAGTGGACGTTTACGTCGGTCGGTTTCGTCTTCTATTTCGTGACCCAGGATTTCCTCGATCAGATCCTCAATAGTTACAATACCGACAATTTCATCGTCTTTTTCAATAGGTATGAGGTGCGTGTGCGCACCGATAAATTTGCGGAACATGGTGTCGAGTGCCGTCATGCTACCAACCATTTGTGATGGATGGAGCGTCAGATCGTCAACTCGGTAGACCCTTTCTTCGAAGTCAATATCAACCAGTTCTTTCATAAGAAGTACGCCGTAGCAGTGTGTTAGGCGTCGGTTAAAAACGGGAATACGACTGCGTCCCGCCTCTTTAATTTCGTCAATTTTTGCATCGTCAAGAATAGTATCTGGAGTTAGCCAAAAAACGTCCTGTATTGGCAGCATAATGTCTCGCACTCGTTTTTCACTGAGCTGCAGGGCGCCACGGATGATTTCAACTTCGTCCTCGTCTAGTTCACTTTCGTGCGTGCCCAGGTGCTCGGATATCATCATACCTAGCTCATGGCGAGATTGCAGTTTGCGCTTTTCACCACCAAACAAGCGGTCGAGCAGTAGCTGCAGCGGCTTTGACACGGGGTAGGTGATGACGATCATAATTTTGAGCAGCGGTGTTGCAAGTGACATATAAAACAAGGCTCGTTTACTGAGTAGTGCTTGGGGCACGATCTCACCAAAAATCACGATAAGCAGGGTACTGACTAATCCGGCGATGAGGCCATTTAGGTGATGTTCGAGCACTAGCGAGGTAGCAGATACGGCGCCAACATTGATGAGTAATATAGCAGCGAGTGTCAGGTGGCTATTACGGCGAAGTGGCAGCACGCGCTTGGCGGCGCGATTGCCAAGCTTGGCTTTTCGCTGTAAATCTGCCAGATCCAGTGCAAGCAGCGAGACGTTGAGGCCAGAGCAGACCGCCGAGAAACTAATCAGCACCAAGATTTGGATAATGATAATAAGTATTTCCATGGCGTTGTTAGTTGTCGCTAAGAGAAAGTGTCGTCATGTTGTGCGTTAAGTATATCGCGTTACCGATCGGCTCGCAAACGGTAGTCAACATGGGCTGGCTCGTGGTAGGATTGATGGGAATGAATAAACTTTTACGTAGCTTTGCCTTTTCGCTCACATCAACAATACTGGTTATAGCCGTTAGTCTGTACTACCTTGGCGCTGTGGCGCTGTTTCCTCTATTGATCTTGATCGTTATCGAGATAACATTTAGCTTCGACAATGCTATCGTAAACGCCAAAGTCCTTAAAAAGATGTCGCCGCGCTGGCAACAGTTGTTTTTGACGGTAGGCATTGTGGTAGCGATATTTGGTATGCGCTTAGTATTCCCGATTTTGATTGTTGCGCTTACCGCTGACTTGTCTTGGCGTAGTGTCATAGATTTGGCGCTGAATCATCCGGAGGCATACGCCCACGAACTCGAGGTTGCACATCCAACTATTACAGCCTTTGGCGGTGCGTTTTTGCTCATGCTCAGTTTGCACTTTTTCATGGCGGAGAATAAAGAACATCACTGGATTGAGTGGTTTGAACGGCCGTTTCAACGTATTGGGCGATGGTGGTTACCGCCAGTCATTACTGCGATAGTTATTGTGGTTCTGGCCAATTTGCCAGCTAACCACCATGGTCACGAAACACTAGTTGCTGGTCTGATAGGTGCTGCTACGTATGTAGTCATTCACGGCTTAACGATGCTAATCGAGCGCACAACCAAGCACACCAGCAAGCTAGCGCACTACACTGGATGGGCGGCGGCTACAATGTTTTTGTACCTAGAGCTACTTGACGCCAGCTTCTCTCTTGACGGTGTGTTAGGCGCATTTGCGATCACCAGTGATGTAGTGCTGATTATGGCTGGCCTTGGTGCTGGTGCCGTTTGGGTACGATCACTAACAGTTCACATGGTGCGCAATGGTACCCTTGATGCGTATCGATTCCTTGAGCACGGTGCACACTACGCCATTGTGGCGCTTGCGCTGTCTATGCTGATCTCACCAATGTATGAAATGCCTGAGGCAATTACCGGCACAGTCGGAGTCGGACTAATTGTCGCTTCCGTAGTATCGTCAGTTCGTGCTAACAGGAACACTCCAGTAAAGGCCTAGCTAAACGCTAATCGATAGCTATTTTACCAAGTGTCATAATGTGACGCTTGCGATACCGATCAAAGGCATCTTTATTGCTGCCATTCTTGCGAATAAATGAACTCATTTGCTCACTGCCAATAAAGTGTGGCAGCATCACGTATGCCGCGCCGTGTTCGTACAATTTGGCTGCGTGGTCGTAGCTATTGGCATGACAAATAAATACGCCCTCTGGATTCCACTGGTTTACATGGCGCACAAGCATAAGGTTTGTGTCCAGATCGGTCATGGTGCTTACAACTAGATCGGCCTTGTGTACGCCAATTTCTTCCAGTAGCTCATAGTCCGTAGCATCACCAAAGACATAGTTTATATGTTGGCGTTCTAAGATTTCGGTAACGTCAGGATTATAATCGACCACTATGTAGCGCTTACGCATGTCTCTGAAGGCTTTGATAAATTCATGACCACCTTTGTGGTAGCCAAACAAGATCAGTTTATAGCCAGGATTATTTCGGGGCTCAAGTTTGGGGTTGGGGCGTTCGATGAATCGTAGTGATTTTTTGATGACTCGATAAATTCGCTCATCGTAGTGCATGAGATAGGTTGAAACGCCAATGGTGATGAGCGCTGTCAGTGTCAGTACATTGGTTACCTGGCTGCCAACTAGGCCTGTACTTTGCGCCAACACGGCAAGGATGACCGAAAATTCACTGATCTGTGACAGATGAATGCCGACTTTGTAGCTAGTTTGTTCGGTGTAACCAAGCCGACCCATTGTTCCGGCGTAGACCATAGTCTTGAATACGACAACAATAGCCGACAGCACTAGTGCCGGCACGGCCGCCTGCCCAATAGTCTCCAGGCTTAGCCGTTCGCCCAAGCTAACAAAGAATAGCACCAAGAAGAAATCTCGTAACGGTTTGAGTCGAGTGCTGATCTCTTGCGCATACGGTAAAGAAGCTAGTGCAACGCCGGCGAACAAGGCGCCAACCTCAATTGAAAAGCCAGCAACCTCAAACAGGCTAGCAGTACCAAAAGCCCACATCAGCGCAAACATAAATAGTAGTTCCTGACTGCTGGCAAAAAACTTACTAAGACGTGGCATAACAAAAGCACCAACAAAAATAAGCCCAAGCGCTAGTGCTAGGCCGCGCATAAGCAGCGACTCGATGTCGTGTAGTGAGGTGCCTCCACCAGCCATTGCCGTAACAACAAGCAGCGCAACGGTCGCCAAAATATCCTCCATAAGAGTGACGCCCACTGCTAATCGCCCGTACAGACGCGAGATAGACTTCTTATCAGTCAGCGCTTTGATTACCACAATAGTACTACTGAATAGCATGCCGATAGCGATGACGAGCGCCTCTTCGGGTTTAAAGCCAAGCAGTAGGGCAACACCGTAGCTTACACCACCAACAAGAAATGTATTTGCTAGTGAAACCACAAACACCGGTTTACCAAGACTGCGTATCGTGGAGACATTGAGCCCCAGTCCAACGATGAATAGTAGCAAGGCGATACCAATCTCACTAAACGATTCGAACGCCGAGTGATTATGTATGAGATTAAATAGAGAGGGTCCAGCGACCACACCGGTAATGATATAGCCCATGATGAGTGGCTGGCGAAGCAGCTTCATAATTGCCGAGATACCAGCTGCAAGCCCTAGGACCAGACTAAGTTGTATAAATAAGGTTTGTTCCATGGATTTTTCGGTTTTACGTTTTAAGTACTGCTTATGATTATCGCAAATGCGGCCGGTCAGCGCAAACTGCTGCGGATTTTTAGCAGTACACGCAGTTGCAACACTAGCTAATAGCTTGTAAAGCTGTTATTATTACGGAAATGTCCCTAAAAGTATCATTCGAGCTAGAGACTAGTCGTCATTCGCTGGATTTGACGTATATTATGCCGACTAGATTCCGTCAGGTTGCCTTTGACTACAGTACTGGTGACAAACGGGTTATCGTAGCGGCGTGTGACGCAGCCGATACGGTGGGATTAATTTATGCCGCTGATACCGACAGCTGGGCACAAATTGAGGCGGGTTCGCATATGGATGATTTAGGCCTGGAGCCGGCATTTACGGTAGAATCCGGCACCAGCCGAGCAGCTCGATTTACTCGGGCTAGTGGTGAGGCTGGTAGGCTGGTCTTCACGCACATTCAGGGCTATCAACCTCGTGAGATGCACTCACGACGTCCAAAAAGATAGCCAAAACAAGGCTAAGTTCTGGTATGCTGGCCTCATGACTACGATGCACTGCGAAGGCAAGGCGCCATTTATGCCAAAACGACTACTGGCAATTGGCGCACATCCTGACGATATTGATGTAACGGCCAGCGGCACTATCGCTGCGTGGGTACAGCAAGGTGCGCACGTCGAATACTTAGTGGTAACGGATGGCGGTAAGGGCTCAGCCGATCCAGCCATGAGCCCTGATGTACTACGCAAAATTCGTGCCGACGAGCAGCAGGCTGCCATAGAGATACTGGGCGTTCAGAAGGTGCACTTTCTTGACTACAAAGATGGTGAGCTTGAGGTGAGTATGGAGCTCAAAAAGGACATAGTGCGTAGTATTCGGCAAGTAAAACCGGATACAGTCATTACGCTTGACCCGACCATGGTATACTCGAGTCAGCTTGGAATTATTAACCATCCCGATCATCGGGCGGTTGGCCAAGCGACGCTCGACGCAATCTTCCCCCTCGCCCGCGACCGTCTAAGTTTTCCAGATCTACTGTCTGAAGAGCAGCTCGAGCCACATAAAGTAGCCCATGTGCTACTCATTCATTTCGACAAGCACGATTGCTTGGTTGATATTTCCGGAACTTTAGATTTGAAACTGGCAGCGCTCGCGCAGCACAAAAGCCAGTTTACTGATATTGATAAGGTAGGTAGTTTCGTTAAAGCGCGCGCTACAAAGCTAGGCGAGTCACTACAGGTTGAGTACGCCGAAGGTTTTGTTCGAATCGATCTAGCAGTATAAGAAAAGAGTTTAGGAATGATAGTTTTTTTACTAACCGTAGCGGCAGCTCTGGCTGCACTCGCAGGAGGCTATGCTGCCATACATAGTCAACGGCAGCTTCATATTGCCTTAGCGCTTACATCTGGTTTAGTACTGGGGGTGGTCGCATTTGATCTGTTGCCTGAGATTTTTGAAGGAGTACGTAGTGGAGGGCTTGATCCTGCTTGGCCTATGGCTATGTTTGCGATCGGGTTTTTGTTTTTTCATGGCGTCGAAAAACTTATCTTGGTTCACCAACATGTTGAGTCAGAATATGTAGCGCACACGCACCCCAAGCTTGGTGTTGCCCGGGCAATTGCCCTGGCTGGCCATAGCTTTTTGGACGGCCTAAGTATTGGGGTTGGGTTTCAGGTGAATAGCACAGTTGGATCAGCGGTAGCATTGGCGGTGATTGGACATCGATTTGCTGATGGCTTTGATACCGCAAACTTTATGTTGCTACATCAGAACAAGCTGAGTAACATTAAGCGTTTGCTGGCGCTGGTTGTGATCATGCCAATCCTTGGCGGTCTTGCCAGCCTAGTCGTGTCATTTTCCGAAGCGGCCTTGTCGGTCTATCTTGGATTTTTTGCGGGTCTTTTGATGTATATTGCGGCTAGTAACATTTTGCCGCAAGCTCATGCCAAAAGTAGCTCGTACAAAACCATTGCCCTGACAGTGCTAGGAGTTGCCCTAATGTTTGTGATTACGCGCTTTGCGTAAGATGCCTCACTAAGAATAATGCTAGAATAGGGCTATGATAATTGCCGTAATCGTTTTGGGGGTACTAGTGCTGGTGATGTTGGCTGTGCTGGTGTTGCAGCAGCGTGCCCCTAAAACTGATGGCAATGTGTCACTCCTACTCAAGCAAGACCTGACAAAACTAAGCGAGGATATTACGCAGCTAAAAGATGGTGTGCAAAAGCAGCTGACCGAACAGCTTGGTGCTAGCAACAAACAGATTGCTAACCAATCTGCTGCCAGCATCAAGATATTACAAGACGTCACCGAAAAGCTGACCAAACTAGAGGGAACAAATAAGAATGTCGGTGACATTGCCAACGAGCTTAAAAGTTTGCAGAACGTTTTGCAAAATCCTAAACAACGCGGTGTGCTCGGTGAATTTTATTTAGAGCAAATTCTCAAAAATACCTTGCCGCCCGGAGCCTATCAGCTACAGTACAAACTTGCAGAAGGTATGATTGTTGACGCCGCAGTCATACTGGACGACAAAGTGCTACCGCTTGACAGTAAATTTAGCCTTGAGAACTACAACCGTTTACTCGAAGCAAAGCCGCACGAACAAGAAGCGTTAGCCAAGTCATTCAAAGAAGACCTAAAGCGGCGCATTGACGAAACCAGCAAGTATATTTTGCCTGGCAAAGGCACACTTGATCAGGCATTGATGTTTATTCCGAGCGAGGCAATTTACTACGACTTACTGGCCAACAAGGTTGGTCTGGGCAATGTCAGTGGCCGCAATCTTATCCAGTATGCCAGCGAAAAGAAAGTGACTATTGTTGGGCCCAGCACGCTTAGTGCTATGCTACAGACCATCATGCAGGGGTTGCGCAGTATCGAGATTCACAAGGACACCGAAAAAATTCGTAAAAACATTGAGCAACTCAGCAAGCACCTTATCTCGCACAATGCCTACATGCAAAAGTTAGGTTCTGCTCTTGGTACGACGGTTAACCACTACAACGCTACCTACAAAGAGCTTGGCAAGGTTGATCGAGATATCGTTAAAATTACTGACAGCAATCCAACGGTTGAGCCACTCAGCCTCGACAAGCCAACACTAGAAGACTAGCTATTTCTTCAGTAGATCAATCGCCAGTGCTGCGGTCCAGCTAAAATTATCGACACCGAGCGGGCTCCCATCCATCGGGTCAAAATATTCATTACAGCCGTGAGTGCGCACTAATTCAAGCGTCATTTCAGTAAGCACTTCAGCATGATCATCGTACCCATAGCGGCGCAGTCCATCGATGACAAGCCAGTTCATGTTAATCCAGGTTGGACCTTGCCAATAGCGCTTGGGGTCAAAATAGGCAGATGTTCGGGGTGCACTTGGTAGTGGAAACTTCGTGCCAAACTGATGCGGGTTTTCGATAAGTTTGACGAGCCGCGCAGCTCGCTCCTTACTGATATGGCCGGCGTAGAGGGGCAACAGTGTGGCAATGGATGGTTCGCGCAACCATTTGTGCGTCACGAAGTCGCGTGAGTAGTATTGTTGGCTTAGGTCATCCCAGAGCTGGTCAAAAGTCTTTTCGGTCTTTTTCATGCTGACCTCTAGTTCTTCTGGTATGGTTACGCGGATGCTTTTGGCAATGTCACGGAGATGTTGGTTGGCACGAATGAGGATACTGTTAAACGACAGATCTTCAATTGCAAACAGTGAATGATCCAGGATACGGCCAATATCGTAGCCCTTTCGCCGCAAACGTCGCTGGGTATCGTATAACGCCAAAACTTCGAGGTTAGAAAAGCGCTCGTTCACTGGCACCGAACGTGTATCGCGTCGGAACAAACTAACCGCGTTATCAAGTCCCGTGTTGTCGAGTACACGAATCCACCAAGGGAGCTGATGATCTTTGAGGTATTCCATCCATGGCGGTGTGTTGTCGAGTCCGGTTTCCCAGGGATGAATCAAAAGCACCAGCCCTTCATGGTGGGGGTCACGTTCGGCGTACAGCCACTCATGGTAGGCAATAAGACCGTCCCACATTTGTTTGTACCATAGCCGTCGTTCCGGCCAACTCAGTTTTTCGCCAACTTGCACGACGGCTTCGGCTAACATCGGTGGTTGCGTAATGCCGCTCGTAGCAATGTCGTCAGGTGCATTTGGGCTGAGGCTGCTATGCCAGGCCATGCGGTCGCGCTTGAAGCCCGGGTCGCTGCTAAAAATCATATTTGGTAGCATGCCGTTATGCCATTGTCCGCGCAGTAAGCTCAGCAGCTCGGTTTGTGCCCGGTCAACATCTAGATGTCGCAGTCCAATTGCCGTAAAACAACTGTCCCATAGCCATTGGTGTGGGTACAGCTTGCCGGCTGGCATGGTGTAGGTACCCTTGTCGTTATCAGCTAGCACCTGTTTTGCATCGGCTAATAGCGTCTTGTTATCTCGCATATGTTTAATAGTATAGCGCACCAGGGTTATACTGGGTACATGACTAAAACCCCAGAAAGCGATGGTTTTTTACATGACCACGGCAAAGAAATTGCAATTGGCAGTGTAGCTGCGCTGGGTGCGTTAGGTCTTATTTTTACCATTGCTCGGCAGCGGCTCAGTGAACAGGCGAAAGCCGTAGCCGAAACGCCCGAAGAGCCTAGCGATAATTTGTAAAGTTGATAGGGAAGTCCAAGTCCTGAGCGCGCAGTAGCTGCATAACGGCTTGAAGATCATTTTTACTGGCGCTCATGACACGCACGGCCTCGCCCTGGATTTGCGTTTTTACTTTGGGATATTCCTCGCGGATCAACTTAGTTAGTTGCTTGGCTTTATCCTGATCGAGTCCTTGCTTAAACGGCACTTCTTTGGTTGTTTTGAGGTTAGACTCCACAACTTCCTTGCTGGTGTCCAGTACTTTTTGACTCTGGTTTCTGCCGGCAAGTTTTTTTCGCACAATGTCCAAAATGGCATCTATCTGCCACTCGCCATTACCAGTTAGCTTGAGGCCTTTTTTGTCGTCTAGCCATTCGATTGCCGCTGGCGTGCCCTTGAAGTCGTAGCGAGCATCTAGCTCGCGTTCGGTCTGGTCGAACACGTTAATAATTTCTGCCTTGTCATAGTCGCTTTCAATATCAAAACTAAAATTTGCCATAGTTTATGCTCCAAATCTTATGCTAAATCTTGATGATTCCTTGCCTTCGATCTGTACGCGTTGCTGCGCGCTCGGGTCGAGTACGATGCCTTCTACGTCGGCGCTTGCACGGATGTAGTGCTGCCAGTTATTGGCAGAACTTCCAAATGTAGAAAAGGCACTCATGATGCCAGCTGCTTTCCGCAGGGCGGGGTTATCAATTTGCGCTGGCGTACTAACTGAAAGTGTTAGGTCGATAGTGGCAGTTTGCCCAGCTGGTAGGTCGAATGACTGGTTAGTGTCTTGGCGGCTGAGGATGGTGGTCTGTTGCTCGGAATTCGTACTGGTGCCGGTAGTGGTGGATCGACCCTGGCTGTACTCTTCTTTTATAAGTTCAACGCTGAGGCTGTTAATTCTTTGCGCCGTCTCCCCGGCAGTTACGGTGACCTGTACTGGCAAGGTCGTCATGTTGGCCGTAATAACCGGTGGTGCTGCCAAAGTAATCTTTATACCGCCGTGCTGAAAATTGTCCTTTAGTTTGCTGAAAAAGCCCATGCCGTTCTCCTTTAGAGTGAATACGTAAATTGTAACAGCTTTAGTTGTGGTGAGATATCTTACATATATACATTAGCAATATGATACGATTGCATTTGTAGTTAGTAATAGTCCTACGAAAGGTTTCTATGAAGCAAACAAAGTTTAACGCGGCATTATTTCTAGTCGCCTTATCATTCGTTATTATGGTGGCAGCAACGCCAGTATTTGCACATTCCGGAGGCGATGACAGTGTCACCGGCACAAGTCAGTCAGATGACAATAGTTCAGATGATGAAAGTACCTCAGACGATTCGTCGCAACGTGGGCGTGATGGCCGAGAAAACGAATCTGAGATCAAGAACAAAGCAGCGATGTTGAAGCGTAACGGCATGCAAAAGCTTTCCTTGCAGCGCGCTAAAACCATGCACGGGAAAAGTAAGCTGCAGCGAGCCAAGACATGTCAAAATATCCAAAAAGCAGTCAACAACAAGCTTAAGGCATTTGATGCTCACGCCGACAAGTATCTCGCTCGACTCAACACCTTATTTACAAAGGTGCAGGCATACCAAACCACCAACAGTCTTCCGGTTGCAAACTACGACACACTTGTTGCAAGCGCCACACAGAAACAGGCTGATGCAACATTGGCTGTAGCCGCACTCAAATCCATGGGAGCCACAATCGACTGCAGCGCTAGTGATCCTGCGGCTATGCTTAGTGGCGCCAAAGCCGGTGCTGCAGCTGCCCGCGATGCACTAAAAGAGTACCGAAAATCACTAAAGTCCATTGTTGTCGCTCTGGTTCAGGCGGACAAGGCTGACACAACCAAGACGGAGGACAACTAATCATGGCATTTCGTACATCTCAAACCGGAGTTGGTCACCTTGTTGCATTATTAGCCGTAGTAGTGCTGGCGGTTACTGGCTTTGCTGGGTATAGCGTTTGGAAGGCAGGACAAGATAAGCCAGTTGCTGAGCAATCAACGCAGGCAGATACAGCTGCTGATGATACGGCAATCAAAACCAAAGCCGACCTGCAGAGCGCCAATACCTTGCTGGACAATACTGCAACTCAGCTCGATAAAGATCTTGACACTTCAGTGCTTGATAGCGATATCGACCAGCTACTCTAAACTAAAGTATCGTTTTATAGGTAAGGACGGCCTCTCAGGGGTCGTCTTTATCGTTTATGGCTAGATAGCTGCCCCTAACCTTGCTATACTTATACGCAACATGAGCTACCAAAATACAGAGATAGCCGAGGCTGACCGCGTGCTCAAAGAGCGTTTTGCAACGCTCGAGTCCAAAACTGACATTTTAAAAGCTGCGGAACTGAAGGGTTTAGTAGACCAGCTTAGAACGCTGCCGGGTGATCAGCGGGCTAGTTTTGGCAAGGAATTAAACCAGCTCAAGCAAAGTTTGCAAGCAATGGTGAATGCAAGTCAGGATGAGGCCGAATCGCTTCCGGCCATAGACGTCACGGCGCCAATGGACATCAACGCCAGCCAGCCAGCACGACTACCTAGCAACACGGGCAGTAAACATCCACTGATGACCGAGCTCGAGGTCGTGCTTGATGTGTTTTACCGCATGGGTTTTAACGCCAATGAATCACGCGAGCTCGACGACGACTATCATATGTTTGGTGCCCTAAACTTCCCCGAAGACCACCCGGCTCGTGACGATTATGACACCTTTATGACAGTGCAGACGGACGCTAACGGCAAGCGATTAATTGCACCAGCGCACACCAGTACCATGCAAAACCGCATGCTTAAAAAGTACAAGCCAAACCTTGAAACGGGTGAGCCAATTGCTGTCATTGTGCCAGACCGCGTATTTCGTAACGAAGACCTTGATGCGCGCCACGAACACACGTTTTATCAGCTGGAGGGTGTCTACGTTGATAAGGGTGTCCACGCTGGCAATCTGATTGCGACACTCAAAACCTTTTTGCAAAGTTACTACGGCAAAGAACTAGAAGTAAAGACGCAGCCATTCTACTTTCCGTTTACCGAGCCCAGTTTTGAGTTTGCGGCCAGCTGCCCATTTTGTGACAAGCAGGGCTGTAGTATTTGTAGTCAATCTGGCTGGATTGAGCTGGGTGGTTGCGGCATGATTCACCCCAACGTCCTGCGCCACGCCGATATCGATCCAGAGATCTACACTGGCTTTGCCTGGGGTTTTGGTATTGAGCGCCTGGTTATGATTAAGTACGGCATCGAAGATGTTCGACACTTTGAGAGTGGAAAATTAGATTTCTTGAGGCAATTCTCATGAGCACGCTATTCGACAAAGTTATAAGTGGGGAAATCCCATCATGGAAAGTCTGGGAAGACGACAACTATTTGGCGTTTTTGACGCCATTTCCGAACACACCAGGATTTACGGTAGTAATCCCAAAGCAAAATGTTGGTGACTATGTGTTTTCGATTGACGATCAAGCATACAACGGACTCATGCAGGCAAGTCGTACTGTGGCCAAAATGCTCGAAAAGGCTTTTGACACGCCACGAGTGGCGATGGTTGTTGAGGGCACTGGTGTAGCTCACGTTCATGTCAAGCTTTTGCCGCTGCATGGTGATCTAGCAGGCGAGACGAATGTCTGGTCTAAGCACCAAGAATTTTATCCTGAATATGTCGGCTATATTAGTACAGTCGAAGGTCCCAAAATGGACGACAGCGAACTTACTAAGATTCAGCAGCAGATTATAGGGGCCAACTCATGAAAATTAGTCTACATACAATCAAGGCATTCAACGAACAATACAAGACTGTCGGTGACATTGCGCCGAATGGTATTGAGGCACTGGTGACTACAATTGGTTCGCAGCTGGGCGAGGTTGAAGGCGTTGAGGATATCGGTAAAAAGTATCAGGGCGTTGTCGTTGCAAAAGTAGTGAGTTGCTTGGATCACCCAAATGCTGACAAATTACATGTCTGTACTATTGACGACGGTGGTAATACACCTGATGTCAAGCGTGACCAAAACGGCCATGTGCAAGTAGTATGCGGTGCGCCAAATGTACGTGAAGGTCTGATGGTTGCCTGGTTGCCACCTGGTAGTACGGTGCCAGAAAGTGTCGGCAAGGATCCGTTTGTGCTGGGTAGCCGAGAGCTTCGCGGCGTTGTCAGCAACGGCATGCTTGCCTCACCAAAAGAGTTGGCGCTGGGCGATAGCCACGAAGGTATTTTAGAACTGGATGACACAGCCAAACCCGGCGATGCTTTTGCTAAGGCCTACGGACTGGATGACTATATTATTGATATAGAAAACAAAATGTTCACGCATCGTCCAGATTGTTTTGGTTTTTTGGGTGTTGCGCGTGAGCTAGCTGGAATCCAAGGTCTGGCATTTAAGAGCCCTGACTGGTATCGACCAAATCCAGTATTCCCAGATATTGAAGCCGACGTTTTGCCAATTGAAGTTCGCAATGAAATACCAAGTTTGGTACCGCGGTTTGCAGTAGTAGCAATGTCGGATGTTAAAGTTGGGCCGAGCCCATTGTGGCTACAAATTGAGCTAGCAAAAGTCGGGCAACGATCGATTAACAACATCGTTGATTACACTAATTATTTCATGATTGAAACCGGCCAGCCGCTACACGCCTACGACTACGACAAAGTAAAAGCGCTCGACGGTGGTGATAAGGCTACGCTAGTTGTCCGACAACCACGCGAGGGCGAGACGGTCGATCTACTGAACGGCAAAACCATCGATCCACGTCAGGAAGCCATCATGATTGCAACCGACAGCACGCTGATCGGCCTTGGTGGCATCATGGGCGGCAGCAAAACAGAGGTCGACGAAACGACCAAAAATATCATTGTTGAATGTGCCAGCATGGATATGTATTCTGTTCGCCGTAGCAGCATGGCACACGGTCTGTTTACTGATGCGTTAACGCGTTTCAGTAAGGGCCAGTCACCCTTGCAAAACCTGGCAGTTTTAGCCAAGATTGTTGACGAAATCCGCACTCACGCCGGCGGCAAAGTTGCCAGTAAGCTGATTGATGTTAATCAAGTTGAGGGTCGTCAATGGGTGCATCCACCAGTGCCGGTCACGACTGAATTTATTAATGCTCGACTTGGACTGAGCCTGTCGGCTGAGGATATGAGCGCATTGCTGGAAAATGTGGAGTGCCGGGTAGTAATTGATGGCGATACGTTAACGATAACTGCGCCGTTTTGGCGGACGGACATCGAAACACGCGAAGACGTTGTAGAAGAGGTGGGTAGGTTGTATGGTTTTGACCGTCTGCCACTTGAGCTGCCAGAGCGTAGCATTACGCCAGTCCAAAATGATGAACTATTTGCTTTGAAATCTCGACTTCGTGCCACACTTGCCCGGTCAGGTGCTAACGAATTGCTGACCTACAGTTTTGTACATGGCGATTTGCTCGATAAAGTTGGTCAAGACAAAACCAAAGCATTTAGTCTGAGCAATGCACTCAGCCCTGATTTGCAGTACTATCGCCTGAGTCTAACGCCAAGTCTATTGGCGCATGTACATACCAACATCAAGTCTGGCTATGATGAGTTTGCGCTATTTGAGTTAGGTAAAGCGCACGTGCACGGCGAGCAAGACCCACTAGAGCCAGCCTTGCCAAAAGAAGTAAATGCACTGGCGTATGTCTACGCATGTAATAAAACAAAAAATGGCGCTGCCTACTACCAGGCAAAACAGCAGCTGCACGAGTTGTTGCAGCAACACCAGCTTGAGTCGTGGATGCAGCTTGTGCCGCTCGACAAAGCTGATCTCTACGACAATCCGTGGCTTGAGCAAATGGTGGCACCGTATGATCCAACGCGAAGTGCCGTACTGCGTAAACCAGATGATGGCTTAGTGTGGGGCGTGGTTGGCGAGTACAAGGCATCTGTGCGGCGGGCACTCAAACTCCCCGAGGCTAGCGCTGGGTTTGAACTAGATCCACTGTTATTTTTGGCTGGTACGCAGCAGTCTTCGTATGTCCCGCTGTCTAAATTTCCAAGTGTCTGGCAAGATGTGACACTTCGAGTAAAAACTGAGCAGCCATTTAACGAGCTAGCAGCACTAGTCGATACACAGTTGGGGGCTCATGCGCCGAATGATACACACATCCAGTTGCAGCCCGTCGGTATTTATCAGGCCAAAGACGATGTAGTACACAAAAATGTCACCTTCCGCATTACCATCACCGGGCTAAACCGAACACTTACCGATAAAGAAGTAGCTAAGACGGTCGAAGCAATTGTTGCAGCCGCAAAAGATCAGCTCGGGGCTGAACAGGCCTAGCCATGCGCCGCCTGTTACTAGCCACAGTACTGTTTGTACTAATACTAGTAGCGCCAACCGTCGTACAAGCGGACGTTAATGATTTTACGATTACTAGCTTCAGCAGTGACCAAACACTAACGCGGGGTGATGGGTCTGGTACGCTTCGGGTGATAGAGCGAATCAAAGTGCGTTTTACAGACCATAATCATGGCATCTTGCGTGCTATCCCGCAGACATATCAAGGCAATACTGTCGGGTTGCGAGTAAATAAAGTCAGCTCAGATTCTGGTGCTCCAGCCGAGTTTAACACCTATGCTTCAAACGGAAATACTGTTGTGCAGATTGGTAATCCCGACAAGACGGTCACGGGTGCCCAAGAGTACACTATTGATTACACATTGCGGAATGTAGTTGCGAGTTTTGGGGACAGCGATCAGCTGTATTGGGATGTGAACGGCGATCAGTGGGATCAGCCGATGGAACAGGTTTCGGCCACAATCCATTTGCCGAGTGATGTGCCGCTGGCAACACAGAATCCAGTCTGCTACAACGGCGCAAAAGGTACCTGCAGCATCACACGCGCTGGCAACGACATTAGTGTGAGTGCTACGAATGTAAAACCACGTCAGACGCTGACGTATGTTGTTGGTTTTCAAAAAGGCTACTTCACGCCAGGTGTTTCACAGGTAGCCAGCAGTGATGTTAATAATTTTAGGATTACAAACTTTGCGACCGACGAGACTCTGAGTCGTGAGGACAAGCAGGGTAGGCTGCATATTGTTGAGCGCATCAGTATTCGTTACTCGGCAAATAATCATGGGTTTTTCCGTGCAATTCCAGCGAGCTACCACGGCGCACCGTTAAAGCTGCACATTAATAGCGTCAGCTCAAGCAGCGGTGCACCAGCTGAATACACTACCTATGGCTCAGAAGGCAACACAGTTATTAAAATAGGAAGCCCCGACCAGACAGTTACGGGCGCCCAAGAGTACACCATCGACTACACCCTTAGCAATGTGATTGCCTTTTTTGCCGATGGTGACGAGCTGTACTGGGATGTAAACGGCGATCAGTGGGAGCAGTCATTTGATAACGTAACCGCAACCATTCATTTACCACCTGACGCCAAACTAAGCACTAATGAGCCTGTTTGCTATGCCGGTATTACTGCCAAGGACTCGAGTCGCTGTCTGATCTCAAGAAATGGTTCGGAAGTGCTGGTGAGCGCCGTTAACCTTGGCCGCCATGAGACCTTGACGTATGTCGTTGGTTTTCAAAAGGGCTATTTCACGGCACCTACAATCGTAGACTATGTTCGGGATTATCTGTGGCAGCTGCTTGCACTCATAGTTTTGCCCATACTAAGCTTTATTATTGGCTTTAGCTGGTGGTGGAAGAGGGGTCGTGATGCACCAGGCCATGGCACTATCGTTCCGCAGTATGCTCCACCAGAAAATATTCTACCTATCGAGGCGGGAGCAATCGCTGACTTTCAGGTCGACAATCGGGATATTACGGCAATGTTCATAGATCTAGCTCGCCGCAAATACATCAAGATTATTGAAAAGCGTGAGAATAGACTGATTGGTAAGGACAAGCTGAGTTACAGCCTGGAGCTACTGCGACAAGATGAAACCGGGTTGTCGGTGTATGAACGTACGCTGTTAAATGGTGTTTTTAGCTCAGGCAAACTTGTTGCCAACGACGACGGCAGTGCAACTGTTAAGCTATCGTCACTTAAAACTGAGTTCTACAAAACAGCCGAGTCACTTCGCAAAGCAGTTAGCAAAGACTTGACCAAGGCAGGCTATTTCCGCCAAGACCCTCGCAAATATCTATTTAAGTTCGGTAGCTTGGTGACTGTTATCTACATTGCGATTTTCTTATTTGGGACTTCGGCACAGTACCACCTTTTGTCGTTGCTGGGTGGACTGGTTGCCAGTGCAATAATCTTAATTTTATTTGCCCGTCACATTCCAGCCAGGACGGCTCAGGGTGTGGCTGCCCGTGAGCAGCTGCTAGGACTGAAGTTATATATGGAAACAGCCGAAAAGGACCGCATGAAACTGCTCGAAGGACCAAATGCGGCCTATGCAGCAAATGCTGGCGAACCAGTGCGTACGGTAGAGCTGTTCGAAAAGTTGCTACCATTCGCCATTGTAATGGGAGTAGAAAAAGAGTGGGCAGGGCAGTTTAAGGATATATATGCCGCCCCACCTGATTGGTATAGTGGAAACATTACCTCCTTTAACACGGGATATCTCGTCGGATCATTTAGCGGCGGTTTTAGTTCGGCGGTGAATGCTAGCTTTGCTGCACCGTCTAGCTCGGGTAGTAGCGGCTTTGGTGGCGGCGGTTTCTCTGGCGGTGGCGGCGGCGGTGGTGGTGGCGGCGGCTGGTAAGACCATTTTTGTGCTTTGAATTACTATTGGGGTGCATGCTACACTGGTGCCAGAACCCGGAGTCCTCTTGCTGGAACAGCAGTTGAGTAGAGTCTAGAGTTTGTACTTATGACGGATGACCTAGCAGGGTCCCCTAATCAGGTGAGGCGAGCGGATACCCCACACAGGCTACACTTCGTAGTATTTGTGGCTGGAGCTCGTCTCACCGCTCTACCTTGGAGCAGCCCGCGCCGCTGGCGTAACGACAATAGAGCTGGGAGGCTCTAGTCTCGTTGATTGGTCGTTTCCGATCAATTTGTGGCTGCCCTTCAGAGATGCGCCGTACCGACCCCCCAAGGGTACCGCATCTCGATAAGAGAGGACGGGCGGATTTGCTCAGCTGGCGATTGGTTTCCCCCAATCAAGACGCCGCTTGAGCATACTTCGTGGAACCGCCCGTCCTCTCGTCGTCCCGAAAGACAAGTTGAGCGTGTGCTCCTATCTTTCCTACTACCCAGCATCATCCGTCCCATCCCCAGAGCGCGTAAAATACATACAAATTTATGCGTTGTGTGGAGGAGAAACACTAGCGTCAAAATACTAAGCAACGTATACTAAGAGGTACTATATGGCACGGAAAAGAGAGAGATTTTTTGCACTAATGGGAGCACTACTGTTCCTGCTGTCTGCATCGGCATTAACGATTGCAGTTGTGTATGATTCGATCACTAACAAAAATGACCCCGCTACTCCAGATACTTCACAGCAAGACCAAACGAATGCGACGTGTAACATCCAGCAGCCAGTAGCTGCAGCAGCCGAAAAGGTTCCCGCTGAATTCCAGGCCAAGAATGACGATGTACAGGAACTCAAGATAGAAGACCTGACAGTTGGTACTGGTGCCGCAGCCAAAAATGGTGACTGTCTACACGTAAAGTATTACGGTACTCTCGCCAAAGATGGCACTAAGTTCGACGAAAACTACACCCAAACTACTGCTTTGCAGCTGACGCTGGGTGCTAAGCAGGTTATTGCGGGTTGGGAACAGGGCTTAGTTGGCCTAAAGGTCGGCGGTGTTCGTCGCCTAGTTATACCAGCAGATCTTGCATACGGTGATGCTGGGCAGGGTAGTATCCCTGGCAAGGCAACGCTCGTTTTCCTCGTCAAGCTTGTGGCTATCAAATAGCACTTTTGGGGTAAAAAACACAATATGTAGTGCTATTGACGGTAGTGCTTACGCTAGATTATACTGAGTATACGATTTTCACCTGATGCGTTTGAGAGCACCTATCAGGCCAAAACCGACACCAAAACATAACTAAAACCATTTGGAGGGTATAATGGTCAAAAACATCACAATCTTTACTACAAACACCTGCGCGTATTGCGTCATGGTAAAGAAGTACCTCGATATCAAAGATCACAAATATGACGTCGTGAACCTAGATGATCACCCGGAGCGTCAGGCTGAGGCCCTCGCTCTGTCTGGAGCTCTTACCGTGCCAGTAACTGTGGTAACTAAGCAAGACGACAGCCGTGAAGTAGTTGTTGGCTATAACTTAGCCAAATTAGCACCAGCATTAGCATAGTAGTTTGCGATAAAATCGGCGCCACCTTAAGTGGTGCCATGTAATGGATAAGGTACAATAGACGTAATGAGTGACACACCGACCCACGATGTAATAATGATTGGCGCCGGTCCGGCTGCCTTGGCTGCCGCGGTATATACCACCCGTGAAGATATTGATACGCTGCTATTCGAGCGGGGTGTGGTTGGTGGTTTGGCCGCCATTACCGACATGGTTGATAATTATCCTGGCTTTCCTGACGGTATCGAGGGTTTAACACTTGCGCAACAGTTGCAAAAGCAGGCTGAGCGCTTCGGCGCGGTAATTGAACTAGGCGAGGTTACCAAGATTACCGACGAGGGCGAGTACAAGCGGCTTGAAACTACTAGTGGCGATATGTTGGCGCGTGCGGTGCTGATCGCAACCGGCAGTGATTATAAAAAAATTGGCGTGCCTGGTGAGCAAGAGTACTACGCCCGGGGCGTCCACTACTGCGCGACTTGCGACGGCGCATTTTATCGCGACAAAAAGCTGGTGGTTGTAGGTGGTGGTAACTCTGCAATCCAGGAAGCAATTTTCTTGACGCGCTTTGCTAGCCATATTGACTTACTGGTGCGTAGTGAAATTCGCGCTAGTGAAGTGCTGCAGCATGAACTCCAGAAGTTTGTAGACGAAGGCAAGATCACGGTTCATCTCAACACGACAACTGATGAGATTATTGGCCAGGACAATTCTGTCACCAAGGTTATTGGCACTAAAGATGGTCAAAAAACAGAATTTATAACTGATGGTGTATTCGTATTTGTTGGACTACTGCCGAACACTCAGTTCCTAGCCAGTAGTGCTATTGAGCTAGACGAAGTCGGCCTCATCACAACTGACGCCCATTTGCAGACGACTATGCCAGGTGTGTTTGCGGCCGGTGATGTTCGCAGTGGCGCCACTATGCAAATAGCCAGCGCGGTTGGCGAAGGTGCCACAGCCGCCCTTACTATCCGTGAGTATCTAGAAGGCAAGCTACAGGCCAAGCCTGAAGTTACCGCTCCATCGGCTGCCTAGATAACACCTGACAGAGTATAGTGGAGTTATAACCAAGGAGTGACTATGGCTGCAACGTTCGAAGGGTGGACTGAGGGCAGGGTGCATATTGCTGAAGATGCGGAACATCTGTCGGTAGTTTTTGTCGACTTACCGCTATTTGACACTGTAGCGTTGCTGGCTGCGGTGCGCTCGCACGTGACGGTTCGGAGTGATAGTGCCGCACCCAAAATTCAAGATCGCTATACCCTAGACGGCATAATTTCACACGAGTGGACCGACAGAGAATTCCGCTTACATCTCCACGATATTGATCATGCGGAGCCAGTCATTGCCTGGGCGGGCAAAACATTGCTAGAGACATATGGTCAGCGCGAACAAAGCGAACGGCGTATTCGCCCGTACTAAGTCAAAGACTACTATAGCCAGGGAAGAAATCGGTTACGAGTTGACGCTGCTTGACCCCCTGCTTGAGTAGATCAGCTTGTAGTGCTTCGAGCATTGGTTCGGGACCAGATAAATAGATTAGTGAATCTTCAGACGGTTTTTCCAAGCCTAAGATCATTTCGCCGGTAATTCGCCCGCGTTCACCACCCCATGCTGCCGACGGTTCACTCACAACAATAGTTGCATGTGTGTTTGCGCGACTAAAGGTGTCCTGGAATAGAATGTCATCCTCACTCTGTACAGCATAGATGAGCTTAATTGGTCGGTCTTCGCCAGTTTCGGCTATCCACTGTAGCATGCTGTGAAATGGAGTAATACCGATGCCGCCTGCCACAAACACGAGCGGTGTTTGTAGAAGTTTTGGTAATACGAAATCGCCCATTGCATCTTCAAGTTTTACTTCAGTACCAACTTGCAAACCAAACAAGGCTTTTTTGAAGCTGCTACTTTTGTCTTCGCCGGCAAATTTAGTGGTAATGCCGATAAGTTCACTGCTGGGTGACGAAGCTATGGTGAACCAGCGCTTGATGCCACGACTGTCGGCGTCGGCATGTTCAATAGTTAGTTCGGTAAATTGCCCTGCAGTAAATTGCATCGGACGCTCAGGCTCAAACCAAAAGGAAGTGATGCTATCGGTTTGCTTTTCCGCGTGATGAAATGTTGCCCTCATTACTACCTACTATACCCGATGTCTGCTTGGGCAAGAAAAAGTTTGGGTAGTCAGTGATGACGCCATGTAGTCCGTACTTGGCCCAAGTGGCTGGTTTGGCATGTTTGATATGGATAAGTTTGTGATTAGGATAGCAGAATAACTTGTAGTGTTTTGACAGATTGCGGATCACTCCCCACCACAAATAGCGTTGATCCATGCTGAGATACGTCGTGCCGAGTTGGCGTGCTCGGTAGACGGCGCGCAGACTAGACCAGTTATCCAGCACCACAATTTCAATTTCGGGCATGTTTGCACGAAGCTTTTTGAGGATATCAAACTTGAACGATGCAAACATAAACTCAGTATGTTCCCAGTCGGATGCAAGGTGTTGTTGCAAAATTTTGATGGCTGGGTCGACTGCCTCAATAACCTTAAATTCCAACATAATTTTACAGCGATGGTTGATGAGAGGCAGTAGTGTTTCGAGTGTCAGAATGTCAGGAAAATATTTCAGCAAATCGGTAAAATTATGGTCGCTGACGTGTATAATTTGGCCATTTCGTGCCACAGCATCACCATCATGAAGTAGTACGAGCTGCCCATCTTTACTAACACGGAGGTCTATCTCGATCATGTCAACACCGTAGTCCAGTGCAGCTTCAACACTAGGTGCAGTATTTTCGAGGGCTAGGCCTTTGGCGCCGCGATGTCCGACTACAACTAATCTGTTTGTGTGCTTCATACCTATGAGGGCTAGTGTACAATAAAACCAATAATTTGTCGGGAGATGCCATGGCTGCAAGCAAAGAAAGTGCGGATCGTAATCTGTTTGATACGTTTAACAGTTGGCGTGGCAGTGGCGAGACGCCAGATGCGGTACTTGCCGCTCTGGGTGAGATGACCTTGGTTGGTCAGGTGGATATTATTGGCCTGCGAGCCGGCGTGCTGTGGGATGCGGCACGCGGTAAGGACATTGCCGATATCTTTGTGAAGGCGAGTAGCCGCTCGTGTTCACCAGACCACACGGTGCAACTACTAGGCGGCACCGTTGCCGATGTGTTTGATGCTGATTCGATTTGGATAGCCGAAGCGCGGCCATCTCAGCTTCGCAGTACAGCAGAGGCTGCCGATAAGCTGCGCTACTGGCGCTTTGCGCTCGAAGATGTGGTGTATCTGGCAAATGCTGGCTGGCCGACTGATCCACGCAGTGAAGTCATGCCGGTAGAAAATAGCATTCATCGCCGCCCCACTCATTGGGAACAGATGCAGAGAGAGATGAATTACAACGAACTAGTTTACGGCAACCCTTTTGGCCGTACTGGGCGTGCTAGTGCCGACATGGGCGGGCCGATGTAGCTGGAAGCTGGCGCAGACTCAAGCTGGTCGTGTACAATATAACGGAAATAGCTAGCAATAAATCAGGAGAATATCGTGGCAGATTATAATGTAGTACTAACGCCTGGTGATTACCAAAACGGCACCGTTAACACCGTCATTGAAATACCAAAGTGGTCAACGCTCAAAATTGAATGGGACCGTGAAAAGGCCTTGTTCGTGCTAGACCGCGTTGAGCCAAGTATTTTCGCCAAGCCTTGCAACTACGGCTTTATTCCGCAGACACTCGATGAGGATGGTGATGAACTCGACACGTTAGTACTAACTAACGAGCCAATTCCAACCGGTGTATATCTAGAAGGTAAGGTTATCGGTGTATTGAACTTTATCGACGATGGCGAAGCTGACCACAAGATTGTCGTCGTGCCAGCCGATGACCGAAATGTTGGCAAGGCAATTGAGAATATTGACGATCTGCATGATCAGTGGAAGCTCAAGATCGAGCACCACTTCAATCACTACAAAGATCTCAAAAAGCCAGGCAGTACCAAAGTAGAAGGTTGGGGTGATGCCGAGGCTGCTAAGGCAATTATCGCTGAATCAATCGCACGCTATCAGGATAAGTAATGCAGCCAACGGCTGATTTTTTCGCACAAGCACAGCAGTGTATTGAGTCTGTGGTGCGGCCATATCGTGCCAAAATTTTGGCCGTGCACGGCGATGTTGCAAACCAGCTCAAGGCCGATGCCACACCTGTCACGCTGCTTGATACCGAACTAGAGCACCTACTAAAAAATGCGCTTCGTGCGTTTGATGGCTCGGTGGGTTTTGAAGGTGAAGAGCTGGGCAAAAGTGGCGACGCTGACACATTTTGGTTGGTTGACCCAATTGATGGCACTGAAAGTTTCGTGCGTGGCCTGCCCTATGTTCGCAATATGGTCACGCTTATTTCTGGTGGCGAGCCCGTATTTACCCTTGTATATAACGTCGTTCTCGACGAGCTATATACTGCCAGTAAAGGCGGCGGTACGTTCAAAGATGGTCAGCGAGTCCATATCGCTCATCGCCCCCTCGCGCGAAGCTGGATGGAACTGGCCGGTCCGCTGGCTGACCCGGCTATGCAAAGTGCTATTCGTGCCTTACGCCCTAAGCTAAATTCGTTTAGTGTCACGCGTAACTTTACGGCTGTGGCCGACGGGCGCCTGGATAGCCACCTCATATACAAACATGGTGGTAATATATGGGACTTTGCACCGCGAGCATTTTTAATCAAAGAAGCCGGAGCGCGTGTTGCAAATATCGGCAGTGAGCACTACGACTACCGACACGGCGATATTTTAATGGCTCACCCAGAAGTTTTCGACGAACTAATGGCAGCAATTGTAAGCAGTCAGGTCAAGTGAAATAAATCATGAAAATCACCACGGTATCAAAAGCACTTATCCTAGACGATAACGGACATATATTGGTGCTTCGTCGCAGCCACACACACCCCACACTAGCCGGTCATCCGGACTTACCAGGTGGCATTATTGACCCGGGCGAAGAGCCGGGTCAGGCAATACGCCGGGAAATACAAGAAGAAACTGGCCTTACTATTAAGGCCGATGACTTGACGATGGTCTATGCCGGCACAGAATCCCGCGGTGATCATAGCCATGTCCGTATGCTGTACATTGTGCGGCTGAGTGGTAACGCCCCGGCAGTCACCATTAGCTGGGAGCACGACAAGGCGGACTGGTTACCTGTAACCGAGCTGGCGCACATCGAAACAGAATTCCACAGCTTTTATAAAGACGCGCTGCATTTTATTCGTCAGCACAATTTAGCACAGTAGGCCCAGGGGGCTTTGAGTATCAAGTCGGCTGCCAGTACTTGTAATGAGCCCAGCGGGGTGGCGCTAGCAATTCAGCAGCATTTTGTCCCAAGAGTTTCTAGTGAGGCGTTGTAGATAATATATAAAACTACCATATGCTCAAAAGGTCAATAACTACTCCTCCGCAATTATGGTTAGTTGCTTGCACCAGAAGGCTTATGCTTTTACAATGAGTCGTAGATAGGGAATGAAATAATACAAGAAGGACAGTGATGAAAACACGGGTGGCAATTAATGGTTTTGGTAGAATCGGGCGTAACGCCTTTAAGATTGCGTTCGCACGCAGCGATGTTGAGATTGTAGCAGTTAACGACTTAACTGATACTCGCACACTGGCGTACCTCCTGAAGCACGACAGCAACTATGGCACCTATGACAAAACGGTCAGTTCTGATGACACCAATTTGATCGTTGATGGTCAGCACATTGTCGTACTTGCCGAGAAGGATCCAGCTGCCTTGCCATGGAAAGACATGGATGTGGATGTGGTTATTGAATCAACTGGCTTTTTCACCGACAAAGAGGGTGCTAGCAAACATATCGCCGCCGGCGCAAAGCGCGTGGTGATTAGTGGTCCAACCAAGAGTGAAGGGGTGGACACGATCGTGCTTGGTGCCAATGATGATAAATTGCACGGTGCAACAGAAGTCATCAGTAACGCCAGTTGTACTACGAACAGTCTCGGGGCAGTTATGGCGGTACTGGAGAGTGAGTTTGGGGTTGAAAAATCCATGCTCACAACGGTCCACAGCTACACCGCCAGCCAGGCTTTGCAGGATGCCCCCAAAAAGGATCTTCGCGAAGGCCGTAACGCAGCAGAAAACATCGTACCGACTACAACGGGCGCAGCCATTGCAGTTACATTAGCACTGCCTCAGCTCAAGGATAAATTTGATGGTGTTAGTGTGCGTGTACCAACCCCTGTTGTATCAATTAGTGATGTGACTGCATTGCTCAAGCGCAGTACCACAGTCGAAGAGCTCAACGAAACCTTCAAGCGCGCTGCCAAGGAGCCATTTTACCAAGGCATATTGGCCGTTAGCGAAGAGCCACTTGTCAGTAGTGACTACATTGGCAACAGCAACTCAGGTACAGTTGACCTACTGCTAACCAAAGTAGTGGCCGGCAACTTAGTCAAGGTGATGGTGTGGTATGACAACGAGTGGGGCTACAGCAACCGATTGGTCGAGGTTGTGGCTGACACTGGTCGTGCGTTGCACAAGAGTTAGTGAGGGCATTTCATGCACTATAGTCTGGACACGCGGCGCACAAAACGGCGCGTGCGCTGGGCTATTTTTGCAGTGCCGACAGGCTTGTGTCTCATTGTGTTGGTCGCAATTACACTGCTACAGCCCGGCCCAGCAAGTGCACCAAAAACTTTGTCGGTAAAACCAAAACCGGCCGCCACTACACAAGGTGGTGCCGTTGTTTCTCGAATGCAATTTGTCGGTGATGTTATGTGGGGTCGCTCGGTGCAAAATAGAGCTGAGGCGAGTGGTCTGAGATACACCTATCCAACCAGTGGGCTTACTCGTGCTGACCGAGACAGCTACGATGCCTGGATTGCCAATTTCGAATGCCCTATAACCACCAAGGATGTGCCGTACAAACTGCAGGTTGATATTTTAAAGTTCAACTGCCGCCCAGAGTATTTAGCTAATTTTGCAAAGTGGTTTACGGCCGTCAGTCAGGCAAATAATCACACCATGAATGTTGATGGTCAGTTTGGTATTGAGCAGGGTCGTAAAAATCTCGACAAAGCAGGCATTCAGTATTTTGGCAATTACGACATGACCAAGCTCAATGATATTTGTGAAGTTATAGCGCTGCCGGCCACCACCCAAACTAGTCATAAAAAAGTTACTATCCCAGTGGCGCTTTGTGGCTATATGCAGGTAGTAGACGTCATGCCTAGCGAACAGCAGCTGGCAGTTATGCAGCAATACGCCAAGGTTATGCCGGTAATTGCTATGCCGCACATGGGAGTGGAATACCGTGCAACAGCCGAAGCAGAGAAGGTCGACGCCTACCATGCCATGATAGATCACGGTGCCGACGCAGTCATAGCTGCACACCCTCACGTTATTCAGAACAGTGAAGTCTACAAGGGTCGGTTGATCGCTTATTCGCTGGGCAACTTCTTGTTTGACCAGCAAGTACTCGGAGAGGACACCACACTCGGGCTCGGCGTTGGCCTGACGCTCACTATAAATGACAGCAAGGCAGCTGGAGTGTACCAGCAGGTTGCGCCAAGCTGTAAAGTATTTCGTGACAATTGCTTGGCGCAACTGTCTACAAAGCTGACTACTCGTCCAACAATTGGGGTTGGTTATAGTTTTGCATGTTACGACGAATCTCGCGCCACCGGCAGTGTACCGCGTTTAGCTAGTAAAGCGCGCTGCGACCAGGCAAAACGTCGAGCCACTGTATCGGAACTAACTGATCTATCCAAGCAGTGGTAATGGTGTGAGCGCTTATGCTACACTTAGTTTCAAAGGGGATGGGCAATGAAAATCTATCTAGCGGCCGACCACAACGGCTTTGAATACAAGCGAGATCTGGCTGATTTTTTGCGCCACAGCGGTCACGAGGTTATCGATGAGAGTAATAAGCACAAAACGCCCGATGATGATTTTCCGGAGCTAGCTGGTCGAGCAGTTACGGCGCTACTGGCTGACAATGACAAAGACAGTAAAGCAATTCTGATTTGCGGCAGTGGCCAGGGTATGTGCATGGCAGCTAATCGGTTTCGCGGTATTCGCGCTAGTTTGTGTTGGAACGTCGAGGAAGCCCGAGCCTCGCGAAATGACGACGACAGCAATGTGCTGTGCCTATCATCACGCTACACCGAATTGGAGCAAGCCAAACCTATTGTATCTGCTTGGCTCGTTACGCCATTTGCCGCCGCACCGCGTTTTATTCGGCGCCTGAATCAACTCGATAATCTAGGATTCTAATGGCCGTAATTTGCCCTACCGTCACCGCGTACGATAGTGATGAGTATCGGGCGCAAGTGAATCGGCTTATGCCGTTTGCCGAGCGTATTCATATCGATCTCATGGATGGTGAATTTGCGCCCACCCAGTCACCGCCACTCGCCCAAATTTGGCTGCCTGGACACAAGGTGTGTGATATTCACCTGATGTACCACAATCCAATGGAGTATTTAGCTCAGCTGATAAAATTGCGCCCGAATATGGTAGTAATTCACAACGAGGCCAGCGTACATCACATGCATTTTGCAGCAGAGCTTCACAAGGAAGGTATTAAGGCTGGGCTAGCACTGCTAAGCGATACGCCCGTGGAGTATGCAGAGCAAATCATGCACAGCTTTGATCACGTATTAATTTTTAGCGGCAATCTTGGTCATCATGGAGGAACAGCCGACCTCGAGCTACTCGAAAAAGTACAGCAAGTCCGGCTGCTGCACCCAGAGGCAGAGATTGGTTGGGATGGTGGCATTAACGATCAGAATGCAGCTCAGCTTATCGAGGCGGGCGTTGATGTACTAAATGCGGGTGGCTACATACAAAAAGCATCTGATCCAGTCGCGGCATATGCTACACTGAAGGCATTAGCGGGATAATATTATGACACAAAAACATACAGAACAATGGCTCGAGACGAAGGCAAATGATATCCGAGAAGACATCATCAAAATGTTAGAAACAGCCGTTAGCGGACATAGTGCCGGACCACTCGGCTTGGCTGATATTTTTACAGCGCTCTATTTCGAGATCATGAAATACGATCCCAAAAATCCGAGTTGGGCCGATCGAGACATACTGCTGCTCAGTAACGGCCACTGCGCACCTGTACAGTACGCTACCATGGCGCACGCAGGCTTTTTTGATCGAAAAGAGTTGTCGACGCTTCGTGCATTTGGTTCACGTTTGCAGGGACACCCAGAGCGCACCAAGTTGCCCGGACTTGAAAACACCAGCGGACCACTTGGTTCTGGCTTGAGCCAGGCGTGTGGCATGTCGCTCGCCATGCACATGGACGAACAGCAGTACAAGCGCTGGATTTATGTCGTCCTGGGTGACGGTGAGCAAAACGAAGGTAATGTCTGGGAGGCTGCCATGCTGGCCGCCAAGTACAAGCTCCACAACATCATTGCCATCACCGATCGCAATAATATTCAGATCGATGGACCAACTGAATCAGTTATGCCGCTCGAGGATTTGAAGGGCAAGTGGGAGTCATTTGGCTGGCACGTTATAGAAATAGATGGCAATAATATGGAGGCAATTATCGACGCCTGCGTTATGGCGAAAGCCATCGAGAACAAGCCTATCATGATTATTGCTCACACGGTTCCCGGCAAAGGTGTTGATTTTATGGAATACGACTTCACCTGGCACGGCAAACCACCTGATCACGAACAGGCGAAGTTGGCACTGCACGAACTACGTACGCTTGGCGGCAAAATAAAGGGTGAACATGAGTAAAGTAACACTAGAGCGTCGCTATAGTTGGAAGCACATCACAGCTATCGTGGTAATTTTTGTGGTGGTGGGGGCTATTAACTTAGTGCCACGCTCGCGTACACTATCGGCTCCGTGCAAGTCCGAGCCAAGTATTTCCGAAAGCGTGCGACAAACAAAGTGGGGCTGGCCGCTCACGTACAGCACCAAAGATGTGCCCACAAGTATCTGTTTAGTTTTCCAGAAGGGCCGGGCGCAAACTCCAAAAATTCCAGAAACCCGTCAGCACCTTAACGTTGCTGCATTAGTCCTCAATGAAGTGCTAGTGATCAGCGTTATTGGCAGTACGCTATGGCTACTGAATATGCGAAAGGCAAAAAAATGAGCGACTACCATCTAGTACAAGATATATTGGCAAAAGATATTACCATGGAGCCTAACCGCAAAGGTTTTGGTCGTGGTTTGCTCGAGGCCGGTAAGCGCAACGAAAACGTAGTCGCTGCCTGCGCTGACTTAACAGATTCAACGCAGATAAGTTTGTTTCGTGATGAATTCCCAAAGCGCTTTGTTGAGATTGGTGTCGCCGAACAAAACCTAGTGACGGTTGGCAGCGGGCTAGCGGCCATGGGCAAAATCCCATTCGTGAGTAGCTATGCCGCCTTTAGCCCGGGCCGTAACTGGGAGCAGATTAAAACTACTATTGCGCTGAACGATATGCCAGTCAAAGTAGTGGGCGCTCATACCGGTTTGTATACCGGGAAGGACGGAGCCACACACCAAATGCTCGAGGACATCGCGCTCATGCGCGTCATGCCCAACATGGTAGTCCTGGCGCCCGGCGATAGCCTAGAGGCTGAAAAAATGACACTGGCCATGGCCGAAGATAAACGACCTAACTATATTCGTCTCACTCGTGAACCAACCCCGGTATTCACAACCGATAAAACACCATTTGAGATTGGTAAGGCGTACGTATATGCACCGGGCGAGGATATTACCATCATCGCTACTGGTACCATGACATACCCAGCGCTTGTTGCTGCCGAAAAGCTATTTAAAGCCGGCATAGACGCAGAAGTCATACATTGTCCAACTATTAAACCACTTGATATCGAAACAATTGTGCGGAGCGCAAAGCGTACTAAGCGTGTGGTAACAGTTGAAGAAGCACAAGTCGCTGGGGGCTTAGGCGGGGCAGTTTGCGAAGCTTTAGCTGAACATTATCCGGTGCCAGTGCATCGCATGGGTATGCCAGATCACTACGGTGAATCTGGTGATCCGGCAGAATTGTTTGAAAAGTTTGGCCTAACAGCCAAGCATATTCAGCTCAAAGTCCAGAGCCTACTTGCTTAATCGTGCGGCTGTAAATCGAGCGAATCTAGTGTTGGCACCAGATTGTTTATGATGCTCCACTTTGTGACGTCTAATTCTTTTGGTATAGGCACGCCATATGCGGCTAGCTTTTCGCTCGAGATACCAATAACTGGTATGTCTGCCGTGAGCTCAAGCTCGTGCATACGGTTATAAATAGCATGTGCGTCGCTAAAGAGTACCTTTGGTTTATTGTCGAGGTTACCGTCGAGTAACACAGCGCGTATCGATAGCTCGCCGGCGTGCATGGCGGCAACTGCATCAAAGGCTTCCTGTCGGGTTACTGCCTCGACAGCTATTTGATACGGGCTGCCCTCAAGCACGGTTTGGATAATACCTCGCACCGATGACTCATCTTCAAAGACAGCGATTTCTATTGAACTCATAGCTTGATAATCGTTGATAGGTTTTGAAAATGCAAGCACAAGCAGGTATACTAAACATAAGAATTATGCCACAAACGTTACAAGAAATTCGGCGGAGTTGCCGCAAAGCGCGCAAACGCATGAAACAAGCTCGCAAAGAGCATTGGGCATTTGGCGCCTTTAATCTTGATGATCAAGCGACGCTCAAAGCGGTTGCCCTGGCGGCCAAGGCGAAGAATGCGCCGGTGCTTGTCGAGGTTAGCCAAGGTGAAGTTGATGTCATTGGCCTAGAGAATGTCCGTGACATGGTCGACAATGCTAAGGCTGAATATGGCATAGAGATGTACGTCAATCTCGACCACAGCCCGAGTGTAGAGGCGGCTAAAAAGGGTATCGAGGCAGGCTTTGAGTTTATTCATATCGACATCAGTCAGGCAAACCATGATGCGACTGATGAAGAAATTATCGCCGCAACTAAAGAAGTTGTAGAGTACGCCAAATTCACCGGTGCATTGGTAGAAAGTGAACCGCATTATTTTGGTGGAGGCTCAAGTTTGTTCGACAAGGCTTTCGATTACCAAGAGATTAAAAAAACATTCAGTTCTCCAGAAGGTGCAAAGCATTTTGTTGATGCGACCGGCATCGATACCTTTGCTGCTGCCGTAGGTAATCTGCACGGTAAATATCCGGTACCGAAAAAGTTAGACTTGCACCTGATCGAACAAATTCGTAGCGCCATCGACTGCAATATTAGCCTGCATGGCGGTAGTGGTACACCAGGCCATTATTTTGTAAGCGCCATCAAGCTCGGCGTAACCAAGGTTAACATCAATAGCGACATGCGCTTTGCATATCGTACGGCTCTAGACAAAACTCTCAAAGAACACCCCAAGGAAATCTCTGTTGCCAAGCTCGTTGAAAGTGCAGTAGTGCCGGCTGTTCAGGCGGTAGTCGAGGACAAGCTAGACGACTTTAATTCATCAGGGAAGGCAGTTGTATAGCATGTTGCTCCAAATTGATATTCATGACAAACTAAAAGCATAAGCGAGAAAACTATGTGGTGGGATAACGACAAGCAACTAGACATTATTAGCATCGGCGATGTTGTAACTGATGATTTTATCGAACTAGAAAAAGACGAAGCGAGAACCTATAAGGACGAGCATGGTGTAAACACGCTGGCCATGGAGTTCGGCACCAAGCTGCCATTCAAGGGGCGTCAGGTTATTGAGGCAGTTGGTAACGCTAGTAACGCTGCCGTGGCCTTTACACGCATGGGTCTAGCAACTGGTTTTGTGGCTAATGTTGGTGATGACCAATACGGCCGCGACATCATTGCAGCCTTACACGAGCGTGGTGTTGACGCACGTTTTGTGAAGGTAAACCGCGGAATGGCCAGCAACTATCACTTTGTCCTACGCTACGACAGCGAGCGTACTATTTTAATCAAGCACGAGGAGTACGATTACCAGTGGCCACAGTTACACGGCAAGGACGTGCCAAAGTGGATGTACTTTAGCTCTATATCCGAAAAGGCAATCCCGTATCACGACCAAGTGAGTGATTGGCTCGAGCAGAACCCTGATGTTAAGTTGGCCTTTCAGCCTGGTACGTTTCAGATGGACGTTGGTGCCGAGCGACTCAAGCGTATTTACGAACGCAGTGAAGTGTTAGTGCTAAACCGCGAAGAAGCTGTAACTGTTGGTGGTGGTAACCATGAAAATGTCCATGACCTCATCGATAAGCTTCACGCACTTGGTCCCAAGATTGTCGTAGTGACTGACGGTCCGGCCGGTGCATACGCCAGTGATGGCGAAAATCGTTGGAAAATGCCGTTGTATCCAGACCCAGCTCCACCAGTTGATCGTACGGGTGCAGGCGATGCTTTTGCTAGTACGTTTGTGGGTCAGCTCGCCAAAGGCAACACCGTTGAAGGTGCGTTACAATGGGCGCCTATTAACTCTATGAGTGTCTGTCAGCAAGTTGGTGCCCAGGGTGGGTTACTGAGCGAAGAAGATCTTGAAGCATGGCTCAAGAAGGCGCCTGAGTGGTACAAACCCGAAAAGTTCTAAGCTAGAAACGCCCGGCTGGTACATTTTGACTCAAGCTGCACTTAAGCGGGTGCTCGTAGGATAACCTTTTATTCCAGGCTATTGACAGCAGGGTGTAATACACCTGCTGTCAAGGGTGGCTTAGGCCGCTGCTGCTACGAGTCGACTCATACCCCAGTTTTGCTGGTAGCGTGGCACGGCGCCGAATTGCTCAAGTGACCAGACGGCAGTGTTTTCGCCGGCCGCAGAGTGTAATATTTGCGCCTCGCCCGTAGCGGTTTTGCCTAAAAAGACGCCAACATGATTTACAGGAAAATCTTGCCAATTTTGCAGATGACCAGACTGGTCATAGCTGGGTTCAAAGCTATCAATAACCTCGGCTGGAGCCGGTGTGCCAAACCATAGCAGGTCGCCACGGCGCACGGTTGCAGCATCGTAATCTGTTCTAGTAAAGTGTGTCGTATCTAAAAACATCTCTGTGCAGCGAAGATCGGGTGGCAATGTATAACCAAATAGATCTTTTAGTGCGAGGTGTGCCAGTACCACACAGTTGAGCCCTTTCTGCTGAGCACTGCCAAGATCTGGCACTTCACCGGGGCGCAGCCAAAAATCGTAATGGCAGTCAGCAGCCAGGTATCGCTCGGCAATATCTAGTGTCATCTAGGATTCCTTACGTGTGCCGGCTTGCCAGTCGATGCTGCTGTTATTTAGAAACGGTCCAAACAAATCTTCCTCGATTGGTATATGTAGGAGGGCAAGCTCTTCCTGGTTTGGATCACGAGGTTGAAACTCTATGGAGTCAAGCTCGCTCACAATTGCAAGGGGGGTTTGTTCGGTACCTTCGCCCATAACGAGTACTGCGGCAGCGGCCAGTCCTCCAGATACGCTGGCCATACTAACCTGGAATGGCTTTTCGAACAGGTCTGGTGTACCGATGTAATCATGCAGTGCGTTAAAGCCACTATGCGCCATACAAATGCCGGTGGTGCCACGCCTAAGCGGCTGACAGGTGCTATCAGTGATGATCACGCCGACTCGCTGCAGGCCAAAGCGCTCTACTAAATACTGGCGTACTTGGTTGGCAGTCGCCTGAGAATCTTTTGGCCACAAAATATAGTTACCCGCGCTGTTGGATTCGTCTATACCAGCCGAGGCAATCAGGGTGTGATCCACGACGCTAAAGTGATGGCCATAGCGGCTCAGTGTTTTGGGCAGATACAGGTCAGACTCTTGTATGATTAGTTGCTCTTTGTCGGCCGCGTCAAAGGGCACCACTTGGCCTTCGCAGATAGACACAATTTTGGAAGTAATGGCAAGAATACTGCCCTCGGACAGCTCAGTAATTGCCGAATCTAGCAGGGTGAGCAGATCAACGCCGCCTGGCAAAATTTTGTCTGTTTTAATCGCCCGAATATGCATACTGATTCATTATACAGCCCAATTCCGCTGAAGTTTATTTATCAGGTATGGTGCTTGTGGTAAGATAAGCGTAATCATGACGAGGGTATTGTCGGAATTATTAGGTGCAAATCCACTTGAATTTAAAACTGGACTTAACCAGTTAGAGCGCGCTAGTGGCCACAATAATACCGATATTCGTCTTTCTAGCGAAGTAAACCAGGCGGTTCGCTATAAACTAAAGCAGCTGGGCCTTGATCCAAATGACACAACTGGCGAGGAGTTGTACAAGGCTCTGCAGTCACGCATCAAGGCGGACGATGCTCGGCTTGTATCTATCCTGCGCCAAAAATATAGCAGTGATGACCCCATGCAAGACGTGGCCCACGTTGCCAAGGAGTTAACTCGACTGCCACTGCAAAAATCGTGTTTTGCCCTAAAAGTTACCGTCGGCAAGCGGTTGCTTAAAAAACTGCCACCAAAACATGCCATGAAGGCATTGGGCTACCGCTCACTCGACTCGTTTCTCAAGCACGAGACACTATCATCTGTCTACGCCGCCACTTTGCTTACCGAGTCTCCAACCTGGCACAAGCAGTTTCACGATCTCTATAAAAAGCTAAAACCAACCGATTTCGAGATTCGACCCATAGTCATAAGCAGCCCAACTACGGCACGCTGGCAAAAGCTAGCAAGTTCGCACGTCTCACAGCGAAAGCACAATGTTTTAGCATTTCATGAGCTCGGTGCTATTGTGTTATTGCCGTTATCTCAGGAGCGACCACCTGCCGCTGTTACTACTAGCTTACTGCTGGCACTTCACGAGATGAATGAGGTTAAGGCTGCCAGTACCTTTCTGAAGATGTGTCAGGTGCGTTCAGATTTCGGCACCGCCCTTATGCAGGTTGTCCAGGGTGAGCCCAGGTTATCTGCCAAGCTATTTGGTCAGGCAGTATCGTGGCACGTTATTCAGCGCTACTATGCGCGCTTTGTCGATCGCTTTCGGGCTGAAATCTTCGAGCCTCACATTCAGGCCGATGACCTTAGCTGGCATTCTGTAGAGAAAGTCATTAGCCACATTGACCCGGCTATGGAGTTTTGGCACCACACGACGCATCTGAGCTTGCTACATAACCACAAGCCGGTTTCGTGTAATATCATCGATGTCGCCCTTAACTACTGCAATCAACTAGACTACGAGCATCGCATTGTGCGCTACTTTAGGCACAGTCTATGGCACGAGTTGCTTATTCGCTATCTCAAGCACGATAACGTCGAACAGTTAGTGGTTGGTGGGCTGGAATCCGAGCTGGTGGCAGTGCCGCAAACAGTGTAAAATAGCCGATAAGCATATGCATAAACATCGAAAATAGGGGTGGCAACGTGAAGAAATCTCAGTATCAAATTTGTGTGTCAGGGGCAGCCAAAGGTGCCAGTGTTGAAGAGGGCAAAGATCTGGCCTACAAATTAGGTGAGGCAATAGCACGCGCAGGTCACAGTCTCTTGACGGGTGCAACCGTTGGCTTACCCAATTACGCTGCCGAAGGTTATAAAGCGGCTGGCGGCCACATGAGCGTCGGTATTAGCCCGGCGAGCAGTAAAGTGGAGCACATTTTAAAGTACCGATTGCCTATCGAAGCATACGACACTATTTTGTACACTGGGCTGCATTACGTGGGACGAGACACGCTGCTCATTACCAGTAGTGACGCAGTTGTTAGTATTGGTGGGCGTTTGGGTACACTACACGAGTTTACTATCGCCATGGAAACCGATACGCCGATTGGCTTTTTGCAGGGCGCCGGTGGCATTAGTGAGCAAATTCAGGCCATTTTAGCGCTTGCTCGACCAATTCGTGACGAAGCGGCAGTGATGTTCGAAGATGATGCCGAAAAACTGGTCGCTGATGTTACGAAGTTTCTTGATACAGAGAATGCGCAGTACAGACAGATCTACCAGTAGGTGACAGGTCATTCCATATCCAAATAGATCAGAGCTCTAATCCTAGCAGTCTAAAAAATCAGATACTGGTACAATTAGTCGGTGAGTAAATTTGAACTGACTAGTGACTATAAACCTACTGGTGATCAGCCGTCTGCCATTGCGCAGCTAACGGACGGGTTAAATACAGGGCTCAAAGAGCAGACGCTGCTAGGCGTAACTGGCTCTGGCAAGACGTTTACGATGGCCAACCTGGTACAAAACGTGCAGCGGCCTACGCTGGTGCTGTGTCATAACAAAACGTTGGCTGCGCAGCTGTACGGTGAATTTAAGCAATTTTTCCCCAATAATGCGGTCCATTACTTTGTGAGCTACTTTGATTACTACCAGCCCGAAGCCTACATTGCACGCAGCGACACCTACATAGAAAAAGATAGTCAGATCAACGAAGAAATTGATCGGCTGCGCCATGCCGCCACTGACAGTCTGCTAACGCGTAAAGACGTGCTCATAGTGGCTAGTGTGAGCTGTATCTACGGCATTGGTACGCCAAGTGACTATGGTAGCTTGGCGGTAGAGGTGACTGTTGGCGAACGCCGAGTGCGTGATAAGTTTTTGCGCCAGCTAACTGACATTCAGTATCAGCGCAACGACATAGACTTTCACCGCGGAACCTTTCGCGTGCGTGGCGACGTAGTAGATATATTCCCAGCTGGTGAGGAGCTAGCCTACCGCGTGGAATTTTTTGGCGACGAAATAGAACGCATCACCAAGATTGACCCATTGACTGGTGAAATCCTAGCAAAACTAGACAACTATAAGATTTTCCCGAGTAGCCACTACGTGACGCCGCAAGAAAAATTGCAGGGTGCTATGGCAAATATTGAGACTGAGCTGGCCGAACGACTGGCTTACTTCAAGTCAGAGAACAAGCTCCTGGAAGCGCAGCGCCTAGAGCAACGCACTCGTTTTGACCTGGAAATGCTACAAGAAACAGGCTTCGTAAAGGGTATTGAAAACTACAGTCGCTACCTAACCGACCGCGAACCAGGTGAGCAGCCAGCAACATTACTGGATTATTTCCCCGACGATTACCTGCTGCTAGTGGATGAAAGCCACATGAGCTTGCCACAGGTGCGTGGCATGTACAATGGTGACCGAGCTCGCAAAGAAGTGCTAGTAGAGCACGGCTTTCGCATGCCAAGTGCACTCGATAATCGACCACTGACCTTTACTGAGTTTGAGCGCCACATCAACCAAGTGGTGTATGTCAGTGCCACGCCGGCTGAGTACGAGCTAAGCCGTAGCCCAGAACCAGCTCAGCAGGTGATTCGTCCAACTGGACTACTTGACCCGGTTATAGAAATTCGGCCAGTAGATAAACAAATTGATGACCTGTTGGCTGAAATTCGCGCAACGATTGAAAAGCGTCAGCGTGTGCTTGTCACGACACTCACTAAGCGCATGGCCGAAGATTTGACTGAGTACCTACAGGAGCTAAACCTGAAAGTTGCCTACCTGCACAGCGACGTCGACACCCTTGATCGTACCGATATACTACGTGATCTGCGCCTGGGCGTATACGACGTGTTGATTGGCATCAACCTACTACGTGAGGGTCTGGACCTACCAGAAGTGTCACTGGTAGCAATTCTTGATGCCGACAAAGAAGGCTTTTTACGAAGCGAGCAGGCGCTGATTCAGACGGTCGGCCGGGCGGCTCGCCACGAAAATGGTCGAGTCATTATGTATGCCGACCATATCACGAAATCTATGCAGAAGGCACTGGATGAGACGACCCGCCGTCGTAAAATTCAGGAAGCTTACAATACCGAGCACGGCATCACGCCAACTGGCATCAGCAGATCAATTGAAAAGGGTATGCGGCCCGATCTGCCAGAAGAAGCCAAGACTGCCAAGCTTAACCTCAAGAAAATTCCAAAAGACGAATATAAGCATCTTATTAAAGACCTGTCTGCTCAGATGGACTTAGCAGCCGCAAACCTGCAGTTTGAAAAAGCAGCTGAGCTGCGCGACATTATTGCCGATATTGAGAAAAAGTTGTAGCTAGACGGCTAGCGGCGTGCCTGCATTTTGGGCCGGGGCTGGCGGCTGTGTGACCGCAGGTGTCGCAGGAGTTCTGTAGTGCATAAGATACGAGTTAAGCAGATTGACAAGCGCCTCAGCCGACATGCCGTAGGTGTCTGGTAGCCCACCTTCCACATGAGCGATCTGGCTGGCAATCGCCCGGCCAACCTGCTGCCCTTGGTATGTGTTGCTATAGTGGAATCCTACCATTGTTCCACCGCGCGGCTTATATGTTACGAATTCGTCAATGTCATTCCACTGCAGTGCCCATGGTTTGCCGATGACGCTACTGACAGTTAACCCCTGGGCTGTAATATAGAGGTAACTTTTGGAAGACACTAGTTGCAGAATACTTAGCGGTACACCGGCGCCAAAGAGCGCGAGGCCGAGCAAGGCGATAGCAATATTTTCGCCTTGAATCAACATCGCAATCGTCGCAACCATAAATACAATGCTGATTGCCAATACGGATATCCACTTCTTTTTGCTTGGTCGTAGTACGACGTCTTGAAACTGCATAACAATAGTTTAGCACCCAAATTTACGAAGCGGAAACAAACCGTAAGCAATTTACAAATGTCAAAAATGGTGAGTATAATGCTGCTCACTCATGGCAAAGCATTTCAGGCGTTTGAACCAGCAGCGCGAAACCCTTACCTCTGTGCAAAAGCAGCTACGCTCGCAACAGATAGACGAGCGTGATAGGTTGTCACGAATGATAGTCGGCCGGTCATTCAGCTTACCGGCAACCGAACCAATTAACGCCGAACTTCGTAAAACCCCCTGTCCGTCATTGCGCTACCAGCATACAGGACATATCGGCTTGCAATACCTTAGAAGAAGTGATGTACAGCGAGCGATTGAAGCAGGCACCAGCACGACAGCTCTGATGCAGCAGGCAATCAATAGGCTAGGTGGACTCGCATCACAAGAAGTAATTGTTGCTCGTCAGCCACTACGCATTGCAGAAGAGCGGCCACTTAATTCAAATGAGCGACGTGGTAAATTCTGGGTCGTTGCACATGCCTACCCATTTGCTCAGCTTGCGAGTGGTAGAGAAGATGAAACAGTGTATCTGCCAGACGAACAGTTGTCGCTGCATGACAAACTTGATATCCCACAGTCTTATAACGTGCAGTTGCTGTGGTTGGGTGCATTGGTTGCGCCGTCGATCGAACGTGCGCAGTACGTGCTGCCATTGCTTGAAGAGCAAATGCCCGTAGAATTTACGGCCGGAGAGGTGCAGTTTTTACCAACTGCTAGGCACATTGCCCAGCAACGTAGGGGCACGTGAACGCCTTAGGATACGACCGACAGGACTGGCTGCTTGTGTCCAGTATTGTTGATACTTTGCTGAAGATCCCAAGTAGCCCAAGCAGTTTCATCGGGATGAGACTGTGGTCCTAGGTGCCCAATGCCGCCTAGGACTGAAAAGCGGCCAACCAGACCCTTCGTTTTTTCGCGGGCTATTTCGGCTGAAACTAACTCATCCAACTCGTATGCTAAGTAAGCTGAGGTTACGCCGTGATCGGCAAGTTCTGCAATTTGCTCGGTGATGTCGGTTGTCAGGCATGTGACAGCCTCTCCAGTCGTGCGACTAAGATCTCGGCCGTAGTAACGAACTATTCGATACAAGTTATGTATGTTGGGTTCTATTCGACCACTAGTGACATAGCGATTGACTGCCTGAGCCAAGCGAAGTGGCTGCATATCAAGTATAGACAGCGGCCAAAAGCCAGCCGCACCTTTGTAAATAACAGATTCGACCAGGCCGGGATGTTTTAAACCAAGAGCAGTACCCGCGAAGCCGCCCATAGAATGGACCGATGCTATGACACGGCGGCCGTCTAGCTGTGGGCGATTGGGTATGGTGCGGTTACTTGAAATTTCATCCTGCACAGCAAACATGACTGCTTCGGCGGTGCGTGTGTGGAGGTCTTGTGAGTTAGTCAGGTTTTCTATGACACTACCAGATATGCGCGCTGGATCATAGCTGGCCGTCGGTCGACCAGTCGTGGCGTTGGCATGGCGTTCGTCTCGCGATGAGCGCTTGATGCCACCAAAACCCGGAATGAGTAGCGTCAGTCCATTGTATGTGATCTCTTCGGGAAATTCGGCTGTCCACGGCACTTCTTCTCTAGCGCCATCAACCCTTACACTGCCGTGTAATTTTAGGGTCGGTTGTTCGTCAGGGACAAAAAAAGCAGAGCTTGTAATCTCTGCTGGAAGTTGCTCTACTGACATAGCGTTTTCTCCGTGATTTGGATATTTACGAGCTACTCTCATCAAACACCCAACCATAAGCTTTGTAAAGCACTTTCTGTAAAAAATCTTACAATCTTTAGTCGCCAATCTGTAGCGCCTATGCTTTGCGCTAGCGGTGTCAACACCGAAGGTGCTATACTCATCGGTAAATGGCCACCTCGCATCACCATGGTATGGAATTCTGGTACGAACTGTATCTGCTCAAGGACGAGTTGGATAAAGAAGCGTGGGAAGGTATCCTGGCAGGCATATCTCAGTATATTGGCGCCCTCAAGACTTGGCATGTGATAGTGGCTATCGAAAACAGCACGGTCCACTACTATGTTGGCACTAGTAAAGACGTTGGTCTGCTGTCAAATAATCTGAATGGGGTTGTACTGCGACCAATTGAGCCAAGCTTAGTTAAGGTTCCTACCAAACATGCAGCAGAACGACTGGTTACATTCGTTGGTGGTGGCAATGTGCTGGATGTGCGTGAGAAGTATCAGGTAAAACGCCACAAAGATTTGGAAGTGGCGCAATTTAAGATTCGATTTATTACTGTTGAAAAGTCACACACTTCTATTAAGTTGTATTTCAAAAATGCAGCCGGTCAGTATGCCCTCGCCAGCAAAACGCTACTTGGCTTGCCGAGTAGTTTGTTGGCTGTCAACTTCCTGACAAATACTAAGTACTTGCGCAAAAAACAGCCAAAATACCTGGATATTCAAAAGAGCATGCACATTTTACAGAGCGATAACCTAAATGCGGTCTTCGAGGTAGAGACCTTTCCGTACTTGCCCAACAACTACTATCTACCGCTGCAGAGCTACGATTTCGACAAGCACTCCTTGATTGTGGGGTCGAGTGGTAGCGGTAAGTCCAAGCTGATTAGCCTTATTGTGGATCGACTCAGCAAGGTGCAGGGGCAGCAGTACCGTGTAGTGGTGATAGATCCGCACGCCTCACTTGAGAATGATCTGGCTGGCATTCGTGATTCTCAAATCGTCAATTTTAAAGGGCAAGAGTCTGCAGAGTTGTTTGGTGGGGCCGGTACTGATGTATCGGCGGCCACGGAGTTGACAGGCACACTGTTTAAGTCACTGTTGGCGGATCAGCACAATCCTAAACTTGAGCGCCTGCTGCGCTTCAGCCTGTTTGTTTTGATGACTGCCCAAGCCATGTCGCTGCATCAACTTAAGCGTTTCTTAACAGATATTGAGTATCGCAATCAAATATTGTCGCATGTCGGTGACTATGTACCGGCCAACATCACGCAGTTTTTTGGCACTGACTTTAACGAGCTGCGCACACAGTATTACAACGAGACTATCTCACCCATTGTGTCACTGGTCGACGAAATGCAGCTACAGCCATCACTCGGCGAGCAAAATGAGCACGCGCAGTCGATTGCTTCGCTGGTACGCAGCAACTTCCTGACAGTCTTTTCGCTCAACAAAGTTAGTATGGGCGAAAAGGTGGTCAAGACAGTCGCTGGCTTGCTTATTCAGCAACTCTTTTTGCTAGCACAGGCGCGAACCTTCAACGAAAAAGTCATTTTGATTATTGATGAAGTTTCAGTGGTGCAGAATCCAGCACTTGCTAGCATTCTGGCAGAAGCGCGCAAGTACAACTTGTTCGTATTTTTGAGCCAGCAGTATTTCGGGCAGATTGACAAGCCTTTGCAAGAGGCTATTTTTGCGAATGTCCAAAACTACTACGCATTTCGGGTTTCCGAGGAGGATGCACGGGCACTTGAAGGTAATCTCACCATAGAGTTGCCAAAAGAAATCATCGAAGCAGAGCATAGCAAAGGACTTAAAGAAAGTGATGTTCGTGTGCAGATACTGACATCACTGAACAGCCGGGAGTGCCTGCTACGGGTGTCTAGTCAGGGCCAACTCTTGCCCTGCGTAAAAGCGCATACCTTGGAACATACCGCGACGCCCACCTTTGATCGACACGTACAACTCGCGGCGTATACCGCCCCCGTTCAGATGCCCTCTAAATTTGTTGAGCAAAAGGTGGAGCCAAGCCCTGCCGAGGCCGCTACGGTCGGTGTTGCGCCGGGTAGCTTAGCGGGTCTTGAACAGATACTAGCCAGCCAATCAACCAGTAAAAAGAAGCTAAAGTAACGGGAGTACACATGAATACCATCGAAGCAAAACAAATACTCGATAAGGTGGTTGGCCAGGTGTTTGGCTACCAAAACCCGTTAAGTTTAGAACAGGCAATGCAAAAATTTGCGTTTGATGTCAGGATGCCGCAGCAAGTTTTTGACTCAACCGACAACTCAATTAGTTGGGCGCAATCAGTTAATCCGACGCGCTTTATACGTATGGAAAATGCCCGAGCTGCTAACTCGGACCCTCGTCCAGCGCGGAAACTCGAAGGAATTCAGGATGTGCTGGCGGCCTGGAACGAAATTAACTACACCACCACTGAACGATTGCTAGAATCAACTAATTGTGCGGAATCGGACAATATTACTCACTCCGAAAATGTCTTCCGTTCTCAGGACATTCGTCGAAGTAAGAATATTCTATTTTCGGATAATCTATCAAACTGCGAATTTGTAGTTGCCAGTCAGGGTGGTTCTAACGATGCATTTTGTATTCGGATGAACGATAGTAATACGGTATCCAATAGCTTCGAGATCTCATGGTGCACAAAGATCAATAACTGTTTGTTTATACACGACTGCGGTGACATGCAGGACTCCATGTTTTGCACAAACATGCGCGGTGGTCGTTTCTGTATTGCCAACATGCAGTTCGAGGAAGCGGAATATCGCCGTTTGCGTGACGAAGTAGTTCGCTGGATTCTAACCAGTTAGACCTGGTATACTTAACTGAAATGAGCAAACTAACACGCGACGATGTCTTAAAGTTGGCCCAACTGGCTCGGCTTAACCTCTCTGAAGCCGAGGTAGATGAATTCACCAAAGAGTTTGGTGACTTACTTACGTATGTCGAACAGCTTCAGGCAGTTGATACCGAAGGGCTAGAGCCTACTAATCAGGTTAGTGGCAATGTGAATGTCATGCGGGAAGATGGTATCAGAGACTATGGCTATGAACCAAAGCAGCTGCTGGCCAATGTTCCGAGCCTAGAAGATGGCCATATACGAGTAAAACGGATGGTGGCGTAGTTATGAGTGCGTGGCTACCAATTGCCGATATTGCCACAAAAGTTCAGTCGGGTGAGCTTAAAGCTGTAGACCTGGTCGAGCAATCACTCAAAATTATTGAAGATAAGGCGGAGTTTCAGGCGATTATTGCAGTGACTGCAGAGCGAGCACGTCAGCGTGCACAGCAAGTAGACGCCGGAGATAATACAGGTCGTTTGGCTGGTGTGCCATTTATTGCTAAAGATAACTTCCTGGTGTTCGGCGCTGACACCACAGCCGCTAGTAATATTCTGAAAGGTTTCGAGGCGCCGTATCAATCCACGGCTATCGAACGATTGGAGGCTGAAGGTGCTATTTGTGTCGCCAAGGCAAACCTGGACGCCTTTGCGCACGGCAGTTCTACCGAAAACTCTGATTTTTTCACGACCAAAAATCCGAGCGACCCCACACGTGTGCCCGGAGGCAGCTCTGGTGGTTCAGCCGCCGCTGTTATGCTTGACATGGCCCCGTTTGCACTCGGCACAGACACCGGAGGCTCTATTCGTCTGCCAGCTAGTTTTTGTGGAGCAGTTGGCTACAAACCTACGTACGGGTTAGTTAGCCGCAGCGGTGTTGTGGCTATGGCTAGTAGTACCGACGTGATTGGTCCTATTACACGCACGGTCGAAGACGCGGCCTTGGTACTTGATGTCATGGCTGGCCAGGATGAGCTCGACAGTACGACGATTGATCGAGATGAGGTGAGCTACACTGAAGATGCGTTTGAACTTGCCGGTAAAAAAATTGGCGTTATCAGTGAATACATGTCAGACCAGCTAGAACCAGAAGTGCGGGATGCCATTGAAGTCTCAATTCAGAAGCTAAAAGCTGCTGGCGCAGAAATTGTGGACGTACACCTGCCGTCGCTGCCGCTGGCATTGGCCGTTTACTACGTATTGTGTCCTGCGGAAGTCAGTAGTAACTTGAGTCGCTATGATGGTCAGCGCTATGGCTTTGCCGTAACGTCCGCTACGGATTTGAATGACAGCTATACGCAGACGCGTGAACTAGGGTTTGGCAAGGAAGCTAAGCGTCGCATCATGATTGGTACGTACGTGCTCAGTAGTGGCTATTACGACGCGTATTACAAAAAGGCACAAACGGTGCGCACAAAACTTATTAATGAATTTGCCAATGCTTTTGAGCAGGTAGATTTTTTGCTCGGTCCAACGGTTGCGACTACTGCTTTCAAGATTGGTGAGTTGACTGACCCACTCCAGATGTACCTAACCGATATCATGACTGTTGCAGCAAACTTAGTCGGCAATCCAGCCATCAGTATTCCTGCCGGCACGAAGAATGACTTACCGATAGGGTTACAGCTAATGGCGCCGGTACAGGCCGACCGCGCCCTGCTTGGGCTAGCGCGTAAAACTGAGGAGTTATTAGTATGACCAACGATACTGTAACTATGGTTGCGCTCATTGCCGTAGCGGTACTGCTACTCATCGTAGTTGGCTTGGCTAGTCTGTTTGCAAAGAAGCGATTTAGTAAGCTTGACACCAAAAAGTTTACGGAGCGCTGGAACGAACTACAAAAGCTTTGTGTTAGCAAAAACACCTGGCCGCTAGCGATCATTAACGCCGATAAACTACTTGATGACGCATTGAAGCGCTCGCATTATAAAGGCAAAACTATGGGTGAACGCCTGGTGGCTGCTCAGCGAGATTTAACTGATAACGATGCAGTCTGGTATGCGCACAAACTTCGTAACAAGTTGGTGCACGAAGAGTACGGCAACCTTAAAAAACGCGATGTGCAAAAAGTACTGATGGGCTTTCGACAAGCACTTCGTGATCTGGGGGCTCTTAAATGATTAGCGACGCTGTCCGCAAACAATACACCACAACAATTGGCATTGAATGCCATGTCCAGCTCAAGACAAAGAGCAAGCTGTTTAGCGGTGCTGACAATGACGCGCGCGAGGCACCTGCTAATACGCTCATAAACCACATTGACTTTGGATTGCCCGGTGCACTACCGGTACTAAATCGTGAAGCGGTTCGTCTGGCTAGTAAGGCAGCCTTTGCGCTCGGTACCGTACCTCAAAAGTTTAGTAAGTTTGATCGTAAGCATTATTTTTACCCCGACTTACCCATGGGTTACCAGATTACCCAGTTTGCAGAGCCAATTGTGCTTGGTGGGCAGATTGAATTCTTGGTGAATGACAAGCCGAAGACGGTTAATATTACTCGGGCACACCTAGAGTCAGATGCCGGCAAAAGTACCCACCCAGCCGGTAAAGACTACAGCCTGGTTGATCTTAATAGGGCTGGCACACCACTCCTTGAGATTGTAAGCGATCCTGATATGCATAGCGCCGCCGAAGCAAAAGCCTACGCCAAAGAGCTGTATCTGCGTATGAAATATGCTGATGTATCAGAAGCGAATCTGTATTACGGCAACATGCGTTTTGATGTTAACGTCAGTGTCAGCAAGAGTGCAGAGCTCGGTACACGAACCGAAACCAAAAACCTCAATAGTTTTCGTAGTGTCGAAAAAGCGGTAGAGTACGAAGTTGCTCGACAGATCGAGCTACTTGAAAAAGGCGAGAGTATTGTCCAGGAAACTCGTGGTTGGAATGATGCCAAACAAAAAACCCTCAGCCAACGCAGCAAAGAAGAGGCTCACGATTATCGTTACATGCCCGATCCAGACCTACCGCCTGTTGTGTTGGATGATGCGTACATCGCAGAAGTCGCTGCCAGTATGCCAGATTTACCAGATGATTACCGCAAAGTATTTACAGAAATTGGCCTCGACGCCAAAGTCACCGAAGATATCATAGCCGTACCAACGACTGCGATGACGGTAAAACGCGTTTACGACGCTGCAGATGCGTCACACGCTAAGCGTGTGGCATTTTGGCTGCTGCAGCCGCAAGATGAAGACGATGAGTCTACGGATGCCCAGACAACGAACGGTTCCGACGAACAGCTTATTGCGCTGTCGCAAATGGTTGCCGACAACAAATTGAGCTCCACTGCGGCCAAGGAGGTCTTAGCGGAGCTGCTCAAGACCGGCAACGACCCACAGCAAATTGCTGAATCAAAAAATCTGATACAAGAATCGGACGAAGGCGCCATTGCCGAAATAGTTGCCAGCGTACTAGCCGAAAATGAACAAGCTGCCAATGATGTGAGAAATGGCGAAATGAAAGCTATCGGTTTTCTGACTGGTCAAGTCATGAAAGCCAGTCATGGCAAGGCCAACCCGGCGCTTGCTCAGCAGCTGATTAAAAAGCAATTGGGGCTGTAGGTATGAAGGCCTGGAAGCGTCTGGACGAAACCACCGTTACCAAAGTAGGCTGGCGCACTGTGGTACACAAGCAATTTTTGACAAACCGTGGCGTGGTGGTAAAGGCCGACGTAGTTAGCCCAGAGGGCTCGGCCGCTGCAGGTACTATTGCACTTACCAAAGATGGTCAGGTCATAGTAGCCAGACAATTTAGAGCCGGCCCCGAGCTAGTCTTAGACGAAATTCCAGGTGGAGCAGTTGACCCTGGTGAGCTTCCAGAGGCGGCTGCCAAACGTGAATTACTGGAGGAAGTCGGCTACGTTGCCGGGAATATGCACTATTTGGGTAAGGCATACAAAGACGCCTGGAATAATGCCGAGTGGCACTACTTTTTGGCAACCGATTGTGTACCACAAGCCGATGGGCAGCACCTGGACGATTACGAGGATATCGAGGTAAAACTTATTCCAATCGATGAGTTTTTGCACAATGCGAAGCATGCCAAGATGACCGATGTTCATGCGGTACTGTTGGCCTATGAGAAGCTACAGGAGCTAAATCGTGGCTAAGAAGGTTACCAAGGCAGTCATAGCCGCTGCTGGCTTTGGCACAAGATTTTTGCCACAGACCAAGGCAATGCCAAAAGAAATGTTGCCACTGGTCGACAAGCCAATCATCCAGTACATTGTTGAACAGCTGGTAGATGCAGGTATCAAGGATATTATCATCGTTGGCAGTAGCAACAAGCGAGCCATAGAAGATCATTTTGATATTCCGACCGAAGACTTACTAAATAATCTACGAGCCGGCGGTGCCAAAAAGCGGCACTATATTGACGAGATTGAAGCCATCGCCAACATGGCAAATTTTGTCTATATTCGCCAAAAAGGTCCGTACGGCACAGCCACACCAGCACTTAATGCGGCACATTTATTAGGTGACGAGCCGTTTATTTACTTATTTGCAGATGACGTTACAGTTGCAAAGCCCAATGTGTATAAGCAAATGATTGCCCTGCATGAAGAGCTTGGCGGTTCGATATTACCCAGTATTCGTTTAAGCAAAGATGATGAATTCGACCGCTACGGTGTACTCGCTGGTGAGCAGCTGAGGGCTGGAGTGCTGCGTGTCAGTGGTGTGGTTGAGAAGCCCGGCCGAAGTGCAGCTCCATCGGACTTTGCATCTGTTGGGGGCTATCTTTTAACACCAGACGTTCTGCCGTATCTTGAATCTGGTTGTAAGAATCTAGCCACCGACAAAGAGTTCTATATGACCGATGAAGTCATACAGCCAATGGTGGCAGATGGTCATCCGTTTTACGGTTGCGAAATAAAAAATAGCAAACGATATGACACAGGTAATAAACTTGATTACCTAAAAACAGTGATAGATTTTGCACTCGAACGGCCTGATGTTGGTCCAGAACTGCTTGAATATTTGCGCCAAAAGTTGTCATAGTTGCAATTGCAGCTTATACTTTATGTATGGACAACGCAGAATCAATCCTAGTAATTATCACTTCGTCATTTCTCAGCATCTTTCTTTTGCTCGCAATTGTTGCTACGGCTTTACTCATAAAGCTAGTAAAAAGTGTTAAGCGAGTTGTTGAAAAAGCCGAAGAAGTTGTCGACACAGCTGAAGCTGCTGCCGAAGCACTCAAGCATGCCAGTGGCCCAATGGCAGCATTAAAGTTGGTGAAAAATATTGTCGAACTAGTTAATAAAGTGCAGACAAAAAGAAAGTAGGAGACCATGTTACGTAAAAAGAAATCATCAGTTGTTAAGGATGTAGCAATTGGCGCAAGTCTGGCAGCAGTTGCTGGCTATGTTGCCGGAATTCTGACCGCCCCTAAAAGTGGCAAGCAAACTCGCAAGGCAATTGAGCGTGGGGCCAAAAAACAAGTCAAGCACGCCGAAAAAGAACTCGCAAAACTACACAACGAGTTTGATAGTCTTGTTACTGATGTTAAGGCAAAGTCTGCAAAAGCCACCGACAAAGCATCAAAAGAACTAACAAGCCTGGTTGAAAAAGCAAAGACTGCCAAAGAAAAAGCAGCTACGATTGTAGTGTCGGTCAAAAAAGGCGAAGCCGAAGATAAAGAACTGAACAAGGCCATTGTTGAAGCTAACAAGGCTATCGACAACGTTCGTAAGTATCTCAAAAAATAACTTGTTATAACTTCTAGCAAAAACGCCTTCTATCGGAGGCGTTTTCTAGTTATACTAGTACCTGAAAGAGGGAGCAACTAGTCGTGGCAACAACGCACACATTGTCAGCGAGTGACTATGTGCACCTGCACAATCACACTCAGTACAGTTTACTTGACGGCCTAACCAAAGTGCCGGCACTGGTTGACTATGTCAAAGAGTCTGGCATGAAAGCTGTTGCCATGACGGACCACGGCACTTTGAGTGGCACGATTGAGTTTTATAAAGAAGCAACCGCCAAGAAAATTAAGCCTATCATTGGCATGGAAGCCTATGTTGCCGCTCGAACGCACCTTGATCGTGATCCAGCTAAGGACAAAAACTATTATCACTTGATTATTCTTGCCATGAACAACACGGGCTATCAGAATCTGATGCGCCTAAGTACAATCGCCAATCTCGAGGGCGTCTACTACAAGCCGCGAGTCGATCATGCGCTGCTTGAAAAGTATAACGAAGGATTGATTATTTTAAGTGGCTGCATTGGTGGAGAAATTGGAGACAATTTGCGTCAAGGTCAGTACGACAAGGCCAAAGAAATTGCCAGCTGGTACAAGCAAGTTTTTGGTGATCGATACTATCTAGAGGTACAAGATCACGGCCATAAGGATCACCCCAGCAAGTGGGACGAACAAGTGGTCGTCACAGACGAAACGCTAAAACTCAGCAAGGAGCTTGATATTCCATGTGTCATCACTTGTGATGCGCACTACTTGCGTCATGCTGACCAAGAAGCTCATGAGATACTGCTATGCGTGCAGACGGGCGCATTTTTGAGTGACGAACGACGCATGAGCCTGTCCGAGTTTGAACTACATGTCACGGATCCGGCCGACATTATTGCTCGTTGGGGCCAAGATCATCCTGACTTTATTACCAACACGCGTGCGATTGCTGATAGGTGCGAGGTTACCATCGAACTTGGCAAAATACTGATTCCCAAATTTCCGGTTCCAAAAGGCGAGGACGAAAAGTCGTACATGCACAAGCTAACCTATCGTGGTCTGGCATGGCGCTACGGCGAAGTCGAAGAAAATGCAGCTGCAAAAATGAGCGTGGAAGCTGCCAAGAAAAATCTAAGCAAAGAAGTTTTAGAGCGTGCAGAGTACGAACTAGGCATTATGGATTCTATGGGCTACAACGGCTACTTCCTCATCGTGCAGGACTTTATCAATTGGGGGAAGGACCAGGGCATTATATTTGGACCAGGCCGTGGTAGTGCGGCAGGTTCGATTGTGGCCTACGCGCTACGCATTACTGAAATTGAGCCACTGCGTTATAGTCTGATGTTCGAACGGTTCCTAAATCCTGGGCGTATAAGTATGCCCGATATCGATATTGATATTCAGGATACTCGTCGAGGCGAGGTTATACAGTACTGTGTTGAAAAGTATGGCTCTAGTCGTGTCGCCAACATAGTGACGTTTGGTCGGATGGCAGCCCGTAACGCCGTACGTGATGTTGCACGCGTGCTGCAGGTACCATATGCCGAGGCGGATAGGCTGGCCAAGATGATCCCACCGCCAGTACAGGGCAGGCACATTCCACTCGAAAAATCCTTAGTCAAAAACGCCGAACTAAAGGTAGAGTACGAACATAACGAAACAGCACGACGGGTTTTTGACTTAGCCGTCCAGATGGAAGGTACTATTCGAAGTCACGGCGTTCATGCGGCCGGAGTTGTGATTGCACCAGACGATATCGTTAAATTCGTACCACTCGAAATGGCGCAAAAAGGTGTAGTTGCTACCCAATACCCAATGGGACCCGTCGAAGAGCTTGGGCTACTCAAGATGGATTTTTTGGGTCTATCCAACCTGACGATCATTAATAATGCGCTCCGTATTATCCGCAAAGTTTTCAAGCAAGAAATTGAACTTAGTAAAATCCCGATTGATGATGAAAAAACATTTGAGCTATTGCAGCGCGCTGATACTACGGGTGTTTTCCAGCTAGAATCCGCCGGTATGAAGCGCTACTTACGAGAGCTCAAGCCAACCCTATTTGAAGATATTATCGCCATGGGTGCTTTGTATCGCCCAGGCCCAATGGCTGAAATTCCTCGTTTTATCGAAGGCAAGAATAACCCCAAATCAATCTACTATTTGCACGAATCACTCGAGCCAATTTTGCAAGACACCTACGGGGTTATGGTCTATCAGGAACAAATTATTAAGCTGCTGCAGTTGGTAGCCGGCTACACTGCTGGTGAGGCGGACCTGGTACGCAAAGCCATTGGTAAAAAGAAGCGCGACATCATGGCTGCCGAAGAGCCCAAGTTTATTGCAGGGTGTGTAAAGCAAGGTTTAACCGAGACTGGTGCGAAGCAGCTGTGGGCACAGATTCAGCCGTTTGCTGACTATTCATTTAACAAAGCACACGCCACCTGCTATGCGCAGATATCGTACTGGACGGCGTACCTAAAAGCACACTATCCCGAAGCATTTATGGCAGCTCTTATGACCAGTGACTTCGATGATACCGATCGCTTAGCTATTGAGATCACCGAGTGTCAGCACATGGGTATTGCCGTGTTGTCACCGGATGTCAATCAGTCATTCGTAGAGTTTGCGGTTGTGCCTAAAAAGAAGCAGATTCGTTTTGGCATGGGAGCTATTAAAAATGTTGGTACCGGAGCGGTCGAAGAGATCTTGCGGGCTCGTGCCGAGGCTGGAAATTTTGAAACACTCGAACAGTTCCTGCGAACCGTCAACCCACGTGTAGTAAACCGCAAGGCGATGGAAAGTTTAATAAAGGCCGGCGCCTTTGATGCATTTGGCGATCGATCAACCCTACTGCATAACCTTGATACCATGTTGGCTTTTGCACAGCGATTGCAGAAACAAGCTGGGAGCGGCCAGACAGATCTGTTTGGTGAGATTATTGAGGATCCGGCACTGAAAGCTCAGCTAACGCTTGACCCGCCATTAACTAAGTTTGATGATCGCGAACAGTTACTCTGGGAGCGCGAGTTACTCGGGCTGTACCTGAGCCAGCACCCACTAGAGCTGTTCGCTGGCTACCTAGAAGAACAGACAGTGCCACTTAGCAGCTTACTGCCCGAGCACGATAACCGAGCGGTTGTAATTGGCGGTGCCGTGGTTGAGGCACGAGAAATAGTTACCAAAAAAGGCCAAAAAATGGCGTTTGTAAAAGTCGAAGACAGAACTGGTGAGATAGAAGTTATCCTATTCCCAGGAGCCTACCAGCAAACAATAGGTCTGTGGGAGCGAGATCGAGTGGTACTCATTCGCGGCAAGATAAATGCTAAAGACCGCGAAGGAAACATTGGGCAGGAACTAAAGGTGCTGGTTGATGATGCTCGCGAAATAACCACCCAGCAAGCCGAAGCCTATCAGGCCACTGGCAAAAAGGTTAAACCTCCTGCTAAATCCAAAAAAACAATTGTACCACCCAAGTCTTCATCTGTTAGTGAAGTCATAAAACGCGTCTACATTCGTCTTATAAATAGTGACGACCATCAGCTGCTTCTGGCACTAAAGCAAGCAATAGATGAACAAGTGGGTGAGGATGAAGTTGTGCTAATACTTGGTCCTGATACAAACAAGCAAATCATCCGATTACCTGGGCGGGTCAGTACTGCAGCCGATTCACTGGAGCGGTTGGGTGCAATTGTTGGTGCAGACAACGTTCGCTATCAGTAGTGCTACTTTATAAATCCGGCGGTGTGGCTGAGTATAACGCCGACAGTTAGCAGCGTCACAATTCCTACATCGAGCAATGGGTGATGCAAGACGAATTGCTCACCACGATTCAATAATTTGTGCCAGGCAAAACCATGTCGAACAATCAGTAGCACAAATGACACGGTAATAATAACGCTGAGCGCCATGACGCTCCACGTTGCATCACCGTTTGCTGCCAGCTCAATACGAGAGATGCTCTTAGTTGGCTGCTCTGTTGTGGCTTGATTGAGTACGGTAGGAGTTACGGTGTTGGCTTTGCTTGTTTGCGCTGGTTTCGTCTCGGTTTCCTTGGTCGGCGCAACTACTGGCTTTGCTGTACCGCCACCGGATTTAACAGGATTGGATTGTTTGAGTGTAGTGGTATTGATGCGTGGAGTACTGCTAGGTTGAGATTTTGAGGTACTAGGAGCTGCGGTAGCTGCCGGCGATGCGTACATGGCAACAACAAGCGTTTCGGGCCCACCACCTTGATAATTCGGTATATTCACAATTCCAAAACCAACGTTAGTGTAGCTGCTGTTTAAGATATTAGCCTTGTGTTCTGGGCTGTTCATCCAGCCGCTGATAGTGTCAGCTGAGGTATCAAATCCATATGCTAGGTTTTCACCAGCCGTCTTGTATTTGTAGCCCGCAGCCGTGATGAATGACCAAGGGGTTTGTCCGGTTGGACTATTATGCGACCAGTAGTTCTTATTCGCCATGTCTGTGGCCTTATTTTGGGCCGCTGTAGTTAATTTGCTACTGATAGTCAGGTTTGATTTACCGGCATTGCTCCGTTGCTTGTTGGTCCCGGAAAGAAGTGCGGAACTGGACATGTCGGTCGCATAGCCCAGGACATCACGCTTGCTAGGCCATAGGCTGTTGAGTGCAAAACCAAGCACCACTACGAGCAATAGCGGCAGGTACGGCCAGTACGTTTTTCCGAAATTTTTATGCTTGTGCTGGTGTTGGCCAGTACGTTTTCGGTGGCTTTTGTGAGGTTTTTTTGCGGCGACAAGTGTCATATTTTTTATGTAGGTTACGTGGGTATATTGTACCACAAAATGCTATAGTTTACCCCATTGTCACACGCTTATGCTTAGAGTACTGTAAGTCTATAGCAACTATAAGGATTAAGATGATAATCAATAAAAGACAACACGGTTTTGCGCACATAGTGCTGGTGGCATTAGTAATTATCGCTGCGGTAAGTGCGGCGACAGTTGTTTATTTCAAACAAACGGCTTCCGATACAAAGACTGAGAAAACGGTTACTGCTAGCCAGAAGCAGGGCGTACGTACACAACAAGTTATGATAGACATCGAAGCTACATTACCGAATGAGTATAAAATTATTCGGGTGAATGGTGAAAGTAGCGAGCCGAACCCATCACTTGGAGATTCTGATCTTCAGGTAACTTACGCCACGAGTTCACCAGACTACAAGGTGCCTGGCTATGATTTTTATACGAATTCGGGTGACGGCTCATCGTTACTAATTTTTACGCCATTTAAATTAGCTGATGATTCTGTAGCGAGCAAGAAGATCCTCGCCACCTACAGGAGCAATATTGACGTAGTTTTCAAAAAGTACGGGTTAGTTAAAAAATCGTCTAACGCTGCGAATGACCACCCGTCTGCTATGTTTGAGAGCAAGGACCTGGTTTGTGAGGTGGGCACAGATTATCTGAATAATTGGGTGGACCTGTCTTGCGGGACGCGGGCTGGTCTCCTAGCGGCGGCTCAAAAGTCACAGCCACTTTTCAAGGCAGTCCCAGCTGATCAAAAAACATCGAGTACATACCTTAGCCTAGGTAAAATCACCATAAGTAAAACAGCCGGCTATAAAACAGCCGCAGCCTCTATAGGCGATGTTAGCGGTGGTGGTTCGGCTATCTACTTTTACCAAGCTCCTGGAGATGAGTGGACCTACTTTATGAATACTCAAGAAGGGCTGTACTGTGACAATATAAACACTGCTGTTTTACGAAGAGCCTTTAATGGGCAAACATGCATGAATATAAATGGTACAGGCGAATCCAAAGTCGTTTTACTGGCATCAGACAAGAACTAGGCAGAGTTGAACCGCAAAGCATACAGAGCTACAGCTGCTGCCTGGACAACATTAAATGATTCTTTTTGGCCAAACATTGGTATCTCTAGAATTTTGTCCATTTTTTCGAGTAGCTGCAGCTCGATACCCTCAACCTCTCGCCCAACAAGTAGTGCTACTTTATCCGGTGGTAAATAGTTGGTGATGGGCTGTGACCGAGCGTCTTGCTCGAGAGCTGCTAGTTCAAATCCGTCTGATCGCAGCTGATGTAGTAAGTCGGAAATTTCGTCCACATGCGACCAGGTGACCGTTTGTTCGGCGCCCAGCGCAGTTTTTTTAATCTGTTTTTCGAGCTTTTGAGCTAGGTGCGGCAGACGTGTTTCATGTTCTGTCAGCATTGGGTAGGGTGTATAGCCACTGAAATAAACATGTGATACGCCAAAACCATCAGCTGTGCGTAGTAGCGAGCCAACGTTGTGCGTGCTCCGGATATCGTGCACTAGTAGAACAATCTCTCTCATTACGCCTCATTCTAACATTTTGTGCACGATATGCTTTGATTGTGTCGGCGCTAACGCTTATACTAATAGATATGTCACAAGATGCCCGCACCGATGAAGAGACGGCAACCCAGCGCCGCGCCCGAATACTGGGTTTAGATTACGCCGATACTTCTGGCACAAATAAGCCACTCTATCGAGAACTGCTAACCAATGAAGAAATGTATGGCTTGCGAGCGGTGCCGCTCCATCAGGACCAAAGCAATTTGGTGTTCGGTATTACCACTACCACGCCACAGAGCACTGCTCAGACACTGACAAATCGTTTCTTAGACCAACGAGTTAGCTACGCCATCATCTCGGAGACCGGCTACAAAGACTACATGCGTCTGTACGATCCACCCAAGCAGGTGGTGTATCACGATATTGATATTAACTCTGCTAAAAGCGATGATCTTGTTGGGCAGGTTTCGGCCATGCTCGAACAGGTCCGTGCCGACGACATGCTGGCCTACTTGGTTGCCCAGGCTCACCGTCTGAACGCCAGCGATATTCATATTGAATCACAAGCCGACGACGTTCGTATTCGGTTTCGTATCGATGGCGTGCTACACCCGGTGGCAAAGCTGAGCTTCGATAAGTATCGAATATTAATTAGTGCAATTGCTAGCGCTGGTAATATTTCAACCTCAGCAGATGAAGCGCAACAGGGACACATCGGCCAAAAGGTCAAAATGGCCGATGGCAACGAAGTGGATGTCAATGTTCGTCTCGAGACCGTGCCAACCATTAACGGCATCGACGTGGTGATGCGTTTGTTCAACATGAATCAAGAAATGTATCAGCTGGATCGCCTGAACCTCAGTGTGGATCAACGCAAAACAGTCGATGACATCATCAGCAAGCCAAGCGGCCTGGTGCTGGTAGTGGGCCCAACTGGTTCCGGTAAAACGACCACACTCTACTCTATGCTCAACTCCCTCAACACCGAGGAGCGCAAGATTATTACTGTCGAAGACCCGGTAGAGTATCAGTTTGCAGGTATTTCTCAAATACCAGTGCACCGCAGTGAATCTGGCGAAGGTAGTAGCTTTGGTGACAAACTGCGAGCCATCTTGCGTCTTGACCCTGACATCATCATGGTGGGTGAGATTCGTGATAATGACACTGCTAAGACCGCATTGCAAGCAGCTCTAACTGGGCACTTGGTGCTTAGTACCTTTCACGCCAGCTCTGCCGCAGCAGCACTGACCCGTCTGGCCGATGTTATCGAGCAAAATCCGCTGTTTGTTTCGGCAGTTCGGCTGGTTATGGCACAGCGCCTGATCCGTCGACTCGATGATGCAACCAAGCAAGAGTACCAGCCAAGCAGTCAGGAAATGGAGTTCCTGCACAACCTAGTCAGCACGCTACCAGAGGGTGTTGAGAAGCCAAACCTCGATGGCCTGCGTCTGTACAAGCCAGGTAGTTCTGCCGAAAATCCATTTGGCTACAAGGGGCAGCTACCGGTGCGTGAGCAATTTACTATGGACGGTGCGGTGCGCCAGCTGTTTGAGACGAAACACGACACTATGCTGACTGCCCATCAGATTGAAGAGGCGGCCATCAAGAGTGGCATGCGCACCATGCAACAAGACGCTATTCTCAAGGTCTGTGCTGGTGAGACTACATTAGAAGAAGTCTTCCGCGTCGTTGGCTAATAAAATTGCCCAATAACCCATTTTGTTGTATTGTATTGCAATGAAATCTCACAATAGTCTACCAAAAGGCCCCTGGGGGTCTACAGAGACTGAAGTCTTACTCGATATGCACATGGAGCAGAATTTTGCGGCCGACATTATTCGGCTGTATATGAGGACACATGATAATGAGCAATTTTTTTTGGGTGCACTGCATGAACGAGGCGTAGTTATTACGGATGACGATGGTGGCACCGAGGACACAGCATCTGAGATGTTGGCGATAATGAAACGATCGCGCCGCGCCGAGTTACCGTTTGCGCCGCTGTACGAAAGTACCAATGGCTACGAAAGCATCATGCTGGGCAAGGTACTTGAAACCGGCTTTTACGTCCCAGGCAGTATTGTGAGTATTGGCCTGAAGGGCCCAAAAAACGAACAATGGATGGGGCTGTCCGGCATAACTGACTATCAGGCGCGGGTATTGCTTGATCAAGTGGTTGATCTCGACGACGCTGGCCTTCGTCCAGGTATCATGTCGTATTTTTAGAATCTAGCGAATAACATTGGCAATGGCATCGCGAATGCCAACTACATCTATACGAGGAATTATTTCGTCGGCAGTCGGGTTTGCGACAAAGCTAGCCAATGCTTCGGCGGCGGCAATTTTGTGCTCGTCGGTGATTTGGCCGACGCGATTATCAAGCGCACCGCGGAAGATACCAGGGAACACCAGTGCGTTATTGACCTGATTGGCAAAGTCGCTTCGGCCGGTTGCTACTACCGCCGCACCTGCAGCTTTTGCTTCATCCGGCATGATCTCGGGTACTGGGTTGGCCATAGCGAAAATGATCGGATCCTTCGCCATAGTACCAACCATGTCGCTCGTAAGTAGCCCTGGTTGCGATACGCCAATAAATACATCAGCATCTTTTACGGCATCGATTAGCGAACCATCTATGTTTGCCTGATTACTAAACTCAAGTAGGCGTTGTTTTGCCTCATTCAGATCGCTACGATTGCCACTAATAATTCCTTTGCTATCAACCGCTACAATTTGTGGTTGGGCGTACTTTTGGAGTAGTTTGGCAATGGCCACGCCAGCAGCGCCGGCGCCCACAATCACAATCTTGCAGTCGCTCAGTTGTCGGCCGGTAACCTTGCAGGCATTGATGAGTCCTGCCAGCGCTACGATAGCAGTACCGTGCTGATCGTCGTGCATGACCGGGATGCTTAGCTCTGCCTTGAGTCGCTCCTCAACTTCAAAACAAATGGGAGCGGCTATGTCTTCTAGGTTAATGCCGCCAAAACTTGGCGCAATTGCTTTCACGGCGGCCACAATTTCGTCGGCAGTGTGTACATCAAGCACGATCGGCACGGCATCAATGTTACCAAATTGCTTGAACAACAGTGACTTACCCTCCATGACCGGCAGTGCGCCGAGTGGACCAATATTACCGAGGCCAAGCACTGCTGAACCGTCACTTACAACAGCTACGCTATTACCGAGCCAGGTGTAGTCGCGAGCTTCACTGGGATGCCCGGCTACGTACGAACTAACGGCGCCAACACCAGGTGTGTAGTCAAGTTTTAGTTTGTCGAATGTAAACTCAGGATCTTTTAGTGTGACCGATATCTTGCCCTTAAGTTGCTTGTGTCGTGCGAGTGCCTCATCTTGTATATTCATATAGGTACAGTATAGGGTTTGCAGGCTGACAATAAAAGGAGTAATATCATCGCTACAGGAGAAATACTATGTCACTATTCCGAAGAAATCGCGAACGAGTCCCAAGTGAGCAGGCATGTCTAGAGAACACCGCGGTACTGGCGCGCGTGCTAGCCAGTACGCCGAGTGCTTTTCGCAACACCGGCAGAGTCATTGGGGCCGAAGTTGACCGCGCTTCACAGGCCATGGGTTGCGGCGCTGTGTACAGTCAAGCCGGTCGAGTAGCTTGCTTTGCGGCGGAGTGTCCCTTACAGGAGCCTGTTGACTCACCAGTTGCCGATCTAAGCTAAAAAGTACAAGGTGGGACTTTGATTGTTTTAACAGATGTGCTATACTGGCTTGAAGCGAAATATTAGTGTAAGGAAATCGTAATTCTATGGATTCTATTGTCAAAAAAATTAGTGATAGTTACAAGAAAGCAATTGTTGTCGATGTACGCAGTGGTGACACCGTTAAAGTGCACCAAAAAATCCGCGAAGGCAGTAAAGAGCGCGTGCAGATCTTTCAGGGTCTCGTTATCCGAACCGACCACAAGGGTAGCCAGACAAGTCGTATTACCGTTCGTCGTATCGCCAGCGGTGTGGGTGTAGAAAAAAGCTTTTTGATGCACAGTCCACTTGTGCTAAAGGTAGAAATCACCAAGCGAAGCAAGGTTCGCCGTAACTACCTGACCTACATGCGAAACCGTACCGGTAAGTCTGCGCGTTTGACTGGTCTAGACTTTGACCGTCAAGCAGTAAATGATGTGCGTGATATCGAGGCCGAGAAAGCCGAAGCTGCTGCCAAGGCTGCTGCCGCTGCCGAAGCCGAAGCAAAAGCTGCCGAGAAGGCCAAAGAAGAAGCTGAACTTGCTAAGAAGCAAGCTGAAGTTGAAGCTGCTCACGAAGCTGCCAAAGCAGAATAATTTACATTGTTTCTCTCAAGCAAAACACCCTGATTTTCAGGGTGTTTTTGGTGTGCGTGGGTTAATTTTACAGAGAGGTCGGCGGCGGCAGCGAGGAGGAAGTTGTCGTGTCAACGACAGCTTTGACTGTGGGCATCGCCCGGTATTGTCAGATGCGGTTGCATCCTCTCCTCGCTGCCGTACTGCCCGAGCCTGAGTCTACTTGTTCAGGCTCTCCTGGGGTGCGAACCGTTGGTTCAGTTCACCGATCGTGCCAAAGGTGCTGGCGTAGAAGAAGAACAGTGCGAAGCTGATCGGACCGAGCGCAAGCGCGGCAGTGAACAGCAGGGCTCCCCGCAGGGGGTTGTCCAGCATGTGCTGACGGTTGTTGCTGGCCATGTAGGCCGAGAAACCGATGAAGCACAGCAGTCCCATGACTACCCAGATGGTACCGAGTTCGACATCGAGCATGTACATCTCCCTTGTGTGTTGTAGTGTTCAGTCGAGCAATTAGTTCGCTAGATTGCCTCTAGTAAACACGTTGCCAAACTGAACGCGCGCAGCACAAATACCGCCTCTCTGTAAAAGAGCTGGCTCTCGACCAATGGCTATGCTTACTGTTTGTTTGTAAGAACCTCTCACTGGGAAAGTCAACGTTGCATATAGTACGCCCGCTAGTGTGCGCTGTCAAGCACTGGTAGACTAAAGGTATGCAAACCGTAGGAATTGATGAAGTTGGTAGGGGATGTTGGGCTGGCCCGCTCGTCGCCGGGGCGGTACTACTACCATCAAATTTCACTCTAGAGGACGGACCTCTAGGTGGGGTATTGCGGCTGCGGGATAGTAAAAAATTGAGCAAAAAGCAGCGTGAACAATTAGCAATGATTATTAATGAACACGCTGTTGCTATTGGCTTGGGGTGGGTATGGCCAGAGGCTATTGACAGTGGTGGTATTACTGCGGCTGTCAAGAGTGCCATGCAGCAAGCGTTGGCGGCAATCACAACTGAGTACGATGAAATTATTGTTGATGGCAATATAAATTATTTTGCGAACAATCCAAAAGCACGCGCAGTGATTAAGGCGGACGATCTATACCCATCCGTCAGCGCCGCCAGTATTGTGGCCAAGGTCGCCCGTGACGCCTACATGGAACAAATCGCGCAGGAGTATCCAGAGTATGCTTTTCAGTCACATGTTGGTTACGGTACTGCAGCGCACATTGCAGCATTAAATACACTCGGTGTCACTGTCATCCACCGCAAAAGTTACAAGCCGATTCAAAAGCTAATGGAGGCAAGCACGTGACCACCACAAATACGGGCAAGAAGGCCGAACGGGCTGCCGGAAGTTATCTTGAGATGCGAGGGTTTACAATCTTGGAAATGAACTGGCGTCGGCCACGTTGCGAGATAGACATTATTGCGCGTAAAGACAAGGTGATATACCTAGTTGAGGTGAAGTATCGTAAGAGCAACGATTACGGCAGTGGGCTAGAATATGTGACAGCTACCAAGCTTAGGCAAATGCGTTACGCGGCAGAAAGCTGGGTTGATGAGTCCAAATACGACGGCCAATACCAGCTTGCCGCAGTAGAAGTGGCAGGACCAGAATTTGCCATAGAGCATTTCATTGAAGATATTGTATAAAATATATTAAAGTGGTATAATATATTTAATGACAGAAAGCCATCGTATTGCAGAAGCGGCCATGGACTCGTTTTGGGAGTTCAAAGAACTCGGAGAGTTTGACCGTGGTTTTGAAATGCTGCGCAGCTTCGGACTTCGTCCTAATGTTGTTGAGTTTGTGACCTCGCCTGATTCGTACTATTTTCCTAATCAGCGCGGTAATCAACTGATTCGTCCAAAGTCAGTTAGCGACGAAAAAATCCCGGTAGTTGCACTTGAAGTGGGCGAAAAATATTGGTTTGAGGCACCCGCACTACACAGTCTACAAAGAAATGCTCTGCTGTTGGCTGGTTGCACGCTCAATGATGTCGAACTGCTTGATCGAGAGTTTGCGGCGCACGGTACCAGTATTGAAGGTTCTGGTGGCGTCGCTGGCACTGGAAGTGTGGCTAGGAGTCTTGAGACATCACCAAAGCTACCAGAGAAACGTATTGAATCAGGACCACGGCTTATTTTGAACATTGACCGTACTGCTACGCCTGGACAGATAGATTTTAGTCCAATTGCGCTACACGAAATAACGCATGTTGCTCAAACATTGTCTGAGCCATTTTGGAAAGACGACTACTTACGTGCTGAGCTGGAAGCGTATGCGGTGCAGGCAACCTTGATGTTCTCGGACCGTGTGCCATACGATACGAGTATAGCCATGGCAGGCACAGTTGATAACTTTAGACGAAAGTGGCTAGGCAAGGATGAATTTGAAACGACGCCAGACTTTGAACGCGCCTTTGCCCAGGATATGATCCTGTCAAAAGTCTACGGCCGACTCGGTCGCGCTAGTTAATTTTGGCGTAGAAGGCTTTGAGGTTGGCTTCTTCGCGCTGTCGCCAGTCGGCCCGTGCGGCAATTTCGTTGATAGAAATCTTGATATTGCGAGCCATGGCCACATCACTCAGTTTTGGCTCAAAGAATTCAGTAAATTTCTGCTGCCAGTCAGGCGTGGACAGCGCACCGGCTGCATACCAGATGAAGTATTCCATGTGCTTGCCGCCGCCAAACAGCTCCATCAAGTGATCCCATGAACTAACCATCCAGTCCCAGGCTAGCTGGCGGGTGTAGTAGTTGCGCATAAGATAGACAAACCAATGTGCTAGATCTTGCTGACGCACGACGCCAGTCTTAGGTGCCAGCCCCCATTCGATGAGTCGTTTTGCAACTGCCTCGTCACGAGTTGAACACAGTGCTGCTGCGATTGATTCCTGTATTTCAGAATTCTGAGTTGTGGCATATTCGTCCATGAGTTGATCAATTGCAGAGCTGTCACCGAAACGCACGGCTACGCCAGCAATGAGACTGCGAAGTTCTGCGGGTAGATCGGCAGCGTTGCCGGCCTTTTTATACAGGTCAAGCGCAGTTTGGATAGCCTCAGGATTCTCTCCGGCGATGCTGAGCGCCAAAGCGGTGGTGCGGAGGTGCTTGGTATTTGGATCATCATTGGGCTGATCTTCCCAGCCTAGTTTGCTGTACCAGTGGCTTGATAGCTTTGCCTTGAGCTGCTTGATCTGTGCTTCGACGGTTGTATCACCGTCTGTCAGTGTCTGGCTTTGACTGATTGCTCGCACCAGCATAGTCCAAACGGCATCTCGCGGTTCCTCGCCACACAGCTCGACTAATTCAAGCGCCTCAACCAGTGATAGTTCACCATGGCGACACAATAACAACATGTCGTTTAGTAGGTTGATTCGTTCCATCGAGTCGACTGAGCGGTCTGCGACTTTGGCATACAGTCGCTTGCGTGGCTGCTCGTCCTGGTAGTAAGTGACGTAGTGCCCAGTGCCATGTGCGTTAAACATCGGCAGGTCTGTTCCGGCGTAGGCAATAGTCGCCTCACGGGTGTCGAGAATTTCAAGTGGCAAGCCTACATCTGCCAGAAGTGGTACCGGCCACAGCGATTCTTTGTCTTCGCTATCAAGCAAAAAGCGCTCTTGCGACAGGTGTAGTGTGTTGTCGTCTATGCGCTTGACGCTCAACATTGGCATGCCAGATTTGAGAATCCAGGGTGTCATTAACTGCTCTATGTCTTGCTTGCCGACAGCGCCAAACGCCTGCCACAGGTCATTTCGAGTAGCGTTCTTGTAGGGGAATTGCTCAAAGTAGTGCTTCAAGCCAGCCCGGAAGGTGTCTTCGCCAATGTAGTCGTAGAGCATGTTGAGCACTCGGGCGCCCTTGCCGTACACGATGGATGGGTCAAACAGGCTCGAGATTTCATCTGGGTGATTCACCTCAACACTTACGGATTGGACGTCCTTGTAAATATCACGGTTTGATGCGCCAAGTGCACGACTGGTAGCAAATTCTTCCCACTGTTGCCAGTCTGGGTGCAAGCGATCTGGTGCGAGATTTTCCATGATTGATGCAAAACTTTCGTTGAGCCACAGATCATCCCACCACTTCATAGTGACCAAATTACCGAACCACTGGTGCGATAGTTCGTGTGCAACAACCAGGGATATTAACTGTTCTCCAGAGATAGAACGGTTGGTTGGGTCGGACAGCATGCCAACTTCTCGGAATGTAACCAGTCCCCAGTTTTCCATGGCAAGACTGTCAAAATCGGGCAGGGCAACTTGGTCAAACTTGCTAAGCGGGAATGGCACACCAAAATAATCATTAAAAAAGTCGAGGTAGGCAACAGCCTCATCATTCGCAAATTGTAAGTGCGAGGTCTGCTGGGCGACCGTGGCATAGCTTGATACTGTTACGCCATCTTTCGTCTTTGCTGATATGCCGTGCATTTCACCGTACACAAACGCTAGTAAGTAGGTGCTCATACGGGGTGATACGTCGAATGACGTAATGCGTCTGCCGTCTTGTTCGTGGCTGCTAATTTCTGGCGTATTGCTGAGCGAAATGCCGTCAGCTGGCGTATTAAGTGTTAGGGCAAACGTTGCTTTGGCTTCGGGCTCATCAATGCAGGGAAACGCTTCGCGAGCGTGGTGGCTTTCGAACTGCGTGGCAATTAACTTCTTGTCTTCGCCATTGTGTTTGAAGTAGCACGGATATACGCCGTGCATTGGGTCGGTAATATTGCCACGAAACTCGAGCCGTATCTCGTATTCGCCTGGATATAGCATTTCGTCACAGTGCAACCGAACCTCGTCGTATGATTTCTGAGGGTTTATACGCGAAACTACAAAATCTTTGGCGCCCTTTTTGTCGGTGCGCCGAAGGCGGGCTGCGTAAACGTCAAGTCCTTTTTGGTGAAAGGTAATACGCTGGCTGGGGCGGCCAACTTTTTTACCGGTAATAACTACGCTGCCACGAAATGTCATTTCGTCCGGATACAGCTCGTAAGCCATCGTGTAGTTAGTAGGTTGGAATTGCTCGAATAGTCGTGTAACGGATTTGCTCATCCTCTAAGTCTAGCATGAGAGTAGACGGTATTTTAGCCGTCTTCGCGGGTCTATTTGGATTTTTTAGCTGACTTATTTCGCAGCGGAGAAAGTAACATGCTTGCGGCTGCCCCAAGTATCATGCCACCAAAAGTTATCATCCCAATTCCGTATAGCCATCCTCCATGATCAGGATTATTAAGAGGGTTTACAGTGTCAGCACCGGACACAACTAGCAATACTGCAAGTGCAATCATGACTGCATGGGTAGTGATTTGAGAGATGTTTTTCATGGCTATTCCTATATTGGTGGTACCTCATTAATTATATCAAAAGTACACTGTGTCCCAAAAGAGACTGAGTAGGTAACGAGACACCAGCTGATTGACATTAACCCGCTACTCGCCTATACTACTAGTTGTTCCGTCCGGCCACAGTGGTCGGATTTTTTCATACAGAGACATCTACAATTTAGAAAAGGAGAAAACAGATGGATATGGATTTTAAACAACTTGCGGTAGCGATTAAGGCTATTGCAGAAGAGAAGAACTTGCCTGAAGCAACTGTGCAAGAAGTAGTAGAGCAGGCTTTGGCCGCTGCCTACCGCCGCGACTACGGCGATCGTGAGCAAGAAATACGCGTGACTATGAACTTGAACACCGGCGAAGTCGATGCATACATCGAAAAAGAAGTCGTTGAGCGAGTCGGTAACGACGCCTTTGAGATTAGCCTAGCTGACGCCCAAGTCCGCAAAAAGAGTGCCAAAATTGGTGACATGATCGAGCAGCACGAAAAGGTTGAGACGTTTGGTCGTGTAGCTGCCCAGACTGCCAAGCAAGTTATTTTGCAGCGTCTGCGAGAAGCTGAGCGCGAAATCGTGATGGCTGAGTTTGAAGACAAAATCGGCACCGTTATTAACGCCGTTGTTAGTCGCGTAGAAGGTAACATCGTGCGTATTGACCTTGGTCACGCGCAGGGCATCATGCCTCGTAGCGAGCAGATTCAGGGTGAGCGTTACTACCCAGGCCAGCGCCTAAAGGTATTTTTGAAGGATGTTGAGCGCGGCTTCCGTGGGCCACAGCTAATTGTGAGTCGTGGTAATACTGCATTTGTGGAGTGGTTGTTCCGCGGCGAAGTTCCAGAGATGGATGGTGGCGCTGTTGAGATTAAGGCAATCGCCCGCGAAGCTGGAGTACGCAGTAAGATCGCTGTTGCCAGTAACGTTCAGGGTGTAGACCCAGTCGGTACTTTTGTCGGCGGTCACGGTACTCGTGTGAACGCCGTTATGAGTGAAATTGGCGAACAGGAAAAGATCGACATTATTGTCTTTAGCGACAATACCATCGAGTACATCACTAATGCACTCAGCCCAACCAAGGTAAGTCGTGTAGAGCTTGACGAGGCAAATAAAAAAGCCCGAATTGTAGTGCCAGAAGACCAGCTCAGTATTGCTATCGGTAAGAGTGGTCAGAACGTACGTCTTGCTAGTAAGCTAACCGGGTACGAGCTCGATATTGCAGCCGATGCTGCACCTGCTACGCCGGCTGATGCTGAGCCTGCTAGCGAAGTTGTTGCAACACCTAGCGCTAGCTCGGATGTAGTAGCCGAAGGCAAGATCGAAACAACTGAGCTGCCAAAGCAGCCAAAGCTGAAGCGCAAGAGTGATCTTGAAAAAGGTCTACTAGAGGCTATCGAAGAGCACGGCGAATAATAAGAGAACTGAGTAGGTTCTCTCATCGCGTGGGTAAAATTGGATTTTGTCCGGCAGCTGTTTCTTGAAAGTATAATCAATAAAACCTGGAGTAAATCCGGGTTTTATTGATGAGTGCTATAATCGCGCTATGAGTGAGCAATGTCCATTTGCGGCAGACATTCGAGGATCGGTTGAGTTAGATCCCGGAGATCCTGGTTTTTCGTATGTGCCACAATCTTGTGTAGGTTGTCTTGAACTGCCGCTCAGGAATGCAGCCGAAAGTATTCCGCAAGAATACCTTGAAGAACTTGAGGAGGACTGCATGGACTTCATGTCTGACTCGGCTACCGCCACCACTGTTTTTGCATGGGCAAGGAATGCCGACAGTACTATCACGGTTACGCGCGAGTCACGTCAAGTCTGGATGCGGGGAGATGAAGAGGTGTCCATTGAGTATCATAGTCGGCGAACGGCGAAAATTGTATGTGAAAAAGAAGTTCAATTAGCACTCTGGGTTGACGAGTGCTAATTTGTGATGATACTATTTAGTTAGTAGCTTTTCTGGACTTCAAAAGTAGATATCTTACAGAAGTTTCTCAGGAAAGAACGCTACAATACTAGTGTTACTCGAAAGGTGGCCCACAAGATGTTACCAAACTCCTCAGATTTCCAAGATTTTTTGAATCATCTCACTAACAATGCATTGCAAAGCATTAAGCATGCCGATGCAATCGCGCGCAGCTTTGGTAGTGCGTATGTTGGCACAGAACACCTACTGCTCGGTGTGCTGGCACAAGAAACGAGCATGGGTTCAAAGATTCTTGAGGGCGCGGGTGTAACATTAGATCGCGCGCGTTTAGCACTAAACATGAACCCTAAAACGCTCGTCATCAATATGGGTGCCAAAGGCCTAAGTGAGGCGGCCAAGCTTACTTTACGCATGGCGTATGATGTTGCGCAGGACTATGGCCAAGAATACTGTGGCACCGAGCACATTCTCTACAGCATACTGAGTCAAAAAAATGCCAGTGCTACTAAGCTACTGCGCGGTATGAATGTGGATGTCGATACACTCGTCAGTGAACTCGAACAATTTTTGAATCGTCAGCAGTACGAAGAAGACGCTGAGGGTGACATGCCTGGAGGCGGTCGCAAAACAGCCACCAAAAAAGCCCGTAAAACTGCTCTAGATACCTACGGCACTGATCTGACTGCGGAGGCCAAAGCTGGCAAGCTTGATCCGGTAGTTGGCCGCGAGAATCAGATTCGGCGCCTGGTAACTATCCTGAACCGCCGCACCAAAAATAACCCAGTGCTGATTGGTGAACCAGGGGTCGGCAAAACGGCTATTGTTGAAGGACTTGCCCAGCGCATAATTGCTGAGGACGTACCAGACACCTTGCTTGATAAGCGCATCGTCATGCTGGACCTTGCTGGCATGATTGCCGGTACCAAGTACCGTGGTGAATTTGAAGAACGACTGAAGAAAGTCATGGGCGAGCTAGAGAAAGACAGCAAGACCGTTGTGTTTATCGATGAGCTGCACTTAATAGTTGGTGCCGGAGCTGCCGAAGGGGCTATGGATGCTGGCAACATTCTGAAGCCAGCACTCGCACGAGGGAAAATACAGCTGATTGGTGCCACGACTACTGATGAATATACCAAGCACATCGAAAAAGATTCTGCCCTCGAGCGTCGTTTCCAGCCAATTCAAGTACCCGAAACGACCAAAGGCGAGACATTGGCCATTTTGAAGGGCCTCCGAAAGCATTACGAAAAATTCCACGGTGTAAAAATTAGCGATGAAGTGCTGGCAGACACCGTGACACTGGCGGCTCGCTACATAAATGACCGCTTTATGCCTGACAAAGCGATTGATCTACTGGATGAAACTGCCGCTCACCTTCGAGTCGACAAGGGCAAGACCAATCCAGAAGTTCGCCGCTTGCAAAAAGAATTAAAGCTGACAAATGCCCGAATTGACGAAGCAGTTGATGCGGAAGATTACGAGCGCGCAGCTCGCTCAAAAACTCGCGCTAGCCAGATCAAGGAAGAACTAGAAGCGTTACATAAAACAAATAAAACAGTAAAGCGCCTGACGCTTACCAGCGAAGACATAGCTGACGTGGTAGCCCGGATTACCGGTGTGCCAGTCAAAAAGGTGATTCGGTCTGAAGCGAAGTATTTGCTAAACCTGGAAAAAAACATTGGCAAACACGTCATTGGCCAAGAAGAAGCAGTCGCTGCCGTGTCACGCGCTATCAGACGTAATCGTGTAGGTATTGGTAGCGAAAGTCGTCCCATTGGCTCGTTCATATTCCTAGGACCAACCGGTGTTGGTAAAACAGAGCTTGCCAAGGTACTTGCCCGTGAATTTTTTGGCAGTGAAAAGAATCTAGTCAAAATAGACATGAGCGAATTCGGCGAACATCACAATGTTTCGCGACTGGTGGGTGCACCAGCTGGCTACGTCGGTTATGACGACGGCGGTCAGTTAACTGATAAAATCCGTCGCCAGCCGTACAGTTTGGTGTTGTTTGATGAGATCGAAAAGGCACATCCAGACGTGTTTAATATGCTACTGCAAGTACTCGAGGATGGTCATTTAACTGACGCCAAGGGTCGAAAAATTGACTTCACGAACACGATCATCATCATGACCAGTAATATTGGGGCAGACAAACTACAGAAGGAAGCAAGTCTTGGGTTTAGCGCTGTGCGCACGACTGACCTGAATGATCTCGATGCATTGCATGCACAGAACAAAGAAAAGGTGATGGATCAGCTGAAAAAGGAGCTGCGTCCGGAGCTGCTCAACCGTATTGATAAAACGGTGGTCTTCCGTGCTCTAACTAAGAAAGATATCTACAAAATAATTGACCTACAGGTTGATGAGCTACGGACACGACTACAAAAGCGTGGTTTGAGTGTTCAGCTGACACCTGCCGCCAAGAGTTATTTGCTCGAAAACGGTTATGATGCCAAAAATGGCGTCCGGCCACTGCGTAGATTAATTCAGGACACGATTGAAGATAAAGTTGCGCTCGACCTGCTCGATGAAAAATATTTGAAGGGTGATATCATACAGGTAGCAGCCAAAAACGGCGCACTATCGTATGCGACAACAACCGAATAACATTCCTAGTTTCAGTCCAGAATCTTCTGAACCACGCGGTCGCGTGTGGTTGGGCCGCTTCTTCTTGCTGGTATTGCTATCGCTAGTAGCTGGAGTATTTTGGCAGCGCCAAGCCATACGAGACTGGATACAGCTGTACGGCTACGAACCTCCAGCGAATATTGCAAGTCTCGCAAAACAGACGACCATGACCGACAAGGCCGAGCACTTGTTTTACCTCAACAAACCCATTGTCGCTAGCAAGAGTGCTTTCGCAAATTACTGCACAAATCAGGAGCAAACAATAGTACTTGGCTGTTACCACAGTGGCCAGGACGGCATATTTATTTTGCAGATTGCTGCCAATTCGGAACTGGGTGGTGTCATGCAGGTAACGGCTGCCCATGAAATGCTGCATGCTGCCTACGAGCGCTTGGCGCCAGATGAAAAAAACCGACTGAACGAGTTGCTTCAAAATTTTTACGACAGTGGGCTCAAGGATAAAGCTATTAAAAGCGAAGTAGATGCCTATCGAAAAACTGAGCCTGGTCAGTTGCTTAATGAGATGCATTCAATATTTGGTACCGAAGTCGCCAAGCTGCCGAGTGCTTTGCAGCGCTACTACGGACAGTATTTTACCAACCGCAGCAGTGTAGTTATTCAGGCGGAACGTTATCAGTCTGCCTTTCGAAAACGAGAACTCGCTGTGAAGAGGTATGATCAGCAATTAACTAACTTGCAGGCTGTTATAGACAGTAATCAGGGTGTATTAACGGCCAAAGCCGCTCAGCTCCAGACTGCTCGGTTGCAGCTAGAAAAGGATAGAGCATCTGGTAATATTTCGGCCTACAACGCGGCCGTACCAGCCTACAATCAGGCTGTGCGCAGCTACAATAGCTTGCTTGAAACCACCAAGCGACAAATTGTGCAATTCAATACAATTGTGACTAAGCGAAATGCTTTGGTTGTAGAAGAGCAAGATCTGGTAAAACAGCTGAGTGGTGACTCGCTACCCGCAGCTCAACAATAAGTGCGAAATGGTACACTGGTAGTATTATGGCGAAAAAACCTGCAGTTCGATATGTCTGTACAAATTGTGGAGCGATGCAGTCTAGCTGGGCCGGGCGTTGCTCGCAGTGTAATGAGTGGAATACGTTGCAAGAAGAGGCAATGCTGGTTACTTCGGTTTCCGGTAAAGTCAGTCATGGCAGAAGCTTGCAGACGGGCAGTGTTAGTTCGTCAGTTGCACATGATCAACAACGCATCTCAACTGGCATTGCAGATGTAGATGCAGTGCTGGGCGGTGGTATTGTACCTGGCAGTGTCACGCTGATAGCCGGGCAACCTGGCATTGGCAAGAGTACGCTGCTGTTGCAGCTGGCCTACGCTGCTGCGGCAAAGGTGCCAGTTTTGTATGTGAGCGGTGAAGAGTCCGCTCATCAAGTTGGCTTGAGAGCAGAACGGCTTGGCACGCAGCGTGAGCAGCTGCAGATTGCCACCAGTACGTCAGCAGATGATGTGGCGGCAACCTTAGCGGCGGGGGAGGCCAAGCTACTGATTGTCGACTCTATTCAGACTATGAGTGCCGATGCGGTTGCGAGTGCGGCTGGCAGTATTTCGCAGATTACCAACAGTACAAATCTTATTACATCTGCAGCCAAGCGCAGCGATACGGCCGTCTTCCTTGTCGGGCATGTTACCAAAGAAGGCACTATCGCCGGACCAAAAGTCATGGAGCACATGGTAGACGTGGTGTTGCAGCTAGAGGGCGATCAGTATGGCGGTTTTAAGATCCTACGCGCCAGCAAGAACCGTTATGGTGCCACGACTGAATCGGCTATTTTTGAGATGGAAGATACCGGTCTAAAAATTGTTGAAAATCCGTCCGCTACGCTTTTGGCAGAGCGCCAGATAACGGACGGCTCTGTTGTACTTGCGACGCTTGAGGGTACTCGCCCGCTCCTTGTTGAAGTGCAAGCCCTGGTAAATAAAACTAGCTATGGCTATCCGAAACGTGCCGCCAGTGGCCTCGAGCTAAATCGGTTAAACCTACTGGTGGCCATGCTAGAACGGCGCACAAAATTAAACTTGTCTGACCAGGATATTTACATCAATATCGTTGGTGGTATTCGCGTTAACGATCCGGCGGCCGATCTGGCAATCTGTCTAGCAATCGGTTCGGCAGCAAAAGGACTCAAGCTCCATGACAATGCAGTGGTATTTGGCGAGGTTGGCCTAAGTGGGGAAATTCGTCACGTACCCTATGCCGAAAAGCGTATAGCCGAAGCTAAAAAGCTTGGCTACACCATGGCAATTGGACCGAAACTACGGAGTAGCAAAGCCGTGGCTGGACTCAAGAGTGTTAGCTCGGTTCGAGAAGCCCTCAATACATTCTTGGAAAAAGACAGCTAGGCCTCGCGAGCTAGTTGCAGTACTGCAAGCATAGCTCGTGAGTCTCGGTGCTATTCGGCTGCTTTAATGCCGTTTATGCCCACGCCTTCATAGCGCAGGGTCTGGCGTAACCGGAGCATCTGCATGTTCAGTCGTCATTGATCCACTAGCTGATCCTTGGTACAGGACGCTGTCAGTGATAGTTGCAGACAAGCTGACTGAACCGGTGCTCGTTGGTTTGTAGCTAACCAATACATTAATTGAGCTGCCAGGCGATGCTGAAGGTGATGCTGTTTTTATAGTTTTTCCGTTGATTTTGATGATGAGTGAAGATTTAAAATCTTTACTGGAAAGAGGATGAGATCCAGCTGTGACGAGTATGTTTATGGTGCAGTCTTCATCTTTACAGACGGGGATAGATGTAAATTCAACCCTAGGTTTGCTGTCGTCACAGTTGTGAACGTCATCACTGCCCGTGTAGCTTGCTGCGCTACCACCAGCCACAAATGTATCAACAGAGAAGGTATTAGCATTACCGCCAGTTACCAGCATCTTGGCCGTACTTGGCGTACAGCCAGTGGCTAGCTTGTTAGATACCTTGTCGATAGTTACCGAGCTGTAAGCGGTACTGCTCTTGGGCTTGTAATTGGCAGGGAATAGATCTTTGTAAGGACTTGGGAAGATTGCACCAGTACCAAAGCCGCTACGCATGACGTATGCCGGTAGTGTCTTGACGGTAGACGGCCGTTTCCAATCTACTGGCTTGAGACCTTCGTGTGCTTTTGACATCCAGTTGGTGATGATTGGGCGGGTTAATAGCTCCATCGATCCATTAAGTGCCCGGTTGCGGGTGTGATAGCCAACCCACGTAACGGCAGCGTATTTGGTGGACCAGCTAGCCATAAGGCCATCCAGGTTGTCGTTGGTGGTACCAGTTTTGACCGCAAACTTCCAACCGCTTGATTGATGCTGGAATTTACGAGGAGCACGAATGTAACTAGCTCGAGGATCCTGCAGAATGTCAGTCACAATATAGGCTGAGTCTTTACTGACAACTTGCTTACCCTTTGGTTGCTGCCACTTGTAAAGTGTCTTTCCGGCCGCATCAGTGATTTGTTTGATGTAGGTCTTAGGAATGTAGCTACCTTGGCGAGAAATTGTAGCCAGGCCATTGACGTGCTCGTCGAGGTGTAGGTAGGCACCATCACCGATAGCTGATGCACCATAACAAGGTGCTTCGCGGCTTAGCTTCACGTCGTAGTAACAATTGTAACCAAAGCCATCAGAGCTGCTGCTGCCGCCGTTCATCATCTTTTCTGCTGTCTTGATTACCTTTTCGGTGCCCACCATGAGGTTGGCTTTTACGGCTGGCACGTTACGGGATCCGGCTAGAGCATAACGTAGTGTCATTGCGCCAGGGTATACAAAATCGTAATCCCATAAACAGTGTGTTGCTGGATCGGCATACTTAGGTCGACGCTTGTCGATACATGGATAGCCTGGCAGTTTTGCTTGATTGTCGTAAATTACTGAGCCAGCTCCAGCGCCAGTTTCGTTTATGAAGGCGGTGTAATCATATGCCTTAAAGTTTGAACCTGGCGGCAAGGGAGTTCGGGCATAGTTAATTTTGCCGTATTCCTCATTGCTGAAGTTGGTGCCCCCAACGAGCGATACGATCTGTCCAGTCTTTACGTCTTCGGCTACGAACGCCGCGGTGTCACCGCCAGCGGACTTAATAAGGGGCAGGTCATTGCGCACTTGTTTTTCGGCTTCCTTTTGTAGCTTGAGATCAAGCGTGGTGATGACTTTCCAGCCGCCACGTTGCACGGTCTCGGAGCCGTATTTTTTCTCAAGTTGCTGCTTGGCGGATAGCACGAAATAAGGAGCACGAATACCGTTGTACTTAGACTTTAATGGGTGAATTTGCTTAAGGATATCGACAGCCTTGGCATCTTTGGCTTCTTTTTTGGTGATATAGCCTTGCTTGGCCATTTGGTCGAGTATGTAACTTTGGCGTGACAGAATTGTTTCACGACCAAAGCCATCGGTACCCGTGACGGCACTGTTCCATTCGCTACTACTATATGGTGAGTAATAACTTGGAGACTTTGGAATACCGGCCAAAAATGACGCCTGGGCTAGCGTTAGGTCCTTGGCTGAAACATCGAAGTAATCTCGAGCAGCAACTTCAACACCATTTTCAATTCCACCGTAAGGCGCAGCATTCAGGTAGCCAGTTAAGATGTCGTCTTTGGAGTATTCTCGCTCCAGCTCAACCGCCAATATCAGCTCTTTAACTTTACGAGTTAGGGTACGATTGTTAGTCCATTGTTCATTTAGCTTCACCAGCTGCTGAGAAATAGTTGAACCACCCTGGACAGGGCCCTTACCAAGTACGTCATTCAGCCCGGCGCGTACAATACCGCGCACGTCAAAGGCTCCGTGCTTGTAGAAGTCTTTATCTTCAATAGCAACAGTGGCTTGCTTCATGTATGGAGATATTTGATCACCGTCAACGGGGATACGCTTTACGGCATCGTAGTCTTGCCACAGCACTGTTTTACCGGTTTTGTCGTAGTAGGTAATACTGCCACCAAGGTTGTCGCCAGCTACGCCTTTAATTTTAGGTAAGTCTTTACGGAAGTAGGCGAACACTCCAATGACTAAGAAGAAACAGACGATAATACCAATACCGGTAATCTTGAGAGACATAATGGCGCCTTCGCGGCTAAACCAGTAGGCTGCTAGGCGCTTGGGGTGCATACGGTAGGCCAGGCGCTTCCAGCGGTTTTTGGGCAACGTGCTCAGGTAGAGCGCACGCTTCATCGCGCGTTCTTGCTTGGTCGCCTTGCGACGATCGCTGAAGTTCTGGTTAAGTTTTATGTTGCTGCCTCTGCGGCCGGTTGGGCTGCGGCGTGCCGGACTCTTAGAAGTCTTTGCCATAACGTGATCTATTCTCCCTTTGTCAGTCGTTCACTATCGACTAATTATAGCAAAAAACCTCAAAATCAACGCCTATTTTGGCTATGCTTAGAGCCAGCTGAAAAACTCAGCTGTCTGAATAATTTACCTCTGACAGCTGGTGCGTTATACTGACCAGTAATGAATTTATCACAAGAACTTACCTGGCGTGGCTTTGTAAACCAAACAACCTATCAAGATCCTGAGGCACTTAATGGTGAACCAATCACGTTTTACCTGGGTGTCGACCCGAGTGCCAGCAGCATGCAGGTTGGTAACTTGGCAGTTGTTATGATGGTGCGACATTTCGTCCAACACGGCCACAAGGCAATTCTGCTGGTTGGCGGTGCGACTGGTATGATTGGCGATCCGGATGGTAAAAAGCAAGAACGTGATCTGTTAACGCTCGAGCAAATTGCTACCAATAAGAAGGGTATAGCTGCACAGTACAAGCAAATTTTGGGCGATTTGCCATTTGAGCTGGTCGATAATTACGATTGGTTCAAGGACTATAATTACCTCAATTTTCTGCGTGAAGTTGGCAAGCATGTACCAATGCGAACAATGCTTGGCCGTGATTTTGTACAGTCACGTTTAGGCGAAGATGGTGCCGGTATTAGTTATGCCGAGTTTAGCTACAGCTTGATTCAGGGTTATGACTTCGTGCACTTGCACAAAGAAATGGGCGCTACGCTACAAATTTGTGGTGCTGATCAGTGGGGAAATAGTATTACGGGTGTAGACCTTATCCGTCGCCTCACGGGTAACGAAGCACATGTGTGGAGCGCGCCACTGGTTATTAATAAGTCCACGGGTATTAAGTTTGGCAAAACTGAGGGTGGTGCTATTTGGCTCGATGCTGCACAAACGAACCCGTATGATTTTTATCAATTTTGGCTTAATGTTGACGATGAAGGTGTAGAAGATTATCTCAAGCTTTACACATTACTTACCCCTGAGGAGCTTGAGGAGATAATGATTGAATTTACTCAAAATCGAGGCGCACGCGCGGCTCAGAAACGTTTGGCGTATGAAGTAACCAAGATTGTGCACGGCCAACAAGTTGCTGAAGATGTAGTAAAGCTGACGCAGCTTTTGTTTAGCAAGGCTCAGATCGAGCCAGAAGACTACTCACTGATTGCTCGAGTGTTGCAGACAAAGCCAGTACGGCCAGAGGCCCAGCTGCTGGAAGTACTTGTGGAGTTTGGGTTAGCTAGCAGTAATACCGAAGCGCGTCGTTTTGTGAGCGAAGGTGCGGTTACGATAAACAATGACAAGCTCACACTAGATAAACAGACGCTATCGTCAGAAGATTTTCACAATGGGATTATTGTGATTCGCCGTGGTAAAAACTCTATTGCTGTCGGCGAGCTGCAGTAGCCGGGGCTGGCTGATCTTGCTACACTGACGCTATGCTGCGCCGCTTACTTAATACTAAACACCTGGTGCCGGCGGCCGTCTTTTTTCTTTTCGTTGGCTACAACTTGACTGTTGTCGGCCCAGCCTATTTATCCGACGAGGCTGCCTACCTGTCTAAGGCTGCTACTGTTGCGGGCAGCACAGTTCATCATTCGACAAGTTGGTTTGGTGGCTACTCTGTACTGATTAGTCCAGCGTATCTGCTGTCGTCCAACATCTTCGTGCAGTGGCATATTGTCATGATTATTAACGCTCTGATGTGGGTCGTTACCACCTACTTGCTGCGCTATGTACTCCAGCAAACACATCCTAAGGCTAAGCGACTACATATTGAACTCGCAACACTTGGCGCAATACTGTATCCGGCGTGGTTATCAATGAGCGGCTATGCGTTTTCAACCAGCGGGTTTGTACTAGTACTGCTGGCAGTATTTTCAGCCCTTGCTAAAAGCCGGCTAAAGAGTCTGCCTTGGCTATGCTTGGCTGGTCTTGCAGCCGGTTATCTGTACTGGATACATCCATTTGCGATATTGTTTGTCGGCCTGTTCGTTGTTCTGTTGCTGGCACTTGCCTGGTCACAAAAGCGGAAAGAGTTATTAGTAGTTCCACTCATTAGTGCGGGTATGGCTGTTTTGTACACAATTGCTGTGCAGCCATGGTTTGTGGAGCGAATGAAATCTAGCCTCGGTAGTGATGACCACTACAGTCGCGGGGTTCACTATGTTATATCAGCGTTTTCTTCGCCATCGGTGTGGGGAAGTATAGCCCTTGAGCTGCTAGGGTTGTTATTTACGCTTATCATTGCGACATTTGGATTTGCAGTGTTTGCTGCAGTCCCAGTTTGGCAGCGGCTAGTAAAAGATCGCCGTAAATGTCGTACGCTGTTGCAGGATACGAGCTTTGTACTACAGCTACTCGCGGTACTCAGTGTCGTACTAATACTGGGTTTTGTTGCAGTGCTGTGGGGCACAAACGGCCACCGCAGGATCGACCACTGGATTTACGAACGCTACACCGATATGTATATTTTGCCCCTGTTGGCGATGGGCTTGCTGGCGCGCTGGCGTTTGAAGTGGTCGGCATTTTTGGCAGGCCTGGTGCTGGCTATTGGTATCGTGTTGAGCCTTGTAACGAATCCGGCAAACACTTCATTTCGGTTTGTAAACAAGGTTGACTTGCAGGCGTTGTGGTCAATGCATGCAGCGTCTGCCGTGACGAGTACTATTGCCAACTATTGGCTGTGGGGGTTGATTGGTGCCATTGGTGTGCTATTCGTCGGGTTTGCGACGGGAAAGCGGAAACGGTTACTCTGGCTGCTGGCTTTGCCAATAGCATTAAGTGCGGCGGGTAATTACAGATACCACCACGCCATTATTCGTGATCACTCAATGGTTACATCTCTTTACGACCAACTCAAGAATACCTACTCGCGGTCGGACTGTATTGGTTTCACGCCGCAAAAAAATAGCAGTGAGCGTTTTCAATTGTACGCGTACTACTTGCATGGCTATAACTTGCGACAAATGACCCTGCAACAGTGGCAGCAATCCTGTGCCGGGCCATACCTAACGTACCGACTACCGCCTCAAAGTAGTTTTAGCTATGACATTGTTGGCCGTGAAGAAATCAGCGGATTATATTTAATCACTAAGGCACTACCACGTCACAACACAGCCGTGCCACTTTTGTTCAAGTGATAGACATATTCGGTACGACTACGCCTTTCGCGATATACTAGCTGCATGACTAGCGATACGGCATTGGTGGAACTAAAAGGGGTTGGGCCAGCCGTGGCTGCTAAATTTGGGCAGCTTGGACTAAAAACCATCGCCGACCTCATAGACTACTACCCCAGACGGTATGACGATTACTCGCAAGTAACACCGATAGCCAAGCTGCAGCCCGGAGCGGTAACAATTCAAGCGGTTATCAAGCAGGCCAGTGGCCGCTATGTGCGCCGCGGCATGCATATAACAGAAGCCGTGGCATCTGATGATACGAGTAGTGTGCGGCTGATTTGGTTCAATCAGCCGTATCGTGCAGCCACCCTCAAAACCGGACAGTCCTACTACATATCTGGTCAATTTGAACTAAGCCATCAGCGCTTCCAGATTATGAGTCCATCAGTGGAGCTGGTCAGTGATTTTCCGATCAATACTGCTAGAGTTATCCCAATTTACCGCGAAACAAAAGGTCTAAATAGTCGTCAGATACGAGCCGCACTCAAGCAAGTTATGCAGCAAATTGATTTGTTGGCGGAGTCGTTACCAGCCTGGCTTATCACGCAGCAGAAACTCATGTCTCGAGCAGAAGCTATTCGCGCTATTCATTTCCCAGAATCGAGTGAGCAGTTAGCAGCAGCGCGTCACAGATTGGGCTTTGAAGAGGTATTCCAACTCAGCCTAGCCGCCCTTATGAATAAGCGTGAAGTTGCTGGTGAGCAAGCACCTTCGGTGCCATTCAAAGAATCTGTCGCCAAGAATTTTGTGAGCAATTTGCCGTTTAAACTCACAAATGCACAGCGCAAAGTAGTTTGGCAAATATACAAAGACATTGAAAAGACGCAGCCTATGAACCGGCTAGTCGAAGGCGACGTTGGTTCTGGCAAAACAGTGGTTGCTGCCATGGCAGCTATGATGGTGCTAGAACAGGGTCATCAGGTGGCACTTATGGCTCCAACTGAAATACTGGCTCGTCAACACGCCAATACGATTCAAAACTTATTAACGCCACTTGGCTATGGTGACAAGGTAGGTCTGCTCGTTGGTAGTATGAAGCCCGCCCAAAAAGCACAAGCCCATGCTGCTATAGCCGCGGGCAAACTCCAATTCATCGTGGGTACCCACGCGCTCATACAAGATAAAGTTGATCTCCAGAATCTAGAGCTGATCATTATTGATGAGCAGCATCGTTTCGGTGTAGAACAGCGCAAAAGCTTAATGGCCAAAGCGGGACACATGCCACATGTGTTGAACTTGACGGCTACGCCTATTCCTCGCAGTCTGGCATTAACGCTGTATGGCGAGCTGGATGTCTCTATTTTGGACGAAAAACCACCCGGTCGCCAGGAGATTGTCACGGAAATTGCGTCGCCAAATTCACGCAAACAGCTGTATGCCAAGCTAGACGAAGCAATTGACGCTGGCCGCCAGCTGTTCGTGGTATGTCCGCTTGTTACGGAGTCTGAAGTCTTGCAAGCCAGCTCGGCCGAAACCATGTATGAAACTCTCAAAAAGGGAGTCTTCAAGCATCGTCGAGTCGGGCTGCTACACGGCCAAATGAAAAGCGATGCCAAGCAGGTAGTTATGCAGCAGTTCGTAAGCCACGAGCTAGATATCTTGGTGGCCACAACAGTGATAGAAGTTGGCGTAGATGTGCCAAATGCCAGCATGATGCTCATCGAAAACGCCGATCGCTTTGGCCTGAGTCAGCTGCATCAATTACGGGGTAGAATTGGCCGTGGTGAGCATCAGAGCAGCTGTTACCTCATGATGAGCGATAGCTCGGCCCCAAACCAACGTCTCCGCGCCATGGAGCGTATAACCGACGGCTTTAAGTTGGCCGAGTTGGATCTGGAATTACGTGGGCCTGGCGCTATCTACGGCACGATGCAGCATGGTGCGCTTGATCTGCGCATTGCAAATCTATCAGATATTTCATTAATTCGTGCTGCTCGGCAGTCAGCCGATGAATTCCTAAGTACCGGCGAAAATTTGGTACAATACAAGGAATTGAATAAGCACATAACCCGGCTAAGAGCCGTCACAAACTTAAACTAACCATGTATTCTGGATCTACTTTTACGACATTTTCGGGGCGTATTTTGGGCGCTCATCAAAAGATTGATCGCGTTGCCAGGCGGCATGTGCGGGCATTGGCTCCAGGAGCGTATTTTCCGGGTATTCAGCGTATTTTGCACTTCGAAGGCGGCAATGGGCCAGATGCTATCAAACGTAAAAGTCCGGCCAAAGATGAGCCGTGGCACTATTTCAAGCCGTTTGATCTGGAAGATACCGATCTACTAGAGCAGATCAGTAACCACTACGAACTGCTTACTAAGAGTTTAGCTAAACACGACGAAATTCGGGCTGGCTTTGAGGCCGCCTGGCTAGCGCATGCCATTGTCGACGGTCTTACTCCCGCACATCACTTCCCCTACGAAGAGACGCTGATCGAATTGCGTGGTGGTGAAGGTATTGAAAGTCGGACTACTATCAAAGAAAAACTAGTAATGCCCGGTGATACAAAACGTGAGCAAGTGGCAAACAATTGGAAAATGTGGGGGCCCGGTGGGCTTATGACTTCGCATGGCACGTTTGAGTGGGGAGTGGCTACGGCTATCGTGCCGCTTCGCTTCAAACTAGCACTGCCAACTGACGAAGAAATAGAGAAATTTAGGTCGCAAACTATTGCTGAATGGTACCGTGAGACGGCCCAAGAAATAGTAGCGCTGGGGTTATATGATCGATTTTTGAAAACTGGTTGGACTATTCCATTAACCAAAGCGGTACGTAAGCAGTTAGCTCCACGTATTGTGAGAGCCGTTACACTCGCATGGTATGGGGCATTGTATGAATCGCGTAGGGGTAAAGCATGAGAATTATTGCTGGCTGGCTCAAAGGTTTAACATTTGAGTCCCCGTCAGGTCACCGGACTCATCCCATGAGTGACAAAATCCGTGGTGCGTTATTTAACGCCATGGGTGACTTGCAGGGCCTAACGGTACTTGATGCCTTTGCCGGCAGTGGCGCACTAAGTTTTGAAGCGATTAGTCGTGGTGCTAAATCTACGCTCGCACTGGAGCTAGACAAGGATGCCTTCCGAACTATCTCCAACAATATCCAGCACCTAGGCATACAAGAGCAAGCTAAAGTGTTACGCAAAAATGTCAAAGGCTGGTCGCGTAGTAATCAGCATTTGCAATTTGATATTGTGTTAGCCGATCCACCGTATGACGACATCAGACCTGATCTGTTACAGAATTTGGTACAGCAGGTAAAACAGGGTGGTTTGATGGTCATTTCTTGGCCCGGTAAAGAGCCAACACGGGTGTTCGATGGGCTCACTCAGCTCAGCGCTAATACATACGGAGATGCACAGCTAGTTTTTTACCGCCGAATTCGGTAAAATAGCTCTGTTCACCCAAAACCAAAATCCTAATCCAAGGAGCCAAAGGCGACTACATAGGATTTTGCGAGGAGCAATCTAGCCGCAGGTCGAAACTTTTACTGAAAAGCAAAACGACACAACGGCATCAATTGCGACAAGCGGATGTGGTGGAATTGGTAGACACGCTGGTTTTAGGAGCCAGTGCCGAAAGGCGTGAAGGTTCAAGTCCTTTCATCCGCACCATAGAAAATGCCCGTCACCTGATGGGCATTTTCTATATAGAGGATTAATCTCGATTTGACTGAATCTCTTGTACAATAGTGGCGATGAAGATTCATGACGTTATATATGTTCCCGGCATTGGTGACGACCCCAGAGGGCTGCAAGAAAAGCTTATACAGACATGGAAAATCTTTGGCGCCCGGCCGCATAGGTTTGAACTGCCGTGGGACGGACAACAGTCATTTGACTCAAAATTAGCCCACTTATTGAGTTATATTGATGGGCTTACACAGCAGGGGCACCGGGTGTCACTAGTTGGAGCAAGTGCAGGTGCTGGAGCGGTTATTAATGCCTTTGCGGCTCGACCAGACACGGTATCTGGAGTCATCTGTATCGCCGGCAAAGTTAACCATCCACAGACGATTGGCTCGGCATACCGCAAGCGTAGTGCTGCTTTTCACGAGTCTGCGGTTTTGGTCAAAGGTTCATTGGCTCAACTTGATGAACTGAAGAAGCTAGCAGCAATCCAGTCCAGATATGCACTACTCGACCCAATTGTTTTACGTCGGGACAGCATCGTAAAGGGCGCGACCAATGTGACCGTGCCGACGATTGGTCACGCCACCACCATCGCCACTCAGTTAGTTTTTGGTGCACCGTTTTATCTCAAATTCCTAAAAGAACTGTAGTCTACTACTTGCAACATGCTCATAAATAGTATATCGTAAGAGACATGTTTGCTAAGCCTAACCAACCCCATGTACATACAGTGCCGGAGCATGTCGGTTAGTTAGCTTTTCTCTGAAAACCAATAACGCCAGACACGCTCTGGCGTTTTTATTTTGTAAACAATGTAAATTAGGAAACATATTATGAACACCAAAGAACAAATTAGATTACTGCTATCAGAAGAAACCAGTGGAAAACCTAAAGGCGGTCAACAGCTGGACTGTCTTCATCGACTACGCAGCGCAGAAAAATAAACTAAGGCTTTTCGTGCCATGGGCAGCGCCCCCAGATGGACGTATTGAGCTGGGTGCAGAAGTATCAACCATTGAATGGCTTATGGGCAAGCAAGGGCTTGCTTCCAAGCTTGGCCAATTGATTGCAGTAGAAACGATTGTCATGCCAGCAGATAGCTATGTCAGGCGGAATGGTTTCGATATGCAAAATGTGGCCGCGTACTGGCAACGCGTTCAAGCTCAATTGCTGTCAAGGTCCGAAGTTGTATTTGTCGAATCTTCGCGCATCGAGGCATGCGGGATCATGAAGCAGTACATGGCTCAAGAGTCATATGCTTTGGAGCGACTCAATCCTGGAACACAGCAAAAAGTTATCGCCGCAGCTGCTAAGTATACTAATCAAAGTGGTGAAGAGGCGTATATGAGTGCGGCGGATTACGCAATGCGTCGGGCAGCAGAGGCTCGTTTTGTACAATACGACTTCCAGGCATTGTGGGTGAGCCTTAACTGGCCTGAGCGTGATGCTATGTGCGGAGCAACGCCACGTGTATACGTTCCAGAAGAGCTTAGAACGCCATGGTTACAAGGAGGACTGTAATGATCGAGAGACAATTGCGGGATATCATTTGCCGCTCCATAGACATGCACGTTCACGTTGGCCCAGAAGTAATTCCTCGACGTTATGATCCGACAACTCTGCGCATGTCAGAAACAGGGCTACTCGCGGGAGCTGTTCTAAAAAACCACTTCTACTCAACGGTCCCGGCTGTCAATGAGTCACAAGCCTTCGCAGAATATGGTGCCGTTGTGTTGAACTGGGCGATGGGTGGACTAAACGCAGAGGCTGTGAGGGCGGCTGGCTATATTGCCAAACGTCGTTTTGTAGTGTGGCTGCCAACTATTAACGCAGCTAATTTTTTGGCAAAATCAGAATACGAATTAGCCCCGGAGTGGTGCTCTGGCCAGAACATCCAACCACGAAAGGCAGCTGACGTGCAAGGTATCTCTGTCCTTGATGAGAATGGTCGCCTAACCGAGGCAGCGAAAGATGTTGCGCTTGCGGTTTCGGAGACAGGTGCGATACTCGCGACAGGACACATCTCTGAAAAAGAAAGTATCGCCATGGCGGATTTTGCGCTCGATTGCGGTGTTTCGGCAGTTATTGTCACTCACCCGGTATATCAGCGAATTGCAATACCGCTTGCCTCGCAACGTAGATTGGCAGCAAAAGGATGCTACATGGAGGTCTGCTATTCCATGTTTAGTATCGATGGAATATCAATAAAACGTTTATCTACGCAGATCAGAAATGTTGGACCAGATCGCACAATTCTAAGTTCGGATGTGGGCCAGCTTAAAAGCGTCTCGCCCAGTGAAGCCTTGCTAATATTTTGTATGCTGCTTGTAAAAGAAGGAATTCCTGTAAAATGGATTGAGACGATGCTAGTAACTAACCCAAGAAACATCCTGGAAGGAAGTGACAATGGCACTATCAACACAACCATATAAGGGCGCGCGGGATTTTTACCCCGAAGATAAGCGCCTGCAAAAATACATGTTCGGCAAAATCCGCGATGTTGTGGAGCGTTTTGGGTACGAAGAATATGATGCTCCTATCATCGAGCCACTTGAGCTGTATCTTGCTAAAACTGGTGAGGAAATCGTCAATGAGCAGACCTACAGCTTTGAAGATCGCGGCGGCCGTAAAGTAGTTATCCGTCCAGAAATGACGCCAACAGTGAGCCGAATGGTAGCTGCCAAGCGTAACGAGTTGTCATACCCGCTGCGTTGGTACAGTATTCCAAACTTATGGCGGTACGAGCGCCCGCAAAAAGGACGTCTGCGAGAGCACTGGCAACTTAACGTCGATATTTTTGGTGTTGCTAGCACCCAGGCAGAGCACGAAATTATACTGGTGGTTGATCAGATATTGCAGTCATTCGGCGCCAAGCGCAATATGTACGCCATTAAGCTTAATAGCCGAAAATTCATGGATTACGTACTTAGCCAGTACATTGATTTCGACGAAGTGCAGCGCCTAAGTGTGGCAAAGCTGATCGACCGCATGCACAAGATGGACATAGCGACATTTGTAACACAATTAGACGGGTTGTGTACGCAGGCTCAGCGAGATGCCGGTGTGGTGGAGCGTCTGCAGCAAGTGCTGGCGACCAAGCAGCTCGGTGACTTACCAGCAGAACTGCAGGCGGTACCGGAGATAAGCGATCTACAGGCATTGTTGTCACAATTGCAGGATTCTGGTGTAGCAAATGCCGAGTTTGATATTACTATCATGCGCGGTTTTGACTACTACACGGACATCGTGTTTGAAGTGAATGACACTAACCCAGAAAATAATCGTTCTATGATGGGCGGTGGCCGCTACGACGGTCTAGTCGGGCTCTTTGGTGTTGAGCCGGTGCCAACCGTAGGTTTTGGCTTTGGTGATGTCACCTTGGCGGAGTTTTTGAAGGGGCACGAGTTACTCCCAGCTTTGCAGCCAGAAACCCAAGTCTATGTGGCACTGGCCGGTGACTTGGTAACGGCTGCACAACCATTGGTGAAATTATTACGTGAGGCCGGCGTGGCCGTTGCTCTAGATATAACGGGGCGTGCACTGGACAAGCAATTTAAGACCGCCGACAAGAAAAACATCCCGTACGTCCTGGTTATTGGTCAAAAAGAGTTGGAAAGTCAGCAATTTACGCTAAAAAATCTCAAAACTGGTGAAGAAACTACGCACAGCATTGAACGCATTGCATCAATGGTTCAAGACCGCCGTAACGAAGAGGAATAGGTCGTGATTGCGACAAACCATGCGCTCACTGGTGCGTTAATTGGTCTGACGGTACATAATCCACTAATAGCTTTGCCAGCGGCAATAGCCTCGCATCTCATTTGTGACGCTATTCCGCACTATGGCCGTCAGGCAGAAGATGCCATTACGACCAGAGGCTTTGCTATATACCTTGTAGTTGACGCCTTTTTCTGCGGTGTACTTGTACTGGTTTTGGCGCTGAGTAATGCGGCCTATTGGCCGCTAGCTGCTGTCTGTGCATTTTTGGCCGCTTCGCCAGATTTTCTGTCGATACCAAAATTTGTGGCAGCCCGCCGCGGGCAGATTTTTACCCCAAATCAGCTTGAAACGTTTCTAAAAAACATCCAATGGTTTGAGCGCCCTATCGGTGCGTTTGTCGAAGCAGCCTGGCTTGTCGGTGCTGTTGCGTTGCTGTCAGTAATTATCTAGCAAAAACGTATCTCATCTGTTAGACTAGGCAACTATGCAGATTAAAAAAGAACAACTCACCCCTACCAAGATTAAATTGACGCTGGGCGCTGAGCCAGCGTTAATTGATGAGGTTAAGCACCATGTGCTGCAAGACCTAGCTAAAAAGGTCAAGGTAGCAGGCTTTCGTGAGGGCAAAGCGCCCTTAAGCATGATTGAAAAAAGCGTCGACAGCACTATGCTGCACTCGGAGTTTTTGGAGCACGCCGTCAACCGCCTGTATTCCGAAGCGATTACGCAAGACCGACTGCGCCCTATCGATAACCCAGAAGTGTCGGTGACAAAGTTCGTACCATTTTCAGAACTAGAAATCACTGCTGAAGTTGACGTTGTTGGTGATATCAAACTACCAGATTATAAGAAGATTAAACTTGCCAAGCCGGCTGTAAAAGTAACGGCGGCAGATGTTGATGACGTTTTGAAAAAGCTACAAACCCGTCTGGCAGATAAAAAAGATGTCACACGTGGCGCTAAGGCAGGTGACGAGGTCACTATCGACTTCAAGGGCACTGACACGAAGACCAAAGAGCCAATCTCTGGTGCTGACGGTACCGACTATCCGTTGGTGCTTGGTAGTGACAGCTTTATCCCAGGATTCGAAGACGAGCTGATTGGGCTCAAGACTGATGCCACCAAGACCTTTGATATTGTGTTTCCAAAGGAGTACAGCGTGTCTGCTTTGCAGAGCCGCAAAGTAACTTTCGAGGTGACGGTTAAGAAAGTCCAGGAACTAACCGAGGCAAAACTCGATGATGCTATGGCTGCCAAGGTTGGCCCGTTCAAGACGCTTGCTGAGCTAAAGGCAGATATTAAAACTCAGGTAACAGCTGAGCGACAGCAAGAAACTGACCGACAATTCGAGAGTGACCTACTAGAATCCGTAGCCAAGAAGACCAAGGCGGCTATTCCGCCAGCCCTAATTGATGAAGAAGTTGAGCGCCAAGTTGGCCAACTTAAGCAAAATTTGATGTACCGTGGCCAAACCTGGCAAGAGTTTCTAGACAGTGAAAAGAAAACCGAAGAAGAATTTAGCGAAAGTCTGAAGCCCGTTGCTGAACTTCGTGTGACTGCCGGCCTAGCACTGTCCGATATTGCTGAGCTAGAAGGTATTGTGATCACGGCTGATGATATCGATGTACGCTTGCAGCTCATGAAGGGCCAGTACCAAGACCCAGCCATGCAGGCAGAGCTTGATAAAATTGAAACTCGCCGCGAAATCGCCCAGCGCCTGCTGAGCGAAAAAACCATTGCCAAACTGACCGAGTACGCAACTAAGTAGACTGATATGTCAGAGCAGCTCGGTTTATTCGCAGAAGCAATAATCAAACCCGAGCCTAGTGGTGCCGAAACAGATACAGAAGATTGTCTACCAGGGCTTGAGCAGTCCAACGTACTACACATGGTGTTTAGTCAGTCACGCTTAAAGCAAGTGACTGACCGAGCCCATAGCTTCGATACCTGGTATCGACACGACGCCGCAGAGGATCACTCGCAATTATTCTTTACGCATTTCAAGCACGACGACGATGTGCGACTGGGAATTGTGAATATCTATTTGCGTCCATCCGGCGGTTTCATCTGCAACGCAGAGATTCAGGATGCAAAAGACCCCGACGACAGTAAATGCATGCTGGTAGCTGCTGGCTACGAAAACCCATTCCAGGTCAGGCAGTGGCTCGAGGAGTTAATCATAAGTGATGTCGTAGAGTACGTTACAGACGACCCGTACAAGTACGCATAGTTAGCACTCTGGGTTGACGAGTGCTAATTGTTGGGCGTATACTCTGTATATAACTTTTCACACGCCTTGCAGCGTGCACAAATGGAGGTAAAACTATGAGCGTATTAGTCCCAACTGTTATCGAAAGCGAAGGCCGTTACGAGCGCGCCTATGACATATATTCTCGCTTGCTAAAAGATCGCATTATATTCCTTGGCAGTGATGTCAACGAAGTGTCGGCTAATGTCATTGTGGCCCAGCTACTGTTCCTGCAGTCTGAAGATGCTAAGAAGGACATCTTTTTGTATATAAACAGCCCCGGTGGTAGCGTATACGATGCCTTGGCTATCTATGACACTATGCAATTTGTTACCAACGACGTGCAGACCGTTGGTATTGGTGTGCAAGCCAGCGCAGCAGCGTTTTTGCTAAGTAGTGGTGCAAAAGGTAAGCGATTCCTATTGCCCAATAGTACGGTTATGATCCATCAGCCGAGCAGTGGTACGCGTGGTAAGGTGACTGACCAAGAGATTGATCTTAAGGAATCTCTGCGTATCAAAAAGCTGCTGGAAGAAATTATGGCTAAAAACACCGGCCAGAAGCCAGCCAAAATCCATGAAGACATGGAACGTGACAAGTGGCTGACATCTGACGAAGCTCTGAAGTACGGTATTGTCGATAAAGTAATCAGCGATATCACCATTCCTCAAAAGGCTTAGTTTAGCTAAAGCACTTGACACAAATTGTATAGTCCGGCACACTGTAACGTAAGAAGTAGTGTAAGCCGGGCTGTGCTCGTTTTTGCCAACGTTACGTTGTAGAAACCGCACCAAACACGCCCAGTTTAGGAACCTTCGCGCGAACAACTACAAAACATTTATTAACCACCAATAACACCGGTAATTATAAGGGGGCGTTGACGTCTGCGTATGGCTGAAAACACTAAAGCGAAGAAGACTAACACTAATAACCAACGGGTATATTTCACAAGCGCCGGAGACGATTCGCTTGATTTGCCTAGCTTGGTTGATCACCAAAATAAATCATTCCAGTGGTTTATTCAGGAAGGCCTCAGTGAATTATTCGCTGAAATTAGCCCAATCGAAGACTACACTGGTGCAAAACTAACCCTTAGCTTCAAGGACTACCACTTTGAAGCACCAAAGATTAGCGAAACTGATGCTCGTGAGAACAACGTCAGTTTCGATGCACCACTCAAGGCAAACGTAGAGCTAGTAAACAAAGTTACCGGTGAAGTAAAAGAGCAAGAGATTTACCTCGGCGACTACCCATGGATGACCGAGCGCGGTACCTTTGTGATTAATGGCGCAGAGCGTGTTGTGGTAAGCCAGCTGATTCGTTCGGCTGGTGTTTTCTTTACTGCCGATGCCCACGGCACACACAATCTGTACGGCGCCAAGGTTATTCCTGGTCGTGGTGCATGGCTGGAGTTTGAGACCGCTGCTGCTGGCGCTATTTTTGTAAAGATTGACCGCAAGCGTAAGCTACCAGTAACCACACTGCTTCGCGCACTGGGTGTTACTGAATCTCAGATGAAAGATGCCTTCAAGCACGTTGACCAAGGTAAAGTTAGCCACCTCCAGGCTACACTTGATAAGGATACTGCTCATGGCCAAAATGAAGCCCTGATCGAAGTCTACCGCCGCCTGCGTCCAGGTGACCTCGCAACTGTTGACAACGCTCGTAGCCTTATTGAAAACATGTTCTATAACTTCAAGCGCTTTGACTTTAGTCGTGTTGGTCGTTACAAGATCAACAAGCGCCTTGACCTGAACGTTCCTAACACCACCGAAAACCGCGTTATGCGTATCGAAGATCTGCAGGCTATCATTGCCGAGATCATGCGCCTCAACAACACACAGGAGCCTGCTGACGACATCGATAGCTTGGCAAACCGCCGTGTGAAATTAGTTGGTGAGCTTGTACAGCGCCAGTTCCGTATTGGTCTGCTGCGCATGGTGCGTAATACCCAAGACCGTATGAGCATGAGTGAAATCGAGACAGTTGCTCCTGGGCAGCTTATCAACGCTCGTCCAGTGGTGGCTGCTGTTCGTGAATTCTTTGCCAGTTCACAACTTTCACAGTTCATGGACCAGATTAACCCACTATCAGAGCTCGCTCACAAGCGTCGCTTAAGTTCGATGGGTCCTGGTGGACTATCGCGTGAACGTGCTGGTTTTGAAGTTCGTGACGCCCACGCCACCCACTATGGCCGTATCTGTGCCGTTGAGACTCCAGAAGGTGCCAACATTGGTTTGGTGTTAAACCTGGCCAACTACGCTCGTGTCAACGAGTACGGCTTTGTTGAAACCCCTTACCGTAAGGTTATTAATGCCGTTACTGCCAAAGACGCCATCGGTCACATCGCAAGTGTTGACCTTGACGACGAAAGCGGCAAAGTACTGGTTAAGGCTGGTAGTAAAATTACCGCTGCCGATGCCGCTAAACTTGCCAAAGTAACCAGCAAAGTCACCTGGCCAGTAAAGGCTCGCACTACGAGCGAAGTTGTCTACCTAGATGCTTACGAAGAAGGTGGCGCAGTCATTGCTGGTGCTGGTAACGACATCGACGAAGACGGTTATTTTGTAAACGACCGTGTTGGTGCCCGTTTTGATCTACGATCTGGTGAAGTTGATAGCAACGACATTACGCACGTTGATGCCAGCCTCAACCAAATTATTGGTAGCTCAGCTGGTCTGATTCCATTCATCGAAAAGAACTACGTGTACCGCTCGCTCATGGGTAGTAACCAGCAGCGTCAGGCTGTACCACTCGTGCAGCCAGAGTCACCAATTGTTGGTACTGGTCTAGAAGTAGCAGCTGCTCGCAACACCGGACAGGTTGTACTTGCGCAGGCAGATGGTGAAGTTGTCAAAGCTAGCAGTGACGAAGTCGCTGTTAAGCACAAGGACGGTACCGTTACGTATCAGCCACAGCACTTTATACGCAGTAACGAAGGCACTAGTATCAACCAACGCGTTGTCGTAAACACCGGAGACAAAGTTAAAGAAGGCGACGTGCTTATTGAAGGTATGTCTATCCAGAATGGTGAACTTGCACTTGGTAAAGACCTACTCGTAGCGTTCATGCCATGGGCTGGTTACAACTTTGAAGACGCGGTCATCATTAGTCGCCGCCTTGTTCAGGACGACACGCTTACCTCGGTGCACATCGTAGACTTCATGATTGAAGTGCGTGAAACCAAACTGGGGCCTGAAATCGTCACTCGTGATATTCCAAACGTTTCAGAAGAAACTCTCCGTCACCTCGACGAGGACGGTATTGTTCGCATCGGTGCTGAAGTCCACCCTGGTGATATCTTGGTTGGTAAAATTACACCTAAGGGTGAACAGGAACTTTCCAGCGAAGAGCGATTGCTCCGTGCGATCTTTGGTGAAAAGGCCAAGGAAGTTCGTGATACTTCACAGCGTATGAGTAACGGTAAACACGGTAAAGTCGTTGGCGTAAAGGTATTTAGCCGCGAAAATGGTCACGACCTAAAGGCTGGCGTATTGATGCAGATCCAAGTCTTTGTGGCTCAAATGCGCAAGATTAGCGTGGGTGACAAACTTGGTGGTCGTCATGGTAACAAGGGCGTTATTGCCCGAATTCTTCCAGAAGAAGACATGCCATTTACTGAAGATGGTACTCCTGTAGATATCATTTTGAACCCACTCGGCGTGCCATCACGTATGAACATCGGGCAGCTGTTTGAAACACACCTCGGTATGGCTGCACGTGCCCTTGGCATGAAAGTTGCCAGCCCATCGTTTAATGGTGTGTCTGAAGACAAGATTAAGGAACTACTGAAAGAAGCTGGCCTGCCAGAAGACGGCAAGCAGCAACTATTCGACGGGCGCACAGGTGAAGCCTTTAAGGAACGTACCACTGTCGGTGCTATGTACATGATCAAGCTCAACCACATGGTTGCTGACAAGATCCACGCTCGAAGTACCGGTCCATACACCATGGTTACTCAGCAACCACTCGGTGGTAAGGCACAAAACGGTGGTCAACGCTTTGGAGAGATGGAAGTATGGGCTCTCGAAGCCTATGGTGCCGCATACACACTACAGGAAATGCTTACCATTAAGTCTGACGATGTGTACGGACGTTCTAAGGCATACGAAAGTATCATCAAGAAAACCGACATCATTGGTCCAAAGATTCCAGAAAGCTTCAACGTCCTTGTCAAAGAACTGCAAGGTCTTGGCCTGAAAGTTGACCTGGTCCAAAGTGACATCGTGGTTGATGCCGAAGAAGTTTTGGCTGGCAACATTCGCGACGAAGGCGAGCACCAGTCGACTATCGAGGTACCAGCACCATCAATTTCTGACGTTGACGTAACCGAAGAAGAGCCAAGTCTGGACGAAGATTTCAGCATCATCGAAGCTGATGAAGTTGCAGCAGAACTAGAAAAAACTGAGAACGTTGCGGCACTTGTTGCAGACGACGAAGGGGAGGAGACAGCCTAATGCGTAACTACACAAACGGAGCCGATATCGCAGTTTTTGATGCCGTACGCCTAGCTGTTGCTAGCGCCGGGGACATCCTAGACTGGAGTTACGGTGAAGTCACCAAGCCAGAAACTATTAACTACCGAACCCAGAAGCCTGAGCGCGACGGACTATTTTGTGAGCGTATCTTTGGCCCAGTCAAAGATATCAACCCACACGACGCCAAGTACAAGGGTGTGCGTAGCCGCGAAGCTGCTGTCGACAAGAACGGCGAACTTGTCACCAAGAGCATCGTTCGACGTGAGCGCATGGGCCACATCAACTTGGCTGTGCCAGTTGCGCACATCTGGTTCCTTCGTGGAACACCTTCAGCAATGGGCCTGCTGCTTGGCCTTACGGTTAAGAGCCTCGAGCGCGTTGCGTATTTTGCCAGCTACATCGTGAAAAGCGTTGACACTGATGCTCGCGACCAACTGCTAACCGACAAGGAAGCAGAATTTGCAGCCGCCAAAGAAGCTATCAAGCTCCGTTACGAAAAAGAAGCCGAAGCCAAGGATGCAAATGTTAAGGCGCTTGCCGAAATGCAAACCAAGGAAACCGAAGAAGTTACAACTGAATTCGAACTGTTCAAAGCCCAGACAACTAGCTTGCAAAAGCTTGGCCTGCTCAGCGAAACTGACTACCGTGCACTTCCTGACAATTTGCGCGCACTCATCACCGTAGGTATGGGTGGTGAAGCCTTGCAGAACCTGCTCAGTGAAATTGATTTGAAGCAGTTGATTAGCGATCTAAGCACTGAGGCGGAAGATGCCAAGGGCCAGCGCAAGAAGAAGCTCATGAAGCGACTTCGTTTGCTCGAGAGCATGGATCGTGCCGGTATCAAGCCAAGCAGTACCTGCCTGAGCGTACTACCAGTAATTCCTCCAGATCTTCGCCCAATGGTGCAGCTCACCGGTGGCCGATTTGCGACATCTGACTTAAACGACCTATATCGTCGCGTTATCAACCGTAACAACCGTTTGAAGAAACTGATGGACCTAAATGCTCCAGAAGTTATTCGTCGTAACGAGCAGCGCATGCTTCAGGAAGCGGTCGATGCATTAATCGACAACAACAGCGCCCGTAGTGGCCGAGCTGTTGCAGCAACTGGTCAGCGTCGCCGTCTGAAGAGTCTCTCTGACCTTCTTAAGGGTAAGCAAGGTCGTTTCCGCCAGAACCTTCTTGGTAAGCGTGTTGACTACTCTGGTCGTTCAGTTATTGTTGCTGGTCCAGAGCTGAAGATCCACCAATGTGGTCTACCAAAGATGATGGCCCTCGAACTGTTCAAACCATTTGTTATTGGTGAACTTATCGAACAAGAGCACGCGCACAACATTCGCAGCGCCAGTCGTCTGATCGAGCTTGGTGAAACAGTGGTCTGGGATGCTCTAGACAAGGTGATCCACGGCAAGTACGTACTACTTAACCGTGCACCAAGCTTGCACCGCCTCAGCATTCAGGCTTTCCAGCCAGTGCTTATTGAGGGTCGTGCTATTCAGTTGCACCCACTTGTATGTAAGGGCTTCAACGCCGACTTCGATGGTGACCAGATGGCCGTCCACTTGCCGCTTAGCGACAAGGCGCAGGCTGAGGCCCGTGACATCATGGCCGCTAACAAGAACCTGCTGAAGCCAGCCGATGGTTCGCCAATCCTACACATTGAGCAAGATATCGTCCTTGGTTGTTACTACCTGACATACGACCGCCCAGGTCTATCCGACGAGCCAGCACAAGTCTTCTCTGGTATCGACGAAGCGTTGATGGCATACGACGGTGGATCACTCATGCTCCAGGGCCGCGTTCGTATCCCATTCCGCGGTGAAACACGCGAGACAACTCTAGGCCGCATTTTGTTTAACGAAACATTCCCAGCCGACTTTACGTTCCAGGATGAGCCAATGACCAAGAAGCGTTTGCAAAAAGTCATGGCCGCTGTGCACGCACAATATGGTCAGGAAAAGACAGCCGAAATCGCTGACAGCCTGAAAGAAATTGGCTTCCAGTACGCCACCGAGTCAGGTATGTCCATTGGTATGGATGACTTTGACAAAATCATTGGTATGGACGCAGTTATTTCTGATGGTGAAACCCGCACTGCAGCACTGAGCGAACAGTACGAACAAGGTTTCATCACCAACGACGAGCGTTCACGTCTAACGGTAGAAAACTGGTTGAAGGTAGAGGGCAAGGTGCAAGATTTGTTGGCTGACCAGATGGTCAATCGCGACACCAGCACCGCTATCGCCATTAACTCTGGTGCTCGTGGTAACATCCGTAACCTCAAGGATGCCGTCGGTATGCTTGGTGTGATGCAGGACGCTGGTGGTAGCACTATTGAGCTACCGATCAAGTCTGGCTACATTGCCGGTCTTGACCCACTCGAATACTTCACCGGTACTCGTGGTGTGCGTAAGGCACTTATCGATATCGCGCTGAAGACTGCTGACGCTGGTTACCTGACACGTCGTCTGGTAGATGTCTCACAAGATGTCTTCACAATCGAAGACGCCGAAGGACTTGACCCAGGTTTTGCTACGTTCCGCTCTGATGCTGCTGCAATCGGTGTTGAATATGGCACACGCTTACAGGGTCGCTTTGCTGCCGAGACCATCAAGGGTCACGTTAAGGCAGGTGAACTTATCACGGCTGAGATTGCTGCTGCGATTGATGCCGATGAAAGTATCGATGGCGTGAAGATCATGAGCGTACTAAGTGCCATATCCGTAAAGGGTACGCCACGCAAGAGCTACGGTATTGATCCGGCTACCGGTGAGCTCATCGCTGACCACCACCCAATTGGTGTAATTGCGGCGCAAAGTATCGGTGAGCCCGGTACTCAGCTGTCACTTGACTCCAAGCACCGTTCTGGTGGTGCACTGGCCGATGAAACCGCCCAGGGTCTGTCACGTATCGAAGAGTTGTTTGAAGTCCGTCAGCCAAAAGGCCAGGCGTACCTAACTGAAATCGCTGGTACCGTTAACCTCTACGAAGATGGCGACCACTATGTCGTACAAGTTGCGGGTGACGGTAGTGAGGCTATCGAACTAGTCGTTGACAAACGAAATGTTCACGTAGCTTCAGGTTCAGATGTTGCCGTTGGTGATGTCTTGGCAGCCAACGAAGACGGCTCATCACCACTGATCTCTCCTGTGGCAGGTGTCGTTGATGTTAGCAAGAAGAAGCTAGTCATCACCCCTGCAAGTAGTGTTAGCGCTCGTTACGAGATTCCTGGCTACAAGCAGATGATGGTCAAGGATGGTGACGTCGTGACTGCTGGTCAGCGTCTCACTGGTGGTTCTATCAACCTCCAAGAGCTCATGCTGCTGCAGGGCGTAGAAGCTACTCAGCGCTACATCATGAACGAAATCCTGCACATCTTTGCTGGACAGGGTCAAAACATTGCAGATAAGCACCTTGAAATCATCGTGCACCAGATGTTTAGCCGCGTACAGATCGAAGACCAGGGTGATAGTGACTTTGTAACTGGTGATATCGTCAGCAAGCTAGCTGTAGCAAACGCCAACGAAGAATTGGCTGCTGCCGGTAAGCAACTTGTTGTTGCAAACCAGCTGCTACTCGGTATTACCAAGGCAAGTCTGGCAACCGACTCCTTCCTGAGTGCTGCCTCATTCCAGGACACTACTCGTGTACTGATTGCTGCCGCTACTAGTGGTAAGGTTGACAATTTGTACGGCCTCAAAGAAAACGTTATCTTGGGTCGCAAGATCCCAGTCGGAACTGGCTACAGTAAAGACGAAGATGACGCCGAGCTAGCCGACGAAGCTAGCGAAGAGCTCGTCGAAGCCGCCTAACCAGCGCTTCAGCAAAAGCAAAACCCGCCTTCGTAGCAGAGGCGGGTTTTTGGTACCCTCCTTGTATCTGTTGTAAAAATTTGATATAATCGACAGGTCAATTTAAGTGATCTGAGCCGTGCGCGGCATTCGCATGCAGCAGTACGATCACACATCTAAGGAGATGTAATGCCAACAATTAATCAATTGGTGCGCAAACCGCGCGCTAAAGCCAGTGACAAATCAAAGTCACCAGCCCTGCAACGTGTTGTAAACACGCTCAAGACTACCAACTACGAAAAAGCGTCGCCATTCAAGCGCGGTGTTTGTGTGAAGGTAACAACTAAGACTCCAAAAAAACCTAACTCGGCCCTCCGTAAGGTTGCACGTGTGCGCCTCACTAACGGTCAAGAAGTCTGGGCCTACATCGGTGGTGAAGGTCACAACCTACAAGAGCACGCCGCTGTACTCGTACGTGGTGGCCGCGTAAAGGATCTTCCTGGTGTCCGTTACCACATCGTACGTGGCGCACTTGATCTTCAGGGTGTTGCTAACCGCAAGCAAGGCCGCAGTAAGTACGGTGCCAAGAAGGAGAGCAAATAATGCCACGAAAAGTTACCAAATCACTCGTTCGTGATATCAAGCCAGACCGCGTATACAACAACGAAATGGTTACTCGCCTGATCAACCGCGTTATGCTCAATGGTAAGAAGCAACTTGCAGAAAAGTTGGTCTACACCGGTATGCAAAAAGCTGCTACCAAGCTAAAAGTTGATAACCCTCTCGAAGTATTCGAGCAGGCAATGAAGAACGTTATGCCACAGGTAGAGACTCGCTCTCGCCGCGTCGGTGGTGCAAACTACCAGATTCCTTTTGAAGTAAAAGGCCAACGCCAAAAGCACCTTACTATGATGTGGTTCGTTGCTGCAGCACGCGCTCGCAAGGGTATGAGCATGGCCGACCGTCTTGCAGCTGAACTTATGGATGCTTACAACAGCCAAGGTGCTGCCGTTAAAAAGCGTGAGGATACGCACAAGATGGCGGAGGCTAACCGTGCCTTTGCTCACTTTGCACGAAGCTAATTATGGGACTCATGAGTATACGCGGTAATCGCCTCGACGACATCCAGGGCCAAATTTGGTATCCAGACACGGTCGGTAATCGTACTGAAGCTGCGCGTATTTTCTCGCAACCTGGTTTTAGTGCACTCTACGATACGGTACTGGGCCAGACCGATTCGATAGTTGAAATATTTCAACTCAACAAAGCCATTCGAGGCGATCGTGGCGTTAAAGAATATATTTCAGCTGACCGTGCAGGCATTGCTGCGCGTATGGACGATGAGCTGTACCAGATTCATTTGCCGATACACAGTTACCCGTTTGACATCAGCTCAATGGCTGTCAAAGAAGTGCTGTTGCCGCTCGATGAAACCGATCCATATAAGTACGGACCATTTGCTGGCCGCGTTGCCGTAGCCAAGGCAATCCAGGCGCATCTTTTAATTCCAGAACAATCATAATCAAATAACACCTAAATAGGGGACACACGTAATGGCAGACAAAACAACACCAATGAAAGATATTCGTAACCTTGGTATTATCGCGCACATTGACGCCGGTAAAACTACAACTACCGAAGGCATCCTGTATCGCACAGGTTTATCTCACAAAATTGGTGCTGTGCATGAAGGTGAAACTACCACTGACTGGATGGCGCAAGAGCGCGAACGTGGTATTACCATTGTTGCTGCCTCTGTTACTTGTTTCTGGAAGGGTCACCAGATCAACATTATCGATACCCCAGGTCACATCGACTTTACGGTCGAGGTAGAACGATCACTGCGTGTCCTCGATGGTGCTTGTGTGGTGTTTGACGGTAAAATGGGTGTTGAATCACAGTCTGAGACCGTGTGGCGTCAGGCTGACAAGTATGGCGTGCCTCGCGTGTGCTTTATTAACAAGATCAACCAAACCGGTGGTGACTTCTACAAATCACTCGAAAGCATCCACAACCGCCTGAGCAAGCGAGCATTCCCAATTCACTTGCCAATTGGCTTCGAGCAGAGCATTAACGGTATCGTTGATCTCGTTGAGATGAAAGCCTTTACGTACACTGACTTCCACGATAAAGAGCTCGTAGAGGGTGAAATCCCAGCTGACATGATGGATCAGGTCAAGCGTGCACGTAGCTTGCTAATCGAAAACGCAGTTGCCGAAGACGAAGCTATGCTCGAAAAATATTTCGAAGTTGGCGAAGAGGGCCTGTCGGTTGCAGAAGTCAAACAAGCAATCCGTAGCGCCGTACTATCCGGTAAGTTCTTTGCGGTTACTGGTGGAGACGGTCGTGGCGTTATTGTTGAGAAGGTTCTCGACATGGTTAACGACTACCTGCCAAGCCCACTGGACGCTGGCTCTACTTGGGGTACGCACCCTAAAACTGGTGACGAAATTGAGCGCAAGCCAGATGTAAACGAACCATTTGCTTCACTTGCTTTTAAGATTACAACTGACCCATTTGTGGGCAAGCTTGCGTACTTCCGCGTGTATTCCGGTAAGATTACCGCTGGTAGCTACGTACTAAACAGTTCAACTGGTGAAAAGGAACGTGTTGGCCGTATTGTTCGTTTGCAGGCAGACAAGCGTGCTGACGTCACTGAAGTCGAAGCGGGTGATATTGCTGCCATCGTAGGCCTGAAAGGCACCACTACTGGTAACACGCTGTGTGACCTAAACAACCCAATCGTGCTTGAGAGCATTACGTTCCCAGAACCTCCAGTGTCGATTGCTATTGAGCCAAAGACCAAAGCCGACCAAGAAAAGATGAGTGTCGCACTGCAACGTCTTGCCGAAGAAGACCCGACCTTCCGTGTCCGTGTTGATGAAGAGACCGCTCAGACGATTATTGCCGGTATGGGTGAGCTTCACCTTGAGATCCTAGTAGACCGCATGAAGCGCGAGTTTAACGTCGAGGCTAACATTGGTCAGCCTCAGGTTGCCTACCGCGAAACCATCCGTAAAGATGCTGTCGAGGTTGAAGGTAAGTTTGTGCGCCAGAGTGGTGGTCGTGGACAGTTTGGCCACGTATGGCTACGCCTCAGTCAAAACGAGCAGGGTGCTGGTTTTGAGTTCATTAACTCTATCAAGGGTGGTGTCGTGCCGAGTGAGTACATCAAGCCTGTACAACAGGGTATCGAAGAAGCTATGAGCAACGGTGTTATCGCCGGCTACCCAGTAGTAGACATCAAGGCCGAACTATACGATGGTAGCTACCACGAAGTTGACTCCAGCGAAATGGCCTTTAACATTGCCGGTTCTATGGCGCTGCAGGCCGGTGTGAAGGCTGCATCGCCAACACTACTCGAGCCAGTCATGAAAGTGGTTGTAGTGACCCCAGAAGAGTTCATGGGTGACGTTATTGGCGACCTAAACTCCAAGCGTGGCCGTATCGAATCCATGGAAGACCTCGCCGCCGGCGTAAAGGAAATCACTGCTTTTGTACCACTAGGTGAAATGTTTGGTTACACAACCAATCTTCGCAGCAACACACAGGGTCGTGCCAGCTCAAGTATGGAGCTAGACCACTACGCCGACGTACCAAGTCACGTAGCAGAAGCTATCATTGCAAAGAACGCAAAATAGTCGCCAATATACCCTATTGACTATAGTGCAATAAAGTGATATCATACTATATATGACATACGAAGATTCATCACGCCAAGTACCAAGTACCCGACCAGCTGGTTACGACACACCAACCGACTCACCAGATCCGACCTTTGTTAGTCGATCCGGAGTGGTTCGTGGCCGAATAGAAACATATTTTGAAGATAAAAACCCTCACTTTCCGGTTAGCCGCGCAACTCGAGCAGAAGCAATCCGTATAGCTAGCCAGCGCCCGGCGTCAGTCATTGTTGAGGCTATGCGAGCAGCCAATGCTGAATGGGTACAAGCATCACTAGATGCTGCACCGCTCAACTTTAGCGGTGGTCCCGACCCCGAAGGAGGTTCTGTACCTTATCAAGCGGCGCCTGTGATTCCCGCACAAAAGCAACATGTGGTTGACTTAATGCGTAACCAGGCTGAACTGTTTGGTGCAGCACTTGAAGTACGCCTTGATCAAGACCAGAACCCCTCAGCGTTCTAGTAGTTGACAGCGGGTGTAGTACACCCAAAGTCAAGGTATGCCAGCGCTGTCGCTTGTAGATTCGAATGACTGGTGCTATTACTAATAGTCATATGACATTACCTAAGCATGAAGTCAGCGCCGATAGCCAGTTGGCTTCACTTGCCGATTGTAGATCAGCGCTTGATAAGATTGATGGCGGATTGCTTGACTTACTGTTGGAGCGTGCGGAAGTGGCCATGCGTGTTGGTGAAATTAAGCTCGAAACTGGTATGCCAGTGCGCGACACATCTCGTGAGATGCAGATCTTAGCGAATATCGCCGCCAGAGCCGAAGGTTCAACGCTGTCACCCCGGCATGCTGTCAACGTATTTAGTGGTATACTCTCTGTTTCGCGAGCTATTCAAGAGGCCTTGTTAGCCGAACAAAGCAACAAAACTAATCTTGACAGCACTGGCTAAGTGGCTTGAAAAGTTAGTTATATAGGACTACGCTGATACCATGAGCGCAGAACGGTATCCGGAAGTAGAACAAATTTCGGAAACAGATGAAATAGTACAAAAGCAGAATCGCTTTTTGGCAATGTATGATGGGCTTGAGGCCTGGTACGACGAGACGTCTCAACGCTGGAACCAAAGTGCGATTGTCGAGGCATGGGACATGAGCCGCTTGCGAGCTCGCTGGCAGCAACTCGAAGAAGATCACGCCACGGCCAGACTTATCGGAGCAGTTCCAGACTTGCTGCATGCAGCGTTTTTTAGTGGAAACAAATCGTAGGATAACTACTTTACAAACCCTGGTGTCTTCTCTATACTAGCCGGGGTAACTCGTGTGAGTGGGTATTACTCGTGCGAAACAAAATAAGTATTTAATTAAAGGAGTCATACTTACATGGCAGGAACATTTGACCGCAGCAAGCCTCACGTCAACGTTGGTACTATGGGCCACGTCGACCACGGTAAAACAACTCTAACCGCAGCAATTACGACTGTACTCGCTAAGAAACTTCCTAGCGATGTTAACAAGCAGGTTGCTTACGACCAGATCGATAACGCACCAGAAGAGAAGGCTCGTGGTATAACCATCGCTACTTCTCACCAGGAATACGAAAGCGAAAAGCGTCACTACGCTCACGTCGACATGCCTGGTCACGCCGACTACGTTAAGAACATGATCACCGGTGCTGCACAGATTGATGGCGCTATTCTTGTAGTTGCTGCCAATGATGGTCCATTGCCACAAACTCGTGAGCACGTACTACTTGCTCACCAGGTTGGTGTACCTAAGATCCTTGTCTTCCTAAACAAGATGGATCTTGCTGATCCTGAACTCGTTGAGCTCGTTGAAGAAGATATTCGTGACCTACTAGAGAAGAACGGTTACGACCGCGAAGCTCCAATCATCAAGGGTTCTGCTACTAAGGCTCTCGAAGGCGACGCAGCTAACGAAGACGCTATTATGGAACTTGTTGCAGCTATGGACGCATTTGTTGAAGAGCCAAAGCGCGACCTCGACAAGCCATTCCTAATGCCTATCGAAGACGTGTTCTCAATCAAGGGTCGTGGCACCGTTGCTACTGGCCGTGTTGAGACTGGTATCGTTAAGGTAAACGACGAAGTCGAAATCGTTGGTATCCGTGACACCAAGAAGTCAGTTGTAACTGGTATCGAAGCGTTCAAGAAGAGCCTAGACCAGGGTCAAGCCGGTGACAACGCTGGTATCCTGCTCCGAGGTATCGAGCGCGATGACATCGAGCGTGGTCAGGTGCTTGCTAAGCCAGGTACTATTACTCCTCACACCGAATTTGACGCTGAAGTCTACATCCTGACCAAGGAAGAAGGTGGTCGACACACTCCTTTCTTCAAGGGCTACAAGCCTCAGTTCTACTTCCGTACTACGGACGTAACTGGTGAAGTTGAACTTCCAGCCGACAAAGAAATGGTTATGCCTGGTGATACCATCACCTTCAAGGTAAAACTACTCGCTCCTATCGCTATGGAGCAGGGTCTTAACTTCGCTATCCGCGAAGGTGGCCGAACCGTTGGTGCTGGTGTTGTTACCAAAATCACCAAATAATCAGCTTTGATTGCAAAAAGCGCCCTTCGGGGCGTTTTTTGTTTGGGAAACATTCCGGATTGACCTCAGCGTGATCGCTTGACTTACGTTCTTGCCAGGCGTAGCGTAAAAATGAAGAACCTAAAAAACTTCAAATAGGAGAAACCATGACAATGTCATACGAGGCACATCCGCTACATCACGGCGGTGAGCCAGAGCTAACAGTGTTTTTTCGTGTGCCAAAAGATCTGACAGCCAATCAATATTCAGAATTATTGGCACGAACCGAAGAAGAAGTGAAACATCGCGAACGCGTTGCGGGCATTATACCGCTGGAGCGGGTCGTCTTTAGTGCACATGATAGCGAAAGCCAGCGCTAAACTTGTATACTGGTGCTATGAGTCAAGAAGAGACGGAACAGTTTGTAGATTATTACAAGTTATTTGATATCGAGCCTGCCGCCACGCTGGCGACTATTCGTACGCGGTATATTCGATTAGCGAAAGACAATCATCCTGATGTTGGTGGCTCAACAGCGGCCATGCAACGATTGAATACGGCATATAAAACCTTGGCAAACAGCACCTCACGTGCGGCTTATGACATGTTGCATGGCCTGCACACTGGGCGTGATGGACAGCCAGTCTACCAGTACACTCAGGCACCTAGTAGCGCTAGCGGTGCAGTTTCAGACGACTACGTTGACATGTTTATAGAGCAGCTTTACAACGAGCTATCTTCAATTAAAAAACAAAGCCAAAAGCAGAGTTTATTCCAGCGCTTGTTCGGCTCGGGGTAGCGGCTCGGCAAAAGGCTGCGAGTTTGCTGCGCTGCTGGTCAGCGTATCGACTGTGCGCGCTAGCTTACGACGTACAACTAGCCCAAAAGTCCCCGTTCGTATGTGGCGCTCAATTCGGTCGGCTCTAGCTCGCAGCAGATCAGTGCGAGTATAAGCGATTTCGGTTGAGAAGTGATCTTTGATGTACTGCCAATCCATACGAGGCTGATCTGTTACAGAACATAATTTGGTGGCTAAACGAGCTAAACTGCTGCGAGCAGGCAAGTAGGTATCAATAGGCGCGAATACGGACCGGTGATCGGCTGTCATGAAGGCCCCAAAAGGCACATTAAGATTATTTGGTCTGCTGCCACAAACGAGCTGCTGAAACCTGCCGGTTTTAAGGTGGTCTGCTAGTTCGCTAACCGTTTGCCAGCCCAGCCAGTTGGTTGGCTCGGCAATTTCAACGCCAGAAAACGAACCTTTTCCCACCACAATCACATCACTTATGTGGGGGTTGGTCGCTATTTCCTTAAAATCAGTCAGTGTGGCATCAAGAGCAAGGTGTGGTGTTTTGCCTGTTTGTCGGCGGGTGTGGTCAACAAAACGAAGTGTTTGGGCTGCGAGATAGGCAAACGTTTCAACCTTTTCCGATTCGGCGTGACGTGCATGATCGTACGGCAGCACTATTGCTAGCTCGCCCTGGTTTGGCGGCACACTGAAGTGGGCATCCGCCTGTTGCTGATCCCATTTATCCAGAGCTGCTCGGAACTGCTGTCTATCGCTTGCCATATATAAAATAGTAGTATACTATAACTCTACTAACAACATCTGTCGAGAACTCGTCCGGTCACTCATCACTCCGGAAGAGGTTACGACATAACAATAGGAGTATTACTCATGGCTGACGCCAAAGCAACCACACCAACACCAGATGTAAAACAGCGAATTCGTATTCGTTTGAAGGCATATGACCACAAGGTTATTGACCAGGCTGCCAAGCAGATCGTAGACACCGCGCTACGTACTGGTGCGAGCCTAGCCGGTCCAATACCACTACCTACACGCAAGACTACCTTTACGGTCGTAAAAAGCCCTCACGTCTACAAAAAAGGTCGTGAGCAGTTTGAAATGCGCATCCACAAGCGCCTGATCGACGTCTTTGAGCCAACACCAAAGACTATCGACAGTCTGATGAATCTCAGCCTGCCAGCCGGCTGCGACGTCGAAATCAAGATGTAATACCCACAAGCGCCCCGAAAGGGGCGTTTTTGATTAGGAGAACTGCTTATGTCAAAAATACGAATCGCAGAAAATCACTTTGGGTATTTCATTGGTATCGAACCGCCCGTGCAAAATATTGCGCTCGAAAACCTGCCAGATCCGTACCGAGGCAACGGCGGTGCCGAAGCCTCAGGCTGGCCGTATTCCGCAGTTTTGAGCCAACGCGCAGGCAAGGAGCTCGTCTTGGGTATACTAAAAGATTCTTTAGTCTTGTCAGAAACAACATCCAGACGGCGGCAGATCGATGGTCAAGCCTTCTTACCGCAAGGCCTTGTCGACTACTTGCAGGAGTTGACCGGTTATTTGGAAGAGGTAGAATTTGACCCTGAACTATATGAAGTTTCACACACGGCAAATGGAGAGATTGAGTTTGTGGCTGCTCATGTTAGGGTGGCACGTGCCCAGTAATCTGTGCTTTAATAGTGCTAATGGCTACAAAGAAAAAAACAGTTAAACGAAAACCAGCTAAAGTAACTCAGCCGAATGATGGTGTCTACCTACTCAAGTTGGTGCTGTATACGATTATTGGCACACAGTGGCTGTGGTTCGAGACTGATACAAGTTCTGTACCGATACCGATCGGACTGTTCCTGGGGCTGTTATTTGCTATGCATGAACACTTCCGCGTAGATCGCAAGATTGAGTTTGCCGTATTGCTGGCTGCCATGCTAGCTGGCTTTATCGCTAAAGTCGGCTTGTTTATTGCTATCTAGCTCATGCTTGCATCCAGGACGCTGGTAGCTTAGTATCTGGACAACTATGGCATTTGAAGAGAAATCATCTAAGTACATTCGTGCCATCTCAATCGGGATGCTCGGCTATATCGGTTTGTGTACCGGGGTGGCGGTGTTTAGTGCTCCAGATAGCTCGTCGGTCGAGTCGTCGCAAGCTACAGAGCTTCAAACTTCGTCTGCCGAGTAAGATTCGGACGATGGCATTACGTATGTAGCCGGTGCCGCACTTATTTGCTTGGGTGGAGTTGTGGCCTATGGCGCAATGCGAGGCCGTGATACATCAGTCCCAGTGGCCGTAAACACCGGTGGGCTGCACGATGCCATGCCGTTTGATCCCGACAGCGACCTTAGTTTTATACAGGTCACGACAGATATCTGGCGGACGTTTTCGCCAGACACTGGCCGGTTCAACGCAAAATAAGCACTGTATTATTTGCAACATATTGACAGGAGTAGCGATTTGATGGTACCCTGTTATGGTATCAAAAGAAATCCTGTACTTGATGTGCATGGTAGGTCCAGCAATAACAGATGGAAACCACCAAGTCATCAAGCATTTTTATGTCTGATAGGCAGAAGGTGGAACAGGGGTAAATGAGGACACTATGAAAGCATTAATCACACGAAAGGTCGGCATGACAAGCACCATCGCAGAAGACGGTGTTGTGACTGCTGTAACCTTGCTTTCCGCTAGTCCCTGCGTCGTAACGCAGGTCAAAACCAATGAAACCGATGGCTACACAGCTGTGCAGGTAGGTTTTGAAGAGGGAAAGACACAAAATACTAACAAAGCACAAACAGGCCATTTCAAGGCTGCCGGTATGCTTCCGAAGATTATTCGCGAGTTCCGTGTTTCTGAAATCACCGAAGACCTCAAGGTTGGATCAACTATCAGCCCCGAGGTCTTTTCAGTTGGTGACGTTATTGACGCCACTGGCACTAGTAAAGGTAAGGGTTGGGCTGGCACAATTAAGCGCCACAACTTCCACCGTCAGCGCAAAACGCACGGTGGTAAGGGTAACACTCGAAAGCCAGGTTCAATTGGCTCGATGTACCCACAACACATTTTCAAGGGTAAAAAGATGGCCGGCCAGATGGGTCACGAGCAAGTTACGCTCAAAAACCTACGCGTGGCAATTGTTGACGTCGAAAACAGCATCATTGGTGTTGTTGGCGCGGTACCTGGTCCTAAGAAAGGTATCGTAATTATTAAGGAGGCGGTTAACCATGGCTAATGCAGTAACTTACACCAAGTCTGGCACCAAGGCTACTACTGCCGCCAAACTAAGCAAAGATGTATTTGAAGTTGTTCCAACAACTCACGATCTGCTGAAGCAGGCCTACGTTGCCTACCTCAGCAATGGCCGTGAAAACCACGCCGTTACCAAGACTCGTGGTCTGGTAAGCGGTGGTGGTAAGAAGCCATGGAAGCAAAAAGGCACCGGCCGTGCACGTTTTGGTTCATCTCGTAACCCTATTTGGCGCGGTGGTGGCATTGCCTTTGGTCCTACTGGCCAAGAAAACTACACCAAGCAGCTAAACGTAAAGGCTAAGCGTCTGGCTATCCGTCAAGCCCTCAGCCTAGCAACGGCTAGCAAGAAAATTGTTGTTATTGAAGAGCTAGTTAGCAAAGATGGCAAGACTGCCGAACTAGCAAAGACACTTGCAAAGATTGGTGCAACTCGCCGAACACTTATTGCCCTGGAGCACAAAACTCCCGAGCTGACACGTGCCGCAAGCAACTTGACCGACACTAAAGTAATACAGGCTACATACCTCAACGTCTACGACATCCTCAATGCCGACACTATTGTTATGACAACTGCTGCCTTGGCCGTAGTAACTACCTGGCTTGAAGGAGGTACAAAGTAATGAGTACGCAACTACCACTATTGCCACGACTGAGCGAAAAAGCTGTAGCAGATGCCGCTAAGGGAGTCTACGTGTTTGTAGTTCCTGGCGAGTCTAACAAGCACGCAGTTGCCCGCGCAGTCGAAGCACAGTTTGATGTCACAGTATCAGAGGTAAATATCTCTATCCTAAAGGGCAAGCCAAAGCGAACCGTCAGCAAGAAGGGTCGCCGCCAACTCAAAGGTCGTACGACCGATATCAAGAAGGCGTTTGTGAAACTCGCACCTGGTCAAAAGCTCCCAATTTTTGATGCAATCGAAGAGGAAGAAGCTAAGCAAGCTGAAACTCAGGAAAAGTTGAGCAAGGCAGTCGAGAAGCAGGCTGAAAAAGCAGCCAAGAAGGCCACGAAGGAGAAGAAATAATGGCGATTAAAACCTACAATCCAACTACTCCCGGCCGTCGCGGTATGAGCAGCCAGGACTTCGATGGTATCACTACTAAGAAGCCCCTAAAGTCACTAACCGTTGCGAAGCGCCGTGGAAATGGTCGCAACAACCAGGGTCGTATCACGACTCGTCACAAGGGTGGTGGAGCTAAGAAGTTTTACCGAATTGTTAACTTCAAGTTGCCACTTGGTACTGAAGCAACTATTGAGCACATCGAATACGACCCAAACCGTAGTGCCCGTATTGCTCGTATTAAAGAAGCCAACGGCACGTACCACTACATTCTTGCAGCTAAAGGTATGCACGTTGGTCAACAGATCTCCGTTGGCGAAGAAGTTGCCATCGAAACCGGCAACCGCCTACCGCTCAAGGGCATCCCAGTTGGTAGTACTATCCACGCAATTGAAATGATCCCTGGTAAGGGTGCTCAAATGGTCCGCAGCGCTGGTAACGGCGCACAGCTTATGGCCAAAGAAGGTGAGTACGCTCAGGTTCGCCTGCCAAGTGGTGAAGTTCGCAAAGTTCACCTAGAGTGCACCGCATCTCTCGGTAGCCTTGGTAACGAACAGCACCAAAACATCAAGCTTGGTAAGGCTGGACGTAGTCGTCACAAGGGTATTCGCCCATCTGTTCGTGGTGTTGTTATGAACGCGGCAGATCACCCACATGGTGGTGGTGATGGTGGACGTCACGGTATTGGTGGTGGTAAGAACCACGGTTCTGCTCCTAAGACGCCTTGGGGCCAGAAGACACTTGGCTTCAAGACTCGTCGTCGAAAGAGTACTAGTCAGTTTATCGTTAAGGGCCGTCACGCGGCGAAGAGGAAATAAGGTAGGATATGAGTCGTTCACTCAAAAAAGGTCCATTTGTTGACTTCAAGCTCGCCAAGAAGGTGAATGCGCTTGGAGCAGATGACCGCACTATTATCAAAACATGGGCTCGTGCTAGCACGATTACCCCTGAGTTTGTTGGTCGTACGATTGCCGTGCACAACGGTAAAGTCCATGTGCCAGTTTTTGTAACCGAAAACATGGTTGGTCACAAGCTTGGTGAATTTAGCCCAACCCGCAAATTCCGTAGCCACGGTGGCAAGCTCGCGAAAGGCGGCAAGTAATGTCAGTCAAAGCAATCGCTAAAGGCGTTACTATGAGCCCACGTAAGGTGGGTGAAGTTGCTAGCCTGGTGCGTGGCCGATCAGTTGAAGACGCACTTGTTATCTTGCAGCACGTTCCACGCCGTAGTGCAGTACCGGTTCGCAAAGTCATCGAGAGTGCCAAGGCTAACGCCGATCACAATCACGGCTACAAGCCAGCAACGCTCAACATCGTTGAAATTACCGTAACGCCTGGCCCACGTCTGAAGCGATACCGCCCGGCAGCACATGGTCGTGCACTTCCATTCCAGCGCAAAACTTCACACATTAGCGTCACTGTTGATGGTGAAAAGCGAGAAGTTAAGAAACCAGCAGCTGCTAAGAAGCCAGCCGCTACTAAGAAGGAGGACAAGTAATGGGTCAAAAAGTAAACCCAATCAGCTACCGCCTTCAGGTCAATAAGGACTGGCGAAGCAAGTGGTTTGTAGACAAGCGCGAGTACGCTACGTACCTAAAGAACGACCTACAAGTGCGAAAGCTTATTCAAAACAAGGTTGGCAGCCGTGGTGCTATCAACAAAATTGAAATCGCTCGTACTGCAAACCTAGTGACGGTTACTATCAGTACTGCCAAGGCTGGTGTTGTGATTGGTCGTGGCGGAGCAGGCGTGCAAGAGCTAAAGGATGCTATCGACAAGATCTATGGCATTCCATCACGCGTGAACATCGAAGAAATTAAGAAGCCTGAATTATACGCAAAGCTGGTTGCTGAAAACATTGCCTTCCAGCTCGAGCGTCGTATGAGCTTCCGCCGTGCTATCAAGTCGTCGGCTGCTAACACCATGCGTTCTGGTGCTAAAGGTATTCGTATCGAGGTTGCTGGGCGTTTGAACGGTGCAGAAATGAGCCGCCGCGAAAAAGAAGTGCAAGGTTCCGTACCGCTGCACACGATTCGTGCTGACATTGATTACGCTGGCGTTACTGCTAAGACAGCTGCCGGTATCATTGGCGTCAAGGTTTGGATTTACAAGGGAGAGGTAGCTTAAGATGTTAATGCCAAAGCGAACTAAGTTCCGAAAGGTACGGAAAGGCAAGATCCGCGGCGTGGCAACTGCGGGCAACTACATTGCCTTCGGTGATTACGCGTTGCAGGCTCAGGGCCATGAACGTATCACTAGCCGACAAATCGAGGCAGCCCGTCAGGCGATGACTCGTTATATCAAGCGTGGTGGTAAGATTTGGATTCGAATCTTTCCGCACACACCAGTTACCCGCAAACCACAGGACGTAAAAATGGGTAGCGGTAAGGGTAACCCAGAATTCTTTGCAGCCAAGGTTCGTCCTGGCACGATTATGTTCGAAATGCAGGGAGTTCCAGAAGACATCGCTCGTGAGGCTATGCGCCTTGCAGCCCACAAGCTACCAGTAAAGACCAAGTTTTTGACAAGGGAGGAGGCATAACATCATGACCGTTGCTGAAATCCGCAAACTAACAACAGCAGAACTCGCAAAAGAGACTACTGCACTGCGTACCGAAATTGCCGAGCTAAAGCGCCGATTGCACATGGGTGAGATCCAGAATGTTCGGATCATCCGTGGCAAGCGCAAAGAGCTGGCACGCATGCTAACAGTGCTCAGTGAGCAATTAATGAAGGAGGCCAAGTAATGGCGAAGACAATCATCGGTACAGTGTCGTCGAACAAGACTGACAAGACTATCGTCGTTACGGTCGCTACTCGTAAGACTCACCCACTGTATCGCAAACAATACACCGAAAGCACCAAATTTATGGCTCACGACGAAAAGAACGAAGCCGAAGTTGGTGACAAGGTTGAAATTATCGAAACTCGTCCTATTAGCGCACGCAAGCATTTCGCGCTTACTCGTATTATCGAGAAGCCAAAGCTGCGCGAGTCTGACACCAAGGAGGTCTTGTAATGATTCAACAAGAATCCCGCTTGGGTGTCTGTGATAACAGTGGCGCAAAGGAAATCCTTTGTATCCGCGTACTCGGTGGCACTCGTCGTCGTTACGCTCGTGTTGGTGACGTTATTGTTGCAACCGTTAAGGAAGCAATGCCAAACGGCACCGTCAAGAAGAAGACCGTTGTCCGTGCTGTAGTAGTACGCACCCGTGACCAAATTCGCCGCAAAGATGGCAGCACCATCAAGTTTGATGACAACGCAGCCGTCATTATCGGTGAAGATAAACTACCGAAGGCAACTCGTATCTTTGGCCCAGTCCCACGCGAACTTCGCGACCAGGGCTATGCCAAGATCATTAGCCTTGCACCGGAGGTACTATAACTATGCGTAAAGAAGTAGAAAAGAAGATCTTTAAGATTCGTCTCAAGAAGGGTGATACCGTCATCGTTCGAGCTGGTAAGTACAAAGGCCAGACCGGTAAAGTTGTTGCGACTCACCCGAGCGAAAACAAAGTTACCGTTGAGGGTGTTAACATTGTGAAAAAGGCTGTGAAGCCAAACAAGGCCTACCCACAAGGTGCGATCGTACCTATCACTAAGCCAATTTGGGTTAGTAAGGTCAGTATCGTAGAGCCAACAAGCAAGAAGGCTTCACGTATTGGCTACCAAATCGACAAAGATGGCAATAAAACTCGTGTATTTAAGAAGAGTGGAAAGGAGATCAAGTAATGGCAACTGAAGCAAAAGCAACCAAACTGGCAACCAAGACCGCAAAAGCCAAAACAACGGCTCCATATCACGCTCGCTTGCGCACTGACTACAACACCAAGATTGTGGCAGAGCTACAAAAAGAACTTGGTCTTACTAACGTTCATCAGGTGCCTCGGGTAGAAAAGCTCGTTATCAACGTTGGACTTGGCCGCGCCAAGGACGACAAGAAGATGATTGAGACTGCTCGAAACACGCTGACAAAGATCACCGGCCAAAAGCCTGTTGAAACCTACGCCAAGAAATCTATTGCCGGCTTCAAGCTTCGTGAAGGCAATATGATTGGTCTCAAGGTCACACTACGTGGTGACAATATGTATGAGTTTATGGACCGCGTGATTAACATCGTACTACCACGACTACGTGACTTCCACGGTGTGAGCAACAAGGCTTTTGATAAGCAAGGTAACTTCAGTCTTGGGTTTACCGACCAGTCAACCTTCCCCGAACTGACTTTTGAAGAAACCACTACCACTCACGGTCTACAAATTGTATTTGTAATTAGCAGTAAAGAACAAGCGCACGCCAAAGCACTACTTGAGAAGTTTGGCATGCCCTTCCAGAAGGAGGCCAAGTAATGGCTAGGAAATCAAACATCGCACGCGATCTAAAGCGTCAAAAAATGATCACCAAGTACGCTGCAAAGCGCGCTGAGCTTAAAGAGCTTGGCGACCAAGAAGGTTTGGCTAAGTTGCCACGCAACTCCAGCCCAACTCGTTGGAAGAACCGCTGTATCGAAACTGGCCGTCCACACGCCTACATGCGTCGTTTTGGCCTAAGTCGTCTCAGTTTCCGTGAGCATGCAAGCAAGGGTGAGATCCCTGGTGTAACGAAAGCGAGCTGGTAATGAGTATGACTTCTACCGATCCAATCGCTGATATGCTTACCCGTATCCGCAACGCCATCAACGTGCGAAAGCACGAAGTACGCATGCCGCACAGCAAGGTAAAACAGTCTGTTGCTGAGCTGCTCAAGGCTAGTAACTTCGTCGACGGCGTCAAAGTCGAAGGTGAAGGTATCGCCAAAGAGCTCGTCGTGACTATTAACGGTGAGTCCAGCAACGCCCGCATTACCGAAATCAATCGCATCAGCAAGCCTGGTCGTCGTTACTACGTTCGTAGTCAAGACATCCCAGTTGTGAAGCGCGGCCGTGGTGTGGTGATTGTGTCTACCAGCAAAGGTATGATGACCGGTGATGATGCCAAAAAGCACAACATCGGTGGCGAATTAATTTGTAAAGTTTACTAGAGGAATAATAAGGAAATACTATGAGTCGAGTAGGAAAACAGCCCATCGCAGTACCGAGCGGCGTGACAATCACTATCGACCCAGACAACATCACTGTTGCTGGCTCGAAGGGTACGCTTACGCAGTTCACTATGCCAGGCGTCACCGTTACACAAACTGACAGCACTATTACTGTCACTCGTGAGAACGATGAGCCAAAAAATCGTGCTAAGCACGGTCTCATGCGAACGCTTGTTAACAACATGGTTGTTGGCGTGAGTGAAGGCTTCAGCAAGCAACTAGAAATCAACGGTGTTGGTTTCCGCGTAGCACTAGCTGGTCAAGAATTAAAGATGAACCTTGGTTTTAGCCACGAAGTAATCTACAAACTGCCAGCAGGCATTCAAGCTACCGTTGAGCAAAACAAGATTACAATTGCAGGTATCGATAAACAACAAGTTGGTCAAGTTGCTGCCGAAATCCGCGCACTGAAGAAGCCTGAACCGTACAAGGGTAAGGGCATCAAGTACGTCGACGAACGCATCATCCGCAAGAGCGGTAAATCAGGGAAGGACAAATAGGAAGTAGTATGACTAATCTAACCGACAAATTACGAAACCGTCGTCTTCGCAAAAACCGCATTCGTGCGATTGTGAGCGGTACGGCACAACGTCCTCGCCTAAGCGTGCACGTTAGCAACAAGAACATCAGCGCTCAGTTGATTGACGACGAAGCTGGCAAGACCATTGCCTATGTAACTACCGTTGGCCAGAAAGCCGCAACCGGTACAATGACCGATCGAGCAACCTGGATTGGCACCGAAATTGCCAAGCAGGCCAAGACCAAGAAAATTAGCCAAGTAGTGTTTGATCGCAGCGGCAAGCTGTATCATGGCCGAGTAAAAGCTCTGGCTGACGCTGCTCGTAACGCAGGATTGGAGTTCTAGATGGCTGCACCACAAGCACAGGCTGCCGGCGGCCGACGTCCTCGTCGACCAGAAATGGCACCAGAAGAAAAGCAATTTGATGAGCGCACTTTGCACATTGACCGCGTGGCTCGCGTTGTAAAGGGCGGACGTCGTTTCCGTTTCCGCGCACTCGTTGTAGTGGGTGACCGCAAGCACAAGGTCGGTATTGGTATGGCTAAGGGTGCGGATGTAACCGCAGCTGTTACCAAGGCAACCGAAGTAGCCAAGAAGCACATGATCACTGTGCACCTGTACAAAGGCACACTCCCACACGAAATCGAAGAAAAGATCGGTGGCGCCCGAATTTTGCTAAAGCCAGCTAGTCCTGGTACTGGTTTGATCGCTGGCGGTATTATTCGTACCATTTTGGAAGTTGCCGGAGTGAGCGATGTACTCAGTAAGTCACTGGGTTCAAGTAACAAGGCTAACACTGCTTATGCAACCATTGCAGCCCTAGACGGTCTTGTGCCATCTAAGAGCTGGATTACCCGCAAAGCAGCACCAAAGGCCGCTCCAAAAGAAGAGGCTAAGGTAGAGGCTCCTAAGAAGCCAGCCGCTAAAAAGGCTCCAGCCAAGAGTGAGGCAAAATAATGAAGTACAACGAACTAAATATCGATAGCAAAAAAGCACCAAAGCGTGTTGGTCGCGGTATCGCCGCAGGTCAAGGTAAAACAGCTGGTCGCGGTACCAAGGGACAAAAGTCTCGTACTGGTTCGAGCCGAAAGCCAGGATTTGAAGGTGGTCAAAACCCTCTTATGCAGCGTTTGCCAAAACTTCGTGGCTTCAAGAGCCACAAGACACCTGCCGAGAATGTCTACACCGGACAACTCGAACAGTTTGGTGGCAAAACAGTCGATACGACTGTACTTGCTGAGGCTGGCCTCATCACCAACCCATATGTTGCCGTAAAGCTGCTCAAAGACGGCGAACTTACTAAAAAAGTTACCGTAAAAGTACAACTTGCTAGCAAGTCTGCCGTTGAGGTAGTCGAGCAAGCCGGTGGTAGTTTTGAAAAAACTGAGCAACTTGGTCGCCCGGTTACGCGCGCACCTAAAGCTGAAAAATAGCTAACGCACAGCAAAATAGTAACCGCACGCTATAAACGCGTGCGGTTTTTATATGCTAGGTGCCAGCTTTAGTGTTGAACCGAGTGACTCTAGTGAGATACCCTGTTGAATGAACGCCAAATACTGTATACTATTTTTCAGATTGTGTTTATAAAATACCAACGAAGATGAGGGTTTAATCTGGATGAACTGGAAGATTATATGGAAATCGCTTAAAAAGCGAGATATGCAAAAGCGGCTCCTGGCCGTGTTTGGTATTTTGCTGGTGTACCGAGTCTTGGCCCACGTGCCGATTCCACTCAGTAATCCCGAGACACTAAAGCAAGTACTTAACAACTTATACAGCTCAGATTCTTCACAGTTTCTAAACTTCGTAAACGTGCTCTCAGGTGGTGCGCTCGCTAACTTCTCAATTATGTTAGCCGGGCTTGGACCGTTCATTAACGCCTCAATCATCATGCAGCTGCTTACCAAAGCTATTCCGGCGCTGGAAAACATGCGTAAAGACGGCGAATCTGGACAAAAGAAAATTAACCAGTACACCCGTATCATCGCTTTGCCGCTGGCAATCGTACAGTCCATAGGTGTTATTTTCCTCGTACGTCAAACTGCTCAATCGGTTGGTGGTATCGGTGACATTACTGCCAATACCTCACTCATGCAATGGGTCCTGATGGTTGCAGCCCTTACCGGTGCTTCTATGCTACTGATGTGGCTTGGTGAGCTGGTGACCGAACAGAGTGTTGGTAATGGTATTTCGCTGCTTATTACGGTAAGTATTGTTAGTAGTTTGCCGAGCACGGTTTCTCAAGTTGGGGCCTCGGTATTCGGGGGCGATAAGTCATGGATGCTCTTTGGACACAAATTGCCAGTGGACGCCAAATCGCTGCTGTATGCACTCGGTATATTATTTGCCGTAGTGATCATTACCTGGCTGGTCGTCAAGCTTAATGAGGCGGCGCGTAACCTAACAGTCAACTATGCTAAGCGTGTACAAGGTAACCGTAGCTACGGCGGCGTTACGACAGTTTTGCCAGTAAAGCTCATTACGGCCGGCGTGATTCCTATTATCTTCGCTGTCGCATTTCTGAGCGTTCCTAGCTTTGTTGGTCAGCTATTGGCTGGCTCGCACAGTGAAGGCATGCGCGCATTAGGCGCAAACCTAACGCAATGGTTCCAGGCACCATCAGCCCAGACTTTCGCAGTTGGCGGCTTCGAGCCGTACATCTACCCGGTGACGTACTTCTTGCTGGTATTTGTGTTTACCTTCTTCTACACCAGTATTGCCTTTAACTCGAAAGAAATTGCCGAGAACCTTCACAAGCAAGGTGGTTTCATCGAAGGCGTACGTGGCGGTAACCACACAGAAAAGTATCTGGCTCGCACCGTGAACCGTCTGACGCTGTTTGGGGCGCTTAGCCTTGGCGTGCTTGCTATCGTACCGATTATTGGCCAGGTGTTTATTAATGCCAACATCGCCATCGGTGGTACCAGTGTACTTATCCTAGTGTCGGTAGCCCTGCAGACACTTCGCGCAGTCGAATCGCGTGCACTTATGATTACCTACGATCAGTACTCAGAGCCAGACTTCTTCCATGATCCAACCGAAGGTGAGGCTGCGCTAGCTCAGCCGGGTCGTTTGCGCTTTATTCCTCGACGGCGCAAGAAATAGTTACCAGATACGAAATGTCAAAAAACACTTTACAGGATGTGGTAAATACTGCTATAATTGACCATTGTTATATTTATGGCAGTTAACAAGGAAGTAATCGAGCTAACAGGCACAATAATTGAGACGCTCCCGGGCGCCCAATTTCGAGTCGAACTTGAAAACGGCCATAACATTGTAGCTCACGTTGCTGGCAAGATGCGGAAACATTTTATCCGTATTGTCCCCGGCGACAGCGTGACGGTTGAGTTGACTCCTTACGATCTCAGTAAGGGTAGAATCACCTATCGCAAATCGTAATTATCAATATAAGCAGTGTGTTATGCACTCTGAGAGGAGCATGATCCGTACATGAAAGTACGTGCAAGTGTCAAAAAGATTAGTCCCGACGACAAGATTGTTCGCCGTAAGGGACGTTTGTATGTTATTAACAAATTGAAGCCAAAGCACAAGCAGAGGCAGGGATAAGATATGGCACGAATTTCAGGAGTTACTATTCCAAATGAAAAGCAGACCTGGGTTGCCCTTACCTATGTATATGGTATTGGTCCGAAGACTGCCGACACTATCTTGGAAAAAGCTAAGGTTGAGCGCACTATTCGCGTAAAAGACCTGACAGACAGCGAGATTTCTCGTATTCAAGAAGTAATCAACAACGACCTACTTGTTGAGGGTGAGTTGCAGCGCGTCGTTGCTGGCAACATCAAGCGCCTTAAGGACATCAATGCGTACCGTGGCCTTCGCCACAAGCAGAACCTACCAAGTCGTGGTCAGCGCACCAAGACAAATGCTCGCACACGACGTGGCAAGAAGACTACCGTCAGTGGCACCGCTAAAAAGGTAGCGTCAAAGACGTAGGATAGGAATATATATGACAGATACAACTACAACTACAGCTACAACGGCGACAGCAGCACCAGCGGCAGCGCCAAAGCGAAAAAAGGTTAAGCGTTCCGTACCTAAGGGCCAGGTCCACGTACAGGCTACCTTTAATAACACAATCATTACCTTCACAGACCCTAAGGGTGGTGCATTGACACACTCTTCTGCTGGTGCCTGTGGGTTCCGTGGCTCCAAGAAGGGTACTGCCTACGCAGCCCAGATCGCAGCCGAGCGTGCAACCCAAGCCGCGAAACAGCAATATGGCGTGAGTAGCGTTGAAGTCTTTATCAAAGGCATTGGCCTTGGTCGCGACGCAGCAGTGCGTGCGCTATCGGGTATGGATGTCCAGGTAGAGAGCATTACCGACGTAACAGGTGTGCCACATGGTGGTGTTCGACCTAAGAAGGCGCGGAGGATTTAATCATGGCACGAGATCGACAATCTATTGTTAAGATGAGCCGTCGTGAAGGCTATGCTCTTCACCCCAAGGCTCACAAAGCGCTCGTAAAGCGCCCAACCCCTCCAGGTCAGGTAAGCAACAGCCGTGGTCGACCTAGTCGTCCAAGTCAGTATGCTTTGCAACTTCGAGAGAAGCAAAAAGTAAAGCGCCTATATGGTTTGCTTGAAAAGCAGTTCAGCAACCTCATGAAGGAAGCGACTCGTCGCAACGGCCAATCTGGTGCTAACCTACTGCAACTTCTCGAGCAACGTGCGGACAACGCTGTATACCGAGCAGGATTTGCTTCAAGCCGTCGTGCAGCCCGTCAGCTCGTGACCCACGGTCACTTTATGCTCAACGGCACTCGCGTAGACATTCCATCTATCCGCCTAAAGCCAGGTGACGAACTTGTTGTTCGTGACCGCAGCAAAACCAGTGAGTACTTCAAGAAGCTTGATGACGTTAGCCCAGCCCCAAGTGTAATACCTGAGTGGCTCAAGGTTGACCGTAAGAAAGTTACCGTATCAGTAAAGGGTCTGCCGACGCGTGACGACGCCGAACCAGATATCAAAGAACAACTAATCGTCGAATATTACTCACGCTAAGGGAGGAAAGAAGCGTATGTCAAACATGATTCACACACCAGGCATTGTAGCCGTAGATGAACACAGTGCTACCAGCAATACGTTTAGCGTAGAACCACTTCACAGTGGCTACGGTATGACGCTTGGTAACAGTTTGCGCCGCGTGTTGCTCTCGAGCATTTCAGGAGCTGCCGTTACATCATTTAAGATCGAGGGACTAACCCACGAGTTTACTGCCATCCCAGGCGTCAAAGAAGACGCTGTCGATGTCATGCTAAACCTCAAGGGTATTAAGTTCCGCGTGTATGGTGACGAGCCACAGACGCTGCGTATTGTTAAGCAAGGCAAAGGCCCTGTAACCGCCAAAGATATCGAAGTTAACGCCGATGTTGAAGTAGTAAACCCAGAGCACGTTATTGCTACCATTGATGGTGACAAGACCAAGCTCGTCATGGACCTAACCGTTGAAATCGGCCGTGGGTACCGTACTATCGAAGAAAGCACCGCTAAAAAGCAGAGCGACATGGTTGCCGTAGATGCAGTCTTTGGTCCAGTTGTTCGTTGCCGTTACCGCGTTGAAAAGACTCGTGTCGGCCAGGCAACTGACCTCGACAAGTTGCTCATTACTATCGACACAGATGGCACTATCACACCACGTGATGCATTTGAAGAAGCTGCAGCGATCTTGGTTAACCAGTACACTGCACTCGCGGGCAAGACTCGCGTTGTAGTTGCTGAGCCACAGGCTGCAAGTGCAGGTACTGGCGAAAGCGAGATTGGTTCTGACGAACCTGCTGCTCTTAACACGTCTATCGAAGACCTAAACTTGAGCGCTCGTACTACCAATGCACTTATCAACAACGACATTCACACCATCAAGGACTTGTTCAGCCTAAACGACGTAGAACTACGTGACCTCAAAGGTTTTGGCAGCAAAGCCCTCGATGAAGTAAAAGACAAGATGTCGGAGCTGGAGCTGTAAGATGCATCGTCACGGATATCAAGGAAGGAAGTTCCACCGCGAGCGCGACCAGCGTCGTGCCTTGCTAAAGGGACTGGCCGATTCACTCGTTAAGTACGAGTCTATCGAGACTACATTACCAAAGGCTAAAGAAATTGTGCCTTACACCGAAAAGCTCATCACCAAGGCTAAAAAGGGTGACTTGCACAGCCGCCGCCAGGTTATATCTAGCCTGCAGACTGTCGCTAGTGCCCACAAGCTAGTAGACGAGATTGCACCAAAGCTCAAGGGCCGTGTCAGTGGACACCTGCGAATTGTAAAAACTCGTACCCGCCGCGGTGACAACGCTCAGTTAGCACGAGTTAGCTTTGTCGACGACCTAAATGCTGCGCCAGTTGCGAAAGCTGCTGCTGCACCAGCCGCAAAGCCTGCGACTAAGAAAGCTGAGGAGAAATAACTATGAAAACCTACAGCATTAAACCAACCGACGTTACTCGCAAGTGGTACGTTGTTGATGCCAGTGAGGCACCACTTGGTCGTGTTGCAACTCAGGTTGCTACACTACTGACTGGCAAAGCGAAGCCACAGTTTAGCCACCACATCGACTGTGGAGACTACGTTGTCGTCATCAACGCAGATAACCTGCAAGTTACTGGTGACAAAATGGAAAAGAAGATGTACTACCGTCACAGTCACTTCCCAGGCGGCCTCAAAGAGACAGCCCTCAAGGACCAGATGGAAAAAGACTCAACAGCTCCACTTATTCACGCAATCCGCGGAATGCTTCCAGTAAACAAGCTACGCGATGGCCGTTTGGCTCGTCTAAAAGTTTACGCCGGTAGCGAGCACAACCATGCTCCTCAAAAACCTGAAACTATTTCACTTAAGAAAGGTGACAAGTAATGGCAAGTAACGACTACCACTACGCACTCGGTCGCCGCAAAAGCGCTACTGCACGTGTTCGTGTCACGACTGGTAAAGGTGAGATTACCATCAATGACAAGCCAGCAGCAGAGTACCTTGCCGAGAGTAAGTACCTACTAACCAAGTTGCAGCAGCCATTTGCTGTACTTGACCTAGTTGGCAAGTTCAACGTCAGCGTCAAAGTATCTGGCGGTGGCCACGAAGGTCAAACTGAAGCAATCAGCCTCGGTATCAGCAAGGCTCTCGTATCTATTAACGAAGACTACAAGAGCACGCTTAAGCGATCTGACCTGCTTAGCCGTGACCCACGTGAGAAAGAACGCAAGAAGTTCGGCCTCAAGGGCGCCCGCAAGCAACGTCAGTTTACCAAGCGTTAATTATTGCAAAACTAAAATAGCCCCGAAGATTCCGGGGCTATTTTAGTTTGACTGAATCTTGAGGATACTCAGTAAGCAGATGACTCTAGGCTATCAAATATACGATTGGAGGCGACCTCCTATTGCTGCGGGCAATCGCAAATTCTCTAAATTAGACAGACTATTCTTGATTCTTAAGATCAGAGGTAAGTTTGACAACACACAGTAGCGGAGTAGTATAGATACTATTAGTAGCTAAGGAGTCTGCAGTGATCAAGCAAATTATTGGTGGTGTTGCGGTGTTAGTTATCGGAGGTACCACCTATCACATTAGCCAATCTGATGTTACAAAAAACTTCGCACAAGAGACAGGTAAAACTCAGGCTCAGGCACAACAGTATGTGGAAGATACGCAAAGTAATCTTTCGTCGTTTACTAAAATCGGAAGTGACTTGGTGGCTGATGGAAATTCGATTATAGACATCTCAGATAAAATAGATTGCATAGGTTATCAATATAAATGGGAGTCACCAAGCCTAACCTGTGGTCAAGGAAAGCAGCAGCTTAGTGTTATTGGGGCTGATGAGGTTCGGCTAGGAGACTGTTATCAGGCTTTGGGTACTGACCTAGGTAATGCTGGTGGGGCAAAAATTCAAGAGTGCATTAGTGATATAGACTCAGCGAATGCTGATTATGACTTACCGATTGCTTCAAAAATGCTGAACAGTGAGAGTATTGATGAATTTAAAACATCTAACTTGTACAATAAGTCTGTCTTACGCGCAGCGATCGAATCAAATTAGGTATATCGCTAGTATCTTGGTCATCCACAACGGCTCTTCTGATTTTAGCTATCGCATTCTAGATATTTAATCTCTCTAGAAGACCTATAATCGTATAGTTAACTGAGTAAAGCAGTCGTGGTACACTAGTGGTATGAGTGAAGAAAACTACTATACACCCGGAGTCTGCAACCTAAACCAACCAGAAGTAGCCTATCGGCGAAAGGCTGAGTATCTCGGCATTGGCCTGGGGGTGGTTTTACTAGCAGTATTACTGGTCACAAAAGCTATGCCACTGGCAGGGCTAATGATGTTTGTGCCCGTGTGGTTGGCAGCAATTGGCTACCTGCAGGCCAAAAATAAATTCTGCGTCTCGTATGCAGCGAGCGGTGTGCATAGTGCAAGCGCAGAATATGCGGATACCGCTAAAATTGTCGAAGAAGCTAGCCGCAAGCTTGATAAAGCCCGCGCACGCAAAATGAACACACAGGCACTTGTGGCTGGCGTTGTTGGGGCTGTGCTAACGTGCGGTCTCTTGGCCCTGATCTAAATAACAAATTTGACATACAAAGTGTGTAAGAGTAACATCAGTAACTGATATGAACACAATCGCTCACCAGATTAATTGCATTATGCGCTGGTTTACCGTCAAGCGTTACGCTGTGGCGATTTGTTCTGTGAGCTCGTAAATATACTAGGAACCCATTGAATAAACCGCCACCGAAGGAGGAGGCGGTTTTTTATAAGAGAAAAGAAAGCACAAGAATTATGACAACAATCGAAGCAGGCCACAGGCCAGACATCCATATAGATCCAGAACACGCACTTGCAGCCGCTATAGAGCTTGCTGCAACAGCAATGAGGCACCTCAGGCTCCACGAACAAGAAGTGCCAGCAACTGGCAGTGAAGCAATCGTTATTGCGGCCTCACAGGGCCTACTGCCGGACACACACATAGAAGAAGTACGCCGAAGTATCGGGATTAACCTAGACATAGAAAGCATCATGTCATGACCGAATTCTACGACACCAGCCTAGACCTCGCACGATCACAGCGCGTAGCCAAAATGCTAGTTTGTGGTAGCCTCGAAGGCTGTGGGGCAACATTACTCGAGATGGCTGATGGCAGACGGCAACTATTAAATGGCTCGGCAGTAGCCCCACTGATGAGTCAACTGTTTGAGCAAAATGTACAAATAGAAACAGGGCGTTGCCTAGAGCATAGCCCAGCAGGTGGATATAATGCCATTGCTGCCGGCTAGAGGGTAATAGGTTATAATACAGATAATGAACAAGCCAGTAATACTGACCGGCCTGCGAGCCAACAACGATCTGCATATTGGCAACTACTTCGGCGCCTTGCTGCCAATCATTGATATGGCTAAAAGCAAGTCTGACGAGTACCAGATCAATCTGTTTGTGCCAGACTTGCACAGTTTTACGACGCCGATTGATCACAGCCAGCTGCAAGCTCAGATTATGCACAACCTAAAGCTATTTGTAGCTGCCGGTTTGCCACTAGATAACGACAACATTCACATATATCGCCAAAGTTATGTACCAGCCCATAGCGAGCTTACCTGGATCCTAGACAACTTTACTGGCTTTGGTGAAATGGGTCGCATGATCCAATTTAAAGACAAGTCAGAAAACCTTGGCGCTGATCGAACTAGTCTAGGTTTATTTAACTACCCGGTCCTGATGGCGGCAGACATCTTGCTGTACGGTGCTAGCTACGTACCGGTAGGTGATGACCAGTCACAGCACCTAGAGTTTACTCGTGATATTGCTGAACGCATGAACAGTAAGTTCGGAGAATTGTTTATCGTGCCAGAAGCTGTCAAAAAGCAGCATGAATTCTTCGGCAAGGAGCAGGGTCTGCGTATTAAGGATTTACAAGAGCCGAGTCGCAAAATGAGCAAAAGTGATGCCAGCGACAAAGGCGTTATATTCTTGGGTGATGCTCCGGCTGCAGCAGCCAAAAAGGTAATGAGTGCAGCTACGGATTCTCTTGGGTCAGTCGATTACAACCTGGACACACAACCCGGCATCAGTAATTTATTACAAATACATGCGCTGCTTTCTGGTGAAACGCTCGATGCAGTAATCGAGCATCACAAAGGTCAGGCTAGCTACGGTGAACTCAAAAAGGAAGTTGCCGACCAAATTGCTGAGTTTTTGACTGACTTCCAGGCAAAACTGGCTGCCGTAGACGAGTCGGCACTAGTAGCAAAACTCGAAGCTGACGAAGCAAAAATGAATTCGGTAGCCAATCAAACCCTGCTCGCCGTCCAAAAAGCAGTCGGCTTACGGTAATCGTTGTATGAGTACTTTTGATGCAGCCTACCTTACGGCAATAGCCGGCCACTTCAAGACTCCATCAGTCGTAAATGAGACGAAAATCAAGCAAATACAGGGAATAGAGACATTGTTCGTGAGCAGCCTTACCTATTTTGAGGCCGGCGAAGACAGATTTCTATGTTTTATGATCAATGATTCGTTAGACGACACGGATAAAGGCATTAAGACACAACTTGCTACTGTCATCGAATTCAAAGACAAGAAAATTTTTGGCAAAGCTTGCCGTACTCTGGGCTCATGTCCTGAAAATTGCACAAATCAATACGAACTTCCACATGAGTTTAACAAGCTGTCGTATGGAGAGTTCGATGAATATAACTCGGAAACCAATAATTATTTTTTATGGCAGCTAGGAGCAAAGCAAAAGAATGGCTAATTTAGAAATATCCCAAGCACAACGACTCGATCAGAGAGTTGTTGAGCTTATCCCAGAGCTTAGCCGTGCTTCAGCAACTAAGCTCATCGAAACCAGCAAGGTTACGGTAAACGGCGCTGTTATGACCAAGGGTGGCTACAAGCTGAAAACCGGCGATGATGTCCGGGTAGATTTTGATGTCGAAACCCTGCAGGTGATTCCAGAAATAGAACTGCCGGTTTTGTATGAAGACAATGACTGCGTGGTTATTATAAAACCAGTCGGACTTCTCACGCATAGCAAGGGCGAGTTTTATCCAGAAGCAACGGTAGAGACATGGCTGCGGACGCGGACAAAGGTAACAGGCGCGCGTGCTGGCATAGTCCATCGTCTAGATCGCGCTACATCTGGTGTAATGATTTGTGCAAAAACACCAGAAGCACTCAAGTGGCTGCAGAAACAATTTGCCCAGCGCAAAACCAAGAAAACCTATTTCGCAGTAGTGCAAGGCACCATGAAAGAAACAGAGGCCATTATAGATATGCCAATAGAACGCAACCCCAAAGCACCTGCAACCTTTCGGGTGGGCGTAAACGGCAAGTCTGCCCAGACCGCCTATCAAGTCGTTGACGCTAATGAGCAATACTCTTTGGTCGAGCTAAAGCCCGTTACCGGCCGCACTCATCAGTTACGAGTGCATCTCAACCAACTCGGCCACCCAATAGTAGGCGACTACATGTATGGCGGCCAGAAGAGCGAACGGCTGATGCTGCATGCGTTCAGTCTAGAGTTAACTTTGCCGGATCGTCAGCGCTTGACGTTTGAGGCGCCAGTTCCTGAAGAATTTCGTACAATGGTGTCATGAGTCTGTTCGTCCACCCAGCTACCGTTACACACCTTGCCTCAATTGTTGCTAGTCCGCCGCACGCCTTGCTGCTCGTCGCTCCAGCCGGAGCAGGCAAGCGGTCTATTGCCAGACAGCTTGTGGCTGATCTGTTGGGGGTTCAGCTTGATGCGCTAGACAATACTGCTGAACTATTGCTTTTGCAGCCTGATAAGGCCGAGGCGTACGGCATTGATAGCGTGCGCCAGGCGCAGCACTTTATGACACGTAAAACTTCAGGCAAGACGGCAGGTGCCGTACAACGGATAGTCCTCATTGCTGATGCTCAAAACATGACCAGAGAAGCGCAAAATGCCATCCTAAAGTTACTTGAGGAACCGCCGGCAGGCAGTATGCTACTGTTGACGGCAACCAGTCCTCAGGCGCTATTGTCTACTATTATTTCTCGTTGTCAGGTGCTGCAGTTACAAAAACCAACAACCGAGGCATTGACGGCGGGATTAGTGAGTCGGGGTCACGACACGGCGGCGGTAGCGCTTGCACTGCGTATTAGCGATGGCTGGCCAGGCTTGGCGGTTGCTATGCTTGATCCTACTGCTGAACACCCGTATTTAGCGGCGACAGCCCAGGCGCGAACACTATTGCAGCAGACTACATTCGAGCGGTTAGCATTGGTAGACGCCCTTGCTAAAAAGCGGGATCTCTGTAGTGATACCTGCTATATATTGCAGCAAATGGCACATCTTGCTCTACAGTCTGCAAAGCCAGATGCAGTTAAGCGCTGGGAGCGTGTGTTAACGGCCTCCTACGCTTGTCAGGAAGCCCTACAAGCGCGCGTGAACGCTAAGCTGGCCATGACACAGCTTATGCTGGCTTTGTAAACCTGGTATACTATAGCCCAGTATGTTAGAACTCTTGATGGTAGCAGGACTGGGTTGGCTCTGTTTCCACTTCTCTTTTTTGCGTGAAGATGAATTTGCGGCAGTCAGCCGTAATGTTGGCGATAGGTTTGGCAAACTGTGGGACATCGCACATGTTAGTATGCGTGAAAGCCGATTTTTACGCGCTGAAAAGGCTCTACTGACCATTCTTAAGATTGATGAAAAAAACGCCGCAGCCTACAACCGTCTTGGTATTTTATACGCTAAGCAAAAAGAATATAGGGATGCAATCGACTGCTTTGAAATTGCCAGTAGTATTGAATCAACGCCCTCTAGTCTGCACAACCTAGGCCTTATATATTATGAAACAGAAAACTACGAAAAAGCCGCAGTAGCATTCGAACATTCCTTGGAGTTAGAGGATTCGCTAGCCGCCCGTCACGTAGCCTACGCCAAAGTTGCTGAAAAGCTGGGTAATGATAAGCTAATGTTTCAAGAGCTTGAAAAAGCAGCCGTGCTAGAACCAAACCGTGAGACCTTCACCCTGTTGTACAAAGCATACGAAGGTCGAGGCATGGAAAAAGAGGCCGATCTCATTGCAGATAAGCTAAAGAAGCTCATTACGACATCTTCCACTAAGCGCCGACGTATTTTGCGACCTAAACGAGTTGTTATTTAACCTCTGTTTTGATACACTTTGTTGGTTGCATTTTGAAATGTCGACGAGCCACCTTAGCTCAGTTGGTTAGAGCATCGGTTTTGTAAACCGAGGGTCGTCGGTTCGAATCCGACAGGTGGCTCCAAGTTTATTCTCTTCTTATCAAAAAGGGACGTACTTTTTAGAATACGAGAGCAGTGCTCTCGAACTGCAGGGATACTCAAGTGGTCAACGAGGGGTGACTGTAAATCATCTGGCTTCGCCTTCGGGGGTTCAAATCCCTCTCCCTGCACCAATATAAAAGCGCTACATACCGTGGTGCTTTTTTGTTTGTGGGCTGACAAGGTAGGCAATGCGCAGAAAAAATAAGCATTGATACTTTACAAAATACTCAGAATATAGTATATATTATGTATGTATATGAGAAATTCACGACTACTAGACGTATTAGGTACTGCGCCAGGAATGGCCGGAGACATACACGCAGAACATCAAATTGCAGCGCAGACGGTTGCCAATTATGTAGACGCAGCAAGCAATGCGTATATTCAAGCTGGCTTAGACCCACAAACCGCAGGTGAATTTGCACCTGGCATTTCTGCCATGGGCAATATCTTTCAGGTCAGCCTGACTGAAAGCCCGCTCGGCATCATAGGTGCGCGACATGTCATCGCTAACACCAATCGCTCACGGGTAGACGAAGTAGACCTGTATCTTTCGGGTAATGCTGTTGATGCATCAGAAGGCAAGCTCGTTGTCCCTGACCAATACAATATCAAAGATTACCGAATCACCGAGCACCGAGTCCGCGCCGTCACCAATTTCATGTTGCAGGCGTATGATCGACACCAGTTTACGCCACAAGTGCACGCGTCGGCCGTCCCAGTTTTGCAATAGGCAAAGAAACCTAAAGCGCACGAGCTAGGTTTTGAGTTGGTTCAATCCGATCAAAATACTGATTATCTCTGGAAAATATTAGATTATTTTGCTACAATCACCTAGTTGTTGCGCCATCTTAGCTCAGGGGTAGAGCACATCCATGGTAAGGATGGGGTCCCGGGTTCAAATCCCGGAGATGGCTCCAATTGAAAATTTGACAAGCGCTTGCGAAAGCCAGTGAAAATAATTACATACCGCTTGTTCAAATAATGGTTAAGTATAGTTGTGCTTGAGAGAAATATTGGTTCTATAGTAAAGACCACAAGCACCCGATAACCCCGCACGGCGGGGTTATATTTTTTGCAAAAAAACGACCCTGCTTTGTAGTCTAAGCTTGACAGAAGCATAAGCATGGTGCTACGGTGGACTGTATAAGCCAAGCCAAAAGCAAACGCTTATACCAAAGATGTAAGCAAGCCAAAAGCAACACTTACACAAGTTATCCTTCTTGCAAGAAGAACAAAGTAAAAATAGTGGCCAGATCAGCCACTATTTTTCATTAGAGCCAACAGTTTACATACACCTCTATATCTGATAAGATGTACTCTGATTGAATTTATAAAGGTAATTATCCATGGCAAAAAAAGGCGACAAGCGCAAAATTATAGGTCTCGTGTCTGAAGAGAGCGGCGAGCGTATTTATTACACGAGTAAAAACTCTATGAACACGACTGAAAAACTCAGCCTAAAGAAGTACAGCCCTAAACTTCGTAAGCGAGTTATCTTTACTGAAACCAAGAAAAATCTTGGCCGTAACGAAGTTAAGCCTAAAAAATAGTCTTGGCTTAGTTTACCGACAACAGGCACCTAACGTGCCTGTTTTGCTATTGAGGACTTGTTGCGTCGCGAAGATCTAAAATTGCGTTAATTAACTCAGCATGACTCCATACGAGAGGTGTGACAGATATGGGTACGCCAGTTGTTGGTTCAATTTGCTCACTGAGCATACCACTAGGGAGCTGCAAGTTGAGCGTCCAATTAATAAGCTGCTCTGCTTTTTCAGTATTACCAGTACCGGCATAATACTGGGCAAGCCATAGTGTGGTCACAAACCATGGGTTTCCCTGATATGCTGGTTGGCTAGCAAAGTAATTGTCGTGTTCGTATCTCGGTGATCCACCGGCGGGTGACTGCGCAAGCAATGTTTGTTCGATAGCAACAACTGTTTGACCAAGATAATCGTGCGTTGTGTCAAATAGCTGGTATTTCCAGGCTCCAAACAGACTAGACACGTCCAGAATGTTATCAAACTGCAGAGACCCGTCTTCTTTTAGCAGAAAACCCTTCCGAAGGCGCTGATTTGCACTATCAAAAAATACATTACTACCAGCTTTGAGTACCTTGGCAGCGTCCCGCCAATTTACCCCGTCATCTGGGTAATCAAAAAGTTCAGCCATAGTTGCGGCCACCAAAAGTGCTTGATAGGTAACTGCGGTGGTGTAGGTGCTAGTTACAAATTTTTCTTCCCACAAGTCGTAGCTGGCGTGAGGTAAACGAGTCTGTGCATCGATGAATTGTGTTAAGAAGTTTGCTGCGGGCTGCACGAAGGTGTTGTATAGACTAAATACAAAGTCTTGGTCATTGCTGTAGCGAAGGTATTCACCTAGCATAAATATAACCACCGCAGTTTCATCTTCTTGGATCGCCAGTTCGCTATGGCGGCCGTGTATAAGTGGGTGCCAGGTGCTGCCGATGGCTCGATCGGGTTGGTATTTGTGCATGAGGTAGCCGTCTCGTGTCAATATATCGCGACAAAACTCAAAGAACTGCTTTGGTTCATCGGTGTAGCCTAGTTTAATAAGTGGCCACATAGCGTAGGCGCCATCACGTGGCCAGACATAGCTGTAATAATCACGTCCGTAGTTATAGATACTTGAGTCACAACTAGCTATAATGCCACCGCGTTTGTCTGTGTGCGCCTTGATGACCATTTGCGCCTTACGTACAGCTACTCGTTTGTCGGCTGGTATGCCTTTGAGCGCCTCGGCTGATTTGCCAAGCCACTCTTGCCAGCTTTTGCGACTTTGCTGCAATCTTCCCTCAAGACCTTCCTTCAGTACTTGTTGATGAAGCTGCTCTGCAGAGTACTGGTTATCGGCTGCGACAACCCAGTAATGTAACTCATCGGAGCCTTTTGCCTCAAGCTCGCAGGTCAGGCGAATAACGGAATCTACGCCGCCATGTTCTACGGCATTGCCTGATAACTCACCATCTTCGGCATCTTTGTACGTGCCTTCTTTACCTTCTATGCCATAGTTACCAACGGAGAATTGATCAAAACGCTCACCATCTTGATGCTGAGCGTATATAAGCAGGCTACAGCGTCCCTTGTAATCAAGCATATAGTGGCCTTCTGGCACAAAAAGAGCGGTATCACCCCGGCCACGTCGGGAAATTTCAAACACTTGGTGCATGAATATGCGAATAGTCTTGGCGCTATCGCTACAGTTAGTCACCCTGATTTTGCGACAAAATGCGTTGATGTCAGTATCAACAAAATCACTCAGCTCTAGTTCTACTTCAAGCGCCTGGTTGCGCATAGTTATTTGAGTCACTAACGCATCTGCTTCGATGTCGACGGCTATATTCCAATCGGCCGTATCCGTCCAGCTAAATTGACCTTCTACCCACACGCCAATACGGTGGTGCATACTGCGTGAAGTATTAAGGTTATCAAGCCCTACGTACGGGTAGTAAAAGTCATTGACCAAGCCTTGCTCATTCAGCCCAATAGTGAGGCTGCCGTTACCAAGTATGGCGGTACGTGCCATTACGCTGGGATACCTTTCTCAATCAGGCGGTAGCGAAGGTCGTGATACGCATTCATAAAGTTGATGTAGGCCTCATACGGCGAATCGTACGGACTGAAGTAGGCATGGATATCACCGTCATTCCACCACTTAGTACACATGTAGTAGAAATGGTCCGAAGTTTGCAACCGACGCCAGTCCTCGATCAGCTCCAAATCACCAGTCCCAAGGATAGCCTTGCTAAGAGCGTACAGGTCTATGATGGCTTCTTGCTGAATTTTGTTACCCAGCCAGGCAGACAGATCACGCTCGGTATCGGCCCAAGTTACGGTGTTGGGCATGTCAACTCGATCGACGGCCTCGAAATTGTCACAGACTTCACTGACAGTCATAAAGCTATTGCCATTCTGGGCCAGCCATTGACCTGGTAGTGCGTCTAGGAAGTCAAAAATACCGCTAGCTTCCCACTGGTGCTCACCAAAGGTTTCATAATCCATAAACAAGTTAAAGTTGGTAGCATCACCCGAATTATTGAGCCAGTGCGTAAATTTGTCAGCCGTCATGGGCCACTCTGACCAGTTACGGTCACCGAAACGAAAGGCAATATCGTCGGACAGCTTATAGTTTTTCATTAACAGCTTGATGTTTTCGGTGTAGGTTGGTTGGTAGACGAAGTTTGGTGTGCGCCAGTCTAGTACTGGGTCCCAGCCCTCGGCTAGTATGCCTTTATAGCCAGCACGGTCCGCCCAGTAGGCAAGATCATTGTTGTAGGCAAGCTCGGTGTTTCTGAAGACTTGCGGCGTCTGGCCAAACAGTTGCTGCACTTTTTCGCGGTGCATCTGGACCTGGGCTTCAAACTCAGCTTGTGAGTAGAAGAATGCCAGACTGTGATGATACGTCTCGCCGACGATTTCAACTCTACCAGTGGCGACAAGGTCTTTAAAGCTTTGCAGCGCCGCAGGTGACCAGCGCTCTAATTGCTCCAGCACCGTCCCTGTAATAGACATGCTGAGTTTGAATTCTGGATGGCGGTTGAGTAAATCTATCAGTTTACGATTGGTCGGGATGTATGACTTCTCGGCAACCTTGTGCAAAATTCGCTCATTACTAGTCTGGTGGTCGTAGTGGGCGTCAAAATAGTCGTGCTGTCGCCCCGTTTCAAGCGCAGAGTAGTGCCGAACACGGTATGGCTGGTGCACATGCAGATACAGAACTATCGCTTTACTCATGCGGCTACTTTCATCGGCAAATGCTGCTGGTAAATTTCATAGATTTTGTCGGCAGCCTTTTGCCAAGACATACTGAGCACCTGCTGTTGCGCGTCTTGGACTAGTTGATCAGTTAATGCTTGGCTGCGTACGGCGGCAATCATCTGGTTGGCCATTTCGTTGGTGTCCCAAAAGTCAACGCGTAGGCAACTGTGCAGCACCTCGCCCACACCAGCCTGCTTACTGATGAGGGACGGCGTACCGTGCAGGGCAGCTTCAAGTGGTGTTAGACCAAATGGTTCAGATACAGATGGCATCACAAACAAATCAGCAATTGCAAAGGCGTCTCGCCAGGCCTTGCCGCGCTGAAAGCCAGTAAATAAGACGTTTTTACCAATGCCCAGCTCTGCCGATAGCTCGATGAGTTCTTCGTATTGGTCACCGGAGCCGACAATCAGGAATATAGTCTTTGGCTCTTGCTGGACAACTAGCTGTGCAGCGCGAAGAAAGTTAGGCAATCCTTTTTGAACCGTTAGTCGCCCAACGTTGGTTATTACTTTGTAGCCTTGATCCTTTAAGGTGTTCAGGTAACGATAGGTGTTATCAGGGTCAGGTGCAGCAACGGTGCCATAATCAATGCTATTGTGCACGACATCAATTTTATCGAGTGGGATGTTGTACTCTCGGTGAATAGCGTGGCGGGTATAGTCGCTGACGGCCAAGATACGGTCTGCCATCATAAAGGCCGACTCCTCTATCTCGTGTACCAAGGCATTTCCACGCTGGCCACCAGCTCGATCTGTCTCTATGGAGTGTACATGCAGAACAATTGGACAACCTTTTCGCATCTTCAGCCGCATTGCCGCTCGGAACGTTAGCCAGTCGTGCGCATGCACAATGTCAAATTCGGCCGTGTCGGCCATTTGCTCAACTGCTTTTTCGTATAGCGCAGCCTGTGAGAAGATATCGTGCCATTCCTCGTGACCGTCTTCATAGGTGTACTTGTAACTGTCGTAGGCGATGCCGCTGGCTAAAATTTGCTGGACACCGACTGGTCGGGCAGCAGTAAGTTTCATAAAATGTGGTGACTCGCTGCTTTGGTAGGGCAACACAAACTCAAGGTCCAGTTGCTTATCGCTAAGAGCTTGACATAGCTGGTAACAAGCGACACCCAATCCACCACTGTTATGTGGAGGCAATTCCCACCCGAGCATCAGAACTTTCATCTTATTGCTTGTACCACTTATGTTGATTTAGTCTTAGTATAAGCGTTTTGATCTGTTACGGCAACCGTATTTATGCCATTTTTGACAGACTCTGCCAGCTTAAACTCACTAGAGTTACTTGAGCAATACTCAACGTTAGCGATAGTTAATTAATACCACTACATTTACAAAATTGCACCTCGGTAGTATTATAGTCCGAAATGAATCGTCTTACAGGTGAAGCTTGGCTTACCAGCAGTGCAAAACGACGCCAAGATATCGGGCTTTCTTTGGCTATGTCACCACTATCGGTGCCTGCACTACTTCTGGCGGCTGCAGCAATCCGAACAGTAGACAATATGCCGCCACTATTCGTGCATGAGCGTGTAGGTCAGCACAATAAGAACTTTACTATCTTTAAGCTTCGCACAATGCCACCTGAAACTGCACTAACTTCTGGCGGCAAACACAACGACGAGCGTCGCACCAACCTAGGCAAATTTCTAGCACGCACACGTACCGATGAGGCACCGCAGTTTTTGAATATCTTGCGGGGGGAGATGTCGGTCGTTGGCTACCGACCGCTTATGGCTGCTGAGTACGAGCGGGCTAAGCAGCAGGGTTTACTCACGGCAGATCAGTACGAAGATTTCATGCGCATGCGTTACGTTGCAAAGCCGGGTCTACTACATCTCATGGGTGTTCAAAATCCACACATGCAGTTTGGTAGTGCCAAAGAGTCTTGGCAAGCTCGTTATGACTCTGAGCGTGAGTATTTTGACAAAGCATCGCTGCAATACGACTGGAAGATTATGCTAGATAGCGTTAAAGTGGCAGCCGATTTGCTTGTCCAAAAGGTAGCCCCAAGCCATGACATCGCATAGCGAATTTATGTTTCCAGATGGTGTACACACCTACAAGCGTGGACCCCGCATGTTAGCACTGGCCGCAGAAGCATACGGACTTGAAGTCACCGATCAGCAAATGGACGACTGGGCGGCTATGTTTGGCGGCATGTACAAGCTCGATGCAATCGTCGATAGTGATCTGCCAGAACGCCAAAGACGTGTTAGGTTTGACCTGTTACTCGATGATATCACCTTAGCTATTCACGACGGCAAAGAGGTTATGGAGTGTGGAAATGACGGTAACTGCCAGTTATGTCACTTACGAAATAACCTGATAGGCCGCGGGGAATTTGACCTGGTCGACATAGGGTTTCGCATGGAGATACTGTTTGATATGGCCGAGGAGCGTCGCAGAACCAAGCGCGTCCCTGATTTAACCAGATGTGTAGCGGACGAGGGACACATCACAGCCTCGCTACTGTATATGCCAAGGCAAGCTGGCAAAGAGCGCGAAACGGCTAAGTTTAACTTTTTGCTCAGGAATCTCGGTGCGGCCGGTACGTTATTCGATACAGCTGTTGATCTTGTTGAAGATTACGACGAAGGCCTTTGCCAAGTACCGCCCACTCGGCTAAACCAGGCGCGTATCATTGGCCGCAGCCTGCCGCTATTTGCATACACACTTGCTCAAATGCCAAAACCACTTCGACAAGAAATTCAGTCGAGTCTCAACGAGGCACTCAGCGAAACAAAGCAGCCCCACATGCTTGCTAGCTGATTCTGATTCTGTGTGGCTCTATTTGCAAATAGTAGTGTCGGGTTTATAGTGAAACTATGAAGCAAGCAGAAGCAGTGCCGGTGCATAAAAATCACAGTGGCTCCAAAACGGGTCTAGTCTTGGCCGTAGTTTCACTCGTGCTCTCAGCTATTGGTAGCGCCTTTGTGCGTGCTAAATATAAACCAACTGGTCCAACTAGTGGCAGCGTAAATAACGAAGTCGGTAACGCCGTGGCATCTGGCACCACTAAGGTTCTTGGAGCAATTTTTGGGGTACCACTACTGGTAGGCGGCATTGCTCTCGCCATTCTAGCAATTGTGCTTATTTTGATTCGGTTGCGCAATGTTCGCTCCGGTGGGCTACTCTTTAGCGTGCTGGCAGGAGTCATTGCTGTATGGAGTTTTACAATTGCGACCCATGCATTTAGCACAATAAAAGCTAAATCAGTCGAACCCCCCAAAAGCATAAACAAGCCAGTTTTAGACCAATAGCTTAAGCAGTGGGGATATTTTCAACCGCGAGATTCATCGTACGAGCAAATAAGTCAATCTGCTGAAACTTGCAGTAGGGAATAGGCTGATTGTCTGTGTTGTAGATTCTGTAGTAGTGATCAAAATGACGCACTTCGCCCTTGAAGGTCTTGGCGGTCGTTGCCTCATCAACACGACGCACATACCAGCCAGCCTCTTGCTCCTGCAAGATTCTCTTAATTTTGGCGTAATGGTTAAAGGGCATGAGGTACGGCAGCTCCTACGAAGCTTTAGCGGCAATATTAACCATCCAAAAAACACCGAACTTATCGATACACATGCCAAAAGTGTCACCCCACGGTGCTTTGGTGAGCGGCTGCTCCACCGTACCACCTGCAACAAGCGCGTTGTAGTAGCCAGTTAACTCCGCTTCGTTGTCACCACTTAGTGAAATACTCATATTCGTGCCGGCAACATAGTCACGCATACCAGTAGCTGTATCTGCGGCCATCAGTGTAATGCCATTATCCGCAACCAGCATGGCGTGCATGATACCGTCCGGCTGTACCTCGTGGTCAGCCATGCCGGCCTCACCAAATGTTGATAGTGTTAGCTCACCACCAAAGACAGTTTTATAGAACGTCATGGCCTCACGGGTCGTGCCCTGAAAGCTAATATATGGATTTAATTTAGATTGCATGCGTACCCCCTATGGTTATCACTATTCAGTATACTCCTCGCAAACTGCCTCTCGTACGTGTGACCGTGCGAGTTGCTAAAATGCTTACAGTATGGTATGATACATTTTACACACAGGAGTGCTTTGTGATGGTTAGATCTCAATTGTTTATGCCTCGACTGGTTATTTCATCGTTCTTTGTTATGAGTTTTATGGTGCTGGTCGGTGTGCTAGGTACTGGCGATCCCAAAACACCGGCAAGTAACACTACGGCCGCATGGGCCGCCGCGAAGCCCAACGTAGCAGCTCAACAGTCGTCGCTAACTCCTGAGGAAGACACCCTACCGTCGTACCAGCAAGCCAAGACAAGCTCAACGATAACTACAGCAGCTACAAGTAGCGCTACCGTGACCTCGTCAAATGTAACAGTAATTGCTAGTTCCACAAATGTTCGCCTGCAAGACAAAAGCACACTAACAGGCGTTTTATCTGCAACAGACACTTCGACAGATCCACCCGGCCCAACAATACCGCTCGCAAACCAGCCGATTCAAATAGAAGAAACCACTGGAAATGGTGTCTGGCAAACTGTGGCTAGCACCACAACTGATGCTAACGGCGCATTTTCTGCCGCAGTAACTGTTCGATACGCAACTGCGTACTACCGAGTTAGCTATGCAGGGGATGCAACGTATCCTGCCACTCAAAGTCAGGCTATAAAAATCACCGGATTTAAGGCCACCAGCAAGATTTACAGCACAGGCCCAAGCCAGATCAAGGCCGAAACCACAACTACCTTTTACGCGCGCTTCGTCGTTTACGACAGTCGTGTCAGTGGCCACCCAGCAATCGTAGGTGCGGCAGTAGACGTGTATCGCAAGGATGCGTACGGCGGAAGTTGGAAAAAATTCGTGACCGTTACTACAAATAATAGTGGTACTGTCGCATGGCGAGCAAAGGTCAGCACACCCACCTACTGGAAGCTGACCGCACATGGCACAGCTACCGCACTATACGCCTACGCTGCTGCGTATAAGCCCCGAGTAATACCTATAGGTAAAGTATTCAAATTGCCTTCAGGCGCGCCAAAGCCTAGTTACTTAGCGCCTCAACCGGGCGCTATTGGCTCAGGGGCACATGCTGCCGTCAGTCGCATTCCAGATTCAGTCTGGAAGAATATGGTTGGTAGGTCTTGGCACTCTGGCTGTCCTGTTGGACGCAGCAGCCTGCTGTACATGACTATTAACTACTGGGGGTTTGATGGTTACCGGCACCGCGGTGAACTCGTATTTCGATCAAGCCATAAGGCAGAGTTCGTCAAAGCCTTTACCTGGATGTACAAAAAGCATATTCCGCTGCACGGCATGTACCGCGTTGACAAGTTTGGCTACAGTTCCAGAACTCACGGTGCCGATGACTACGCCTCAATGAAGCACGATAACACCTCAGCATTTAACTGCCGCTGGGTAGATGGCCGTCCTGGCGTAACCTCGCCACACTCATACGGTACTGCTGTCGATATCAATCCATACGAAAATCCATACCACTCAGCTAAGGGCTGGACTCCAAACTACTGGTGGAGAGCGCACCACATAAAGCCATACACTTGGCGATCGCGAAGTGACACACAGGTATACATTATGACTCACTCAGGGTTTCGCTGGACCTATGGCAATGAAGATTCCCAGCACTTCGACGCTTGATTAAAACTTCTGAAGTACGGGCAGACTAGTTCTGGTATTCGTGCCACCATGGGCTTGTGGGATAGCTGATGGCTTTGTAGGCTACCTTGTCGCCAATCTTTGGCGTAATCACAACTGCATCAACTTCTCTGGCTGCTGCCAGCACTCGCTCAACTGGGTCAGTCCAGCTGTGCAGGGCGAGCACAAATGCTCCCCAGTGCATCGGTATCATTCGCTTGCCCCTAAGATCGGTGTGTGCAATAACGGTCTGTTCAGGTTGCATGTGTACGTGTGGCCATCGAGTGTCGTATTGTCCACATTCCAACAAGGTAAGGTCAAATGGCCCGTATTTTTTGCCGATTTGCTTAAAATGTGGTCCGTAGCCGGTATCGCCACTAAAAAATACGCTGCCAGTATCCGTCCGTATCACCCATGAGCACCAGAGCGTATCAAAACGGTCCGTCAGGGTTCGGCCTGAAAAATGCCTTGACGGCGTACATGTCAGCGAAATCCCCTCAAATGTTCGCTCTTCCCACCAGTCCAGTTCCGTAATGTTCTCGGCTGTAACGCCCCACTTTCGCAAGTGCGCGCCAAGCCCAAGCGGCACAAAAAACATCCTTACTTTGCTACTCAGCTTTTGTATAGAACCGTAGTCTAGATGATCGTAATGATCATGCGAGATAAACACCGCGTCTATAGGCGGCAGATCTTCGGGATTAGCCGGTAATTCTTTGCTAAAACGCTGTGGGCCAACTGCCGGGAACGGGGAAGGTGCTCGGCCAAACATTGGATCCAGCAAAATATTTTTGCCTTCTATTTGCAATAGAAAAGCGGAGTGGCCAAACCAGGTAATGTGTGGCTCGTGCGTTATATCGAATTTTGGATGCTCCGGCACTAATGTTAGAGCTGGTTTGCGTTCAGGACTACCCCGCAACTGATCCCGCAGAATAGACAACGTGCCAGCAAACCCCAGACTCATGGATGTGGGGATTTGATTTACAAACTTGCCATTAACAAAGTTTTTCGAGCGTTGCTTTTGGCTCCGTGGTGTTTTACCGCCAAATGGTGGGTATAGACGATAAAACAAGCCTAGGCCGGCTAGAACAAATAGTGCTGTCACAACAATAGTCATCGCCCTTAGTCTAACAGAATGGTGCTAACTGCGATTAGCGACAGCTATCTTGCGTCGAAGTGTTGAGCATCGCTCGTACCATAGCTCCAGCTAAAACCCGAAGTGGTCATCATTTGTACTGCTGGGTCTGAACTGCTGCGCCAGGCGTACGGCAAAACTTTATGCGTAGCCCACCACGAATTCGGCACCCAACCCTTGGCTGATTTATACGGATTTTCAAATGTATTGATGTCTACGGCCGTACCGTACGAATGTGGTGAGGTTACGCCTGGACTGCCATCTACCCAACGGCAGTTAAATGCCGACGTATTATCGTGTTGCATCGAGGCGTAGTCATCAGCCCCATTAGTAAGTGGGCTGTAGCCAAATCTATCTACTAGGTACATCGCCCGAATAGGTATTTTTGCATTAAACAGTTTAGTAAACGCATTAACAAACGCTGTTTTCTTAGTAGATCTAAAAATTATTTCACCACGGTGTACATAGCCATCAAAACCCCAGTAGTTCACCTGCATGTAAGACAACTGGCTACGGCCAACAGGACAGCCGGAGTGCCACGATTTTCCGATCATAGTTTTCCAAACAGCATCAGGAATAGCCTTAACGACGGGGTTTGCAACCGTACTCACCACGACTGGTTGAGGAGGAAGAGTGCTCGGCCTTGGCGCTGCAGCCGGCAACCTATATACCTTACCTGGAGGCAAAGTCGCCGCCGAGCTTTTATGCAGTGTATAGACACCAATACCAGCAATTGCAACAACTATTAAAACGCCTAGTCCAGCGTGGAGTGTAAAGCCGTGCTGCCGTAGTCGTTTAGCAGTGGTCAGGAATAGCGTGTTTTTATTTTGCTTATGCATACCTGGGAGTATAGCACGATGTTGACTAGCTATCTTCGTAGGATATACTGACAGTAACGTAAGCGTAATAAAAAAAGGAATACCATGACCAGCACGCTACACAAATTCAACACGAAAGGTTTTGCGCACCAGCTACTATTGCCGATAATTGCTGTTGTGGCCATTGCTAGTATTGGCGTGTACGTACTTGGTCAGAGTAAGGCCGATACCACCGCAACATCTACCGTAAAGAAAAAGACCGTACTTGTTTTTGGCGACTCCATCACTTCAAAATACATTGGTACCACACAATACGGAAAAGCTTGGTGGAAAGTTTTTGCAGAAGCAACCGGCGCAAGAATAGTGTTTTCGGCGCAGGGGGGCTCTGGATATGTCAGAAAAGGTGATTTTTGTAGGGGAACAACCTTTGCAGGCCGGGTTAGTGACGTCAAAAAGTATTCACCTGACTACATCATTATCGAAGGCGGACGTAATGACGGCTATCGCTGTACTGGCGATGGAAAGCAGTTAACCGGTGTCTCGCAGGCATATATTAAAAGTCAGGTAGGCAGCTTTCTAGATGCTTTAGCAAAAGCAGCCAAGGCCGAGAACATTTGGATTGGAAACATATACGCATTTGCACCGTGGGGGCCTGAAAAGCGCGATGTACAGCGCAAGGTAGTGCCTATGATTAAGCAGGTAGTAGTGGCCAAGGGTATGCATTTTGCGGACGTGCCGCCTTTTGGCAAGGATATGGCGCTTGCAGATGGCCTGCACCCCAATGCAAAGGGCAGTAGGTACCTATCCGATAAGCTCAGAAGCCTGACAAGCCTAGACGATAAGCTAGCCGGCAAATACGGCCCCTACATTAACTAGTAGTAGTCGCCTACCATGTGCGGGTATTACGCGTTATTTGCAATATGATAAGACAACAAAACACCCCATTAATTGGGGTGAGTTTTGGCCCTGCACAGCCTTGTATCCTATATGGCAGGAGCTTGCCGATGATTATAGAACCTACTGTGCTATAACTAACTTTTCCGAAACGGTTCAATTGCCAGCAGTAAAGCCTCTTCGGAGCCGAGGTCTACGTGCTCAATAATCACAGGAGCGAACTCGTTTTTGACGCCATCAACTTGGGCTTCTGTAAGCTGTGCGTAGAATTTGTGCTCGCCATCTTTCAGCTCAGGTCTAAATACTCGTATGAAACCGTATTTATCACCTTCGTTGCCAATGAAAAAGTCAAGATTAGCGCCGTCTTCTCCGATATAACCTTCAATGTCCCCGTAATCACTAGGGTAAGTTACGCCCCTGAGCGGGTAGGGGTCATCAGGTGGAAGGCCAAAATCCTTGCGTTCGCCAGCGTGCTTTTCAATGCGAAATGTTTCAAGCGGAGAATCCATAGCACTAGTGTAGCAAAAAAGTCCACAAATAACAGATGTGGACTTATCGAATATTCTTGGCAGGGGCGGCCGGGCTCGAACCGACGACACCCGGTTTTGGAGACCGGTGCTCTACCAACTGAGCTACGCCCCTCTGCTGTAAATGAGACAAACCTGTGGTTTTTCTCTTCGCGCCGGGCAAAAAGTGCGATTTTTGCTCGGGCTGCTCTTTTCCTCTAATCACAAAGAGCATAAGACTGGTCAATAATACTTCAATTTTAGGGAATTGTCATCTTAAAACGCTTCCCAATCAAGGCGATTTCTGCTATACCTAGTAGCAATGACTAAAGTTGTACCGTCCAAGCCAGCTCTGATTATGTTGTATGGGTTTCCCGGAGCCGGTAAAACATATTTTTCACGCATGTTCTGCGAAAATGTACAGGCAGTGCACATGCAAGCTGACCGTGTACGGGCTGAACTATTCGAAAAGCCACGCTACGACAAGCAAGAAAACATGATTGTCTCACAACTAATGAACTACATGACCGAAGAGTTTTTGAACGCTGGTGTCAGTGTTGTCTATGACGTAAACGCAATGCGACTTGGCCAGCGTACAGCCATGCGCGAACTAGCAAAGCACTGCAAGGCAACACCTATCATTGTATGGTTCCAGATAGATCAAGACAGCGCCTTTAACCGCAGCACGCAGCGTGACCGCCGCCGCAACGACGACAAGTACGCCGCTGTTACCGACCGTAAATCATTCGAAAATATGGTTGCTCACATGCAAAACCCTGGCGAAAAAGAGGACTATGTAGTGGTAAGTGGCAAACACACCTTTAACGCCCAGTACACCGCACTAGCACGCCGCATGCGCGAGCTTGGCCTGGTTAGTATGTCCGAACAGACAGCCAAAGCCTTCAAGCCTGGCCTAGTTAACTTGGTACCTAGCCAACAACCAGCCGGTCGCGTTGACATGAACCGTCGCAACGTTATTATTCGATAATGAGCCTACGCTAATGGCGTTCAAACAATTCGAAGTAGCAGACATTGGTACCATTACCGTGTATAAGCGCAGGGATGCTCGTAGTATTCGCCTGTCTGTCGACCATAACAACAAGGTGAAGGTTACTATGCCCATCTGGGCCCCGTATGCAGCTGGCGTAAACTTTGCCAAAGCAAAACGAGCCTGGCTGCTGCAGCAGCTGGCCAGTCAGGCAAAACAGCTACTAGCGCCAGGAAGTAGCGTTGGCAAGCAGCACCGACTGCTGTACGTCGCCAAGCCAGGTGCGCAGGTCCGAAGCCGAGCAACCAAAGCTGGCGTTATTATTATTCGACACGATACGGATCAGACCTGGCAAGATAGTGCAGTACAGGCGGTAGCCGAACGTGCGGCCATCCGGGCACTGCGTACCGAGGCAGAAGATACCTTGCCCGGCAGGTTGCAAGCATTGGCGGCAAAACATGGATTTCGTTACCGCTCAGTGGCAATTCGCCAACTGAAAAGCCGCTGGGGCAGCTGTGATCAAGATCAGAACATTACGCTTAACCTGTACCTCATGCAGCTGCCGTGGCATCTTATAGATTACGTACTGCTGCATGAGCTAACACATACAAACGTTATGCAGCATGGCCCGACCTTTTGGGCTGCCATGGAACGGGTAGAGCCCAACACAGCGCAGCACCGCAAAGAAATGCGCGAATACCGAACTATTCTGAGCCAGTAGGCTGTCACTGCTTATGCTAACTGTGGCATAATACTAACCATGGACCCACAGAAGTTGTTGTTTTTGGATAGGCGTGTCGTGCGCACCATTCGTACTACCGGGCTGATTTTTTCTATTTCTTTGGCACTTATCTGTATTTTGACGTATTACGACGTCTTCAAGATAGCCGGCGCATATAAAGCCGCCTGCGTACCACTGGCGATAGCGCTTATAGTCTTGGGGCTGCTTGAGGCGTTCTGGAACCCGTACACCAAAGAGAAAGTATCGTTATACGTCAGCTTTTACATGCTGATCGGAGCACCGCTGAGCGTGTTTGTGCTGGGCTTTTCTACGCTGATATTCATGGCTTGGACGCTGTTAATTATGGTTACTGTGATATTCTTTGGCCTACTTCGCGCCGCCATTGGCTATACGCTCATGTGTCTCAGCCTGTGCGTCTGGCTAAGTATCCATGCAGCCGACCACAGCGCGATAGATGTGCTAGCCTACGGCATTTCTGGCCTGGCTGTGGGCATTTTGTGCCTACTAGTGCTAAACGTGTGGCGGCTAGCCAAAACCTCTATTTCGGGCATGGAAAAGGCTCACAAGCGCCAAGACTACGAGCACAATCAGTTAACCAGCCTTATAAACTCTATGGCAGACGCTGTTGTGGCCGTCGATATGAGTGGAAAAGTTGCAGTGTACAATGCCGCCACACTTAACCTGCTAGATATCAACACGTCACTCCAGGGCAAGCCATTACACGACTACATACACCTGCTAGACGATCAAAATAAAAAGGTGAGCCTGCAAAGTATTATCACCAGTACTAAAACCTCGAACGTTAGCCGCGACTACCGCATTCAGTACACCGACGACAGCTTTGCGAGTCTGTATCTGTCGATTGCCCCCGTGCACCTTGGCTACGGTATGGGCGGGGAGCATGGCTTTGTGTTGATTATGCGCGATATTACACACGAAAAGTCACTCGAAGAAGAACGCGACGAGTTTATTAGTGTTGTCAGTCACGAACTACGCACGCCAATTGCTATTACAGAGGGTGAAATCAGTAACTCGCAACTTATTGCTCGCAAAACTGCTGCGGACGAAAAGATCATCAAGGCACTCGATGAGGCGCACAATCAGGTGCTATTTTTGGCTGACATGATTAACGACCTAAGCACGCTATCTCGCGCCGAACGCGGCGTCCTGAAGGTCGAGGTCGAAGACATAGCTATAAATGATCTACTGGCTGAGCTGCAAAACAACTATCAGAGCGATGCCGACAAGAAGGGTCTACAGCTCAAAACAAAGCCACCCAAAGACTCTCTGGTGCTGCAGAGTGGCAAGTTATACGTACGAGAGGTACTACAAAACTTCATCACTAACTCCATTAAATACACCGAGAGGGGCAGCGTGACGATATCTGCTAGCGCGCACGCTGGCGGCGGTGTTGAGTTCACGGTAACCGACACGGGCATTGGCATTAGCAAGCAAGATCAAAAGCGCGTCTTTGAGAAATTCTTCCGCAGTGAAGACTATCGTACGCGCGCCAATAACGGCACCGGACTAGGGCTGTACGTAACCATGAAGCTTATTAAATTACTGGGTGCCGAGGTAAAGGTAGAAAGCGAGCTCAATAAGGGTTCGACCTTTACGGTCATTGTCCCCAACCATACCAGTGACCCAGCCGCTTGACACCTCGGTGTATTAGCAAGTCTGTCAATAGGCTGGTTACGAGCGGTTAGTTTAACTTAGGCAAGCCAGGCTCAACGCGCATAACTGGAATACAGACGTTGCGGTCCTTCCAGAGCACCACCGAGAACTCGTACTTGAGCATTGAATAGTTGAGCAACGCGACATCGAGTACCGCTGCAAAGGGTAACGATACCAGGCTGCGGACATCAGGCTTGCGGTACGTCATGGCGCACACCGTGAGGTACCAAGCAACAAGTGTTGCGCAGCTTGCGCCACTCAGCACAAGTAGCATTCGTAGCTCGGGGTAGATGATGGCCGTAATCAGGAATAAAAAGGGCATAACCAGGCCAAACAACTCACCAAGCGTCAGAATGAGCACCAGCTCGGGGCGGCGGTGGAGTTGCGGGTATTTTGTGCGAGTAGCGGTGTCTCGTTGATCGGTAACGGCTTTGTGGCTGGTCAGACCAATGGCTTCGTTGGTGTAGCGAAAGCCGTACCCATCGTGCCGTGCTGCCTGACGAGCAAAGTAGGTCTCGGGCACAATTGAGCGGCTAACGGCCGACAAGCCGCCTGTGGCCAGCAAAAACTCACGCTTTGCAATCCAGCAGGTACTCAAAACCGGTGGGCGCTTGAACAATTTACGGGGTGGTGCAATTTCCCAGGCATAGCGCATAGGCTGAATTAGTGAAGCATCCAGCTGCAAAAAGCGTGGCAAAATATTGCGAGGCATAACGCTCATCATACTTTTCTTTTTTTCAGTCATGAGCATGACAAGGTTCTTAAGTGTCTGGGGCTCGAATCGTACATCGGCACCACAAAATAGTACATACTCACCATTAGCTTCTTCGAGCAACTGTTGGTAAGCCTGATTTTTGGCCAACCAGCCGTCTTTTGTCGGCTGACCTTCGACAAAACGGACGCCATCTTGCGCAAACCCCTTGATTATCTCTGGTGTCCTTCGCTGCGTCGAGCAGTCATCGAGCACTAAAATTTCTAGCTTTGGATAGGTGCTGGCAACAAGTGATTCCAGTAAGCGCTGCAAATCTTCGGTTTCGTTTCGGGCAGGTATAGCCACTGTTAGCGTGGGAAGCTGGCTGTCTGTGAGCCACTTAGTAATTAGTGGTGGACGCATGCTTTTGGCGTGGAATATGGTAGATGCAAATAACCCAATGGCTATAACGAGCTGTGATATTAGGAATACACGCCAAAAGGCAGAGCCAGTTATATCAATAGCACTAAAGCCTAGCCAGAGTAGTGTCAGGCCTACCGCATAACTCAGTAGCCATAGCGAGGTTCGAAAGGTGCTTCGCCTAAGATATGCTGGTTGCATTGCCCCTCGGATAATGCGAGAAAGATTTATAAGTCTGTATGTCGCAATTACAGTAATCAACACAGTAATGAAGCTCGTAGCATGCAGGCCAAGTGCTACAACTGAAGCAATTGTCAGCAAAAATACTACAGGAATAAGATACCGTCGTATACGCCATAACGGCGCTGTCCAACAAAGTAATTCAATAGCATGAGCCAGTATGTAGGCGCCTAAAAAGGTCGTCATATGCTCTATGATACCATGCAGCACAGAATCTACTTGACCCCTGAAAACTGAGGTGCTACTATTGACATTGAAGGCCTATCAAAACGATAGGCTATTTTAATGTAAAGAGGTAGGACGTGGCTAAATCTGAAGATACGAAGCCGACAGTGCGCACCAAACGACGTGTAAAGCCCGTTGAGTCCGTACGCGATCAGCGTGAAAAACAACAAGGTAGTAGTGACAAGCCAAAACGTCGTCCTATTCGTAAACTGTTTTACTGGCTCGGCACACCATTTCGTGCCATAGCGGCTTGGGGTTTTTGGCAGAGTCAAGCGTGGAAGCCGTTTCGCGTCCTCGGAAAAGTTCTCGCCACCGTGCTACTGATCAAATACTTCCGTAGTAGCTTTAGCGAACTGAAGCTGGTTACCTGGCCTGACTGGAAGAAAAGCTGGCGCCTCACCTGGGCAGTGTTAGTGTTCTCAGTATTTTTCGGTGTTATTTTAGCTATTGTTGACTTCGGTCTCGATAAATTATTCAAACAACTCATTCTAAATTCATAAGGTTATAGGAGCCCCTCACAATGGTTAGTAAACGATACGATACAAGCAAACAATGGTACGCCATCCACACCTACAGCGGCTACGAAGAAAAGGTCGCCGAGAGTATTCGCCAGCGTGCCGACAGTCTAGACATGAAGGACAAGATTTACCAGGTCTTGGTACCAAAAGAAAAAATGATCGAGATCAAGAACGGCAAGCGAAAAGTTGTTGAGAAGCGCATTTTCCAGGGCTACGTACTGGTTGAAATGAAGATGAGCGAGGATGCTTGGTACATCGTACGTAACACACCTAGCGTTACCGGCTTTGTTGGTAGTGGTGCTGATCCAACTCCTGTAAGTCAAGATGAAATTGAAAAGATTCAGAAGCGTATGGGTCTGGAACAACCTAAGTACAAGATTGACTTCAGTATTGGCGAAGTAGTTAACATTACCGACGGTCCATTCAAGGGCTTTGATGGTTCTATTAACGAAATCGATGCCGCCAAGGGCAAGATCAAGGTACTCGTTAACATGTTCGGCCGTGACACCCCGGTAGAACTTGATACCTTGCAGGTTAAGAAAGTTTAGTAAGCCTAAATTACCTTATAAAACAGCCGTCACATGCGGCTGTTTTTGCTTTTTGACACATATGCGTTACCATAAGCTGTATTACACAGGAGTTTCGTGTAGTGAGCGCATTGCAGAAGTCTGAGATTCTGGCTCCCGAACTTGAGGTGAACCTTGCACGGCATCTTACGGCCGTACCAGATTATGTCGCGCATCACACGGTTGGTGAACAAGCCTGCAAACAGTCCGCCCAACTCACAAGCACCTACCGTGACACAACCGACTCGCGTGAGCGTACTGCATGGTTAAACCAACTTTCTGCGGAAGAACTGCGCTTATTACTTTGCTCTAATGCCGCTAGTAAAGTACTGGTAGACGAGGTCTATCCGGTAGCCCAGGCTTATTTTGTACTGGACAATATTGCTCATGAAAGTCTGTTTCGCATGTGCGCTGAAGCCCAAATACAAAAGTACGAATATCTGTAATATACAAAAGCGTAGACAACAGGGGTATCTCTGTTGTATAATCAACCCGTTACACACTACTAAAAGGTAGGAGAACTAGTAGCCTTGCTTCATACCGCGCTTGCGGAAGGCGAACATTCGTAATATAAGGAGAAAAACTATGGCGAAAGTCGTAAAAGCAAACTTAAAAATGAAGATCAAAGGCGGTCAAGCCAGCGCTGCGCCTCCAGTGGGTAGCACCCTTGGTCAGTACGGTGTGAACATGATGGATTTTATCCAACCGTTCAACGACGCCACTAAAGATATGCAGGGCAAGACTGTCACTGCACACATCACAATTTATGATGACCGCAGCATGGACTTCCGTGTTGTTGCCGAACCTACCGATGACCGCATTCGTGCAGCCCTAGGTATTCAAAAGGGTTCTGGCCGTCCTAACAGCGAGAAAATCGCTAAGAAGCTTAGCCAGGCTGACCTTCGTACTATTGCGGAAGGTAAAGCTCACGACATGAACACCGATGATGTAGAAGCAGTCATGAAGATGGTTGCTGGCACCGCACGTTCAATGGGTGTTGAGGTAGAGGCTTAAGCAATGACCAGCGGCGCATCATTTGAACGTGGTGGGGCCGGCCAACAGGCTGAATACGCTCGACAACTCGCTTGGGAACAGGCAGTAGCCGACGAAAACTGGAAATTAGCACAAGCCTACCAGACCGGAGAAATTCCAGTTATCGCAGAACCTACTGTTCAGGCACCGGCTTTCGACCCTGGCGTCAAAACTGTTGGTAGACTAGATATCGGTGCTGCGGTACTGGGCGCAGATGGCACCGTAGAATATTACGATTTTTAGAAATAATTATATAAAGTGGGAGGCCAATTGGCCGTTTGCACCACAAAGGAGACAACATCATGGCAAAATCTAAAGCAGAACTACTCGACGAGGCAAAAGCCCTCAAACTAGATGTAACCGCAAAGAGTACGGTTGCAGAAATTACCGCAGCCATTCAAGCCGCAGGTGCTACAACTGAAGAAGAGCCAGTGCGCGAAGCCAAAACTGCAAAAGCAGGTAAGCGTAGCGCCAAGGGTATCGAAGAAGCTGAAGCAAAAGCTGAAAAGCTCGAACAGCAAAAGCACCGCGACGAAGAAGCGGCGCAGGCCGAAGCAGCTAAGCCAAAGGCTCCAGTAAAACAAGCTCGAACTCGCCTAGAGCGACAGGGCAAAAAGTTCCGTGAAGCCGCTAAGCTTGTGGAAGTGAACAAGTCATACGACCTCAAAGAAGCTCTTGAGCTGGCTGTAAAGACAAGCCCTACAAAGTTTGATGCTACGGTTGAACTACACGTTAACCTTAACGTCGACCCACGCCAGGCGGACCAGAACATTCGTGACAACCTAATCTTGCCAGCCGGTACGGGTAAAACTGTCCGTGTTGCTGTCTTTGCCGACGATAACGCCGATAACGCCGACATTAGCGGTATCGAAACGATCACCAAGGCACTTGATAAGGGTGTGATTGAATTCGACATCTTGGTTAGTACACCTGCTAACATGGCTAAACTCGGTAAGTACGCTCGTTTGCTTGGGCCACGTGGTCTTATGCCTAACCCAAAGAGTGGCACGGTCACAACCGACCTCAACAAGGCAGTTGCCGAAAGCAAAGCCGGTCGTGTTGAATACCGCGTCGATAGCACCGGTATCGTACACCTCGGTGTTGGTAAGGTTAGTTTTGGTGCTGACAAGCTCCAAGGCAACGTCCAGGCAGTATTTGCCAGCTTAAAAAGCAGCAAGCCAAACAGCGTAAAGGGTAGCTACGTTAAAGCAATCCACATCACTACCACCATGGGCCCCTCCATTTTGGTTGACGTGAACAGCATTGGCTAGATAGCACACCTAGTACACGCGCAAAAACCGCTCAAATTTGGGCGGTTTTTAGTATACTGAGACTAATGCATGCAAAACTCATCATGATCGATGGCCCAGATGGCGTCGGCAAAACAACACAAATTAAGCTCATCACACAAAAACTCCTCGATAGGCGACTAAAAGTAGTTGCCACACGTATCAACGGCGGTAGTCCTATCGGTGAAGCGCTGCGCAGTATTTACCTTGGCAATCTGGAACGCCCGGTGGCAACAGACTTTTACCTAGGCCAGGCAATATTTTGCGCATTTGAAGCCGAAGTGGCCAAGCTACGCTCGCAGTGTGATGTCATACTCGTGGACCGTAGCCCCTACAGTAATGTGGTGTACCAAGGGTACGCTGGTGGCTATCCTGTCGAGGAAATACTAGACGCCTGCGCCAAAACCGGCTCTGCACTTGCGCCAGATGCCGTTATCTTTTACGACGCTCCGACAGAACTTTTACATGCGCGGCGCAAAGGTCTTGACCCAAAAATATATGGCAACTATTTCGAAGACAAGCCGGCCAGTTATCATGCAGCTGTTATTGAAGGATACCGAACGCTGGCCGCACAATTTAGCGATATTACCGTCGTAAACGCGAACACGAATCCCACTGCCGTCAACAACCAAACAATGAGCATTATTGATCAAATTCTATAGTGCTACAAGTTAGCAGCTGGGTGATCTTTTTTGAGTTTTTTGATATCACCACTGGCAATAAGATCAATTTCGATTGAGCGCTCTTTTTCGAGGCTATCAACATCAACTCCGTCGATAATGTCCCGTTGGTGATAGCGACTTTTACGAACTTCAGCCGCGTGGTCAAGTCGCTGGAATACAATCTGGCAAAAACGTTCGCCGGGATATATGCGTACAGTTTGTGAGTTGGTGTTATTTTTTATCGGGATAATCAGCTGGCCTTCGTAGCCGCTATCGATAATACCAGTTAGGTCGACTGAAATGCCCTTACGGTTAGTACTACTTCGGGGGTACATGACAGCCATGAGGTCATCCGGAACCTTCACTGACTCCAGCGAAGCAACTAGAATATGCTCGCCAGGCAACAGATCAAAGAACTGACCTTGCTCAAGCTCGACAATATCAAAATATTCCGGACGGTCTGGTGCGTAGTAGTCCATGTGTAGTTGCTCGCGACCAGCTTTAGTGACATGCCACGACTTTGGCACTAAAAAGGTAAAGCCCAGGCGCAAGTCCACTGAATGAGCCTGCAGCTGAAACGTATCCAGCGTTGGCGTAAAGCGGATGTCACCCTTGGCAACGTATTCTAAAATATCTTGACGTGTGAGCACTGACATTATTTTTGTACCTCGTATCGTACCAATAATACATCATCGTTCAGTTTGCTGACATCCATAAGCTTCAGGCGCGTATCAACTGCCTGGCTGTAGAGTGAAACGCCTTGGCCAAATAGAATTGGCTCAATGGTAAGATACAACTCCGTCACAACACCTGCCTGCAGGAACATATCGTAGATTGCTGCACCACCACAAATTGCTACTTCACTAAAGCCTTCGGCCTGCAGTCGCGCGAGCAAATCTGCCGGCGATTCTTGCGTTGTTTCTACCTCTGGATCATCAAGCGGGCGGCTGGTATATACAACAGACTTACGGTCCGGTAAAGCCCGCCCGATAGTATCGTACGTAGTACGACCCATAACCATCACACCGGCTTGCTTTGTCATGGTCGTGAAGTGCTGCTTGTCCTCTGGACTGGTCCAGTTTGCTAACTCGTTAGTACTGCGAGCAATAAAACCGTCCGCCGTTATGGCTGCAATAATAAATACCTTCATTAGAGTACGATCCTTAGGCCTTTTATGGCTTCACCCGGCTGATACTGCATAGTCAAGGACTCGTTAATTTCTTCAACTAGCGCGTGATCTTTTGTTTCTGCGCGATTATAACTATCGTTAGGCAATGTCAGAGTGATGGGTTTGCTTGTTGCGGTGCGCCCGACCATGTTATTGGCAGCCTCGTAGTGAATATCGTAGACATGCGCATTAGCAATCGTGTGGGTGTAAATACCAGGTTTTACCCCTAAACGCTGTGCTAGCATGCACTGCAGTAGCGCAAAACCGGCCACATCGTGCGGAAAGCCGAGTATCATATCGTTACTACGTACTACGTTCATGAGGTTTAGCCGACCGCCAATAATATTCACCGTGAAGGTGTACGGGCAGGGTACGTTACCCTTACTAACACCACCCAGGCCATCACCGCTCGGATCCCATGTCACTACCACACCATGGCGTGATGACTGGTCCTTCTCAAGCAGTTTTACCAGCATGCCTAGTTGGTCACGGCCAAAGTGACGGCGCCAGCGGTACCCATAGGCCACCGTCACGACGTCGCCAGGATTGGTGAAATCATCCCAAATTTTGGTGTAATCGCGCAGGAAGTCTTCTGGCTTTCTTGCGCCTGACACAAACCAGACTTGTTCAGCAATAAAGATCTTAGTAGGAATTTTGCGAAGGGCTAAAAGTGGAAAGCCCTCTTTTTCGATATCAATCGAAAACGTGAGGCCAGGTAAGGCCGCGGTTTCATGCCCGGTTCGAGCATTAGTTTCCCGTATACCACGTTTCATAATGTCGCCTAGCAGCGACTGATAGATCTCGTCAAACTTCGCCATACCGACAATTATAGATTATGTTGTGGTGAAACCCAATCTTGTATACAATCGCTAGCGAAGAGGTAATACTTATGGCGGAAATAGCAGCTTATCCATATATGCCCGAGGGCAAAACATTCGAATTCGTACCAGCAGATAACGAGTACATGTTGGAGGCGCGGCAGGTTGCACAGGAGCAGTCACTAGACAAAGTCATGCCGACGGGAACCGTACTGGTGAAAGACGGCGAAGTTATTGGGCGTGGCGCCAATGGCAGCACCTACCACGAGACCGATGGCTGTGAACGCGTTCGACAAAATATTCCAACTGGGCAGGGTTATGAGCTATGCGAAGGTTGTGACCCGAAGAACCACAGCGAACCGCAAGCAATTGCAGATGCCGAATCGCAAGGACAAGACACTGAGGGTGCTGCTGCTTATCTTTGGGGCCACTGGTGGTGCTGTGAGCCGTGCTGGACTGCAATGATTCGAGCCGGCATCAACAAAGTCGTGCTAATGGAAAACAGCGAAGTTTTGTTTAACAAAGAAGCCACTGGAAACGTCGTCGGCAAACAATTCGAGCTTGCTTGATCGTCTCTGTTGTGGCTAAATAGAACTATATTCATTAGCTGTCGAGGTGGCGAGAGCGTTACGGAGGACAGTTTGCGTGGGGCAACGGGGTAATTTTTTTGTCATAGAAGGTACTGACGGTTCTGGCAAGGGAACTCAGTTTAAGCTGCTAGCTGATCGGCTCGCAGATGCCGGTTATGATATAGCGACTTTTGATTTTCCCCAGTACAGCGAAGATTCAAGTTATTTTGTCCGTCAGTATCTAAACGGCAAATACGGCACTGCCGAAGATGTAGGACCTTATACAGGCTCATTATTCTTTTCACTTGATCGATACGAAGCCTCAACGGCTATTCGTGAAGCACTCGAGGCAGGTAAAATTGTGCTGGCCAATCGCTTTACAGGTAGTAATATGGCTCACCAGGGCACCAAGTTTAGCAATGTTGAACAGCGTCGTGGCTACTTTATCTGGCTCGACAACTTAGAATTTGAAATGCTGGCTATTCCTAGGCCCGACCTGAATGTCGTGCTGCGAGTACCAGCCGAGATTGCACAGAGCCTCGTCGACAAAAAAGAGGCTCGGAGCTATACGGACAAGAAGCGTGATATCCACGAAGCAGATCTAAGCCATATGCAACGATCTGTCGAGGTGTATGACGACCTATGTCGCCTATTTCCTAAGGACTTTAGTCAAATTGACTGCGTACGAAATGAGAAACTACTCGATATTCAAACTATCCATAATTTGCTTTGGGAAAAACTCCAGCCCTTATTACCAAAACCAACAAAGACCAGCAAGGCAGCGGCAGGCGTCAACCCTAAACAGGTGGTAGAGCAAGCAAATCCATACGTCAAGAAGCTCCCCAGCGGCACCATTGTTACGAGCAGCGGCAAAGAATTTTTAGCAGAGGCAGTCACCAACACAGAAGGCAATGTCTATGGCTTTAGCGACAAGCTGAGCCCAACCACTATCGCCGCTGCCATGGCCCGACTGAGCCGCCGCGGCGATGACATGCGGCTTATTATTTTGGACGAATTCGCAACTGCGGCTGGCAAAGACGAAGCGTTACTAAAGCGAGTCATAACAGCGTACGGTGACGATTCGGTTCAGCAGCTGGTGGGTCAGTACTTCGTTATCGAAAACACCACCAAATTAATGACGAACATCTTAGAACGCGGTCGATTAGCGGCCTATTTGGAGCAGTCGACCCGCTATATATATTTTGATGAGCGCAATGAGCACGGTAATTACCGTTACTACGTCCCGCCGCACTTCGATGCCAATAGCAAGAGTCTGTACTGCGATATCATGGATCAGCTCTTTGAGAAATACTCGCACATCGTTCATACGCTAACAGAGTATGTAGCCGCCAATTCAGACACACCACAAGCCGAACGCGATGCCGCCTGGAAGAGCTCCGTCCGCGCACAAGCGTGCGACGTTGCTCGAGTCGTGCTACCCGCTGCGACTACAACAACCGTTGGAGTGTACGCCTCGGCACAATCACTTGAAGCTATGATACTGCGCTTACTAAGCGAGCAGCTACCGGAGGCAAATACTATTGGTGAGCGGCTACTAGTTGAAGCCCGAAAACGCATTCCAGCATTCTTAGAGCGCACCGACAAGCCTGAACGTGGTGGCGCCACGGTTGCATACCGTGCAACCACCAAGCGAAATGTAAAGCGATTAGCTGATAAACTTTTGCCTAACGGCTACGATACTGGCACCACACAATCAGTTACGCTAACGGATCTCTGGCCTCGTAACGAGCTCGATTTGGTAGCAGATATGTTATACGAACACACCGATCAGTCACTCGCCACTATCCGTAAAGAGATAAGCGGTTGGTCGTATGATAAGAAGTCGTCTGTGTTTGAGACCTACATGGGCGAACGCCTCAATCGTCGCCATAAGCCAGGCAGGGCACTCGAAAAAGCTCACTATAGCTGGGATTTAGTGTGTGATTTTGGTATATTCTGCGATTTGCAACGCCACCGCATGGTTGATGACCTACAGTGGCAGCAGCTGACACCGCGACTTGGCTATGAAGTACCAGAACTTATCGATGAAGCTGGCCTTACCGAGGTGTTTGAAGATTGTTTTGACCTCAGCCTACGACTACACAGCGCCTTACAACAGGCCGGCTACACGGAAGAGACGCAGTATGCGACACTACTCGGACACCGCATGCGCGCCAAGGTTACCTACAACGCGAGGCAGGCATTCCACATCCACGAACTTCGCACCAGCCCACAAGGCCACCCAAGTTACCGTAAAATAGTGCTGCAAATGCACGAAAAATTAGCCGAAAAGCACCCACGATTGGCCGAAGCCATGCGCTTTGTGAATACTGGTGAAGATCCAGAACTAACTCGACTAGCTGCCGAGCGATATGCTCAATTTAAGCTAAACGAAACTGAAGATTAGCTAGAAACATCTGCGGTAGTGTCTATAGTGTTTAGTGTATAGACAATTGGCTCATCAGGGTCAGTACCGGACTTCGTGCGTAGCACTTCGACAGCTATACCACCCAAATACATGCCATAACTGGTGATTTCAGTTGCAAACTCTTTACCCTTTTGAACACAGTCGATCACAGCAGTTGCGGTGCGCTGACTATGACGCTCTAATAGGCGTTGAATACCACTATCGGTTTCTACATCTTCTGGAGAGTTTCCAAGAGTAACAATAGGCTTTACTTTTGGTTCAGGCGCTCGATCCAAAATCTCAGCCTCTCGCTGCTCAGTACCGACTTCAACCATCATAGTAAGAAACTGTTTGGCAAACTTAAAAACATGCCCGTGAATGTGCTTTTGCGCAATTTCGGCACGCGTCACTAAACCAGCCGCCGCTTCACATATCATGCGGTCTTGCGGCGTGCGTGGTCCTTGTGGCAGTTGGTCCTTGCCATCTGTAATTGTCATAGTAACTGTGTCCCAAAAATTCTAAATTCCAATAACAGAGTATACACTGTTATTCCACCGATGTCAATAAGCATAAGCTGCGTACAGGGTTGACAAGATTACGCATAAGGAGTTAGATGAATGACAGTATGCGCGCAAATCAACTGAAGCAACACGTGAGTATTCTCCTCAGCCTATCTGGGCTGTGCTTCACCATGATTGAAGCCTCCGAGCGCTAAGCTCGCTAGCACAGTCCAAAACTACAAACGAGGCTTCAATCGAAACCTCGTTTTTACGTTAAAAAGGATTGGAACTACCATGTACGATATGTATCCCACGAGATGGGTTAAACGACAGGCCGCCGAAGCACAACAACACCAAGCGCCGTTTTTTGGAGGCCTGGGCTTCGATACAGATTATGGCGTAGATGCAGCTGAGTCAGCCAGCCAACACCATGAAGTCACAGCACAAAGGCCACTTTCGGCCGCAGTAGCCGAAATGGCTATGCGTGACATACCAGAACTCGGCCAGGAATAGCATGACCGCAAGCCAGGAATTGAGTCCAGTACAACCATTCGACGGTCAGGAAGACCAAGCCTATGCAGTAAACACTGCCTACACACCGCAAAACTTCAAGGATGCCGTCCGGTACATTATTGAACTGGGACTGCCCACCATCGATGTATACCAAGGGCATGCCAAGCATGAGCAGCTAGCAAGAGAGTTGGCCGAGCAGACATTTGCCGTTGGGGAGCCGCTACTTCCAGCTATTGAGCTACATTTTGCCACTGAAAACTCTCCAGCCGCGCTACAAGATCTGCAGCACAATAGAGCGCTTGCCATGTGGCGAGCCGAACGAGCGACCATAAACCGTGCAGGCACCAGCCAGCAACACATAGGTCGTAGTCTTGTACTGACAACGATTAGCAACGCCCCGGGACAGTACACATCGCAACGCCACAATGTGACCACCGGACGCTCTCTCGGTTGATTAACTTCGTGTAATCAGGTATAATTCTGGATAAGTTGCCAAAGACAGTGACGAGTCGCAAGACCTTGATAATGTCACCTAGGTACAAACAACCTCATTATGAGCGTTTGAACGTCTTTGCCGTAACAGACAAAGGCGTTTTTGTTTGGCAACCCTAATCTAAAGTTCGAATGGTCGATACGAACTTTTACCAAGCTAATATCCCCACAAAGGACACGTAATGGCTTTAACCAAAACCAAGAAAGACGAAGTTGTCGCAGAAGTTACTGACTTGCTCAGCAGCTCTAAGATGACTGTCGTCGCAGCCTACCAAGGCACTCCTGTAAAGGCACTGCAAGCACTCCGCCGTCAAGGCCGAGACAATGGTACCAGCATGAAAGTTGTCAAAAACCGTTTAGTTATCAAGGCACTTGCTGCCAACGATACGCTAAAGGGTGCTGACACTAGCGCGCTAACCGGCATGCTTTTGTACGCCTTCAACAGTGAAGACGAGGTAGCTCCTGCACAAGTGCTTGCTGATTTTGCAAAAAAGCAGCCAACACTACAATTTGTTGGTGCATTTAGCGGTGAAGGCAAGTTTTTAACTGCCGACGAAGTAAAAGCACTCGCAACATTGCCAAGTAAGAACGAGCTTATTGCTCAAGTTGTTGCAACCCTTCTATCACCAGTTCACGATGTTACAAATGGCCTATCTGGCAATTTGCACGCATTGCTTGACGGTGTGGAGGCTAAGGCTACTGCCTAATAATTATTTTAAGGAGAAAATCATGGCTGACGTAAAGAAACTCGCCGAAGAACTGACAAAATTGACAGTTCTCGAAGTAAACGAACTTAAGACCGTCCTCAAGGACGAATACGGCATCGAGCCAGCTGCTGCAGCTGTTGCTGTTGCTGGTCCTGCCGCTGGTGGCGACGCCCCAGCTGCTGACGAAAAGTCTGAGTACGACGTTGTCCTTAAGGACGCTGGTGCTCAGAAGGTAGCAGTTATCAAGGCTGTTAAGGATGTAACCGGTCTCGGTCTTGGCGAAGCTAAGGCTATCGTAGACGGCGCTCCTAAGACTGTCGTTGAGAAGGCTAAAAAAGAAGACGCCGAAGCACACAAAGCCGCTCTAGAAGCTGCTGGTGCAACTGTAGAACTCGTTTAGTCCTGCTCGCAGCCTTGAGTTGCGCACTAAAAATACCGCCCGGGAAATCAGGCGGTATTTTTTATATCAACCACTGGTGCTACAATCTTTTCAAATAGTAGCAACCCCGTGAGGCAAAGCATGACAGACCGTGATCACCAGCCAATCCAGCATATCGAAGAACTCAGGCCTGAACTCGATCGTTTTTTTGACAGATCTTCGGTAGCAGCACTGGGGACAGCTACGCTTGTATTTTTATCACCAGGCGATCACCTTGGCTGGGTAGCCGTTCTGGGCGTTACTGCAGCCTGTTCGCAAGGTACAAAACAGCTCTCAGACTATCTTATAGAAAAGCTAACTCCGTAGATTATCCACAGTTTTCGGTTATTTATTTTGACAACTAATCTGCCGCATGGTACGTTAAAGCCATAAGTATACTTTTGAGAGAGTACTACTGGAGTAGAAACAAACGAGAAACACGACAATGCCAGATTTACCCGAAAAACAAATCAAACGATTACGAGCCCTAATCCAGGAGGCTGAAACAAGTTTAGCTGCAGCCAATGAGCTGTTGATTAGTGTTGTTGGTGACGACGACAAGGTGGCCCCAATTTCACGCGAAGACACACTTGGTAAAGTCATAGAAGGCGTATTTGATGGCCAGAACATGGTCGGCAGCGACGGCAAGACTTATCCCGTACCGGCAAACTACGCCAGTAAATCTAAACTCGTCCAGGGCGACATTCTAAAGTTAACTATCGCCGACGACGGCACGTTCTTGTACAAGCAAATCGGTCCAGTGCCTCGCAAGCAAGTTGTTGGCGCACTGACACTCGAGAACGGGCACTACTTTGTAGAAGTTAATGGCAAGAAGCTTCGAGTACTCCTCGCAAGCGTCACCTATTTCAAAGCCAAGCCAGGCGACCAGGTAAGTGTGAATGTGCCTGAAGACGACGCCACAACCGAGTGGGCCGCGCTCGAAGCCGCGCTCTAAGACTAGCTAATCCGTTACTAACCATTCATAGATTCTTGCAATTGCATGAATCATTTAGGAGAACGCATGAAACCATCAATTTCAACCGATGCTTCACTTTTGGAGTACCAACAATTTATTAGAGATATATGTAAGCAACGAGGCTGGGACAATCGCTCAGCTCTTGAAAAGATGCTATTTCTGACCGAAGAAGTTGGTGAGCTTGCAAAAGAAGTCCGCAAGCAGGCCGGTGTATACGGTTATAAAAAACCGGAGTCCAACCATGAAATAGCGGCAGAACTTGTCGATGTGTTGAACTATGTCATCGACTTGGCCAATATGTACAACGTGAATTTGGAACAGGCCTTTCAGGAAAAATGGCAACACAACGCCTCTCGCACCTGGAGCTAATGTTTTTGGATATGTAGCTTTGTCATATACTAGTGCGTAGATTATGGCAAAACTCTACTTTCGCTACAGCGCAATGAATAGCGGTAAAAGCACCGCGCTATTACAGACGGCCTATAACTATGAGGAGCGTGGCATGAAAGTAGCCATACTCAAGCCAGCCATAGACAAAAAAGGTGATGATCAAGTTGTGTCCAGGCTTGGTTTACGCCGCACCGCTGATGCATTAATTAAAGCAGACGACAACATTCGGGTACTATTGGCAAAGCACCCTAAGGTTCGTTGCATCTTGCTAGACGAAGCACAATTTTTACAACCAGGACAAGTTGATGAGTTATTTTGGTATGCCGTACATGGCTCGGTGCCAGTCATTGCGTACGGTCTACGCACTGACTTTGCCATGGTTGGTTTTCCTGGTGCTGCCCGGCTACTTCAACTTGCGCACGACATCCAAGAACTCAAAACTATCTGCCGTTGCGGTAAAAAAGCAGTAGTCAACGGCCGAAAAATCCAAAACGCGTTTGTCAAAGTCGGTGAGCAAGTAGCAATTGATGGCGAAGGTGCAGTAGAGTACGAGTCGCTTTGCGGCGCATGTTACGATCGACTCGTTATTCAGGGCCAATTGTCCTAGCTTTTTTTACAGCAGCATTGTTTGGCATAGCCGAGTATACTAGGGACTAATGGGGCAGGTACTATACCGAAAGTATCGGTCGAGATCTTTGGACGAAATTATCGGCCAGGAACATATAACGACCACACTAAAAAACGCACTGAAAAGCGGGGCTATTAGCCATGCCTATCTATTCACCGGCCCACGTGGCGTTGGCAAGACAAGTATTGCCCGTATTCTGGCACATGAGCTCAATGAGCTTCCCTATACCGGAGAAGGCATGCACCTCGATATTATCGAAATCGATGCAGCCAGTAATCGTGGTATTGATGAAATCCGAGACTTACGCGAAAAGGTGACAGTTGCACCGGCACACGGCAAGTACAAGGTGTACATCATCGACGAGGTACACATGCTGACAACTCCCGCCTTTAATGCGTTACTCAAAACACTTGAAGAACCGCCAGCGCATGTTGTATTTATTCTGGCGACTACCGAGTCACACAAACTTCCTGAGACTATCATTAGTCGTACCCAGCGCTACAACTTTCGCCCGGTAGAACAGACTAAGGTCGTTGCTCATCTGCAACATATCGCTACAGAAGAAGGCCTTACAGCTCATGAAGAAGCCCTAACCCTTATCGCTCAACACGGGGACGGCAGCTTTCGTGACAGTATTAGTTTACTCAATCAAGCGGCAAGTCGCGGTGACGTGATAGACAGCCAGCTTGTCCAAGAGATATTGGGTCTACCACCAAAGCAAGCAATTGAAGACTTACTCACAAGTGTAGCTGCAGGCAACAAATTGGCCGTGGTCACCCAACTGAGCGCACTGCACGAACAGGGCTTTCAGGCCGGCACCATCGCCAAACAACTAGCAGCTTTACTTCGAGCCATGGTACTAGGTGCCAGTGCAGCTAGTCTCGACGACGACACGATATATACGCTGATGGCGCGGCTCATTGATGTCCCGACATCAAATGCCCCAGAACGCTTGCTAGAAATTACACTCTTGCAAGCCTCCCCGGCTGCAACTACTGTTACCACTAAGAAATCGAGCGTCGTTGCAGAATCCACTCCTTTGCCACCAACAGATACAGCACCGCAGAACGCTAACGAAACGGTGCCAACGCAAAAAGCAGTCGTTAAGAAGAACGAATCGGTCATAGCCCCAAAGACAGACACAAAAACAACTTCTGAAATTAAGAAGCCCAACACTACTAAACCAACCAATTCTGGAACCGCGCTATTTGACATTGAGGCTATTTGGCCAGAACTTCTCCAGGCAATTAAAATTACACACAACACCGTGTATGGTATTTTACGCATGGCGATTCCATCCCTGGAAGACACAACACTAACCCTAACATTCAAATTTGCCTTTCACCAAAAGCGCCTGCAGGAGCCCAAGCACCGAAAAATTATTGGCGACGCTATTCTGCAACTAACTGGTGAGCAGGTATCTATTGAATGCGCCTACGATAAAGACGCCACCCAAATCAAACCAACAATCGTAAGCTCACCAGCAGTGGTTGCCCAGCCAGCAGCAGTGACAGCACCAATTGCAACCATTAGCAATATCTTCGGCGGAGCAGAGCTGCTAGAATCATAAGACTCCTTAGGGTACACGTATGGAACCAACCGCAACTGCCGAACCACAAAATACCGACGCCGAAGCTTCGCTTTTGGGTGCGATCTTAATCGATACCGATGCAATTGTAAAAATTGCAGATCATATCTCGGCGGAAGACTTTTTTGATACCAAACACCAGCAAATCTACGCAGCCATTCAAAAGCTTTATGAAAAGCGCAGCGCTATTGATGTTTTAACGCTATCTGATCAACTAAAAGGCAGTGGCTATCTTGAGCTTGTCGGTGGCCCAGCCTACCTAACCGAACTGACTAACTTTGTGCCAACAGCAGCACACGCCGAGCAGTACGCTGATATTATCGTCCAGAAAGCTGTGCGTCGTCGGCTGATTGCCGCTGGAAAAAATATTAGTCAAGTCGGTGGTGACGAGGCCAAAAGTGTCAAAGAATTGATTGAAGAAGCCGAAACAAAGCTGTTTGAGGTTAGCCAGCAGCACGTTAAGCAGACAATTGTTAGCCTAGAGACTATCTTGGCTGAAAGCTTCGAGCGACTTGATGACTTACATAAAGATAAGCAAAAAATTCGCGGCGTCCCAACTGGCTTCAAGGATATGGACAATATGCTTGCCGGGTTGCAACGCAGCGATCTCTTCATTTTGGCAGCTCGTCCATCGATGGGTAAAACAGCACTGGCCCTCAACCTAGCCCACAACGTCGCCGTGCAGGCAAATGAACCAGTCCTACTTTTTAGCCTCGAAATGAGCAAAGAGCAGCTGGTTGACCGACTACTATCTATGGAGTCCGGTGTTGATGCCTGGGCACTTCGTACCGGCAATTTGACTGATGCTGACTTTGAAAAAATCGGTCACGCTATGGGCACCCTCAGCGAAGCACCAATATTTATTGATGACACACCCGGAATCACCGTCAGTGATATGCGCACCAAAGCTCGTCGTGAAGCGCACCAGCGTCCGCTGGGACTTATTATTGTAGATTACTTGCAGCTTATGAGCGGTGGCGGCAAGTACGGCGGCGACGGCAATCGTGTACAAGAAATTTCGGAAATATCTCGTGGACTAAAAGGTATTGCCCGAGAACTAAACGTACCGCTCATTGCACTCAGTCAGCTGAGTCGATCGGTTGAAAGCCGCAGTCCACAAATTCCGCAACTGTCTGACCTGCGTGAATCGGGTTCCATTGAGCAAGATGCCGATGTGGTGGCCTTTATTTACCGCGAAGAATACTACAACCCCGAAACTGATCGCAAAAAGATCACCGATATATTTATCAAAAAGCACCGTAACGGTCCAACTGGAGGAGTAGAGCTGTACTTCGACAACGAAAAGCAGCGTTTCCGCAGCATAGACCGCCGTCACAACGATCCATTTGAGTCATAAGCCATAAGCACTATTCTTAGTTTGGACCACTACACGGTATAATAGTCAGCAATGAATAAAATTTGGCAGTGGCTTATGGCGCATCAACGAATCTTGCTAATTACGGGCATCGCAGGCGCGGGCAGCGCCCTAGCGTTGTTGGCTAATCTTGGTAGCTTCACCCACGGCATTAGTGCGTCTGAAGCAGGCTTTCAAGCACGCTATGCATCACTCTCTGCGATTGCCCATAACCCGGTGCAGCTGCCATTATTGCTTTTGCACTGGTTTGTTGGGTTATGGGCTCCTCTGACCGCCTTCTGGCTTCGTGTTCCGAGCATTATTGTTGCGGGACTTACACTTGGCATGGTCGCTTTTGTACTACGCCGTTGGTACGGCCCGCGAACCGCCATGCTTTCGTACGGGTTTTTTGTGTGCTGTGCCTGGTTTTTACACAGTGCCAGACTAGGCGATCCCAGTATTGTATCTTTCTGGGCCATACCGGCACTATTTACAAGTATGCTGATACTGCGTAATCATTCTTCCTCACGATTAGCGATAGCGATATGGGTTATGCTTCTGGCTAGTATCCTGTATGTACCAGGAGGTATTTGGCTAGTGCTCGTTGCTATCTACCTGCAGCGAGACGAACTGATGCAGATTGTATCGGTGTTTACGAGTATCATCGGCAAAATCTCTCTAGCTGCACTTGGGGTACTATCACTAGCGCCACTTGTACTGGGGCTAATCATTGGCGATACACGCGTACTTGGTTTGACACTACTTGGACTGCCTGCAAGCCTGCCAGCGTTTGCCGACCTTGCTCAGAACTTCGGTAATACACTCTTGTTCATAAGCTTTCGCGGTACGGCTGATGATGCTATGTGGCTCAATCATTTGCCAATTCTCGATATTTTTCTGAGTATTGCATTGCTAGCTGGGATTTATTTCTATGCACAACATTGGCAAGCCAGTCGTGCACGTTTACTGGGAATAACACTACTGATCGCACTAGTACTTAGTAGTCTTGGTGGTCCGGTAACCATTAGTTTACTTGTGCCAGTGTTGTTATTTATCGTTGCTGCAGGTGTAGCCTACTTACTACACCTTTGGCTTTCGGTGTTTCCACGAAACCCTTTGGCTCGCAGCTTTGGTATTGGACTCATAGCACTAGCCATAGGAATATCTTGTTTCTATAGTCTGCGGCAGTACTTTGTGGCTTGGCCACGCCACACTACGACTGCACCCGCCTTCAGCCAGCACAAAATTACTCGCTCGCACCTATAAATATTGGTACAATGGTAGCGAACAATAAGGAGTACTCATGAGCCGATTCGATCAAGCCAAAATGCTGTTGCAGGTTAAGAAAATCCAAAAGGAATTACAGAAACAAATTATTACAATTGAGCAGGGTGATGGAGCTGTTCGAGTAGAAATTACTGGCGAGCAAAAAATCAAAAAAATTCATATTGATCCTGAATTTGTTGATCTTGATGACATCGGTCAATTAGAACGCTGGGTCGAAGACGCCGTGAAAGAAGCAATCGCTGAAAGTCAAAAGATTGCAGCTGAAAAAATGCAGCCAATGATGGGTGCGCTTGGTAGCCTCGGGCTGTAGCACTACGCCTCTATGCAACTTCTTCCGACTGCACTTGAAGACCTAATAGAAGCTCTTGGCGTTTTGCCAGGGGTTGGTTCTCGCACAGCGGAGCGCTATGCATATTTTTTACTGCGTCGTGATCCTGGCAAATCAGCTCGTTTAGCAGCTGCACTCACTGAGCTACACGCCGGTATTAAAAACTGCCCTCGGACCTTTGCACTTATATCTGCAGATCAAGACATGTCGCCCCTGTACACCGACCCTCGACGTGACAAGAAATTGGTTGCAGTCGTTGCCGAGCCGCTCGATATTGTCTCACTAGAAAAAACGGCAAGTTTCCACGGCACGTACCACGTACTTGGTGGCCTTGTTTCGCCAATTGATGGCGTCGGGCCAGAACAGCTACACATAGCCGAGCTACTGACTCGAATCGACGAAGATGCTGTCGAAGAAATAATTCTTGCAACGAATGCCAGTGTTGAAGGTGAGTCTACTGCGCTGTACATCCAGCAGCAGATCGGCGATAGAAGCGTAAAGATTACTCGATTAGCACGAGGCCTGCCAATTGGAGTAGATCTTGAATATGCTGATCAAATCACTCTCAGTCGGGCGCTAGAAGGCCGACAAACGCTCTAATACTGTCACGTGCTGCCATGGTAACAGGCAGGCAGCGCAGATGACTCCGGCGCACATTCTTCGGCCACATACGATAAAACTGGTAAAATGAAAGTAATGATGCAAGAAAAAATAAAACAGCTCGTTGAATCTGCAAATAGTATTGTTGTTGTGCAGGCCGATAATCCTGATGCGGATAGTCTTGGTAGCGCCCTCGCTCTCGAGCATATCCTCGGTGACTTAGGCAAGACCGTGCAGTTATACTGCGGTGTTGATATACCGACCTATCTGCAGCACATGTCAGGCTGGGACCGAGTACAACGGGACCTGCCGAAACAGTTTGACCTAAGTATTATCGTAGACGCCAGCACATACACGCTGCTCGAACAACTCGACAAAACCGGACAGCTACCATGGCTCAAGGCAAAGCCCTGCATCGTGCTAGACCACCACACAACAGTCGAATATCCGATAGACTTTGCCACTATTTCGGAGATTGACCCATCAGTAGCCTCGACGGGTGAGCTCATTTTTTCGATTGCCAAAGCTCTAAACTGGGTGGTAAGCATCGAAGCAGGTGAGCATATTGCCAGCTCAATTCTGGGGGACACCCAAGGACTCACAAATGACTTAACCAAAGCCAGCACCTATCACACTATGGCTGAGCTAGTTGATTTGGGCGTAAATCGACCCAAGCTAGAAGAGTTACGCCGTGAATCAAGCAAAATGGAAAAATTAATTTATATATACAAGGGTGAGCTCATTCGCCGAACAGAGCTGTCGGCGGAGGGTCGTATTGCATCGGTTACCGTACCGCAAGATGAAATTAACACCTACAGCCCTTTGTACAATCCAGCTGCCTTGGTGCAATTTGATATGCTACAGATTCGTGGCGTGCAACTTAGCATTGTCTTCAAGACCTATGATGATGGCCGTGTAACGGGTGCATTACGCGCCAATAGCATGGCACCGATTGCAAATAAGCTAGCCGAACACCTTGGTGGCGGCGGACACCCCTACGCCAGCGGTTTTAAGATTACCGATGGTCGAACATTTCAGGTTATAAAAGCTGATTGTATCGCATATGCAACGCAACTACTTGATACTATTGCAGAAAGTGCCAAATGAAACTCTACAACACACTCACCAAGCAAGTTGAAGAAATAGTACCTACCCAGCCACCAAATGTATCTATCTATACCTGCGGCCCAACTGTGTACGACTATCCTCATATTGGTAACTGGTTTACCTTTATACGCTACGACATTCTTGTGCGAACCCTTCAGTTAAGTGGACTACAGACAAACTGGGTTTTGAATATTACTGATGTCGGCCATCTCACGAGTGATGCTGACGAGGGTGAGGACAAGCTGGAGAAAGGTGCTCGCCGAGAAGGCAAGACAGCCTGGGATGTTGCCAGGTTTTATGGTGACTACTTTATCAAAGGATTAGAGCGTCTAAACATTCAAACACCAACACAACTACCTAAAGCAACCGAACACATTAGTGAGCAAATTCAGCTAGTGCAAACTCTGGAGCAAAAAGGCTACACCTACACAATCGATGATGGCGTATATTTTGATACTAGTAAATTCGATCGCTACGCTGATTTTGCGAAGCTAGATCTAGAGGAGCTCCAAGCAGGTGCTCGGGTTGAGCACAATAGCCAAAAGCGTAACCCAAGTGATTTTGCACTATGGAAGCGGAGCCCAGCTGGCAGCCAACGAGACATGGAATGGGAAAGTCCTTGGGGTATCGGTTTTCCTGGTTGGCATCTGGAATGCTCGGCTATGGGCATGAAATACCTCGGTGAAACCATCGATATCCACAGTGGTGGCATTGACCACATACCAGTACATCACACTAATGAGATTGCTCAGAGCGAAGCAGCCACCGGCAAGCGATGTGCTAACTACTGGATGCACACAAATCACATACTTAGTAATGACGATAAAATCAGTAAATCACTTGGCAACAGTATCACGCTTGAAGATATCGAATCAAAAGGCTACGACCTGGAAGCATTTCGCATACTCGTACTCGAAAGTCACTACCGCAGTCAGAGCAAATTTAGTTGGGAAAATCTAGAGGCGGCCCAAAATCGGCTTCGTGACTTAAAAACAATGGCAGCACTGCAGTGGCAACCAATCGACACACACGATCGTAACACCTTTGCGTTTGTGGACGTTTCCAGCGAGTTAACAGCCATTATGTCACAGGATCTGGCGACCCCTGCAGTCATGGCCTATCTCAGTGATATCAGCCGCCAGGTACAGGCTACTCTCGTGCATGGTTCTAGAATTGACCACTTCAAGATTATGTTAGCCGCAATTGACGCTGCACTCGGCACAAAGCTTGCAGCCGTACCTGACATTACTCAGGCACAAAAAGCCCTTATACGCGAGCGTGAGAAGGCTAGAGAGGCAAAAGACTGGGCAACTTCCGACTTGCTACGCAATCAACTGGCCGAAGCAGGCATAGGCCTACGTGACAACGAAAGCCTTGGTGCTACTTGGTACTATCTGTAGCCGGCGCTTCAATGATATCTCGAGAATGGAGATAGTCCAGCACTGCGACACGTATACAACCTGCAATCGGAATTGCTACAAGTCCACCCAGCAGTCCACTGAAACTAACACCAATCACGACACTCATAAATACTAGAAGTGGAGACATGTTTGTAGCATTTGCTTGGAGTTTCGGCTGTACGAGATAGTTCTCGATCTGCTGATAGGTGAAGTACCACAGTAGTATACCCAGAGCAGAAACTGGCGAGGTAAACAGCGCTACAACCGTTACGATTGCTGCACCAATTGTATGTCCAACCATTGGTATAAGCCCACAAATAAACACGACTGCAAGTAGCGCAATGGGGTAGCTGACATGAAATATAAGCAAGCCCGGCAGCAGCATACAGGCCGCAATAAAGGCCAGCAGAACTTGACCGTTCACGTAGCCTTTGATTACCTTATACATATCATCACTGAGTCGTTTAGCTTTGGCTTGCTTACTTTTTGGTAGTATCCGTCTACCAAAATCTAGCCAAGCTGGGCCTTCGGATAACATCATAAACGCGAGCACAATTATAGTAAGCACCGCGAAGATACTGCTACCAATACTGCCTATTGTCGAAACTGCGGTACCGCTAGCGTGTTGCAATCTTGTATTTAACTGTTCCGAGACTTTATCGACTTGGTTTTCTAGATGATACTTTTGCACAAATCGACCTAGGTCGGTATCACTGTCACGCACATCACGAACAAGTTGCGGCGCACGGTTGATCAGTGTTTTGGTTTGACGAACAATCGGTGGAGCCAAACTAGCGATAAACGCAGCCAGTAGTAGCACGACTAGGGCAGTCGCCAGGGCAGTTGCCAGGCCACGCCGACCTTTATAGTTACCCGGTAAGTGATGAGCAACCCATGAGACAGGTGCATTCAGCGCTAAGGCTAGGAATGCGGCCGTAAATACAAGTATCAGTGCATGTGAAGCAAGTCGAAGTGCGGCCAAGAAAAACGTCGTACCGACAATAATTGCGAAAATTTTTAAAACAGTTCTGGCGCTAATGGTAAGTGAAACTTCTTGTGGGGTGTCATCATTGGAAAACATTTTAAGCATAGTGGTATTATTGCACGTTTTTGCGTGCAAGCAACTCCTTATACAGAGCGACTAGTCTTGGGCCAACTACTTCAACGTCAAATTGCTTGCTGTATTGTTCGCCCCATTTTGCTAAGCTTCGGCGACTATCTGCTTGATGAATATACTGATTGAGTAGCGTAGCAAGTTCGGGGACATTGCTCGGATCAAAAAGCAATTCCGGTTTCGGGGACATTACACTCGCGTAGCCGGGATTATTGCCAGCCAACACTACGGACTTGCCTGAGGCCATTGCCTCAATCAACACAATGCCAAAACTTTCTCCACCAGTGCTTGGAAATACTGCGATATCGGCACTAGCGTAGTAGTGTGGCTTGTCTTCCTCGCTGACAAAGCCAGCAAATTCAACGCTGTCTTGTAGTCCATGCTGCTCGGTATAATTTTGTAATTCCGACAAAAGAGGTCCCTTGCCGCAAACAACCACGCGAATTTTCTCTCGATCAGAAACACTTAACATCGTGATTGCTTCAAGTAAATAGCGACAACCTTTTCGTGGCACCAAACGGCCGAGAAATAAAATAGTTATCGTCTTGTCATCGTACTTAGGCAATGGCTTAGCCTGTTGAAATAGCTGATAATCGAACACATTGGGCAACACCCGGCTTGTAGCGCCGAATGTTCGCTTTGCAAACTCAGCTGCAGCAGGCGAGACGGCCAGCATTTGGTCAATACGCGCCAATGAGGCACGGAGCCAAAAGCCTAGCACATGATTGCCTAGAACTGGGAGGTTTCCCTCTGGTAGCACATGAAATGTCGCAACAATCGCCGTTGCAGGACTAGCCGCCAGAATTAATTTTTGCGCAAAGAAAGGGCTGTGTGGTGTCTGAACATGCAGTACATCAAATTGTTGCTCTGCCAAAAATGCTGCTAATTTTTTACGACTAGTTGGCAATGGTATGGTTGTACGATTGCCGTTAAATCGAACTCCGATGTTCCGGGCCAGGCTATGTACATTTTGTAAATCATCTCGCTGACTTTCACCAACCACATAGTGCACATCATGTCCATTACTCCGGAGCCACTCACCAACAGAAATCACGTACTGCTGAACACCATCGGGTGGGTCGAGCGAGGTATCCAACACGAGTGCAATTTTGAGCTGCTGTGGGGCTGAAGTTCTCATGTGCTATTACGAAGTTCGCGTTTTAATAGAGCACGAGCTTTGCGAGCACTCAATGGTTTACCTGGGGTGTGTGTTTTGAGCGCATTTTTATAGAGCAGCTCGTATTGATCCATGACAGTCGTATAGTCAAACTGTTTGACGTACTGGCGGGCCCAGTTTCTCCAAGTCTCTCGAAGCTCGGGCTGGGTCAGTAGCAACTCAAGTCGACGAGCAAAGTCATCAGCATTACGGGGGTCTACAATTGAAAGTGCGCCAACTTCTTGCATGACACTGGCGTAGCCTGAATTGTCACCAGCTACAGTCACCAGACCAGTACTCATGGCCTCTAGCAAGACCACGCCAAAACTTTCACCGAAAATGGCGGGTGCGCAAAAAAGATCAGCTTCTGCGAACAGTTTCTTTTTCTCTTCATCCGTTACATAACCCAGGAATTCGACATTTGACAGTTCGAGCTCATCAGCCAGCTGCTCCAGTTTTTCTTGGTCGGGACCCTTACCAGCAATAATTAGGGAAACGTTATCCATCCGCCCAGACAAAAGCGCGAATGCTTGCAGAAGATATTTGACGCCTTTTCTTTTTTCTAGGCGACCTATGAATAATATCTTTAGCTGCCCCTCGGGTTTAAAGACGCGATTAGACCATGGAAAGTCTTCAAGATGAATCGCATTTGGAATTATGGTAACTGATTGATCGGTAAGTGTACTGACATATTCCTTAGCTGGCTCCGAAACTGCCACTATTTCGTGCAGGTACTTAAGAAGGGGTTTGGTGTAGGGCGTAACCATGTTTATGACTGTACGAGCAACAAGGGTTTCGGGAATCTTTGCATGAAATGTTGCCACATTGATACTTTTAGAAAAAGACAGGATCTGACGACTTAAAAATGGCTGCCACGGTTCATGGAAGTGCAAGATGTCAAATTGTTCAGACTCAAGCATTTGCTCCAGCGCCTCATTATCGATGCTCGTAGAAACGTCTGCAGTCGTGCCAAGTGGTGAGTGAAAATCTGCCTGTGAACCGACAAAAATTATGCCCTCGGTATCAATATCGTCAATATCTTTTGGCTGCGGTGTAATGATTTTGGCTTCGTGACCACGACTGATCAATTCCTTTCGCATAGCTCGAACAATCTCTTGGACTGCGCCACCACGGGCCATACTGTACGGGCAAATTAAACCGATTTTCATAACGTAACCTTATTGTATCATTTTACGGTTGTCTGAGCCTGTAACAGGCGACGTAACTTCGGTGGTATAAATACGCTAGCAGCCTTCTCGTCGGCAATTACACTCGGTGCATGATTAGCTAGATCCAGCATGGACAGCAAATGATAATCAGTAAATATGACTCGATAATGCTGCTCTACAATGTCATTATCAAAATAGCGGTCACCTTTGACACCGATGTGATACACCGGCAAATCAACCTGGACTCGACAATTATCGAGACGCAAGAATTCCGTGGACGTCTGCATGTAGGTGCGAACTTCGTTACTATGCCAGAGGCCAATCTCAAACTGGACCAACTCCTCTAGTTCTTCTTCGAAAACACCTTCAAACTTCTCCTTAGCATTGTGGGTTTTGGTGTAAGCCGTACGCAAGATGCGCGGATGAAGCAAAATGTAGCGGAAAAATAATGCCGGTAATCGGTGGGTGAAAAATTTTGATCCAGCAGTGTAGAACAGGCGACGTGACTTCTTGAATGTGAAGTCATCTTGATGTGCAAAGCCAGCAAAGCTCACCAGCATTTCAACATTCTTAGTTAGCTCCGGGCAGCGCTGCAACATGCGCGTTGCAATCACAAAGCCCAAGCTCATACCAACGACTATTACCTTTTTTCGTTTATAACGGAGCTTAATAAACGACGCCAAGTAGTCGGCTAAGTTATCAATTGAACCTTTTTTGCCAATGGTATAGAAACTATCCATGCCGCCAAAGCCAGGTAGATCGGGCATGGTTACCGCCGCATAACGATTCAAAAATTTAGCCACACCCCACCAACGCTCAAGGGAAGAGTGGTGGCCATACACAAACAGTATCTCGGGCGCACCAGGCTTTGGTGCAGGCAAATGCAGCATGCGGCCTTGCAGACCATTCATATTAAGTCGCTCGATATAATCGGCCGGATTTGCTTGCTTGGATTTTTTCATAACTTCTTGCAGTAACTATACTAGAGTTGCTGTAAGGCCGCAAAAGTCACTGTATAGGCTACTATTCGCCAAAGGCTTGGTATGTTTTACTCGTAAGCATCGTAATAGGGGTATACGTATTAAGTAGCTTCGTTACACGCGCGGTTTGGGCGGCAACAGTCGTATGTGTTTGCGAGCGGGCAAGTGCTGCCGCAGCCAGATCAAGCGGGTATAGCTTGAGATTGTGACGAGCCAGCAAATCCTCCTTAGCGGCCTGCGCGGCCGTCCATTCGTAGTGCATGTAGGTCGGCAAAAAACCAGCCTCGGTTACGACGTGTTGTACTGGATCAATCTCCATCACTGCGATACCACCAATCAGGCCATTGACTTCTAGTTGAGTACTCAGGAAGTTGCCTAGACTAAACCAGACTAGCGTCTTACCGCCACCGGCCCTATCAAGTCGCTTTGCTGGTTGCAGCCAGTGAGGGCCCGTACCTACAACAATATCAACGCCTTTACTTGCGAAGTAGCGCCCCCAAGCGTCCTGATCAGCATTCTGAGTCGACACCCCTTCTCGACACCAGTGCGTCGCCACAATAATCATGTCAGCTCCGTTTGCCCGGGCTTGCGCAATTTGTTTGTCGGCAAGGGACTTCGACAAAATATCCACGCCGTAGCTGTTCGGTAAGGTGCTATTTGAGCATTTGGCATATGACAAAAAGGCAAACTTAACACCATTTTTTGTAAACATTGGTACGCTATCATGCTCGGCTTGAGTTCTTCCGGTACCAGCAACTGCCAACGTAGGCAATCTATCCCAAACTGCTCGCGTAGCCGACACGCCGGCCTGTCCACGATCGTTGGCATGGTTATTGGCTAGGTTTATAACATTGCAGCCTAGTCGGCTCAGGTCCTGGGCAAAGCTATTTGGCGCATTGAACGTTGGGTAACCACTGACTTTAAACTGGCTTGCACTAGGTGACTCCTGGTTACAAAAGGACATGTCGCTGTCTTGCATAAACGAACGTACTTCAGAAAATAGTGGCAGATAGTCATAGCTGGCACCGCTTTTTGCCGCCTGGTTAACCGTATCGTGCGGTAACATATCTCCAGTAGCGATAAAACGAATTTTTTTGGTTGGTTTGCTTGGTGTTTTTTGTGGAGTCTTGGTGACCAGTGAAGGTTTTTCTACAGGTTTTTGTTCAGGCGATTTGTCGTGGTGAAACTGCTTAAATAGCAAACACGACATTACCACTAGTACTGCAATAATCAGTACTCGTCGTATCCGTTTAGGGTTCTGTTTTGCGTGCTTCATAGACTCAGCTCATCGTACCACATGTGCTACACTACGAAGTAATGAAGCGTCGATATATTCTACTAATTTTACTACTTTTGTGTGCCGTCATATACATAAAAAACAACCAATCAGATCCAGTCAGTACTACTAAAAAAGACACGAGTGTCACCGTACAAAAACCAGCAAAACAAACTCCTAAGCCGGTTGTCGTGCCTAGTTTTGATAAAACTCAGTATTCTGAGACTGATCCTGCAAGTATCTGGGTAGTCGTAAACAAAAGCCATCCACTCAGTCCGAAAAGTTACACCCCGACCGATTTAGTACTCCCGAAGGTAAGACAGCGAATTCCCGGAGCCACAGAAATGAAGATGCGATTGCCGGCTGCCACTGCGCTTGAAGAACTGTTTGCAGGCGCAAAATCGGCAGGCTACGGCTTAGTCGTTTCCACGGCATATCGCGGTTACAGCTATCAAAAATCCCTGTACAACAGTTACGCCTCAAAGGATGGCACCGCTAAGGCCGATACTTATAGCGCACGCCCGGGCTATAGTGAACATCAGACGGGGCTAGCTGTAGATATACGCGACCAGAGTGGCACATGCTCGCTGGAACAATGTTTCAGCACTGTGCCGTCCGCAAAATGGCTCGCCGCCAATGCCTACAAGTACGGCTTTATTCTGCGCTACACCAAAGATAAGGTTGCAATAACGGGCTACGAATACGAGCCCTGGCACTTCCGCTATGTCGGCAAGGAGCTTGCGACAGAGATGCACAGACTGGGCATTGAAACATTGGAAGAATTCTTTAGTATCTCTGGCGGAACTGTCTACGAGTAGCTTTATTATGTGTTTGATGTTATAATATTGGTGATATCGTTGAGTTTACTCCGATAGCACTTTTTGCAGAGTAGGGAATTCAGTCTTGCCATTGCCACATACTAGCTGTGTAGCGCTGGCAAGACTGAATCATTCCGCCACCATCCCAAGGAGTTCACGTGTTCGAAATCGCTGTAACGTACCTGGTGATCGAGCTGATCGTCCTGGCCGTTGCCGTCTACATCATCAACGTCGTCTACGGCATCAAGCGCACCACCAGGTTCATCCGGGAAAGCCAGTGGGTGCACGACAACTTCCACATGAAGGACATCCCGATCGGCGAGCTGTACGAGCAGGTCTTCAAGATGCCCGGCATCTGGCTACTGGTCATGCGACACCTCACCAAGAAGCACGGCACGCGCAGCATGTCACAAGCAGACCAACCACAGACCTGGCTTTTCGGCTGAGTGCAGGGTGGCGACCAATTGTCGAAACTGACCAATGGTCGCCACCCGCGCGCAGCGCAACCCATCGCCTTATCCATCCTTGCTCTGCAATTCACTACTGACTATTGGCCAAATAAAAAAGCCAGCGTGTATGCTGGCTTTTTTATTTGGCTAGGGCGGAGGGATTCGAACCCCCGAATGCTGGTACCAAAAACCAGTGCCTTACCACTTGGCGACGCCCTATCATTACCGATGATGATTATACAAAATAATCATGACTATTACCAGGCGACGTCATCTGTAGCCGGCCAGCAAAGAATGAGGTAGCTGAACAGCTTTTTCAATTTCGTAGATCTAGAGTGAATTATTCCACAGCACGTAGTGGTTGATCACCGGTATCGTACTAAAAGAATGTGAGCTTGGACAGAAGTAACCGAAAAGGATGCCGGTGATATACTATGCACACGGAGGAGCAGACAAAAATGTTCAAAATTAAATTAAGCCGCTCTCTGCAGCACTATGTATTTCTTGTAGTGCTCTATATATTCATAGGCTTCCTTTTGCCACTTAGTAAGGCGACCAGGGAAGCCTACAATCTCAACACAACCCAAGCGCATGTTATTTCATTTATCACCGTATTGCCGCTCTTTGGGATTTGGTTTTTGGCATTCTACTGCTATGGATTACTGCAGCGCTACGCAAAATCAATACACAAGGGCCGCGAGGGCGTGGCATTTAAGCGACTGTCCGACGGCGTAATGGTGCTGTCGTGGGGCTTAGTAATTCAGGCATTCGCGTCACTACTACTCAACGGACTCTCTGACCATTCGCCAGCACTGCGAGGTTTTTCTGTTATTACGCAAAACTACATCACACTGGCATTTCCTGTTATCGCTTTTACGCTCATCAGCACCGGTACGCGTCATCTGCTTTCTGGCAAGCAAAACTATGCGAGCCTACCGACGACTCGATTATTACTGCTACTGTTTGCTCTGATTGGATCAGTTTACAGTTATCTCGTACTTCATTTACGACATACGAACGGTGAGGATGGCTTTTATCTACCCACATTCTTGCTCATAAGTACTGTGGTGGTGCCCTACCTATACGCCTGGTTCAGTGGCTTAATCGCTGCCTACGATATTCATTTGTATGCCAAGGTGACGCATGGGGTGCTGTACAGGCGTTCACTTGGGCTACTATCTGCTGGCCTCATCGTGTTAATTATTGCCTCGATTCTTTTGCAGTACTTAAACTCATTGTTTTTGACAGCCGCCGGTTACGTTTCCTTAAGTATGCTGTTGTTATTTGACTATCTGTTACTACTTGGCGTTGCAGCAGGGTACGGGCTAATGTGCAAAGGCATCCGAGCCCTGCAGAAGATTGAGGAAATTTAGCATGAGATCCGCTAACCCTAGTGTATATCAAGATTTGGTACGAGTTAGTCACGTCTACCTTGGGCCTGCCGCCGAACGCTTTATAGACCGCCAGATTCGAAATCACTTAGGAAAATCACCAGAGCAACTCGAGGCCGCTGATGTCTACGCGCTCATCGACTGGATACGAATAGCCGTGTCCTTTCTAACTGAGGACAGTCAAGTTGTCGAAGCATACGTGACACAACTAAAGCAGATAGCTAAGCAGACAAAAGAAGACACTACGCATGGCAAATAAGTTGTCTATAGAAGATACATCGCAGTTTGCACCAGAAGCAACTCTGCAGTCTGCCGTTGAAGCCTTTGCTCAAGCCGATGCGCTGTTTAGCAGTATTGGTGATGGTGCCATTGCGACGGACGAATTGGGCAAAATTACCAAAATAAATAAAGCCGCTCAGCGTATCTTGGGTCTTAGCGAAGCCGAAGTACTCGGTAAGTGGTTTCCTAGGGTAGTACAAGCCTACGACGAAAGCGGCCGAGCGATTGGCCTGATAGACAGACCGATTACTCGTGCCTTTTTAACTGGTAAACCGGTACGTGAGCGACTGCTGTACAGAATTAATGACGGCTCACTTTTACCAGTCTCATGCACGGTCTCACCACTCGTACTAGAAAACCGTCCTATTGGTGCCATTATGTTATTTCGTGATATCAGTACCGAGTACGAAATTGATCGCATGAAGAGCGACTTTATATCCTTGGCATCACACCAGCTCAGAACACCGCTGTCGGCGATTAAAACCTACTCACACATGCTGCTAGACGGCTTCATGGGCGATGTATCGCCAGCTCAGCGCAAAGCTCTCCGCACGATTGTCTCTGCCAGCAACCGCATGAATGAACTGATCAGTACGCTCTTGAACGTCTCAAGAATAGAAACCGGCAATGTTATTGTCAGTCCGAAGCGAATTAACCTGAATCATCTAGCCGAGGAAGTCTTCAAGGAGCTTGCACTGGCCGCTGACACCAAGCAGGTTACTATCGTACGTCAGCTCCCAAAGGCACCGCTTATTATCAAGGCTGACAACCTAATTGTTAAAGAGGTGCTGATCAACCTCATTTCTAATGCTATAAAATACACAGCCGACGGTGGCACAGTAACAGTAAGCCTAAAAAAGCGGGTTCAAACAGTGCTTATCACAGTGGAAGATGATGGTATGGGCATTCCTAAAAATGCCAGAGAGCAGGTATTCACCAAATTTTACCGTGCCCAAAATGTGGTGCGCAAAGAAACCAGTGGTACTGGGCTTGGTCTATACCTGGTGAAAGGCCTAGTAGAAACACTTGGGGGCAAAATCTGGTTTGAAAGTACAGAACATATCGGCAGCTCGTTTTACGTAAGACTACCTATCGAGTATGCGGGACGTCCGATACAATCTAAAGCAAGCACCAAAGAAGTTAAGCCAAAATCACAGAATACACAGTAAGATATCCTACTGTGATACGGCCGTGATATGATAAAACTAGATAGTAACGAGCACAAAATAACACCAGTGGGAGCCAAATGGCTAATATACTCATAGTCGAAGACGACCAAGACTTAAACCAGGCTTACCAACTAATACTCAAGCGCGAAGGTCACGAAGTGTCATCTGCCACGAATGGCGAAGAGGCACTCAAAAAAGCTACAGCCAGCCAGCCAGACCTCATATTACTTGATCTACTAATGCCAATCATGGGGGGGCTAGAGTTTTTGAAAAAGTATGACTTGTCGAAACATGCCAACGTAAAGGTACTGATCTTTACTAACATGGAAAACTCGCCAGAAGTAGCAGAGGCCTACAACCTTGGTGCCCACCGCTGTATTGTAAAATCATGGACTGCACCGCAACATCTTGCCCAAGTTATTAACGAGGCGCTAAAGGTCGAAAAGCCAGCCTAGACTACACCTGATGGCTATTGTGGCTTTAAGCTACTCTCAACATCGGCTATAAACTGGTCATTTATGACCTCTTGCAACTTGTTAAGGTCCACCTGGTACAGTGTGTGCTTGCCGTACATAATAACTTTAGCTGTTTTAAGCTTGTTGAGTTCTGTTGCTGCAGTTTCACGCGTCAGCCCGGTAAGGTTAGCGAAATCTTGATGCGTCAGACTAAGGGTAATTTCGATTTGGCGGGGTCCTATTTCGTGACCGTGGGTGAGCGTTAAATAATGTAGTGTATACAGCAATTTATCGCTTGCACGAGAGTGTTGCAAAGCATTGAGCCGCATAGAGTTGCCTAGGTAGCCCATGACAAAGCTGTTGAGCAGCTTATACATATAATCCGGATTGGTCCGAAGGTAGTCTACAAACTCTTGACGAGGGATAGTGTACAGTGTGACATCGGTAAAGGCTTCATAATAAAAATAGGCATTGGGCGCCTTGCCAAAAGCCCATGGTACGGGGAATATATCAAGTGATGTATAGAAATCAACCGGCTTCTCATCGCCTTGCACACTCAAGTTATAGGCTTTTACCGTGCCTTCGCGCACTACATAGGCATTTCGAGGTGTCTCCCCCTGAAAAACTATGATTTCGCCCTTCGAAAACGACGCCGATGGATAGCGTTCGACGAATCGATCAAATGTTATCGTCGTATCTGCCATAGTTCCAGTGTACACTGATGCTCGCCGAGTGAACAGTGAACCGCAACAAGACTACTGAGTTGCTGTGACGCGATCTTCGCCTAATACAACAATAAAATCGACATTCTTGTATCGAGAAGCATAGGTATTGGTTGTGCGCACTTCGGTAGTAGCCCCGAAAACCTTTTTGAGTGCCGCTAATGTGGCTGGCTTCTTACCCCCAGAAGTATTTATGATGTATGTCTTCGCCAAGCCAGATTCCGCATCAGATATTTCAGCGACCGATACATTGCGTGTTTGCAGCAAGGCTTCATTGACACCCGCTAAGCCTTTCGTATCCGTGCCATTTAAGAGCACCACGCTTGCGCCTTCCTGAACAACTTTACTGGTGCTCATGAGCCGTCGCAGTGCCTGTTTTATGTCGCTAAAGTCGTCAAGCCCAGCTGCCGGAATTAGGGCAGATTGCCCACTTGCTGTGCGATAATTTGCCAGATAATTTTTATGATTTAGATCTTCCAGGCCGTATGATTTGATCTTGCCGTCTCCCACCTGTTTCATGAGATCATTCATGCGCCGCACTTCACTTAGCTTCATATCTGTTTTGACATTTTTGCCAAAGGCATCAAACAGCTTAGAGACTTTTAGTGGATTGGCCAACACACCCGTAGAGAATACTTTATTTTTTAGCGCCAGCAAGAGAAGTCGCTGATTTTCGGTACGAGTAAAGTCACTCCGTGCATAGCCGCAACTACCAGGCGCATCCCCTCGCGCACGTGCCAGGCCCAGAGCTTCGTTACCATTCAGTGTATGGGTTCCGTTCTTTAGGTTCACCAGGCCCTTGTTTGTCCTGTAGTCAATACTCGGATCGTATAAACCACACGGTGACCCACTATTTATAGTCACCTTAACACCACCAACAGCGTTTACGGCCTCTCTTAAAGCTGAGTAGTTCACGAGGGCGTAGTACTGAGTCTTAACGCCAAGGTTCACTTCAATCGTCTTCTCAAGCAGCCCCATGCCACCGCTCGCATACGGACTTTCACTAAATTTTTGTTGCTTGCCATTTACAAAGGCGGTGTTTATCTTAGCGTTACCATTGCCCGGAATGGGAACATACAGGTCTCTTGGCACACTAAGTAGAAATGCCTGGTGGTTTTTAGTGTCAAGGCTCAGTATCATGATTGAATCTGTTAAATCTGCACCATTGTGGCCATAGTCATCGGCCGAGTTACCGGCTAGCAAAATATTCACCCTACCTTGGTCTTCGCCCTTTAATCTTGTCGTCGTAAAGACATTGAAGATATTGCCATCAAAGATTTTTGCTACGTTAAAACCAAACTTAATGCCAAGCCACAGACCAATGAGTACAAAAGGCAGCAAACAGGCAAGTACAACACGTTTTTTTGTCCACTGCCATTTTTTGTGCTTTTTTTTCGGTTTTTTTGGGTGCGGATCACTAACCAAGGCTGGCGACAACGAGCCACTCCGGTATGGCGACATCGTTATACCGACGTCAGGGAATTTTTGTTGCGGCGCACGTGGCTTCATGCCACTTAATGACCGGCCAGAAGGAATAAAGTTATCAATTGCTTGAGGTCGAGGGCGTTTATTTTGCATAATAGTCCAGGCTATTATACCGCACTATACAGCACCAGCCTACGCTTAAAATGAGCCTAAAATTCTATCTATTAACCACCGAAAACAACGCGGTAGCTAAGCCGAACCTGCGAGGTGCCGCCACCAAGTCTATCCCATGTCGCCGTTGCTCGAAAAGTATTATGGGCCGGGTCTGCATTGGTAACAGTTAAACGATACCGGTCACTAGTACAATTCGACAGGGTTGTCTCCACGGCGCCATCAACCATACAAAATGTTCCGGCAAAATCACTTAACTGACCGGTCCTAGCAGCAGCCTTTAGCTGTTCGAGCTGACCCTGGACTAGTTTGAGCGCCTGACTATGTTCTTCAGAGCCACGAACATTCTTAAGACTAGTGCGCGATAGCACGAAAGCACCAACTAACACCGTACTCACTATTACGATAGCAATCATTACTTCAACAATAGTGTCACCGGTTTGGCTTTTTAGTCTCATCGCACAATTCCTTACTGCTTATGATTGTACGATGTCGGCTAAACGGTGTAAAGGCTTATCGCCCTAACACTACCACTTGGAGCACATCTCTGATTTTTTCATTGGCATCTTTGGCTAGTTGACTTGTGTGCCAAAAAGATCCGTTGCCACTGTACAAGATATACGTACCAAAGCCGCCGCCCTGGGTATAGAGCAAGAACGTCGCCAGTACAGCCACGACCGCAACTGACTGCTTGTACTTCACGAATCGCTTGCTTTTTGTGGCTGCTTGCAAGAGGTGACTAATACCTAACACCGCGCATCCGATGAAGGCAATAATTACCGGTAATAAATAGCGTCCATGAATCGCAACCACATAGTTGAGCCCGTAGTACGATTTCCAGTTCACAAAGAACAGACCCAGCATATAAATGCCGCTAATACATAGCACAATCCTAGTTACGCTATTTTTCCATAACATTTTAGCTCCGGCGATCAGGCCCACTAAACAGGCAAAAAACCAAACCCAGCCCATATTGCTGAGTTGTGTCACTTTTTGACCACCATAATATTTTGGCTTTCCATCAGACCCAAAATAGCTATAGACAGTAAAGAATGACTCGCGCATCATATTGCGAACCCAGTTTATTGGGTAAAAGGCCATCTTGGCTGCACTTGGGTGGATATGCCGTCCGTACGCATCATGATCTCTAGCAAATGGCCCAAACTCACGGCATCGCTCCACGGCAATAACCTGACTACAGCTCGGGTTTGGCTCGTGGTACTTAATAACGTTATAGCCAATGCCGCCACCAAATAGCCCAATAGCGGCAACAAATGCTACCAGATACGCAGCTTGTTGTCGTCTACGCAGTCTCAACAGTGCCGTCTTAACTCCGCTAAAAATTTGTCGCCAAGACTTTCGGAACAACACGATAAAGTACAACCAAACTGCAAACAAGATTGGTACATAGGCGTATTTGATAGTCGAAAACAGCAGCGTCGCAATAGCCAATCGAAGAGCCGCAAGCCAATCTACATGGTGTAATTTTTCGAAGCTGGCCTGAAGGTTTATCGACCAAATAAGCGTTAGCGCCACTGCGGGGATGAGAAGGTTGTCATAATTGAGCTGGCCAGCAAGTAGTGGGAAAACCGGCAGCAGCGAAAAAAAAGCAAGCATGACATGTGTTTTTGCTCGCCCTAAGCCCATCATGAGTAGCAAGCGTCGAAATAACACAAACGCCCAAATAATAAGCCCGACACTGACAAATCGCAACAATATGAGCTGCAAGGTCTGGTTGTTCGTAAATATGTCTATCACACGATAGACAAAACTCATTAGGTAGTGGTAGAGCATGGAAGGGTCACGCGTAATTGCGCCATACTGGTCAGCAGATGTTGGTTGACTTGTGAAAAAGGGCGACCATTGCTGTGCATGAAGTTTAATCAGCCCAAAGTGGTATTGCTCATCAAAGGCTTGCGGATAGAGACCCGTTAGTGCGATCCAGCCCGCTTGCAGGCCAAACCACACCATTGTCACTACAAAAAAAGCCTTACTTGCAAATGCTGAAACTATTTTTTTGGTAAGTGTAAGTATCTTCATGTGTGTAATTAGAGCCAATTATACCTTACGACATGGCCTTGCCAAATGGTAAAAGCGCGCAAAGCAGCAGCAAAACAACTAGTGAAAATCCAAACATGTTTCGCCCCCAGACTTCGTTACTACTAACAGTGGCGTCAAAGGCCATCCACAGCCAGCGAAAGCATAGCGGTATAAGTATGGTCAGCCCAACTATAGGTAGTGCGCCCACCAAGCCAAGTCCAAGCACCGCCACAATCACTAACGATACGTAGCCCACAATCAAACACTTAGTGCGCTCAACGCTATCGGCCACCGTATACACAGGCAACGCGCCTGCAAGGTAATCTTGGCGACGATATACGGCAATGGCAAAAAAATGCGCCATTTGCCAAAAAATCATCACTAGAGCCAGCAGCAGTACAACCCAATCGAAACTACCCGTCACGGCAGTATAGCCGGCAACTAATGGGGCGGCGCCTGACACCGTACCTACCAGCGTACTGTGCTTGGTGTGTCGCTTGGCCCAGCCATACAACACAACATAGTCCAGATATCCCACAACACCGATAAATGCAGTTAGCATATTGACCTCATACAGCAGCAGACCAAAACCGCTCAAGCCAAACATTCCAGCCAGCCACGCCACAATACGTGGTGATATCGTACCGGTGCTTAATGCTCTGTGTTTAGTGCGCGGCATGCGTGCATCCAGATCTCTATCGATTACGTTGTTAACTGCGCAGGCTGATGCAACCATAAGACTGGTACCAACTAGGGTTGCTATGAGCAGTCCGGCAGCAGGATGCAGTTCGCTTGCCAACAAGAAACCTGCGGCCGTAGTCATAACGTTGGCAAGCGTTCGTTCGGGTTTAAAGGATTGATAATACTCTTTGATGCCGGACATTTTATTTCAGGCTAAATGCCACCATCTTGGCGTTGCATATACCGTTCCATCTCACTGGGCAACATACGGTAGTTTAAGTTGTACATAATCCAAATCGAGCCAATGACCACAATCAATATGACGGTGATTGCCAAAAACAATGTAAACAGCCGCCAACGTGGACGAGTTTCACGGCCAACATGCAAGAAAAAGAATAGCTGTACCACCAACTGGAGAATGGCCAAAACCAACAGGGCTATGGACGGCGTGCCGTTGCTAAACCAGTTGTGCGTGACACCAAGGTACGCAACAAGTGTCAGGCCAATTGAAAATGCAAAGCCAATTATATAGGAAGCCAACATGCCCCGTGTTTCCTCGGGCGCTAGTTGAGTCGTATCAATTTTATTCGTCATATTACAGCGCTCCTAGTAAATACACGATGGTAAAAATGAATATCCAAACCACATCCAAAAAGTGCCAAAAAATACTGAGCATCTTCATGCGCCGTACCACAGAGCGCGTAAAGCCGCGCTGCCATAACTTAGCAATCAGCGTGACCGCCCAAAGCAACCCGACACTAATATGAAGTCCGTGCGTACCTACCAGCGTAAAAAACGCAGACAAGAATGCACTTCGCGTCCAACTATTTCCTTCAGCCACTAGCTGGTGGAATTCAGTAAGTTCCAATGTCAAAAAGGCCGCACCAAGCGCAACAGTAACAATCAACCACAGTATAGTCTGCCACTTGATACGACGATGCATTGCCAGCACAGCCAAGCCCATCGTAAAGCTACTAGTTAACAGGAGCATTGTCTCGGTCAATACACTTGGCAGGCGAACTATTTCGGCGCTTGTTGCGCCACCATTTGTCGCTTGGTGTAACACTGCATAGGTGGCAAATAGACTGGCAAATAACACCCCATCCGTCATGACATACAGCCAAAAGCCAAACAGGGTCTTTTCGTCACTAGCCTTGGCTTCGGCTTGATGGGTTAGCGGTTTATTCATGCTGGCTTCCTGACGTGCTGAGATTTGGCTTCAATAGCAGCAATTTGTGCAGCCGTAATGACTCGTTCACCATCAGTATCAGACAGGCCGTGCCAGAACATCGTAACCACAGCAGCTACAATGGCGGCGATTGCCAACCACCAAATGTGCCAGATAAGCCCGAAGCCTGCTGCAAACACAAACAATGCAATATACAGGGCATCGGGCGTATTGGCAGGCACCATAATATCCTCGTAAACTGGCTTCTTACTGAACTGCTTGGCGAGTTTCATCTGCCAAAATGCATCTCGTTCAGTAACTACGGGCAGCACCGCAAAGTTATACTCCGGCGGTGGCGAGCTTGTAGCCCATTCCAAAGTGCGTGCACCCCACGGATCCCCAGTTGTATCAACTAGTTCTTTACGCTTCCAGATACTATAGCCAACCTGCAGTAGCTGAGCGCCAACGCCGGCGCAAATAACCAGCACACCTACTGCGGCGACGATAAATAGCGATTGCCAGCCAAGACTTGCATCATAGTGATCCAACCGCCGTGTCGCTCCCATAAGTCCGAGTACGTATAGCGGCCCAAACGCCAGTACAAAGCCAATGCTCCATAACCACGCAGCTGCTTTGCCAAGCCCTTCGTGCAAACGGAAGCCAAATATCTTAGGAAACCAATACGTAAGCCCGGCAAAAAATCCAAACACCACCCCAGTCACGATCATGGTATGAAAATGTGCTACCAAAAATAAGCTGTTATGCACTTGGAAATCAATCGCCGGCACTGCCATCAGTACGCCGGTCACGCCACCCGTCGTAAACAGAAACACGAAGCCCATGAACCAAATCATTGGGCTCGTAAAGGCAATGCGCCCACGATACATCGTAAATAGCCAGTTAAAGACTTTCACTCCAGTTGGGATAGCAATCAGCATTGTCATAATGCCAAAAAAGGCATTAACATCAGCGCCAGCACCCATCGTAAAGAAGTGGTGTAGCCACACGGTAAAGCTTAAGAATACAATCGCCCAGATTGCGTATACCATACTTGTGTAGCCAAACAATCGCTTTCGGCTAAACGTCGACACTATCTCGCTGAACACGCCAAAAGCAGGAAGTATCAAAATGTATACCTCCGGATGTCCCCAAGCCCAAATTAGGTTGATGTACATCATTGGATTGCCACCACCATCAGCTGTAAAGAAATGCATGCCAAAAGCACGGTCCAGATAGAGCAATCCGAGGGTTACAGTCAGGATAGGGAAGGCAAATGCCACCAGGCTCATGCTACCAAATACACTCCATGCAAAGAGCGGCAGCTTCATCATAGTCATACCTTTGGCTCGTAGCTTCAATATGGTCGTCATAAAGTTAATACCGCTCATAAGACTACCAATACCTGCAATTTGCAAACTCCAGATCCAATAGTCAACACCAACACCTGGACTAAACTTAATTTCACTAAGTGGCGGATAGGCCAGCCAGCCGGCTGCGCTAAATTCACCAATGACAAGCGACATGTTAATCAATACCATGCCAGCAGCAAACAGCCAAAAACTAAGTGCATTCATAAACGGAAAGGCGACATCACGCGCACCCAACATTTGCGGCAATACTAAATTGATCAAGCCAAACATCAATCCCATGGCTACAAAAAAGATCATAATAGTACCATGCGCACTGAACACCTGCTGGAATGTATCGGACGAAAACGGCCCACCGTGACTACCAACTGATGTAGCTTGCTGCACGCGCAACATCACAGCATCACCTAAACCACGCAGACCCATGATAACCGCGACCGAAATATACATAACACCAATGCGCTTGTGGTTGGTAGTCGTAAACCACTCATCCCATAAATAGCGCCATTTTTTAAAATAGGTAATGGCAGCTACGGCTGAAAAAAACGCCAGCACTACCGATACCGCCGCCCCCATGGTCACCAACGGGTGCACAAATGCATCCCAACTTAACTTACCAAGAATATTTGCAACCATTACTGACTCGCCTCCATCATATGCATACTGTCGTGGTGACTTTTGCCATCTTTAAGCGGGGCGGGCTCTTGTCTGGACATACTCATATGTGCCATATATTTTAACACCAGGTCTTGATACAGATCATCTTGCACTGGCGAATAGTACGCCACCTTATTGTAGGTGCTTGGTCGAGCTAGCGCTGCGTAACTGGCTTGCGTCAAATTGTTATTGGCTTGTTGAGCCGATCGAACCCATCGATCAAAGGCAGCGCGCGAACCAGCCTTGGCAGTAAAGGTCATGCCCGCAAAGCCAGTGCCATTTATGTTTGCCGGCGTGCCGTAGTAGCTCCCTGGTTTGTTGGCTATCAAATTTAGCTGGGTTGTCATGCCAGGCATGGCATAAATTTGGCTACCTAGACTTGGTATCCAAAACGAATTCATAACCGTGTCAGACGTAATATCAAAGTGCACTGGCTGATCTACCGGCATGTAGAGTTCGTTAACGCTCGCAACATGCTGATCCGGGTAAATAAACAGCCACTTCCAGTCCATAGCCACTACTTGAATACGCAGTGCTTTACCGCCAGGCAATGCTCGGTATGGATCAAGCGTATGCGAGCTAATCCAGGTTATGACGCACAGTACTAGGATAATCAGGCTCGGTATACCCCACCAGATGCTTTCCAGCAGCTTACTGCGATCCCACTCGGGCGTGTATTTTTTGGGTCTAGGATTGGTTTCTCGGTACCGCCACGCAATACCAATCGTCAGGGCAAATACAGGCACTACTACCAACACACTGAGGAGCATAGCCCAGTCCATAAGCTTACGTTCCTGTAGGCCGACAGAACCGGCTGGATGTAGTACCGCGACATTCCGGTCCCGCAAATACCAAGCCAATAGCCCGACAATAATTAGCAGAAAAACAATTGGTCCAACTACCGCCAGTATGCTTCGTGTTCGTCTCACCCCGTAATACCTCTTGTGCTTAATTGTAGCACGACGCCGTCATCCTGGACGCTAAAATGACTTACGAATGTGGCTGAAACTATAGTCCCAGTCTGCGTCTGATTTTTTGTGTGGATTGAAGATATTCTGTGGATCAAAAATATGCTTTACCTCACGGAACAAATCAACCACTTCTTTGCCAAACTGTTCTTCCAGCCATGGCCCACGCACCAGTCCATCGTTGTGCTCGCCACTCAAAGAGCCACCATACTTCAACACTAAGTGGTTTACTTCCTTCATTGCCGGCAGCAGTTTTTTGCGCTCGCTAATTTTTTCAATTTGCATGAGTGGAATAACGTGGAAATTGCCGTCTCCCATGTGCCCGGCAATAGTTGCAAACAATTTGTACTTACGAATAATCTTCTGCAATTTAGGCAAAAATTCCGGTAACACAGCAGGGGGCACACAAAAATCATCAATAAACGGCGCCGTGTGCTTGTCTTTAATCTTCGAGCGAAGCAGCTGGAAACTTTTACGACGCATCAGCCAGAACTTTTCGCTCTTTGCCTCCGTATCATCCTCTTCTTCACCACTGATATTATAGTGAAACTGCTTGTTTTTGAGTGCTAGGCTTTTGTGAAGCGCCTTGATTTTGTGTTGCACTTCTTCGTGCGTGTCACCGTTAAACTCTACCATTAGAATAAGCTTCGGATAGCCCTTGAGCACACGAAGGCCTTCTGGGATCAAGCTAATCATAAGACCAAGGAACGCTTTTGGACCCATGTCCTTAAGGAGCGAAGGCATGAGTTTGAAAAATAGTATCATTGTCTGGTCATCGAAGCCTTCAAAAGTGGCCGGTTTGGCGTCCAGTACGGTATTAATGACCTCGCCTAGCTTACTGATATCTTTCAAGAAAAAGACCAGTAGGCCGGAATGCTTACGCTTTGGCACTAAGCGATACTTGATGTCAGTCACAAAGCCAAGCGTACCCTCAGAGCCCACGATCAATTTAGTCAGATCGAAGATACCCGTTTCGCGGTCCCACACTTCCCATAGCGTGTAGCCCATAGAGTTTTTACTAACATTGGGCTTAGCCGCCTTGATAATGTCGTAATGCTTTTCACACAGCTGATAGACCTTTTTATAAATATCACCCTCGTAGTCACCTTGAGCCATCTTGGCATCGAGCTGTTTTTTATTGAGCGGCTTTACCGTGTACTGATTGCCGTCAGCAAATACTACCTGCAGTTCGTTGACAAAGTCTTTTACCTTGCCATACTCCAGTGATTTTTCGCCACCGCTGTTGTTGGCTACCATACCGCCAACCGTACACAGGTCGCGACTGGCTGGATAACTCGGCATCAGGGCACCATGTTTTAATGTTTCCTTTTCAAAATCACGGTAAAACACACCCGGTTGAGTTTGTGCCTCAGTGGATGTCACGTTGCCAATAGCATTGAGGTGCTTGTTAAAGTCAACGATTATCGATTCGTTAACTGCACCCCCAGCCATGTCAGTACCAGCACTTCTGGCGGTAAGCGACAGGTGAGGATGGTTGCTTTTCTGTTCGTGCACTAGCTTAATAAGAGTCTGCACATCCGTAGCGTCACGAGGCATTACCACGACTTCTGGAATAATCTCGAACAAACTTGCATCATGGCTATAAAACGCACGAGTCTCGTCGCTCGTATCAATCTCACCCTTAAAACCACGCGCGGCCAATTCTTTTAGTACAGAGTCCATTACCATAAGCTTATCATGACTCGATTCGTTTTGGGCAAATGTTGTTCAATACGGTTATGGTTTGCTACACTGTTAGGCAGATATGAAAACAGAAAAAGTATTGATTGTGGGCGGTGGTTTTGGTGGTATCAAAGCAGCCGTTGAACTAGCCCAGAATGGCCACTTTAGTGTCACACTCCTAACCAATAGTGAACACTTTCGCTACTATCCGACCCTGTATCGCACCGCAACTGGGGGTAAGCGGGCAAATGCTTCTATCCCATTGAGTCATATCTTCAAAGACCTCCGCATTACGATTGTCATTGGTGAGGCCGTCACGCTTGATCGGACCAAAAAGCATATCATCACCGCCGACAAAGTAGAGCTACCCTATGACACACTCATTATTGGCCTGGGCGTGGTAACGAATTACTTCTCAATTCCTGGACTTAGCGAATATGCCTATGGCATTAAGTCTGATGCCGACGCCATTAAGCTCAAAGATCATTTGCACCATCAACTAACCGATGACAAGCAACCAGACCTCAACTATTTAATTGTCGGCGGCGGACCAACTGGCATCGAGCTAGCCGGTGCCTTACCAGCCTATCTTAGGCAGGTACTAGCCAATCATGGTATCGAAAAAAACAGCATTAATGTTCGCCTGATCGAGGCGGCGCCCCGCTTGCTACCACGGCTACCCAAGAGCACATCCAGAGTCGTTCGACGCCGCTTGAAAAAACTAGGGGTCAAACTCCACCTCGGCAAAGTTGTCTCCGGCCAAACCGCCGACGCTTTGATGGTTGACGGCCAAGCTATGCGCAGCCATACCGTAATCTGGACGGCTGGCGTCACAAATCATCCGTTCTTTACCGACAATCACTTTATACTTATGAACCGTGGCAAAGTTGCCACGGATGTCTATCTACAAACCGAGGAAAATATATTTGTACTTGGCGACAACGCTAACACGCCATACTCCGGCTTGGCACAAACAGCCGTGCGTGACGGCGCCTTCATTGCCAAAAATCTCAAGCGCCGAGCCCGCGGCAAGAGCATGCGCGCCTACAATCCCAAGGCGCCCATTAGTGTCATACCGGTTGGCAAGCGCTGGGCGGTAGTGAACTACAAAACCTTCCGCGTCCATGGCTGGGTAGGCTGGATCCTACGTGAAGCCGCAGACTTTGTCGCCTTCAAAGATCTTGAAAGCTGGTCGCGTGCCGCTCGCCAATGGACAACTGGACTCGAAGCCGAAGAATCCTGCACCGAGTGCCTCCCAAAGCACAAAATCAATCTGTAAGAGTATTGACTTTATACTGCTTATTATGATATAATAGGTTGATTTTCACGACACGTGATCATCGCACCCTCAGAACAGGAAGGCACTACATGTACGCCAACTTCGGCATCATGATGGGCAGCTGGCACACGCCGGAACTGGACGTGGAGGCAACGATCAACGCCCTCGGCGTGCTGCGGATCGCTCAGACCCGCGACCTCCCGAGCACGTTGGTGATGACCGGCCTCTTCGACGCCTACGTCGAGCAGTTCCGGTCCGCCCTCGAGACCTGCGACAGGAGCCGCTTCAAGCCCCTCCGCCAGGACTACCAGCCCGACAAGTACCTGTACATCAGCCACATCGAGCTCTACAGCTTCGACCCGACCAGCGCCCCCGAGCTCGTTGAGCTCCACACGCGGTTCTGGCTCGACGCCCTGTACAGCTACAACCCGGTTCAGCACCTGCGCTTCACCAGCACCACCGGTTACACCACGGAGGAACTCCGCCTGGGGTCAGCAAAGGTCTGATCGGCATCTTGGTAGCGGGGTGGGCACTCACGTGCACGGCAGCCTGGGACATCCCACGCAGCCACCACCCCGCTACCGCGGCCGCTCTTCCTGTTCTGATCTCAACCCAAGGGCTCTGAAAACACTTCAGACTTTAGGTTGGGATATCACTATTGACAAGCTCGCTACTACACCCGCTGTCAAGCGCTGTTTTAGTGGGGTACAATAGAGGTCATGAGTGGAGCAACCATCCGGCTAAATACAGCCCAGCAGCAAGCAGTTGATACTATAGATGGCCCAATGCTAGTTATCGCCGGACCTGGTACTGGTAAAACACAGTTACTAAGTGCTCGAGTGGCTAACATTCTAAAAAGAACTGACGCCAGTCCTGCAAATATTCTATGTCTAACCTTTACCGAATCAGGTGCGTACAATATGCGCGAGCGCCTGCGAAGTATCGTAGGTGATGCGGCGTACGACGTGGCGATTAGTACGTACCACAGTTTTGGTAGTGACATTATCAAGAACTATAGCGAATATTTTCAAACAGTCGGTGTTGAGCGGTCAGATGATGTACGCATGGAGCGCCCGATAGATGAACTCACTCAGATTCAAATTGTTGAGGCGTTGGTTGTGAAGCTCCCGTTTGACAGTCCGCTGTTGAGTGCTCGCTACTATATTCGGAGCGTCGTCAGTACCATTAGCGACCTAAAACAGCAGCTTATAACTCCCGACAAACTGCGCAGCATCGCTAACAATAATTTAACTCAGATAGACCGAGCACAATCACTGCTGGATGCCGTGGTAAACAGCAAGGGCGGTATTTCACTTAAAAAAGTTGAGAAACTTGCGCAATACCAAGCCTTGCTGAATGGATTGTCAGAATTGCCGGGCGAGCTACTAGAACAGGCAACACAAGCGCTACAGGCCGCTCATGACAAAGCCACCGAACTTAACTCGCCAACGCCGCTCACGGCCTGGAAAAATGTCTGGCTACACAAGAACGACCAAGACCAATTCGTACTATCTGAGCCACTGCGCAGCCAACGGATGCTCGACCTAGCCAACCTCTATCAAGACTACGAACATGCTCTCAAAAGCCGGGCCGCCTATGACTTTGATGACATGATTTTGCGAGCAATCGAGGGTATTAGCAACCAAGACGAGCTGCGTTTTAACCTACAAGAACACTACCAGTACATTCTGCTCGATGAGTTTCAAGATACCAATCCAGCACAGTTTGAACTAGTGCGCCGCATTGCTGATCACCCCGTACATGAAGGCCGTCCAAACATAATGGCTGTGGGCGACGACGACCAGGCTATTTTTGCATTCCAAGGTGCCAATGTTGGCAACATGAAAGCATTTTTAGAGGCCTTTCGGGACGTGACTGTTATCAATCTGACCGAAAACTACCGTTCGCATTCTGACATTTTACACGTGGCCAAAAACATCGCTGACCAGATAGAGGACCGCCTGCACAACAATATTCAGGGCGTAATCAAGCAGCTAGTTGCCAGCAACGGCTCACTACCAAAAAATGCTACGATAGGCAGACACGAGTTTGTCGCCGAAGCCAGCGAATATGCCTGGGTAGCATCCCAGATACGTCAGCTGATCGAAGCAGGCAATGATCCAAGCGATATTGCAGTGCTCGCACCAAAACACCGTCTACTCGAAAATCTGGTGCCGTTTCTAAAACAAGCCAATGTGCCAGTCAGCTACGAAAAGCGTGAAAACATTCTCGAAACAGAAATTGTCCAAGGTCTGCGATTAGCAGCTCAACTACTTCAGTCGCTGGTGCGCAACGATAGTGCGTACACCAATCAGTATTTTCCACTAGTACTCAGCGTGCCGTACTGGCAAATTGACGCTATTACAATCTGGAAGGTTAACTGGCAGTTTGCCAAACATGATGAACATCGTAGCTGGGCAGAAATTGCATTGGAGGTGCCGGAACTGGCTGCGGCCGTAACATTTTATTTAGAACTTGCGACCACTGCTGCCACCGATCCGCTTGAAGTCACCCTCGACAAGCTTATTGGCACACTTGAGGTTAAAGACAGTGTGGCCCCATTGAAGTCTTATTATTTCTCTGCACAACAACGCAAAACTGATGCACTCAAGTACTATGAATCCGTATCGCACCTGAGCGTCATCCGAGCACGACTGCGCGACCATCAGGCAGCAAATGACAAGCAGTTAAACCTCGATGATTTTTTGGACTTTTTTGTACTGTATGAGGCAGCAGAGATGCCGCTAACAAACTCACATCCGATTGCTCAGCAAGCTCGAGCAGTACAGCTAATGACAGCCTATAAGGCAAAGGGTCTGGAGTTTGGCGCAGTCTTTATTTTGCAGGCCCACGACGATATTTGGGGTGCTGCTAGTACCGGCGGCAATAACAAGCTGAGTTTGCCACTCAATCTAGTGCATATTCGCTACAGCAACTCCACGAATGATGAGCGATTACGACTGTTCTTTGTTGCAATCACTCGTGCCAAGCACTCGCTGTTTATTACTTCCCACACTACAAAGGACACGGGGAAGGCGACTGTGCCACTGAAGTACTTAAGCGAATCTGACGGCATATCAGCCTACCTACCGCAGGCAGCCCAGGCAATTATTCACGACGAAACTGAGCCGCAAAGCCTGGCAGCGTCCATTGAAACATTGTGGCAAGCCGGGCAGATTAGCTTACCCGCTGACTTCAAGAGTCTACTACAAGACAAACTGGCTCATTACCGCATGAGTCCAACCCACCTGAATAGTTTTGTTGACCTAGAGCATGGTGGACCCGAAGCATTCTTAGTACAAACCCTGCTTCGTTTTCCGCAAGCTCCTGGAATTAATGGCGAGTACGGAACGGCTATTCATAACACGCTCGAATGGTTTCAAAACCAAATCAATGCCGGCACAAAGCCAACGATCACAAGCACACTGAAACGATATGATCACGAAATAAGTAGGCGCTATCTAAGTCAAGCCGACAGGATTCATGCGCAAGCAAAAGGACGCGCTTCACTACAACTTTACGTTGCAGCTCGCGAAGATATGTTCGCTCAAACAGCCAAGGCTGAGGTAAACTTTTACAGTGAGGGCGTACTCCTAGGAGAAGCTCATCTTACCGGCAAAATTGATAGACTCGAGATAGACGAGCAGGCAAAGACTATCCGCATCGTTGACTACAAAACCGGCAAACCGTTTGCAAAATGGGACAGCAGTATTCGCGCACTTAAATATAAACAACAGCTGTATTTTTATAAGTTCTTAGTGGAGGCGAGCGCTTCATGGCGCAGCTATACTGTGAGCGAAGCCCGTCTGGAGTTTGTTGACCCGTCTAATCACCACGGCGGTGATATACAGCCAGCCCTGCCCATCGTCTTTACTGACGCCGAAGCGGCTGATATGAAACGGCTGATCGCGGCTGTGTGGCATCATATTACGACACTTGATCTGCCCGACACATCATCGTACAGCCCAGATACCAAAGGGGTGCAGTCCTTCATAAAGAGTCTACTCGCATAGCTAGACAAAAAAATATCGCCCGGTTGCCCGGGCGATATACTCGAAAACTATAGTAGTGCTACTATTTTTTGCGCTTTGCAGCAGTCTTCTTCTTGGCAGGAGCTTTCTTAGCTGCAGGCTTAGCGGCAACTGTTGCTTTTGCAGCAGCAGGAGCACTAACGCTAGCCTTCAGTGCCTTGAGGCTCATCTCGTTGGTAAACAACCATGCAAACAGGTTGAAGCCGATGATAGCACCGAGTACAGGACCTAGTACGTAGGTACCCCAGCCCATGCTACCCCAGATAGTCCACGCGCGGTCAGCGAGAGCGATACCTGGGTTGATAAGACCAATTGAAGCCGATGATGCAATGACAATGCCAAGTGCATAGCCAAGACCAATGGTACTAGCCTTGAGGCCAACTGTGAATTTACCGTATGATGCAGCAGCCCAGCCAAAGGCAAGAACAGCAGCACCGACAGCCTCAGCAACCATGATACGAGCACTGAAGTCCCCGCCAGTTGCAGTTAGTGGACTGTTAACGTGATACGTGAACAGGTAGTACGCACCCCAAGCACCAAGTAGCTGAACTACCAGGTAGCTAGCAGCGACGGCCGTCTTAAGACGACGTACCGACCAAAGCGCAATGGTGATTGCTGGGTTCAGCACTGCACCAGATGCAGATGCAAATACAAGTATGAGCATTGCTGCGGTTAACGCGGCAGCCACACCGACAAAATATGGCACCCCGATTGTTGAATGTTGTACGCCTACGACGACGAGCGTCAATAGTCCGCTACCGAGAAACTCGGCCACGAGCATGGCGACTTGTTTTTTTCCAAACATTAGTTGGAACCTCCACTTATTAGTACGTACAGCGTAGCGCCCCTTAGCGGATTTGTAAAGGGCTTATGGTTATGCTGCTGCTAGTTTAGATTCTTCCAAGCTCGCGAACCACTGTGAACCATCACATAACACCGCATACACTCCAAGATGATAACTGACGCCAGCGTGAAACAGGGTTGCCACCTGTTCTATGGTGTGCGGTCCTGTGGCTAAGGCTTCTGCAATTCGCTTGATATACGGTACGTCGACGACAAATACCTGCTGACCAGTGTCTCGTAGTAAGGCTTTTTGATCGACAGTTTTACCGGGGATTTTTACCGCAACTACCAGAGCCTCGGCATGGCCGTACGTAGGACTTTCGTCTGCCTCTAGTACCTCTACTGCATGTGGGTCTTCATCTTTCACAACTCGCAGAGCTACTCGTGGATCCCAGTTTTTAAACCCTGCTGAAACCGAATCGGCCGAAGCGTACTCGCTTAGCTGCACAGTCTGGAAGTCTTCGCCTAAAAACGCTTCGTGAAGCGCTACGGCTGTCTCGTCACCACCGACTGCACTGCTAGCAATGCCTAGACTTGTCAGAGCAGCATCTGGCGCTTTATCATCCGCACCACACCCCGTAGTAGGTAGGCCGGTTTTCTCCTTAATATAGTTACTAGCCACAGCGATTTGGTCCACGTGTGCGCCAACCGTAATACCGGTAGCTCCTAATATGTCCTTGAGCATACCAAGCTTTTGCTCAGTAGAGTCTGGTGCATGTTGGCCAAACCAACCAGTCAATTCTGCCATGGCATATGCTAAAACCAGTGGACCACCGGCTACCGAATAGCGTGCTTCGGTCGCTTCACCGTCAAGACACGCTTCACAGCCACGCCCGTCAATACAACAACCTGGAGCATCATCTGCAACCTCTACTAAATACTTCGGCAATAGAGCAGCCAGCTTCTCAGCTTGCTCCGCCGTTATATCAGTATGAATCGAGCCTTCACCAACGCCAATTGGACCAGAAAGGTTTACGCTAATATCTTGGACTGTTTCTTGTTCTATATATGTCATCCGCTCACTCATTTTTAGATTGCTCTTATCTGTTAAATTATTTTCCTGTCCTATCATACGCCCGCTATTTTATTTTGCAATACAATTGTGTGATCAATGTCACTACTACGCGTCGTAGCACGGACTATACTAGTCGTTGTAAGGAGTGAGCAATGACAACGCAACCCGCCGAAACTACTCCAGACACGCCAGGACGCTATGGCGCCCAAGATTACGATGTTTTTCGTTACTATATCCAACAGCAAAAGCGCGACCCAGCCTTTTTAGATACGCTAGCAGACAAATTATGGGAGGGGCTATCGAGCGAAGAGCAGGTAGTTCGCACCATCTTAAACGCTTCATTTTTCCCGGATGACATTGATGACCGACAACGCTCAATTAAAGTTGGGCTGCTGCGCGATTACATCGATGCGCAAATACGTTTAGTGCACCAACTAGATGCAGACCTTGGGGCGAGCTTTACACCAACCACCTCGCCAGAGCACTCTAGCGGCTAATGTATGGTGCAATAGTTGCTGATCAGTACTACAATACTACCCAAGACTAATGAGGAGGCGAGAATGTTAAAAGACTTTAAGCAATTTATTCTACGTGGCAATGTAGTTGATCTAGCCGTAGCGGTTGTTGTTGGTGCGGCGTTTGGTGCCGTGGTAACTGCGCTAGTAAAAGACTTTGTAACACCACTTATTGCGGCCATTGGTGGTCAGCCAGATTTTTCGGGTTTGAGCTTTACTATTAACAATAGCCGATTTTTATACGGTGATTTCTTAAACGCTGTTATTTCATTTCTACTTATAGCTGCCGTCATATTCTTCTTCGTAGTTCAGCCTATCAACCACATGGTCAAGCGAGCGGCACGTAATAAAACACCTGAGGATCCAACCGAAAAGAAATGCCCGGAGTGTCTCAGCAACATTCCGGTCAAAGCCACGCGCTGCGCCTTTTGCACTAGCAAAGTTGCCTAAACAAACCGTTGTTTGGATTCAGCGTTCAGGTGCGCAAACGCCTCGCGAGCAGTTCGGGTATACAAAATATATCTGCTTCGGCATCAGAGCTTAAGCCCATACTAATCGGCATTTCACCAAGCACATGATCAGAGACCTGCACTTCACTGGTATCACACAGCAGCGGTGACATGACTTGTACTATTTTGGATCCACTTTTGTACTGTCGAGCACGCAGTCGATCTGATTCTGTGTAATGCAGCGGTGGCGCGTAGCAGACTGCTGCGTCGACATCTTGCTGGATGATTGCTTCGGGTTGAGTCATGCCAGCTTATGTCTATGTCCTATTGCTTTTGGTGACGGCGCTTCAGGCCGGCTACCTGTAGTCGTACAGCGTGTCGGTCTACCATGGTCTGGGCGTGGTCTAGGCTCATCTGATCTTTGGCTTCGGCCTTCATCTTGTGCGCGAGCTCTAAAGCTGCCTGAGCTTCGGCTTCGCTGATACTGTCAGCATGATCGGCTTCGTCAACTAGGACGCGTAGTACGTTATCGGTAACATCAATGACACCACCGTTTGTTGCAAAGTATTCTCGTTCACGATCAGCATCCTTTGGGTTGCGGCGGACGGCAATAGCGCCAGTCGTCACAACACTAACAAGCGGCATGTGATCTTGCAATACGCCAATTTCGCCCTCGAGCGTAGGCAACAACACCTCGTAGACATCTTCGTCAAACTTGGTGCCACTGAGCGCAACCAGCTGAAAGCGAATCATGCTTACTTGGCCGCCTTTGCAGCCTTTACGACGTCTTCGATGCCACCCTTGAGATAGAAGGCGCTTTCTGGCTTGTCATCGTGCTTACCATCCAAAATTTCTTTGAAACCCTTGATGGTATCCGATAGCTTAACGTACTGACCGGGGTTGTTAGTAAACTGCTCAGCTACGAAGAATGGCTGGGATAGGAAACGCTGAATCTTACGAGCACGAGCCACCAACTGCTTGTCTTCTTCTGACAGTTCTTCCATGCCTAGGATGGCAATGATGTCCTGTAGGTCCTTGTAACGCTGCAGTACACGCTGTACTTCACGGGCAACGTTGTAGTGGTCTTCGCCGACGATTTCTGGGTCGAGAATGGTAGAGCTACTGTCCAGTGGATCAACCGCTGGGTAGATGCCAATTTCGGTCAATGCACGAGAAAGCGTAATGGTACTGTCCAGGTGAGCAAAGGTGGTAGCAGGGGCTGGGTCGGTTAGGTCGTCAGCAGGCACGTACACGGCTTGGACAGAGGTGATTGAGCCTTCTTTGGTCGACGTAATACGCTCTTGCAGCTGACCCATTTCCTGCGCTAGGTTTGGCTGGTAGCCCACAGCAGATGGTAAACGGCCAAGCAGGGCAGATACTTCGGCACCAGCCTGGGTGTAACGGAAAATGTTGTCAACAAACAACAGCACGTCAGAACCCTTGTCACGGAAGCCTTCGGCAATGGTTAGACCAGACAGAGCCACACGTAGACGAGCGCCTGGTGGCTCATTCATCTGACCAAACACCAGACTAGTGTTCTTTAGTACGCCAGACTCTTCCATTTCGTAGTACAGGTCGTTACCTTCACGAGTACGCTCACCCACGCCGGCAAAGACAGAGTAGCCGTTGTGGAACTTAGCGATGTTGCCAATGAGCTCCTGAATAAGCACGGTTTTGCCTACACCGGCACCACCGAACAAACCAGCCTTACCACCCTTGGTCATTGGACAAATCAGGTCGATGACTTTGATACCAGTTTCCAGAATTTCCACCTTACCAGACTGATCGACAAGTGGTGGTGGCGTGCGGTGAATTGGAGCGGTCTGCGTAAATGTACCGGCCTTGCCATCAATAGGCTGACCAGTCACGTTAAACATACGGCCAAGTGTGGCGTCGCCGATTGGCACGCTAATAGGTGCACCGGTGTCAGTCACAACTGTTCCACGCTCAATTCCGTCAGTAGAGCCAAGTGAAATAGCGCGCACGCTTGACTCACTGAGGTGCTGCGCAACCTCTAGTGTTAACGTGGAGCCGTTTTGCTCAAGCGTTAATGCATTATAAATTGCCGGCAAGTTACCGCCGCTAAATTCAATGTCGACTACCACACCCACAATCTGGGTGATAGTACCGGTCGTTACTTTTTCTTTCGTCGCTGTTGCCATTATTGTTCTCCTTCTAGTTCTGTAATCAGTTGTCTTGTATGTTCTGCGATGGTCGCTGCATCTCGCCGCGCGGAGCCTTGTCCGTACAACACGTCGTACTCAGTAGAGGTGACAACCTCGTCAGCGTGCGCTGCATCTTGTAGCGCATACTCCAACACTGCACGGCTAAAGTGGTACGATGCCTTTGTTTTATCCAAACTCTGCATAATAGTCTGAGCATCGGCCTCACGGGTAATGCACAGCGCTGTTACGCCACCAATTGCCACATGTTTTGCATCCAGATACGATCCAGAGAAGTGACTGGGTTCAATTTCAGCCTTAACAAGTGCCGCCGCCGCGAGAGCTTCTGGCGTCATTGGCTTGGTAAACACTTCACCTGTTTCAGAAAAATCCTGTGACGCTGCCGGTGCTCGCTTTGCCAAAAGATCACGGTACTCCGTGGTTGGACTCCAGTTTTTAGGTACTTCTTTATATAAGGTCATGCGCTTGCCACCGCCCAGGGCTCTTCAATAAGCTCTTCACCGGCCGCAAGCCGCTGTAGGAAGACTTGGTTCGCCCATACAATTAGCTCGCCGCGTTGCTGCCGCGTAAAGTCTTCATCCTTATCAATAACACTCCGAACTAGATCAAAAGTCGTGAAGCGCAGCTCCATTGATGAAAGCATGTCAGCATACGGATACGGAGCCATGGCTAGCCCCTGTGTTGTCGCTACGTTAACCATTGAGCGCCTCCGCACCACCGGTAATTTCGGCTAGTTCTTGTGTAATTGCGGCTTGACGAGCGGTGTTTAACTCTAGAGTGTAATCATCTATCAAGTCTTTGGCATTGTCGGTCGCATTCTTCATGGCTACCATGCGCATGGCATGCTCACTTGCCAGACTCTCTAGTAGTGCCTGCCAAATTTGCGCCTCCACCAGGCGGGTAGTGACTTGTTCGATAACTGTCTCGACATCCGGCTCAAAATTACTAATGTCCGGTAACTTTGGTCGATCACCGGGCTGCTCGGCACGGGCAGGCAACAATGGCATGGCAAGTGCTTGCTGGGCAATGCTAGATTTACTAAAGGTGTACAGCACAACCACTTCGTCGACATCACCATTCTCATATTGCTCAATTACACTATTGAGTACTGGTCGAACATCATTGGCAGTTGGTTGATCGCCAAATGACGGATAGACCGCGCTAAGCTCTACGCCACTTAGGCGGCGAACAAACTGCGCACCCTTACTACCAATAGAAATCACATGGCTACCAATCTTTGCATTCTGATCTTCGCGAATGTGCTGCGTTAGCACCTTCAGTACATTGGCGTTATAAGCTCCAGCCAGTCCACTATTACTGGTGATTACCACGTATAGACGGTGTTTTACAGCTCGTTTCACAAACAACGGGTGACGCTCAACTTCATCAATCGCACCAAGTCGTGCCAGCAATTCGTAGGCCAACTCACGGTACGCACGGCTTTTGTTAGCATATTCCTGGGCGCGGCGCAGCTTACTAGCACTTACCAACTGCATAGCCTTGGTAATTTGGCGGGTACCTTTAACGGACTTAATCCGTTGTTTGAGTGCAATTGTACTGGCCATAGTGTTTTACTACTTCTTTGCTTCCTTAATTTCGTACTGCTTGGCGACCGTATTGGCGACCTTGAGAATAGTCTCGTTGTCCTTGTCAGCTACTTTATCACCAGTATTAATTGTCTCAACCAGTTTGGCGTGCTTGCTCTTTAGCTCTCGCAAAATGGCTTCACGCGCTGCCTCGACCTTTTCGAGTGGCACTATATCAAAAGCGCCTTCGTTGGCCGAATGCAATATGGAATACATTTCCCAGATAGCGTACGGCGCAAATTGTGGCTGCTTGAGCAGCTCAGTCAGGCGCTGACCGCGCTCGATAGTGTGACGGGTTTCGGCGTCAAGATCGGTAGAAAACTGACTAAAGGCAGCTAGTTCACGGAACTGTGCCAACGCCAGCTTTAGGCTACCACCAGCCGACTTAATGGCCTTAGTTTGGGCACTACCACCCACGCGACTCACACTGAGTCCAACAGAGATAGCTGGGCGAATACCCTGGTAAAACAAGTTAGTCTCAAGGAAGATCTGACCATCGGTAATAGAAATGACATTGGTAGGAATGTAGGCACTAATATCACCAGCCTGGGTCTCGATGATAGGCAAAGCGGTCAGTGAGCCAGCACCGAGCTTGTCAGATAGCTTTGCGGCACGCTCTAGCAAACGGCTGTGCAAGTAGAAAACATCGCCTGGGTACGCTTCGCGGCCTGGTGGGCGACGCAGTAGCAAACTCATCTGGCGGTATGCCTGAGCATGCTTAGTCAGGTCATCGTAGATAATTAGGGCGTGTTGCTTGTTATCGCGGAAATATTCACCCATAGCAGCACCAGCGTATGGCGCCAAATAGAGCATAGCAGCAGGGTCGCTTGGGCCAGTGGCCACAATAATTGTCTGGTCCATTACGCCTTCACGCTTCAGGCGCTCTTGTAGGGCAGCAACCTTCGACAATTTTTGACCAACGGCGACATAGACGTTAATAACACCGGTCTTTTGCTTGGCCTGGTTAACCATAGTGTCGATCGCAATCGCCGTCTTACCAGTTTGACGGTCACCAATAATCAACTCACGCTGACCACGGCCAATTGGCACCATGGCATCAATAGCTACAAGGCCGGTCATAAGTGGCTCATGCACGCTCTTACGGTCAAGTACGCCTGGGGCAGGGTTTTCGACTGGGCTCTTGAGCTTAGCGTTCAGCGGTTCACCACCATCAAGTACGTTACCCAGTGGATCAACTACGCGGCCGACTAGTTCCGGACCAACTGGTACCTCAAGCACCTGGCCAGACAGACGCACGCTAGCGCCAGCCTTAACATTGGTGTCTTCGCCCAGTAGCACCGCACCAATTTCGTCTTCGGCAAGGTTAAAGGCAAAGGCGGTCACTTTTTGACCATCAGCACCATCAATTTCGAGCATTTCGTTATAGCCAGCTTTGCTGAGACCATAAATCCAGGCAATGCCATCACCCACACGGGTAACAACACCTACACTCTCAATTTCTGGGCGTGTCTTAAGTTCTGAAATCGCAGCCCGAATATCGGCACTCAGGTCTGTTATTGATAAATCTGCCACTATTATTCCTTTCCAGCGGTTAATTGTTTGAATTTGTTGAGCTTAGCCTCTACCGACAAATCCAACTGCTGATTAGCGAGACTCAGGCGCACACCGCCGACAACTGTGGGGTCGGGCACCTCGGTCACGATAATCTGCTTGGCATTTGGGTACAGGGTTGCTACTTGGGTTTTGATGTCACTGCGAACCGCATCAGTCAATGGGTGAGCGCTGGCTGCCAGCACTTCGACGTAGCCTTGCTCCGCCCAGTCTGCCTGGACATCACGCAGTAGTGAGTTCAACTCTCCCACACGACGCTCGCTGAGCAAAAAGGCGGCAAGTTCACGCACGTAACTGCCGTCGGCACCACTTTTCAGTGTGCGGTCGGCAACAGTCTGGGCAATACGAGTACGTGAAGTTTTCATGCTACGCCTTTTGCTCCTGCAGAGCTTTTTCGATGAGCTGAGCATCCTTTTTGGCATCTACTTTTTCGCCAATAATGGCTTCGGTTGCGTCCGAAATCAGACCAACCAGTTCGCCCTCGAGCTTTTTGCGAGCCCGCGCAGTGTCAGTCTTGATACGCTCGTCGGCGTCCTTCAAGATACCGGCTGCCTTGGCTTGCGCCTTGTCCTCGGCTTCGTGAATGACTTCTCGCGAAGTTTCCTGGGCACTGGCAATAATGCCGTCGGCTTCGGTACGCGCTTTTTGCAACGTCTGGTCGACTTGCTTATCAAGTTCGGCGCGTTCTTTTTGCATGTCTTCGCCCAGTTTTACGCCACTTTCTATTAGTTCGTGACGCTCATTGAGCACCTTTAGGATTGGCTTGAACGCGTAACGCTTTAGCACCAAAAAGGCGAGCAAAAAGGTGATGAGCTGAATAACAAAAGCTTTGCCATCAACACCCAAAGCACTCAGACCGGCGCCTGATTCTTCGCTTGCAAATTGTGTTAGTAATGTTGTCACGTAAAATCTGTCTCTTTAGCTTATTTAACAATAAAGATTGATGCGAAGGCCAACAGACCAAACAGCTCGATGATGGCCACGAAAATCAGTGCTTGACCAAAGAACTTAGCTGCTTCTGGGTTACGACCCACAGCCTGTAGGTAGTTACTACCAACTAGACCAATACCGATAGCTGGGCCGATAAAACCACCGCCAACCATCAAACCTTTGCCGATAAGGCTCACGTCGACTGCCTGGGTAGCTGCAGCAAGTTGTACTAATTCTGTCATTATTTTATTACTCCTTTAATTACTATTAACTGTATTACTTGGTATTACACAAAAAATGAGCCCTTTGATCATACGCGTGCGGGCTCCGTGCTTATTGTTCCAGTATGATCAGCGTTGGTCAAGTCGGCGGATTCGGCGTGCTCCGCGTGGTGCGACTGGGATGCGTTGACAGAAATCGCCAGGTACATCATGCCCAGAGTTACAAATATATACGATTGCAAGGCGCCCACACCGAGTTCTATCAGTGTAAACGGTAGAGCGGTCAGTGGTGCTGCGAAGCTACCCAGGTAGGCAAACACGGCGATCACCATTTCACCAATGGCGACATTGAGGAACAAACGAATCGACAGACTCACCACTCGGGTCAGGTCACTAAACATCTCCAGCAGTCCAACCACGAAGTACAGCGGGTTCCAGGGGCTCCCCACAAAGAAGTGACGCAAAAACTTACGCACGCCGCCAGCTTCACGAATCGAGGCAGTGTAGACAAATAGCATCGTCACAGCCGCCATGGCAAAGGTACCGTTCCAGTCACCGGTGAATGGTCGGAACAATGGCGTTTCTTTAACCGTAAAGCCTTCGCCCACAACTGGCAGCAGACCTAACCAGGTGTTAAGCAAGATGAAGAAAAACAGCGTCACAAAATACGGCGCATATTTTTTACCGGTCTTTTTGTCGTCAAACACCGACAGGACTTGGTTGTAAATAAACTCTACGCCAACTTCTAGTAGCTGCAGCGGGCCACGCTTTGGTTTGACGGTAAATTTACGTGACACCCAAACTAAAAAGACAGTCACAAGTAGGGCAGTGATCCAACCATACAAAATGGAGTTAGTGATACTAAAGCCGCCAATATCAAACAAGTGGCCAGGCGCAACGTGAATCGCTGGACCGTCGGAGGCAAAGGTAGTGAGCATGTTCATTTCTTGGCTCCTCGAGCAGCCTTAGCGGTGGCTCGTTTTACCGTGTTCATGACTACTAGCATCATAGCGGCAGCGGCAATAACAAGGCCTAGCAGCGTTAGCCATGGTGAAGAATTAAAATGTTCGTCTAGCTTAAAACCGGCCACAATTGGCACAATAACGACAATAGCCAACTGCCATGTCATGTTAAGCACAGTCATGTAAAACAGATTCTGCTGAAAAAATACTTCGTCGATGTCGGCTGATTTAGAAGGCGTTGAACCGTCCCCACCCTTAAGAGTGTGCGGCGTCGATTGTGGCGCTGCTGTGGATGTTCCCATTAGTCCCAGTATACCATCCCTGTTAGCCGTCCTGCAAGACCCTTGTGTACAAACTACTTGCAAAGCGCTACTGTTCGCTATACTATATTAAGTATAGTAATACAAAAGGAGTTCACTATGTCACAAGTAACCGTCTATTCCGCAACCTGGTGCGCCTTTTGTCATGCCGCCAAAGACTACCTAGACAAAATTGGCCAAGAGTACACCGATAAAGACGTCGAGCACGACCCGGCCGCCATGACGGAGGCTTTCGATAAGTCTGGTCAGCGCGGCATTCCGGTACTAGACATTAACGGCCATATTATTGTTGGGTTTGATCGTCCAAAGATTGACGCCGCGCTCAAAGGTTAACATACCAGCTACAGAGTGATATTTTTCACATACACCAGCTGGCTCTGTTGCTACAGTTAAGTGTACAAGGGGGAGATATGACAGAGATTGACCAGCCGCAGATTGTTGTAGACCGAGGCACTGACGGAGCCATAAGTCGCAGAATTGAAACTATTGATCGGGCGATTCATCGTTCTCCAGAGGCATTCACAGCCGCGTTTCAAAACTTAGGCGAACAAGCAACCGCAAATGTCGTAGACTTAGCCGATATCGACACGGTGGTACCCACAGCCTCGCGTAAACCTGAACTACTTATTAAGGAATTCCTGGGTAACCGCTACGACATACATAGCGAGTACGACGAATCGACCGAAACGCTGCTCGCACAGGACGCCACACACAAAGAGCTGGTTGACTCAGTTCGAAGTAAAGTTTCGGTCACCGTCAGGAAGGGCCAAATGAGCTCAGAAACTCGCGCAAACCCAGAGGCGGATGAAGCGCGTGACAAATTACGACGCTATCGTTTCGGGGTATATCTGGGGCGAGTCAGTGCCGCTAAAACCAATCAGTCCAGCCTACAGCCAGCCGTGTAGCACGTAGTGCGTGCGATTTCTCACATACAATCTATGCGCCCTGGTGCTAGCATCAAGATAAGGAGACAACTATGGTTGCCGAACACGTTCTACCATACACACCGCCCCGACTCGGAATAAGATCAGTCGGCGTCTCGCCCGAAATCGTTCAAAAACTTGAAAGTGTCGCTGATGACGAGTCGGAAAATCAAGATCGCCAGCTACTGGAATTATTTGATACAGCATTTGAAGAACACTTCGGTCACACACCCGAAGTCACGCAGCCCGAACACAGCCGGAAGGTTGCCGCGTACATCAATAACTTTACACACTATGTTGCTGCAGAACACATCAAACAGACCGGGGGTATCGCACCTGATACTGGGGTAGAAATGGCGCTTATTCCGACCGCCTCTATAGAACGGCGCCTGGGCTGGTACTATGATGAAAAATTTGGTTATGATCGCCAAGCAAAGGGCCCAGTACGCCTCGGCGAGGAGCTGGAATTTTTGAAGCGAAAAAATGCCGTAACGGGGCGCATATACCACAGCAACGCTAGCGGTGAGATATACCGCACCGATGTCTTTCCGCAGCTCCGTTTCGCTGTCGACCTCGAATACCTACTACGCGACAGGGGTGATGAAGTGGCCGCAGATTGTGCAGAAGTAGTACTGGCCAATCATGGGGATCGCATACTTGGCATGGCCGTCATGGCTGGGCAGCGAGCTGTACGAAATCGTGACCCTCGTCGTGATACCCATAACATCATCCACTGGAACGAAGATGACATTCCTGTTGATGTTCGTGCCGAGCAGCCACGCTATTCAAAATAGTCCGAACGGCCAAATGATTACGCTATACTAGCTACCATATGGCACTTGAAGGATATGAAACTAAAGACTCGGTTGTAATTGTTTATACCGGCGACAGCAAAGGCAAGACTAGCGCCTCCCTAGGACTCATGGTTCGGGCACTCGGTAATCGCTGGAAAGTAGCCTACATACAATTCATCAAGTACTGGGGCGTGGGCGAGCACGTCTTTATTCGCGATATTATGCCTATCTACAAAGATCAACTGTATTTCTACAAGGGCGGTAAGGGCTTTTATAACGCCGGCGACCTCAGCGCTGAATTCGTCAGCGAAGCACAGCACAAGCAAGCCGCTCAAGATACCTACGATGAGGCCCTCAAGCTCGCCACCAGCGGCGACTACGACCTAGTAATTTGCGATGAAATCAACAACGCTGTACATGACGGCCTACTCAGCAAAGACCAGCTACAGGCCTTGCTAGAGGGTCACAGCCCCAGGACCAGCATCTGCGTGACCGGGCGCAACTTCCCGACAGCGCTGCAAAAACACGCCGACATCGTCACCGACATGCATAAGGTAAAGCATCACTTTGACGACAAATTTCTGGCCAATAAGGGCATAGACTTTTAGCAACCAGCAATTACGGAGTCAGGAAGCCGTTAACAAACGCAACTTCCCACATGCCATTGTCATCTTGAATCATAGTGAGTAGCACTGTTTGCTTTTTATACACAGACTGGCTCGCATCAACAACGCTGTAGGTGAGTAGTGCGCCCTGATCGGCAACGTGGCTTTCATTCACAAATGTAGCCGTAATCATTCCCGGCTGACAGTTTTTTGTAAATTTTGCCATTTTTTCTTCGTTTTGCGCTATGAGCGGAGCGTATTTCTGAACAATTGTAGCGTCGCAGCTATTCATAGCACCAACAAATTTATCAGCAATAGTGCGCGCACTTGGACCAGCAGGGCCGCGTACTGCATTGAGCGCTATAACTATGAGCACAGCGCTTGCCATCAAGCCAATCAAGATAAGTGGTCGCCAGTTTCGTTTAGGGATCGACGTTGAAATTCGGCTGCCTGTTTTCTTCTTAGGAGGGCTGGATTGTCGTTTTTTGTACATAGTCTAACTATAATGGTTGTGCTTATAATAATACAATCCGTCAAGAAATCGTTGTAAGATTAGTATTTTTCTAGACATGACCGCATGACTGGAGTTAACTAAAATCAGTTCATTGTGATATTTCTTACAGTGATTGACATAAGCGTTTTGGCCCCATATATTCAAACCATAGATTAGGGAGGAGTGCTATGGCTAATTCTTTACTACTGCACGAAGCAACAGGAATTGGCTATGCACGCCGCCAAGACATCGTCGACCAAGCAGAGACAAATTGCTTCACCCCAATGGACGCTGGTCACATTCCCAACCCTCATTCTCCAGAAAATTTTTATTTGCTTACCAAGGACTTTGCTGAGCGCTTATTGCCGGAACTATGCGACCGCGAAGATCCACTGAGTCGTACGGTAGAATCAGCAGATTTTGCTGCCGATCTTGATCTGACGGAACGTTTTATGTTCCTACGTGCAGTTGCGCGCTGCGTTGAATTAGCGCCGCAAGAGACCGAGCCAGTTGCGGAGTTACTTGGAGTGAGACCAGCGTTACTCATGCCCGCCAACACACAAGTAGCTGCTCCAAAGCAGTACAAATTACAGTTGTTTCATGGTGAGGCTGTTTCCTCGGTAAACCTGACTGGTGAGCAAGTTTCGCGACTAGCACTCGACATCGCAACAACCACTTTTGATACCTTCCATTCACCGCATATTTTGTCACAAAAAGCCGTATAATAAACTCCTATGGCAACACTGTACATTTTCGTGGGTTATCCCGGTGCGGGCAAAACAACAGTCGCTCAGATAATCTGTGAGGCTAGTGGTGCTATGCATTTGTGGGCCGACCACGAAAGGCGTGCCATGTTTGACACACCCACCCATACACATAGCGAAAGCCATGCACTATACACCCAGTTAAACGCGCGCGCTAAACATCTGCTCGAACAGGGTACAAGTGTGGTGTTCGACACGAATTTTAACTTTTACCAAGACCGTGAAAACTTACGTGCGATTGCCGCTGCAGCTGGGGCCGACCTAAAACTTATTTGGCTCAAAACCGACAAGGCGGTTGCTAAGCATCGCGCCGTCAACGATTCCCATAACAAACCAACCCGCCTATACGGCAACATGGACGAAGCCGACTTCGATCGTATTGCCGGACACCTTCAACCACCAAAGCTAACAGAAAAACCCATTGTTATAATTGGTGAAAATCTAAATAAAGCAGCCGTACTCACGGCGCTAGACCTGGCATGAAACCCATCCGGATTGGCCGGCGCAAAGTAACATGGTTAAGCCTCAGCATAACATTGTTTGTGCTAATCGGACAGCAGTACGGCTGGTTTGACTGGCTGAATGCGCGTGCCGAGATTAATCAACCCGGACTATACCGAGTCGTTAAGTTTGACGATGGCGATACCATTGCTGTGGATATGAATGGGACTACTGAAACTATCCGCTTCATTGGCGTCGATACACCCGAAACACATGACCCACGTAAGCCTGTGCAGTGCTTTGGTCCGGAAGCAGCAACCTACACAAAGCTAACCGTTGGCGCCCAACGCGTTCGACTGGCATCCGACCCACTGAGTAGCAACCGTGACCGCTACGACCGATTGCTCCGCTACGTTTACTTGCCCGACGGCACACTCCTAAACGAGCAATTGATCAAGACAGGACATGGCTTTGCCTATACCTACTTCCCATTTACCAAGTCTGCACTCTTCACAAAAGATGAGGCCGTCGCCCAAAAGGCCAAGATAGGCGTATGGAAATTTTGTAAACCTGTGGCGAATCAATACGGCGGCTACACCAGCAACGTCGCAAATTAGTCGACGTAGGTAGCGGGATTTACTCGTAACTGACCAATGCTGCCATTACGGGAACGGTATAGCGTTCGGAGTGGTAAATGCAGCATGAGTACTAACCATACGATTGAATACATGTACTTACGTGATGCGATGTCGTGATGCTTGTAGGTAGCAGGGCTTAGCAGTACATAGCTCCAGAAATCAACAATACTGTCATCAATACATCGTGCCGTGATGCTCGCCACTAGTGTTTCGTCAAATACCACACGCCGACCGGCTTGTGCCAGGTGAATCGCTAAATCAAAATCTTCATGTAACCCCGCTTGACGACACATGTGTGTACGACAAGCTCTCCAAGCACTTCGGCGTACAGCCATACTGGCACCCTGCAAAAATACTTCATCGCCCATCAGCCGTGCTGTTCGGCGGCGGAATAACAGATCTACCTTACTAAACGCACCGGCAAGCGGCACATCATAATACTGCATAGCGCCACTGACGGCATCGATTGAGTCATCAGAAAATATGCGCGCGACTTGCATTGTCCAGTCGGCGGGCAAGCGGGTATCGGCGTCGATACGGCCAATAATGTCGCCGGTGGCCGTGTTGAAGCCACGATCACGGGCATACACCACGCCTTGACGCTTGGCGCTAATAACTTTAACGAACTTAAACCGGCGAGCAACACGAGCGGTGGTATCGGTAGAGTTGTTATCTACCACAATGACTTCATAGGGTTTTTGGCGCTGCGCAGCAATAGCTCGCAAACAATCAGCGAGCTGCTTTTCTTCATTGTAAACAGGGATAACAATACTAATCTTCATATCTATTGGGCCACATATATTGTAAGCTATAACTACAAATTAGCCATGAGTAAAGCATATTCAACCTATCTGAAATCTTGCCTAAAATCGTTTACTAGCTGGTGGCGTGCATCGCGTTGGCACAAGGCGGCTGTACTCGTCATCTTACTGGCACTAACAGTGTTTGGCGGCATGTACGGCATTGCGCAGTGGTATATTCACAGCCAGCGCAGCAAGCCATACGTTCAAGGCGTAACGTTTATACCTAGTTATGCGAGTTACTTGGGTGTTCAGCCAAAGCAAACCATGGATGCACTACTAGACATCGGCGTACGGCATTTTCGACTGGTGAGTTACTGGGATGAAATTGAGGCTAAGCAGGGCGTCTATGACTTTACGCAACTGGACTGGCAGTTTGCCAAAGCCAACAAAGTTGGCGCCAAGGTAACACTGGCGGTTGGTTTACGCCAGCCACGCTGGCCAGAGTGTCATCCGCCATCATGGGTCGATACCAAGCAGCCGGCTACCGCCTGGCAACCACAGCTCGAAGCCTTTATGCGTAACGTCATCGAACGGTACCGTGACAACCCGGCACTTGATAGCTACCAACTGGAAAATGAATTCTACAATCACTTTGGTCACTGCTATAACTTTGACCGGGCGCGGCTAAAAAGTGAGCTGGCTCTTGTTAAAAAGTTAGACAGCAAACACCCCGTTATTATCAGCCGTAGCAACAACTACATTGGGCTCATGCTACGTCAGCCGCTACCGGACGAGATCGGCATATCAGTATATCGACGCGTCTGGGATAGTCAGGTAAGTCATCGCTACTTTCAGTATCCATACCCAGCCTGGTACTACGGCTTTTTGGCCGGCGGTGAAAAGCTGCTGACAGGCAAAGACTCGGTGCTGCACGAAATGCAGGCCGAACCTTGGCCGCCAAATGGCAAGCCCATTACCGCTATCAGCCTGGCCGAACAAAATAAGTCGTTCGATGCCAAGCAATTCACAGGCAGGGTAAAGTTTGCTAGGGCAACGGGTATGCGTGAAGTCTATTTCTGGGGCGCCGAATATTGGTACTACCGCATGGTAAAACTAGATGACCCGAGTGTTTGGAATGTTGCCAAACAAACATTTACAAATGATTGATCCAGCAAAATTTGGTGTTAGCTTTTCTAGCAAACAGTGCCATAATTTTGGCATTAATAGCCATGATGCACTTGATTGGTTACTGGCACAAGGCTGGCGGCGCTTTCGCTTGATGAGCTACTGGACTATCTGCGAGCCGCAATCTGGTAAATACGACTTTGCTGAACTGGACTGGCAGCTAGCTCGCATTACGGAAGCCGGCGGTATTGTCAGTATGTGCTTAGGTGTTAAGCAGCCCCGTTGGCCGGAATATCACTGGCCGAAGTGGGTGCTTGCACTGCCGCCAGCCCAGCGCGATACAGCATTACTCGACTTTGTTCAGGCAACGGTCAAACACTTTCGTTCTAACAAAACAATCGTGAGCTGGCAGCTTGAAAATGAAGCACTACTTAGTAACTTTGGTGCACGAATACAAATTGACCGCGCACGACTTCGTCAGGAATACCAGCTTGTCAAAAAACTTGATAGCAAACGCCCCGTAATTATGAGCACCAGTAACGGCTGGGGCGTGCCCCTTCGCCGACCAATCCCAGACATTGTCGGATTTTCTCAGTATTTTGTGCGCTACGAAAAGGGCAATTACTATCAAACAAAGCAGCCACCTGCACTACACAAACTACGGAAGTTTCTGGTTGCAGCTAGTAGCGGCAAGCCAGCATTTATTCATGAACTGCAGCTGGAGCCTTGGGGGCCAAAAGCCATCTGGCACATGACTAGCACCGAGCAAGCAAAGTCTATGAGCACCAAGCAAATTAAACACAACATACAGTCAGCCAAGGCCGTCAATGCCTACCCGATCGACTGCTGGGGCAGCGAATGGTGGTACTGGCGTGCGCAAAATAGCGATGACAGCATTTGGCGTGCTGTATCTGAGGCCGTACAATAGAACAGTTATGGCCAAGAAGAAAGCTAGTCAGTCCAAGTCTATTCAGAACCGCCGTGCTCGACATGACTACGAGCTGGGTGATTCTTTGGTGGTGGGTTTGCAGCTAACTGGCGCCGAAACCAAAGCACTTCGCATGGGGCAAGGCAGCCTACGTGGCGCCTATGTTACCGTAAAAGATAATGAGCTATATCTGTTAAATTCACTGGTTGGGCAGGTGGGCGGTATTAGTCTGAGTGAGGACGAGCAACATCGCACACGCAAACTTCTCGCCAAGCGCCGCGAGATTGATGCACTGATTGCCGCCAAACAACAAGGCCGCAGTATTGTTCCACTGGAGATACTCACCAGCACTCGCTATGTAAAACTACGCATCTCAGTCGGTAAGGGCAGGAAGCAGTACGACAAAAGACAAACACTAAAGGCTCGCGATCAGAAACGCGATATGTCTGCCGCTCTAAAATTGGCTCGAAATTAAGGAATAAATCATGTTACTGAATCTAGATATTACCGAAAAGTCTTTTGGGCCGCACGTACTGTACACGGGGCTTAAGTTTGACGTGCAACCGGGTGAAAAAGTAGGCCTAATTGGCCGAAACGGCACCGGAAAATCCACGCTTATGCACATTATTACCGGTGATGACAAAGACTACCAGGGCAGCGTGGAACTCAAGCGCGGTGCCACCATTATCGCTAGTCGCCAGGAGCACCATGGCCACGAAGACAAGACTGTACTCGAGTACATCCAAGGTGATCTACCAGAGTTTGCGCATCTGCATCACATCCTCATGACCTACCCGGCCCACATGGGTGACGACGACAAGAAAATGCAGCGCTACAGCGACTCGCTCGAGCGTTTTACGCAGCTAGGCTACTTCCAAATTGAAAGCGAAATCAGCCAGGCAATGGAAGCGTACCAGCTAGATCCCGCCAAGCTAGAGGAGCCGCTAAGCAGCCTGAGCGGCGGCCAAAAGCGTATGGTAGAGCTCATAAAGGTACAACGAGCGCGCGGCCACTTGGCACTTATAGATGAGCCTACTAACCACATGGACTACGTCGCTAAAGCCGAATTTATTAAATGGCTAACTGGCGCTACTGAGGCCGTAGTAGTCATCACTCACGACCGTGACGTGCTAGGCGAAGTTGATAAAATTATCGAGATCCGCAACGGTCGCGCCTACAGCTTTAACGGTAACTACAAAAAATACCTGTCGATCAATACGAATCAGATCACCTCGCAGGTGAACGAGTATGATCTGGTGCAGCGTCGTATTCGCAACCTGACCAACGATGTCATCCGTTTCCGTCGCATGAAAGAAAAGGCGCACGATCCAGGCACGGTCAAACGCTTTAAGTCCCAAGAAGAGCGGGCCGAAGCAGAGCTAGCAAAACTCGGCACCGCCGAGCGACCATCGTTTTGGATAGACCGCGAAAATGCGGAAGAGCTAAATCCGAAACTGGCTGGCGCCTACGAAAAGTACAAGGCTAAAAACATCCAGCTGTCCACCAAGAGCACCGACAGCGAGTCATCCAGGCTACTCGTAGAAGCCCGTAGCCTCAGCCTTGGCTATGGCGACCATACGCTGTTTAGTGCTATCGATTTTAGTTTGCACGAAGGAGAACGTATTCGCTTGCATGGCCGAAACGGAGCAGGTAAGACTACACTGGTAAATGAAATTGTGGCTCAAACTACCGGTAGCAAAACATCAGCCACACGCTTTGACGGCACCGTGGCTGTCGAAAAAAATATTGTTATCGGCCAGTACGAGCAGGAAATCGATGCCAAATATCTCAAGCTGAGCTTGCATGATGCTATTGAGCAGTCTTGCCTAGACAAAGACGTCAAAGTTGGCGAACAAAAGATCAAGCAACTCTTGGGAGAATACCTATTTAACCCAGAAGTTGATGGCAAGACGCCCATCGAGCGTCTGAGCGGTGGTCAAAAAGCCCGCTTCCAGCTGATCCGCATGCTGCTAGGTGAGCCACTACTACTCATTCTCGATGAGCCCACCAACCACCTTGACCTACCGAGTATTGAAGAGCTAGAGGACGCGTTGGCAAACTATCACGGTGCGGTTATCTATATTTCGCACGACAGTTACTTTGCGCAAAAGCTCGGCGGCACCACAATTACCATCGACAGCTGACCAGCAGCAACCTTAGCACAAGCTAGCTATGCCCGTAATATGCTGTATCTAATGATTATTTTGTATACTAACACTATGCAACCACAACAGCTACATGACTTTCTTTTTCAGCTTTACGACTATGCAAATTGGCTCGGCGACCAGATAGACGCAGGGGCTACGGATACGGAAAGCTACTTTACCAGCATGGTATATATCGAAGAGATGCTTGATGTCTACGGGCGTGGACTCATCAACGAGTCCGCTCGTAGTATGAGTCTGGATGGCAGAGAGTCTCTAAAAAAAGCACACGAAAAGATCGATGCACTCCGCACTCGTATTGCAACAATACGTAACGCAAAAGACATTGACGTAGACGCCATAGCAGACGGCATCAGCAGCAGATTCAAGCGCAATTGGTCTTCAAAACCAACTTCTTGACAACGGCGGTAATACACCCCGTGTCAAGACTACCTGTACTCGGGATTCTCAAAGTCAAAACGACTACCAGCGTCCCATTTGGCGCGTTGATTTCCGTAGGCAGGGATACCACCAGCGTCCTTAAGCATTTTAGCCATATGCAGTAAATTCCAGGTCATAAATGTCGCATTGCGGTTAGTGAAATCATTGTCTATGCCTACTCGGCCGCCTTTGCCATCATCATCGCCATAGCTTGGGCCAGGCCCAGCTTCACCAATCCATCCGGCGTCAGCTTGCGGAGGAACTACGTAGCCCAGGTGCTGCAGGCTATATAGTACATCCATAGCGCAGTGCTTAATACCGTCTTCATTCCCAGTCATCAAACAGCCACCAACTTTACCATAGTAAATCCATTGACCCTTACTATTTAGGTCACCGCTACTGGCGTACAAACGCTCGATGACTTTTTTCATCATAGAGCTATTGTCACCCAGCCAAATTGGCCCGGCTAGCACCAAGATGTCGGCCTCTAGCACCTTTTTGTATATATCTGGCCAGACATCAGTCTGCCAGCCTTGTTCGCGCATATCCGAATACACCCCGGTAGCAATTTCGTGGTCTATGGTCCGAATCACCTCTGTTTGAACACCTTGCTTGTCCATAATGCCACGACTAATATCTATCAGTAGGTCAGTGTGGCTTTTGCCCGGACTTTTAGTAAGCGTACCGTTAAAAAATAATGCCTTCAGTCCGCTAAAATCTTGTCCAGAATCTGTCATAGTTCCTCCTTATTGCTGTAAATAGTGTACTCCTAAGATGATTGTTGCCAGTAAGTATATTTACAGAGAGGAAAAATCCAGTTAGAATGTCACCTGAGCCAAAAAGCCAAACCACGTAATCCGGAGTAGCTCAGTGGTAGAGCGAGGGACTGTTAATCCCCAGGTCGCTGGTTCGAATCCAGTCTCCGGAGCCAAGCTGGAACAGATGAAGTCAGAACTGTGAAAATGGTTCTGACTTTTTATATGCCCATACTGGAATTGAAACTACTATCAAGTTTGGGCAAATTGTGAACACAGCATTGGAAGTCAAATAATTACTTGAATTCCAAAATATCACCAGGCTGGCAGTTAAGGGCTTCGCAGATTGCCGCTAACGTAGAGAAGCGAACTGCCTTAGCCTTTCCATTTTTCAGTATAGAAATGTTCGCCATTGTTATCCCGACTTTGTCGGCAAGCTCAGTAACGCTCATTTTTCGTTTAGCCAGCATAACGTCAATGTTTATAATGATTGCCATATATCCTCATTAGACTGTTAGGTCATTCTCTTTCTTAATGTCTATGGCGTTCTGAAATAGCCGCTGTGCCACACCAGCAAACACCGCAATCACAAATGGAATACCTACAAATATCGCACCGAATATCAGTATCATTCCCGGAGCGTCGTCGTTATCTGCCACACGGAAGACCAATGGCATCCATGTTGCGAAAAGAGCACTTATTATGAACCCGCAGTATTTGACGTTTCTCATAGTTCTTACGGACGCGTTAGTAAACGCCTTATTGTTGTCTATCAAGCTGAGTAGCTTCCATATCTGAAAGACGGCCACGCAGAATGTAGCCGCACTTGCAGAAATAATCAGGATTACCGGATATGTCCAGAGTGTAAGCTCTGGTGAATCCTCTGACCAGTGCATATAAACATCTGATATTGCCCATAGAGATAATAGTGCTATCACAATAGAGGCACCCAATATAGCTGTTCTTAAAAATAAAGTTGTCCCGCGATCCCTGAGATTTGAATTCTTATATTTCATATCATGAGTTATAGCACATAATTTATCGTTTAACAATATTTATTTATTGTTTTATATGATATCCTTGCTTAACGCATCCCATTTAAAACTCAACATAAGATTACATCCCCACACTTCTTGCATCGTGTTTAATCGCAGTTATAACTTCCTCTATCGTTGTGAGCTAAGTAAAGGCCACCTTGCAAAAGGTGGTTTTTACTTGGCTTTGAAGTCTGAAGCCTAGAATCAGATTGCAAGGCAATTCTGGCGCGGTGTAGCGAAGCCTCGCGCAGGAGCTTGCTCCGAGCATGGCTGAGTGGAAAAGCACAAAGTGCGCTATCAGTCTCCGGAGCCAAACATACGCACTTTGTTGAAAAGCAAAGTGTTTTTGTTTGTTTTGGTATACTTCAATACACGGAGAGTTTACATGAGCGAGACACACAAAGACGAACGAGATAATGACTTAGGCGAAAGATCTCGCATCAGAGCTAAAGTAAGAGACTGGTTTGACGGAAAACTTTCTTCAATGGAGGATGATGAGCCGGACATGCCATTTGATGGGCCAGTTGCAATCTTCAGCGACGGACAAGGCGCTCTTTTTGGAAAAGAGGACACAGCAAAACTTGAAGCTGGATGGGATGATCTAATGACCGCCTTCGATAGAAGTAAGGATACACTTCCTATTCAAGAGTAGTTCGGAAGTCGTTAATTAGGGGGCAAACTAAGACCGCTTTTTCGAGGCGGTCATAGTCTATGATTAATTACGTTGACTTGAGGCACTACAAGTTCCTACACTAGACGCAAGAATTATGATAAACATTCAATCTACATTTAGCGGCTTTTCGGTTAATGATCTGAACGCCGCCAAGCAATTTTACTCTGAAGCATTGGGCTTTGAGGTAACGGATGAAACCGGCGGCGCAATGATACGACTACCAGGCGGTGCCCAGGCGTGGATGTACGAAAAAGCCGACCATGAACCGGCAGGCTACACCATGCTCGATTTTAGAGTAAATAACATCGATGAAGCGCACACAGAACTTACGAATGCTGGCGTAGAATTTGAGCAGTACCCGGGCTCCTACCAAGACGAGAAGGGCATTATGCGGGGCAAAGAACACGAAATGGGCCCAAATATAGCCTGGTTTAAGGATCCGGCCGGCAATATCCTAGCTATTGTTGAAGATTAGCTTTGTTTATCCTTAGTTGCTACTGCCTGGGTCAAATTCTACAGTCCACTCGATGCCGTACTTATCTCGAAGCATCGCGAACGACGTACCCCACGGGCTCTCATCCATAGGCATTTCAACTGTACCGCCCACCGAAAGACCTTCAAATATCCTGTCGGCTTCTTCGCGGCTTTCTGCGCTAACCGATATCTTAGACCTATTTTCACTTTCGCTCACTCGGCCCATTGCCGCAGGAACATCATTGGCCAGTAGCGTATTTCCGCCTATCGGCAAGACGATGCGCATAATTTTATTTGCTTCGTCTTCTGGTACAGGGAAATCAGGACCTTCCAAATCTTTGAAGCGTATAATCTTTCCGAACTCTCCACCAAATACAGATTTGTAAAAGCTAAAGGCTTCCTCGGCATTTCCGTTGAAGTTAATGTAAGGATTGATAGTCGCCATAGATTATTCCCCTCGGTAAAGTTTTAGTTTCAATCTCTATTTTAGCAAACATGGCTTCGGTGAACAGCACAGCTCAATAAAACCCAGGTACGCACGTCACAACTCGTTTTATCAAAGATTTTGAAAATTCCCAGCTCATTCGAGACAAGCGCTACCTCTGTACAGAATGCTATTTTTGTGTTATTTTTACTTTAATGAAAATTCCAGAAGCGATTATCTCTGATGTCGATGGGACACTCCTAAATACCCTACACTTAATTCGTCATGGTCAGTATGAGGCATCGAAAACGTACTTAACCGAACAAGGTATCGATGTTGCAGATATACCCACATACGAGGATTATGAAATAGCACTCCAGCATTCAGTCGGGAGCAGTACACGAAATACGCTCGAGAAAACAGTTCGCTTGCTGTATGAAGATAAGCAGCATCATCTGACGAATCTTAATTTTGATCATCTTAACGACCTACTAGACCCAATTCAGGACAAAATTGCACCCGACTACATCAAAGCCTACGATGGGTTGTCTCGTTTATTCTCGCACATTGGTGAGGTTGGCATAAAGTTTGGGCTTTTTACAAGTGGCTCACCGTATCACATTGCAAGAAATTTCGGCATCGCACTACCGGAACTTGGTATTCAGACTTTATACCAAGACCGGAGTCTGACGGGTCATGAAAAGCTAGAACGGTTCGAGACAGCGATACAAAACTACTTTCACATACCAGAGTTTACGGTGGTTACCTGCGAAGACATATCAGTACAGAAACCTGACCCAGCAAGTCTGCAGATGGCCATGGAAAGACTACAAGTCCAACCAGAGAACACGCTCATGATGGGTGACCATGCGGTCGATATTCAAGCAGGCGTAAATGCTGGCGTTGTGGAACGCATTGGTGTTACTCATGGCTTTGATGACGAACAGATTCTTCGAGATGCTGGAGCTACGCAGGTACTAAACTCTCTCGACGATGTCGTCGCCGCGCTCAAACTTGCAGCCTAAGATTACTATATTTGGACGCGCGAATCGGTAATAAAGTGCTTTGTGTCGGTATTGGTTATGCTTGCTAAGTTGCAGCTCGGTGGTGATAATCTATGCCAATAAACCCAAGCAGGAGTTACTCATATGTCACAAAACGAAGTTAGCCCAAATATACCACCATGTGCGACATCAAGCCTGCACCAGCCCGAGGAAGTTGATGGCATTTTTAACGGTGAGCGAATGAGCAATATTCCAGGTGACTGTGTATCTGCAGCGCAAGCCATGCAAGCATTGGGCCTACCACACACCATGATCGAAAACTGCCCAAAGTTGCTCGCAGACTACAAGGCAAAGGGCGCGCCACAGAGCGCAACATGCATTGCCGAGCTAATACTTTTCGCCAGCGCGACTAGTGATTAGCCACTACCGTCTTTGCTATACTGACCTTATGTCGTTTCAGGCCTATTTAGACAATATCGAGAAAAAGACAGGCAAAACACCCAAAGAGTTTATTACGCTTGCCCAAGCAAAAGGCTTTTCCGCCGAAAGCAAGGCAACCGAAATTGCGGCCTGGCTGAAAAGTGATTTTGACCTAGGTCATGGGCACGCAATGGCAGTGGTGCATGTCATTAAACATGGTCCAAAAATAAACAGTAAGCATGTTGGATCGCAGGGCACACATAGCGACGAAAGCGACTCGCTTCGCCTTGAGGGCATGCAGTAGCTATTTTTTTTGCAGCAGGCGAGGCAGACGTTACTGTCTCTATATTTTGAATTTTGTGAAGTGTAAATTATATTATTAAGCATAAACATAATAAAGGCTTTGCAAAAATGCTTAAAAAACCACTTCTAAAAAAGACGCAACGTGGCTTCGGACACCATATTATCTTGCCAATACTGGTGGTTTTATCAATTGCAGGCATAGGCACCTATTTGTTAACACAATCGAAGGCAGCAACTGAAGTGCCGCTGATAGCAAAAGCTACACCCATCACCTCAATTTGGGGTAAGTGCCTCACTAACGAAAAGGGGATAAAAAAGGCTGGCAACACTATCAAGGTCCGAGCCTGTGAAGGCCGCAAATACGTTCCACAACAGTGGACACTTCGCTCGGACCGTTCAATGCGTAATGGCAGTGGCTATTGCTTAGACACAGCAGCCGGAGGTACGACACCTGGAACAAAAGTCATTCAGTGGACTTGCACCGGCAACCTCGATCAGCAGTGGGTCATAGATACGGCAGACCAGACAATTCGCAACCCTTACACAGGATTATGTCTGAGCTATGCGACCGATTCGACTCAAGTCATAATAGACACATGTCGTGAAGCAACACCGCGTCAACACTGGAACGCAGCCATAACCAGCCTTCAGCAATATCCACCAATGCCAAAAGTACCTAAAGTTATCGCTCGAACATCCGGAGCTACCAGTAGGTTCACGGTAGCAACATTTAATGTTTTAGGCTACCACTACACTGCACCGGGGACTGAGCAGGCCAACCAAGGCTACAAAGACGGCATTACTCGAATCGACAGGACCATGAAGATGCTTGAAGACAACAAAGTAGATGTTGTAGGCCTACAAGAATTTGAACCCGAACAGTACGATCGACTTCGAGCAAAATATGCAGGCGACACTAGTGGCGACTGGTTGGTGTACCCAACACCTCTACGAAAAGACACGCATAATATAGCAAGTGCAGCTATCTTGTGGCGCAAGAGTAAATTTACACTAATTGCATCCGGCCACCGCATTATTAAAGCCGGCAGTTACAGCGAGAACGTAGCTCGGCAAATGGAAGCTCCATGGGTAAAGCTGAAAGAAAATGCTACCGGTAAGGTCTTTTACCTCACCAATAACCACGACGCACCGCCCAATCAAGCCAAGAATGCTCCAATTCGTGAAGCAAACCAAAGAGCGAATCTAGCCGACATCAAGAAGAAGCTGAGGGACGCACCCGTAATTGCTACCGGTGACTTTAACTCCGGCTGGACCTGGGACGCCGAAAAAGATGCAGGCATAGCCAAAACGAGTATCTCCTACTGCATCCTGACTAACGGTGGGTATATGACCAATGCTCATGATATTTCACGCTACATTAAAGCTGGCGTCACAGGTGAATACTTCAAAACCGCTGCACGCTCGACAATTCCTGCCTGTCCCTACAAAACCGGTCGAATAATCGACCACATCTACGTCAGCAACAAGATTCTCGTCAATAATTGGATACATAAAGCACAGCCTACGGATAATTCCCTTAAGTCATCAGACCACAGCCTGTACTACTCAAACGTTAGTATCCAATAAATCTTCGAGGAAGCTTTAGAGCTCTGCCTCAGTTTGCTATGATGGTGATAGAAGGAATCTAGGTATGTCCGTAATTACTTTTGACGCAAAACTTTTTAGTCTCAGTAACACTACCATCCTGAGACTACCGCAAACGGCGAGTGATCAGCTGCCGTCTCGTGGCATGGCCATGGTAGAAGGGACAATCAACGGACGTTTATTCCAGGCACCACTTGAGCCAGATGGCCAGAAAAGTCACTGGCTGAAACTTGATGATCTCAGCGATAAGGTACGCCAAGATATTGGGGTCAAGGCTGGCGACACGGTCACCCTAGCGATTACACCCAGCAAGGAGTGGCCCGAACCGGAGATACCAAAAGACCTAGAGCAGGCCCTAGCTGCAGACCCCGAGGCCCGTGCCGTGTGGGATAGTACAACGCCAATCGCCAGATGGGACTGGATACGCTCAGTCCGCTCTACCAAAAATCCCGAAACACGCAAGCGTCGTATAGAAACCGCTTGCTCTAAGCTACGCTCTGGCAAACCTCGACAGTGCTGCTTTAACCGTAGTGAGTGCACTGACCCTGCAGTTTCCAAGGGTGGCGTACTACTCGCGCTATAGCCTCTAGGCATACAAGCTGCTCGATACTAAGCCATGTGGTAACGCTTAGTAACAAAATTTGCTGCCTGTTTTGTATTGCAGCCATGCAACCAAGATTAAGTACTGCGTAAATTATAAAAACGTTGTACAAAAGTCGGCTAAGCATTAGAATAAGCTTAGAGAGTGAACTTTTACTAGAGGAAATAAGGGGTGAACATGTTACGACGTATTGTTAGTGCGGGTAGTGCGGCTCTATATATTGCAGTGTTAATGCTAGTAGCATTTCCAGTACGGAGCGCATTTGCGGCAGCAGATACGTGTACGTGGACTGGCGCAGTAAGCGGTACCTGGTCAAATGCCGGCAACTGGTCGGGCTGTGACAACGGTAATGTGCCAGAAAACGGCGATACGCTAACATTCCCAGTGTCCGCAGCTAACAAATCAATGAATAATGATATTGCGGGGCTAAGCCCTCAGCAAGTCGTTATCGATGGTGCTGGTTACACATTTGGTGGTAACGCACTTACCAACACGACCAGCGGTAACTTCTTTGATGCCGCCGAAGATGCAACCGTAAACTTACAGGTTGCCTTTAATGGCTTTAACACTGGTGGAACTGTCGCAACCGGCAAGACACTTACGTTTAGTCAGCCGGTTGCTTTTGGTTCAACTGGTGGTCAATATTGGACAGGTGGTGGTGCGGTAAACTTCAATAACACTATTACGGGTGCAGCCGGCGGTGTATTTATCGCCACTAACAACACTACCGTTACGGTGGACGGCGCAACTAATACATTTACCGCTTCGTTCGTTGGCGCTGAGTCCAATGCGACATTTATATGTAGCGATACGACATGTTTTGGCAATGCCGCTAACAAGATCTACACGGGTGGTGGAATTGTCAACATCGTACAGACGGGTAGCTACGCCAACGGCTTTGCAACGAGCACAGCCAACCCAGATGACTCCATCCTTACTACGAACGCAAATGTAAGTATTGGTGGCACTGCATCAATTGTAGATCCACTGGCAGTAAAACAAACTGGCGCTGCATCACTACAGTTCAACAATACTGTGAATCTTAGTAGCTCTAGCCTGACATTCTCCGGCGCTAATTCAGCAAGCTCGACAATTCGTATGTCACAGGGCATTACAGGTACTGGTAGTCTGACGGCCGAATCAGGTGTCACTGTAATACTTTCTGCGAGCAACACATACGATGGCACAACAACTATTAAATCAGGAGCTGTCGTCAGCCCAGAAAATGACGCTGCTCTTGGATCAGTCGTCGCTGGCACAACCGTAGAAGCAGGCGGAGTATTGTTACTTAACCACGCTGCCACCCATACCTATGCTGAACCATTAAGCATCGCTGGCTCAGGGAGCGCAACGTATCCTGGTGCAGTTTATGGAGCGCTATCGGCTACTGCTAACCTAACGGGCGCCATGACTCTTGCAGGCGCAACAACTATCTACAATGGAACAAATAGTGACGACCTAAACCTCAACGGCACAATTAGCGGTGCAGGTGACCTGACAATTTTCAGTGCCGATGACGCAAATAACGGCCCCGGTAGTATTTCAATCGGTGGCGCCGCGCCAAATACCTTCACCGGTACAACCTATGTTACTGGCGGTAATCTATACCTAGACAAGACAGGTTCAGTCCCGGGCAACCTTACTATCCACTCAGCTGATCCTGTTGCAACTCACGGTACTGTTGTACGTGTATACGGAGATAATGCAATCGCCGACAGTGCGGTCATTACTACTGCCACAGCCGATGATTCTTTGTCGCTCGGCAATAGCACCACACCTGAAGTGATCGGTGGGCTTGTCGGTTCGGCCGGTGAGATTAGTTTTGAAAACAACGTAACGCTTATCGATACCCAGAACTTCGATTCAGAATTTGCTGGCACATTTTACAATGACGGCAATAACTCAACCTTCATCAAGCGCGGTACGGGCAAGCTTAATCTTACGGGTTCCGATAGCTTTGCATCAGATCATTTTACCTACAATGTCGAAGGTGGAATCCTGGCGTTCAACGGTAACTTCTTGACAACCAGCGAAGTAAACCTATCATCGGGCGCAACCCTCAAGGGAACCGGTGTAATCGGTGATCTAACCACTACGGGCGGAACAGTCGCTCCTGGTAATAGCCCAGGCACCATTAACACCACAAGCCTCACGCTAGACAACAGCAGCATCTACCAGCAAGAAATTGCCGGCGCTACTGCCGGGTCACAGTACGATCAGCTAATTGCGAGCGGTGCAGTTAACCTTGGCAATGCAACGCTCAGCATCATACCAAGCTATACTCCGGCCGCTGGGCAAAGCTTTACGATCATACGAGCCGGCTCCATTAGCGGTACATTTGCCGGACTAGCCAATGGCGCAGAAACAACGGTAAACGGCCTCCGCTTCCGTATCAACTACAGCGCCACTACTGTTGTACTAACATATGTTTCTGGCCAAGCTGTGGCTGGCAACGGTAGCAACACTCCTGGCGCACCAAACACAGGTGTTGAAGCCAAGAGCATGTCGATGTCTATTGCATCTGCAATTGTCGGCGCAAGCCTCCTAATGATCTGGCTTGGAGCTAATCGATTTGAAGCTAAGAAATATTCTGCGACTAAGCGCTAAGCAGCGACTCAACGCTTTACTACTGACTACTGGTGTCGTCTTGGTTACGCTAGGAGCTTACGGGCTGCTACAACGTTACTGGGCAAAACACCAGCCAGCTACAAGCATATCCAAAAAAATCATCACGGCTTCAACCGATACGCCACAAGAAGGACCAGTCGATTGTGATGCCTATACAGTACCAGCAGCACAACCACGACTCATCACCATACCCGCCATCGATGTGCAGGCTTGCCTGCAACGGCTCGGTATAAACACCGCCCATAATCGACTTGCCACGCCCACAAATCTTCACCTGGCAGGGTGGTACGTCTACAGTGCGGTTCCGGGTGATGAGGGAGTAAGCATTATAGATGGACATGTCACTGGGCGTTATGGTGATGGCGTGTTCAAAAATCTCAGTAAACTCAAAACAGGCGATCTGATCATCATCACATTTGGTGGCGGTAAAACACGTGAGTTTAGGGTTCTAAGCAATGATGACTACACCGTTACCGAGACGGCGAGCCAACAGTACAAAAAACAACCAGGCGTGGAACGCCAGCTCACACTCGTCACATGCAGCGGTAACTTCGATAAAGTAGAACGCAAATACGATAAGCGCACAGTTGTTCGTGCAGAGCTACTTAAGTAATACGAGCATCTCTAGCAGCCAGGCGTACGAGCAGAGTAAGCGGTAAGCGGCAAACTGCAACTCGCGGCAATCCAGATGTATTGACACGCCACGCCAGAAGGCTTTTTGCGTACCGCATGGTACACTATGGCTAAGCAAGTAATCTTTATACTCCTTTCGTTGTCGTAACTAACCTTAGCAAAGTTCTTATATCAACCTGTTCGGAACGTAACTGCTACATGTGATAGTAATTTTAACGACAGGATACAAAAACCATGGCAACAAAACTATACGTCGGCGGCTTAGCATACAGCGTTACCGAGCAAGAGCTTGAGGCATACTTTGCCGAACAGGGCAAAGTAACCAGCGCAACAATCATTAAGGACCGTGATAGCGGCCAATCAAAAGGTTTTGGTTTTGTGGAAATGGAAGACGATGCAGCTGCTAAAACGGTCATCGAATCCTTAAACGGCAAAGAGCTCAGCGGCAGGTCATTAACGGTCAACGAAGCTCGTCCGCAAGAAGACCGTGGCTCACGCGGTGGTGCCGGATTTCAACGCCGCTAAATCATAAAACTCGGGTAGATAATGTCAGCAATACAGCGGCCAGGAACGGTCGAATTACTCTTTAAAAGCGCTCAACACAAAGGGCTACAGCCAACTTGGATCACCGAGAATGGCTTATTCGTGATTACCACACCCACAGGCGAACGTTACGTCAATCGCCAACACAGCATACTAAACTCACACGTCAGTGTGAGTCTGTCTGCTAACAAGCACCTAACGAGACTCGTACTCGAGCGTAACGGCTTACCGAATATTCCGTACCTGCGGGCGACATCACACGATGAAGCCGTCACTTTCCTGCAAGCATATGGGACCATCATCGCAAAGCCACTTAAAGGAGCCGGGTCGGTTGGCATTGTTATTATCAAAGACGCCAGCCAGCTGCACGCACTTGCGGTCAAAGATTACATCCTGGAACAATACGCACCAGGTAAAGAAATGCGCTACTTGGTACTGAATAACGAGGTTATTGCGGTGCACGAGAGTCGCTACGGTGCCTCGATACAACCAGACCGTGCACTGGAGCGGATTTCGTATAGTGCCGATGAGTGGAAAACGGACATTGTCGACTTATCGCTGAAAGTTAGCCAGGTGCTCGGCATGTCATTTGCTGCCGTAGACTACCTGGTGGATGCACAGGGAAACTACCGTATCTTGGAAGTAAACAGCCGACCCGGCATGAAGTGGTTTCATAACCCGTCCGAAGGGCCTGCCGTAAATGTTGCCGGACTGTTTTTGGATAGTCTGACTCAGTTGTAAATTGCCTACCTTAGAGCAAGCAAAAACCCTGCCGTGTAGTCACGTGCAGGGTTTTCTAAGTCTTGGTAGGTAGACGAGTAGGATGTGTGTGGTTGGTTTGATGCGGGGATGACCGGTCGGCCGAAAAGCACAGCGAAGCTGCAACAATTCGACCGCCGGTCATCCGCCCGCTCGGCTCAGTTGTTGGCGACCACTCGGGTTGCCAACTTGAGCGGCATCAAGGCCACCGACACGATTGCACCTAGCGTATAGGCGCCGACCTCCACGAGACCGCGGGGACCGTGATCGATCACTTCTGTGACTACCTTGCCACAGATGGAGCGCGTGCCCCCAGCGATGCTGTGCATGACGAAGTGATTTTCTTTCTCGTCAAAGTGGCTACCGATGGGGCAGGGGATGAATCTGTTTTTTACAGTGGTCAAAATCTCCCTTTCACTATGCTGGACAATTCCTACTCGTCGTGCGTGTTTTGCGTCAACAAAACCTGCTAACTATACAACAGATTGGCTTCAGATGCAATACCTTCCTACGATGTTGGCCACAATAAACACGCTTGTGCTTAGACAGTAGTCAGGGTACAATTTCGCTAGTGATACTAATATAAGCCTCGAAGGATTCCTATGCCTCAATCTCGTTCACCTAAGAAGTCTGCCGCGACCAAAAGAAGCCCGGCAACAAACAAAGCATCCGCAAAAGTAACAAACTGGCGATCCAACAAAATTCTTATTGTGGCATTATTGTTTGTTGTAGGTTTTGGTGGTATCGGCATATGGCAACTCCGTAAATCAGATGCGGCTACAACCTCAACTAACATAGCTACTTACGATAAGGCGGCTGTAAATAGTGCGTACAAAAGCTTGTGGGAGGCAAATGTGAATGTAGCCTCTGGCTGGACGGGTTCTGTAACAGGCTGTAAGGCCGGCAACATTTCGGCAGCTGCACGTGCAGCGCAAATTAATGCCGTAAACTTTGCTAGGCGAATGGCAAATCTAACACCAATCGTAGGCGCAAATTTAACTGATACCACGCAGGCAAATGTACAAAAAGCAGCCCTGATGATGGAGGCCAATGGCAAACTAAGCCACGAGCCACCTACAAGCTGGAAGTGCTACACCAATGCTGGCGCGGCTACTGCAGGCAAGTCTGACTTAGCGCTAACCCCCGGAAGCACAATAAAGCCAGTTCAAGCTATAAAGCTATACATGGATGATGGCGGAAGCAATAATTACGCGGTGGGTCACCGTCGTTGGCTACTAAACCCACAAACTGCTGTCATGGCATTTGGTATGACTAAGAGTGCCTCGGCAGTACAGGTAATCGGACTACGACAGAGTACCACGAGCAACAACCCCATGTGGGCGCCATGGCCATCAAACGGTTACTTCCCGAACACTATCGAGCCAAATGGTCGTTGGTCGATCAGTAGTCGTGACAGTACCTGCTTTGCAAATGCAACAGTATCTGTAAAGCGCAATGGCGTAACTATTCCTACGACTGTACTTTCAAGAAATATTACAAATATGGGTAACCCTACCTTGGTCTGGCAAATGCCGGCCAAAATAGACATATCTGGCGGGTACGCCTATGTAGTTAGTATTAACAATGCCAACATCCGCACAAGCACCGGAAAGTGTAGTACGGCATCTTCTACCAGGATCTCCCACGCCTACACCGTAGCCTTCTTTAAGCCTTACTAGCCAGACGCTTGTGCTTACCAAAATAAGACAGTACAATTTCTTTTAGAGTCACAACTACAACTACAACTACAAGGATATGTATGCCTCAAGCCAAAAAACGACCGACTACGACTACGAAGCGATCAACTACTAAAAACAAAAAAGTCACTATTGCCAGTTCGAAACGATTTAGAATACTAGGCCTAGCATTTGTTGTCCTATTTGCCGGGATAGGGGTGTGGGCCTTAGCCGCCTCAAAGGCAGCTACAACCACCATAGACACAACCGATAAAGCGGCTGTTAACAGCGCTTACTGGAGTCTATATGGCAATAATGCTTCCGTAACAGCGGGCTGGAATGGTTCTGTGGGTAGTTGTACGCCAGGAAATATCAGTGAATCAGCACGCATAACCCAGCTGAATGCTGTTAATTTTGCTCGACGGCTTTCCGGGCTAACTCCAGTGGCGGCAGCCAGACTAAGTGACTCAGTGCAGGCTAACGTCCAGCGTGCAGCGCTTATGATGGACGCAAACGAAACTTTAGATCACACACCACCCTCATCATGGAGATGCTACAAGTCTAACGGGGCAACTGCAGCCAGCCAGTCAAATCTAACGATCGGCGGTAAAACAAGTGCAGGTGTTGAATACCCACTCAAACCACTCGATGTTATCAGCTCCTATCTAAAGGATTACGGTAGCGGAAACGATGCAGTTGGCCACCGGCGCTGGATTCTATATCCAAAATCTTCCGTCTTTGCCTTTGGTATGACCAACCACGCCGCCGCAACGCAGGTGCTGGGACTACGTACCAGCTCCACTAACTTTAACCCGTCATATGTGCCATGGCCCTCAGACCACTGGTTTCCAACTCCACTGGACCCAGAGCGAAGCGGAGACGACGCCCCCGGTGGTAACTGGTCATTAAGCGGACGAGCTAGTGCCTGCTTCAATAATGCGACCGTATCGGTCACACGAAATGGATACGGAGTAGCCACAACAGTTATCTCACGAGGCGCTCACTACGGCAATCCGACTATTGTCTGGCGAATGCCACGAAATCTTGATCACAGTGGTGTGTACGCATATGTAGTGAATGTCAGCAACATAAATCAAACCACCACTAGTGGTGCCTGTAGCACATCAAGCAGTACTCGAACATCCTACCAATATCCGGTTCGCTTCTTCACTCCTTACAAATAGACATTGTCGGCATTACGCTTATGCTACAATATTGCTTAATTAGACTAAGCGGAGTTACGAATGCAGCCACAAGATCCTAACCAGCCACAACCAATCGTCGGGCAGCCAGCCCCGAGCGCTGTTAATCCGCCGTCAGAACCGATACAGCCAGCCGTGGCACCCCAGGCTCCGCAAGGTATGCAGCCACAACAATTTGCTGCACCACAATCACCCGATCCGGCAATAATTCAGCCAACTCAGTCACAAGTAACACCCCCGGCGAATCTACCACAACAACCCATTCAGCCAACTGCCCCTCAATTCTCTCAGCCGCAACAGCCAGCTGTTTCACCGTCATTCATGCAGGCACCACAACCACAAGCATTTGGCCAGCCTGCAATGCCACAATCGTTTAATAGTTATGGGCAGGGCAGGTCGAATAAAAAACTCATCACTATGCTACTTGGCGGTGTTTCGGCACTTATTATCCTAATAGTTGGCGGCATCTTCGCCATGAATGCACTAGGTGGTGTGTCGCGAGACGACTACAAAGAAGCCTACAAGCTAACGACCGATACATACTCTGCCTACAGCGATTTATCTACCGGATTCTACTCGATTCAGAGTGACACTGGCAGTGCCGACAGCAAAGCAGCCGATATGGCAGATGCTAAAAACAAATTTGAAACCAAACTTACTGCTCTAGGCAAAGCAAAAGCTATTAAAAAAGACGCCGATCTAAAAGCAGATTACAAAAAGGTCACCGACAAGAAAAAGGTATTTTATGAGGCATACGACACACTCATAGAGGCGTATCTATATATTCTTCCTGAAGTAACAAAAATTAGCGGCTACTACCCATCGAGCAGCACCTCTACTAGCCCAATTTCTTCCGCAAAATCTGGACTTACTGCCTTGAACTTAAAAACTGAGAGCAATAAAAAGTTTGTAAATGATCTGCTCGCGCAGTTGGATGATTACCAAAAATACGCAACTAAATACACGGCAAGTCTTAAGGACTACAGAAGCTACAACCCCAGTAATTACACCAATTACAGTAGTTCGAGGGACAAGGTCAGAGCACTCATCACTACTTGGCGTGACAATCTCACCAAGACGCTGGATGACAAAGACATCAACGACGAGCTGAACGATCTTGGACGCGCCGTAACCAAGAAGTACAACGACTCCTAAACTACCAAGTCAGTGCTAATGAACGCCTGACGAAAAGTAGTTAGGCGTTCGCAAAAAATGCGTCAATTTTAGCGAGCAAGTCGCGCAGCGATACATCCGCTTTAACGACAAAATCAATCACGCCATAATCACGAGCTTCGGCTTCGTCATTGCTCTGACTCAGATTGGTCAGCACAATCACAGGAATATCGAGTAGGGCAGGGTCAGCATTCATTTCCTTAAGCACTTCGAAGCCATTCATTTTGGGCATAATTAAGTCAAGAAGCAACAAGTCTGGATTAGTTGCCTTGGCTTGCATCAACGCCTCTTCACCGTCGTGCGCAACTACTACGCTGTAACCAGCTCGTTCGAGCCCATCTTTGTAGGCAATAACAATAAATTGTTCGTCATCGGCCAGGAGAATAGTTTTTCCGTTGGGTGTTTGCATGGGTAAAGTTATCGTTTCGTCTTAGTTGTTGGCGTCATTCCTGATGCTGGAATTATAACATGAAAGGTTGTGCCCTTACCCTCGGTGCTCTCGTACCAAACCCGACCACCACAGGTATCTACGATACGCTTTATAAGATACAGGCCTAGTCCCGAACCCTCACCAAGCACATGCTTAGCATTGTCTGCCCGGTAAAATCGCTTGAACAGTTCAGCACGTGCAGCAGCAGGTATGCCGATGCCGCTATCTGCGACATCTAGCTGATGGCCTTCGTCTGTTTGCCTCAGCCGCACATCGATGTGTCCGCCCTCTGGAGTGTAGTGCAGGGCGTTACTGAGTAGGTTATTTACTATCTGACTGTACAGTGCGGGTTCGACGGGTATTGCTGGTAGCTTTTGCTTATCAAAATTAATTGTCAATTTTTGCTGACTAGCCAGCGGTTGCACCTGCTCAATAATACTGCCCACGATATCCTCTAGCTGAGTGGGTTGCGGCTTGATCTCCAGACGCCCCAATTCAAGTCTAGAGCTATTAAGGAAATCACTGACTAGATCAATCATACGCCCAGTAGAGATCTCAACCATGCGCAGGTACTCGTGCTGTTTTGAGTTAAGCGGACCAACTTGTTCATCTATCAGCATCTCTACAAACAGGCGTACTGAGGTAAGTGGGGTGCGCATCTGGTGAGATACCAACGATACGAATTCATCTTTTGATTCCTCGAACTCCCTGCGGCGGGCACGCATAGACCACCAAAAAGTCGCAAACAGCAGTATGCCAACTCCAATTAGGGCTACGATTAGAGCTGTCGGCGTGATCTGAAACAGTATAAGAATCAGTAGTGCAATTGCATCTGCCAGAATCGCCAGACCGACGATATTTGTCATGTTTATAAAAGATGGTTTTTGGTGCATATGTTTACTATAGCAGCCTTGTATTCAACCTTGGTAAAACGCTTATGAATTGCTACACTGGTACTAACGTTCAAGCTAGCGACAACAGGGTGGTACCAGGCGGAATGACATTAACTGACGCAGAATTAACACAGGCACTCACTGACCTTAAGTATTTGTCTGCACCAAAAATTGCTCACGCCCAGAAAGATGCCGCCCGTGAGCGCATCAGTCTGTACGACGTTATTGTCCAAAAAGACTACCTGAACGAGGATGATCTGGGGAAGGTCCTAGCCTATCACTACCAGCTGCCATACATCTCCATAGCCAGCTCTAACATTGCCAGTAGCCTACTTCACTTACTCCCGAAAGCGGTTGCCGAAAAGTACCAATCAGTTCCGTTTGGGGTCGATGCTGATGGCTTGCATATTGCAACTACTAGACCTGAGTCAAAAGATTTGTTTGCCATGCTTACCAAAAAGGCTGGTGCTAAATCGTATCGACTGTCTTACACGAGCCAGTCCAGTATCCGAGCTGCGCTATATTTGTACAAAGAAAAACTCCAGTCTGTCTTCAATACACTACTAGAGCAGGCCATAAGTGGCAGTGTACCGATTGCCAATCTAGTCGATGAGCTGTTTGAGTACGCCTACGAAACCAGAGCCAGTGATATTCATATCGAACCACTGCAAGATCGCACAGTTATTCGTTTTCGCATCGACGGTGTTTTGCACGATGAAGCCACCATCCCCAAAAAGCTGCACGCCCAAATGGTCTCCCGGCTCAAGGTCATGGCACGGCTACGCACCGATGAGCACCTAAGTGCTCAAGACGGCCGTTTAAACATTACTGTGGGGGGCGAGGACTTGACCGCACGTGTCTCGATAGTGCCGGTCGTAACGGGAGAAAAAGTAGTTATGCGTGTGCTCGCTAAAAATAGTCGGCAGTTTAGCTTAGCCGATTTAGGTATGCACGAGGCCGATCTCAAGCAGGTTAAAAAGGGCTTCAACAAACCATTCGGCATGATCTTATCAACCGGGCCAACCGGGTCAGGCAAAACCACCACCATGTATTCAGTACTCAAGATCCTGAATACCCGTGCCCGTAACATCGCAACTATTGAGGATCCAGTGGAATACGAACTTGAAGGCATCAATCAGATTCAGGTTAATTCCAAAAGTAATCTAACCTTTAGCGAGGGGTTACGCTCGCTACTGCGCCAAGACCCAGACATTCTGTTTGTGGGAGAAATTCGCGACCAAGACACTGCTAGCATCGCTGTAAATGCAGCTATGACCGGCCACCTGGTGCTATCTACTATGCACACCAACGATGCCGTTACGACATTACCTCGACTTATCGACATGGACGTCGAACCATTCCTAGCAGCGTCAACCGTAAATATTATTATTGGTCAACGTTTGGTTCGCAAAATCTGTGAACACTGCAAGACCAGCCTGGAGCTAAAGAAAACCGCTAAGGGGTGGATCGGCGACACAGAGCAAGTTGGTTTGCTTGGCAGCCTTAATCCAACACTACTTGATCAGCACGTGGGCAAAAAGACCAGTTTGCGTATCTATCGTGGTGCCGGCTGCACCGCCTGTCACGACACCGGCTATCAGGGCCGTCTGGGCATTTTTGAAGTGCTCGAAATTACACCAAAGCTTGCCGCACTCATAACTGCCAAAGCATCCAGCGACACACTGGCAGCCCAGGCCGAAGCGGATGGCATGTCAACCATGCTTGATGATGGCATGGAAAAGGTCCTAACTGGACAGACCACCCTCAGTGAAATCGTACGGGTAACAATGGGATGAAAAACAACTCAAATGTCCGACTCAAACCCCGTGAACGTTTAACGCTCCTGAGCGACCTCGCAACTATGCTCGCCGCTGGTATCCCAATCGTTGAAGCGGTCAGCGCACTTGAGCAGGATGCAAAAGGTAGCTTCCTGCGTGTGCTACGTCACATCCGGCACGGACTAGACAACGGCGAACCCTTGTCTGATGTGATGGGACGTATGCCAAAAGTCTTCGATGACATCACGGTGAATTTGATTCGTGCTGCCGAAGCCGGTGGTACGCTGGAAGAAACGCTCAATGATGTAGTGCGTTCTACCAAAAAGGAAATCGCCTTCAACGATACCATCCGAAACGCGACTATTTACCCACTATTTGTCATGGGCGTTTTCATGGCCATAGTCGTGCTAATGCTGACATTCGTAATTCCACGAGTGGCACGAGTCTTTGAAAATTTGCGCGTTAATATACCGACTATAACCAAGCTCACCATTAACGCTTCGGATTTTTTTATTAGCTACTGGTTTGTAATAATCCCGGCAATCTTAGTAGGCATTGTTTTGTTCACCATCTTTTTCAAACGACACAAACGAGCCGTCGTACGACTGCTACTAAAAACGCCTGGCCTGAGCAAACTTGGCACCAATATTGACCTGACTCGCTTTACTCGGAGCTTTGGACTACTCATGCGCTCAGGCGTGCCGCTAGAAGAGGCGCTGCGACTGAGCGGCAATATCATGCAGCGCAAAGACATAGCAAAAATCGTCAAACAAATGAGAGTTGATGTAGGCGCCGGCTTGCCACTCTCGGCCCACTTGCGTGACACTGACGGAGTTATACCAGTCATCATGGCGCGTTCTATTGAAACAGCCGAAAAGTCTGGCACTCTCGACAAGACATTACAGCAATTGGCGGAATACTTCGATAACGAAGTGAGTGAATCCATAAAGGTACTGACCGCACTGCTGGAGCCCATTCTGATTTTGTTGGTTGGTCTGTTGGTTGGTGGACTTATGGTGACCGTCATTGCGCCAATTTATAACCTTATCTCACAAATTTCACCCAAGAGTTAGCAGCGCTATGAATTTTCTGCGCACACATAGAGCCACATCCAGTTCTGCGACAACTCAGGCAGGTTTTACGCTCATAGAGTTACTGGTGGTCATTTCAATTGGCCTTGTACTTTTTGGGCTTATCAGCATCAATCTCGGTCAAACACAGACTACGGGTTCAGTTGCAACGGTTGTCGACACGATGCTATCCGATATAAAACAACAGCAGCTGCAAGCCATGGTTGGCGATGTTGGCGGCACATCGAGCCAGCAATCCCAGGGCTTATTTATTCAGTCAAACAATTACACGCTATTTGCGGGCACAAGTTACAGTGGCGCAGATAGCAATAATTTTATTGTTACCATGCCATCAACCATAACACTAGCCACAAGTTTTAGCGGTAACACTGTCAGCTTCGCAAAAGGAACCGGCCAGCTACAAAGCTTCGTAAACGGCAGCAACACAATTACAGTCAACGGCAAGGGCGCCAGCAAGGTCATAACCATTGGGCGCCTGGGGAATGTAACGGTCAACTAGCATGAAGCTATCAAAACTTCGATCAAAGGCTGGCGCCACACTAGTAGAGGTGCTGGTTGCGATCGCACTGACTGGGATTATGCTACCAGCACTGGCGACCGCCCTTATTACTTCGCGTGCTGGACGCTCAACTACGCTACAACAGCAGCAGGCACACGGACTGCTACGCGAAGGGCAAGAAGCCGTACGTAGTGTGCGCGAAAAGGGCTGGAATAACATTGCCGACGGTACCTATCATCCTGTCATTAGTGGCAGTGCCTGGGCGCTTACGAGTGGAGCGGAGACAGTAGGTGCCTTTACTCGCCAAGTCGTCATCAGTACACCGCAACGTAGTGCTGGCGGTGCTATCGTGACGAGCGGTGGCACTATTGACCCATCGACTAAGCATGTTGTCGTCACTGTGTCCTGGGCAAAACCTTACAACAACTCAATATCAACCGATACCTACCTAACTCGATGGCAAACTAACACGCTATGGACTCAGACGAGCCAAGCCGACTTTACCGCAGGTACAGCCAGCAACACCTGCGCTACAACAACGTGCGACACCAATACAAACTTTCTTGCTAACTCCGTACAAATGCAAGACACGCCAGCTACCTGGCAGATACCAAGTACATATGGTAGCTACAATCTGACGGGCAACGTAGCAGGCAACGACGTAGTTGTGGCGACCATCAGTGGTACTCCATATGCATTTCTCGGTTATGCAACCGGCCTTGCAATCATCAACATTTCTAATCCAGCTGCACCGGTACTGGCAGGCACCTACACCACGAGCGCCGCCGTAAATGGGGTGTTTGTAAGTGGCAATTATGCCTACCTTGCAACCTCGATTACAACCGCTCAACTGACCGTAGTTAATGTTACTAACCCAGCAGCACCGACTCTGGCAGATTCGCTCCGTATCCAAGATACCAATAACGTTGCGGCTACAGCCGTCTACGTAACTGGCACAACGGCTGTAGTAGTAAAGAAGCAGGTCGGTAAGGCGCTACTCTTTAATACCTACGGCGAAATCAATACGGTCAATGTTGCCAATCCAACCAATATCTCACTGAGTGACACATTAAATGTGGGAGCAGACTGCAACAATGTATGGGTAAATGGCAGCTACGCGTATGTGGCTGATTCGGTTAACAATCAGCAACTCACAATCGTTAACATTGCATCAGCGACCAACATCAGCTCCGCTGCTACAGTCAACCTGGGCGCAAGTGCCAATAGCGTGGTTATAAATGGGACAAAGGCCTACATCGCAACCGCCAACAACACGTCCAACGGCGAGCTGCGAATTTACAACCTAAACTCGGCGACTTCGTTAACCGCGCAGGGCAGCTACGAGATTGGTGGCGCAGCAACCGGCCTAGCACTGGATACCACCAATCCAGACTATCTAGCAGTAACTAGTCAGGTGGCAGGCAAGCAATTAATGATACTCAATGTCGCTACCCCGACAGCTCCAAGCCTAGTCAATAACATAACACTTGGCGGTAATGGCAACACGGTGCGAATCTATGGCAGTTACGCCTATGTTGGTACAGCCGATACCAGCAAGGAATTGACCGTTGTGTATTCTGGCTATCGACCAAGCGGCACGTTTGAATCCAGCACGTTTGATGCTGGAGTTAACGGAGCCGGCTATAATCGATTACTTTACAATAAAACCGTCCCGGGTAACTCGACATTGCGCCTGCAAGTTGCCGCCAACAACACCAACACCGGGTGGAGTTACCTTGGTCCAGACGGCACAAATGCCACCTACTATACGGCTGATGGCGCCATACCGCTACAAGCCGCTACCGGACGATACTTCCGCTACAAAGCCTACTTTACACCGACCAGTAATGGCCAAGATACGCCTGTAGTTACTGACGTAAATATCAACTACTCGCCATGAAACAACGACACCCTATTTACCGGTTACGACATAGCCAGCTCGGCACCAGCCTGGTGGAATTGCTCGTCGTCATGGGGATGCTGGCGATATTCTTAACCGTACTTGCTAGCATTTTCACCGCCACTGTCGATACACAAACCCAAACACAGGGCTACTCGGCAACGCTGGCTGATGGGCGATTTATCATGGCTCGGCTCAACTACGATATCGCCCGCGCAAGTGCAATTGCAACTCCTGCCGCACTTGGTACCAGCAGCACCAGTCTTACTATGACTATTAGTGGGGGCAGCTACACCTACGCACTTAGTGGCAACAAACTACAGCTAACCGATCCGAGCGGTACAGCCGATCTCAGTGACTACAATGCGGCTGTGAGCGGGCTTACCTTTCAAAAGCTCGGTAATGTTGGGGGCAAGGAAACAATTCGTTACTCGTTTACTGTCACTGCAACGGCTCAGCAGGGTAGTGGTGCTCAAACAAAAACCTACACCAGCACGGTGGAACGACGATGATAAGGCGCCCTCATAACCAGTCGGGTCAAACGCTGGTGGCATTGCTAATATTTATGGTATTAGCGATAACTATCACTGCTACCTCAGCTGCTATCACAATCATAAATATCCGCGGCAACAATGGCTACAGCAATGGCCAGACCGCCTTGGCAAATGCCGAGACTGGCATCGAAAACGCGCTACTGCAGCTGGAACGCGACCCAAACTACACCGGTGAAACACTTAGCTTAGCAAGCGGCAATACCACAACTTCCGTCACAGGTACTAGCACCAAGACTATCACCGCCATTGGCACAGCTGGACAATTCAAACGCACCGTTGTTGCAACCGCAACCTACAGCGGTAGCATCATTACACTAACAAGTTGGACAGAAACACCGTAAAGGCCTTCTCATGAAAGACATAAGCGGTATACTAAAATCATGACTGGACCTAACGCTCTCGTTTTTGTGCGTCGAACTGGCTTGATAGTTGCTGGTAAGCGTGTCACGCCAGCTCGATTGAATTTTGATGAAAAAGCCGTGCAAAACATGGAGATACACGACAAACAAGCGCTCGCTGCGCAGTGTAGCAAGTTTTTTGATTCGCAGAATCTTAAGCACCGAAAAGTGTTAATAGTACTAGACCAGGACATTACATTTGAAAAAATCTTGCACAAAACCAAAGTAGACGACCCGCAGGCGACGCTTGAGCATTTTATCGCTGCCATGCCGTTTGATGTCGGCAAACGAGCTGGGTTTTCTGTGGCGGTGGATGATGCCGTGCGTTTGTACGCCACCAATTATGAGCTGTTCTACACAATCGCCCAGGCGGTCGAGGCGGCCGACGCCAAAATTGTCGCTATTACGCCTCTGACGCTGTACGGACTTGAGCCAGGGCAGCAGTTAAAAGACGTTGTCAGCAAGCTACTGCGCGACACGACCGTCCGTCACCAAGCCAACTTTGCTCGCTGCCAACCACGTTAGCAATTTTCCACAATCAAACAGATAAAGTTGTTGACATATTAACGTCAGTAACAGATGATATAAGCATTAACGTAAAAAGGTTATGCTAAGTATGAAATTACATCTCAAAAGGATGAACGCAAACCAGGGTGGGTTTACGCTTATCGAGCTCTTAGTCGTCATTGGTATTTTGGCGATTTTATTGGCTATCACCCTTATCGCTATCAACCCGAATAAGCACTTCCAGGACACCCGGAACGCTAAGCGTTCAAGTGATGTTGCCGCTATTTTGGACTCAATTTACGAGTACGAATCTAGCAACAACGGTAGTCAGCCACCGTCACTGGCAGCAGTCACCGCTTCACCAGCCCCAATTGGCGGCATTGAGCTGAGCCCAGCTAGCACCACATTCTCAACGCCAAACCTTACCTTTACAGGTCTGAGCGGCAATGCGATCACGAGTGGTAGTGTCACCGTTGAAGACTGCACTAACGCAGCCAACAATGGTACATTCCCAGTCACCACAGGAAACGCCACCAGTATCACTGTTACGAACGCCGCTGGTGTTGCAACCGATGCCACCTGTAAAATTACAGGATCCACTACTATGATCAACATTTGTGCAGACGTGGTACCAACCTATCTCGCAGCGCTACCAATGGATCCTAGCGAAACCGGCACTGCCTGTACTGCCAGCTTCGATACTGGCTACACTATCTCAAGCGCGAACGGTCGCTTCACTATTGCCGCACCAAATGCCGAAGGCACGGCAAGCATCAGCGTAACTCGCTAACGCTAACCACTCATAACCTAACTACATAACACGAAGCAAGGAACGACGACATGAAATTACCTCAATTACGAAAGGCCCAGAGCGGCTTTACCCTGATAGAACTCTTAGTAGTCATTGGTATCTTGGCGATACTACTTGCTATTACCTTGATTGCTATCAATCCTAACAAGCATTTCCAAGACACTCGTAATGCTAAGCGCTCGAGCGATGTTTCAGCCATCCTTGACGCTATCTACGAGTACGAATCTAGCAACAACGGTAGCCAGCCACCATCAGTTGCAGGCGTCACAACTGCTGTCGCTCTTGGTGCCGTAGCAAGTCAAGCTGCAACATCAACCACATTCTCGACACCCAACCTTACCTTTACGGGTCTGAGCGGCAACACAATCACCACCGGAAGCGTAACAATTACCGGCTGTACCAATAGTGCTAACAATGGCACCTTCCCAGTCGCTTCAGGTACTGGCACAACACTTACCGTCACAAACGCTGCTGGTGTAGCCGCTGACGCCACCTGTACTATTGCAAGCTGGTCTGGACGCGTTGACGTATGTGATGATGTCGTACCAACGTACCTAGCAAACCTGCCAATGGACCCAGCCTCGACTGACACAGCCTGCGCTACTAACTACAACTCTGGTTACACTATTGCTAAAGCTAACGGCCGTTTCACAATCGCAGCACCAGGTGCTGAAGGTGGCGCAACTATTAGCGTTACTCGCTAAGATTTAGTATAGAAGTGAAGGGGACACATATGGCACTACGCACACAACTTAAGAACAAGCAGGGTTTTACCCTCATCGAACTACTTGTAGTCATTGGTATCTTGGCGATACTACTTGCTATTACCTTGATTGCTATCAATCCTAACAAGCATTTCCAAGACACTCGTAATGCTAAGCGTGCATCTGACGTTTCAGCACTACTAGACGCAATTTACGAATATCAATCGGCCAACAGCGGCAGTCTACCACCAAGCGTACAAGCTGCCTCCATTCCTGCTGCTAGCAAAGTGAGTAGCACCGATATTGATTTGTGTGACGTCGTACCAACGTACCTCGCCGACCTACCGCTAGACCCCGACACGACTGCAACCGGCAGCTCCATTAATGGTGGTCCAACGCCATGCAACGTCAGCACAACCTCGTACGACACAGGGTACGAAATACAAAAATCAACTAACGGACGCTTTACGGTATCTGCCCCTTCTGCCGAAGGTGGAGCTACTATCAGCGTGACACGCTAAGGAGAATCTCATGGCTACCAAACCCACTAAATCAACCAAGGCAAAGGCTACTGCAGCAAAGACTAAAACAAAGGCGGTCGTTGCTAAAAAGAAGCCTGTCATCGCAAAGAAGACTAGTCGCAGCACCAAGACTACACCTTCAACTACTATGAGTAACACCGACTGGCTAGTACTGATCTGGGTGGCAATGATAGCAATATTCCTTGCAGTCGTAATAAAAGTCTACGTAATTGGCTAATTAGGTATGCTTAACCGACGAGCAATGAAGAGTCAGAGTGGTTTTACCCTCATCGAAATACTCGTCGTAGTAAGCATTCTGGCAATTGTACTTGCAATTACCATAGTCGCCATCAACCCTAGCGTACAATTTGCCAGTGCTCGCAACACACAGCGTTCATCAGATATCACGGCGGTGCTCGACGCAATCTATCAATACGAGGCAGCCAATTCTGGAAACCTGCCAACGCCACTCGTAGCACTCACAACAACACCGACAGCCCTCTCAAAAGCCGGTATTGATCTCTGTAGCTTTTTGGCGCCAGCCTATGTCGCTGACATCCCACTTGACCCCTCAAGTGGCACAAAAACAGGTGGCACATCAACCTGTACGGCAACTACCTACGTCACGGGTTACACGATAGCCAAAAGTGCCACTGGCAACCGTTTCACCGTAGCTGCGCCGTCAGCCGAAAATAGCGCTACTATATCAGTAACTAGATAATCCGCATTACTCACAGCGGTAAGCCGCCAGTAGCTAGGCGGCTTTTTTGTGCCAGTCGGGAAAGGTTGTGTCCATGTATTCGCGCATCGCAAGCGCAGCGCTAACTCCTTCGCCAACCGAGCAGGCAATCTGCCAGGTGGAGCCACTCCGTACATCGCCAGCTACAAACACACCGGGCAAGTGCGTTTGGAACCTGTCGCCAGACTGAATAAAGCCTCGTTCATCGACACCAAGTTTTTCAAAACCATGGGCGTTTGGCAGCAGCCCAATAAACACAAACACGCCGTCTACGGCCATATCAATGGCACCATGTGGCGTATCGGCGAGTATGGTGATTGGACCGTGAGAATCTGGTTTATTTAGCTCCGTAACACTGACATTGTAGTGAATGTTAACGTGCGGGGTTTGCACAATTTCTTCTTGCAATATTTCACTACCGGTTAATGAATCACCACGTACCAATAAATCAACTTGCTTCGCAAATCGAGCGATAAACAGGCTCTCCTGCATGGCAGAATTACCACCACCAACCACGACAACGTGCAGATCTTTGTACAGTGGCGCATCACAGGTAGCGCAGAAGTGTACGCCCCGACCTATCAGGTCCTTTTCACCAGGCACACCCATTTCTCGGTAGGTTGAACCCGTCGTGACAACAACAGTCTTGGCAGTATAGTTACCGTCTTCTGTCGTAATTGTATAGCCACCATTATGTGGTTCGATTGCAGTCACTTCGGCAAAATTCTCGCACACTGCACCGAAACGCTCGGCCTGCGCCTTCATCTCTGAGGCCAACTCTTGACCACTCACACCCTTGCTAAAGCCAGGATAGTTGTCTATGGTTTCAGTAATAGCTGCCATGCCGCCAAATGTAGCCTTTTCGAGCACTAACGTATTCATACGCTCACGAGAAGTATAGATAGCAGCCGATAGGCCAGCAGGTCCACCGCCAATAATAACTGCGTCGTAGTCAGTCACCGACAACATTACAGTCCGAGTGCTTGCTTAAATCGCTTCTGATCAAAACCGCTAAGCTTGTCTACGACCGTGTCACCGTCGCTAATGACCGTAAAAGGCACACCGATAAAGCCATCGTTGACGCTCATAAATTCCATCATGGCAGCCCCGTCTTCGTCGGTATTTTTCTTGGTGTAGGGAACCTGTTGCTTATCAAGCCATTCTGTTACCAGGTGGCAGGTCGCACAAGTTGTTGTTGAGTAAATTGTTACAGTCATATGAATCTCCTTAAACTATTTTGTTAACTACCGAAGGTAAAGGCGTTCAGCTTTACGCCGGCTGGAATGTGCAGCGTAATGGTGCCATTATCGCGAAATTTACCGTAATCCACTAATCGATATAGCTTGTACTGGCCAACGGTGACGACACTATTCTTCACGTCACCGCCTGCAGCATTTTGCCCACTAATCGGCTTGCCATTTAGCTCAATTCGCACACTTGCTGGTGTATCAGAACCCATAACTAGATACGCTTCTTTGGCTGCTATGTGGAAGCTGAGCGTTGCGTTACTGCGCGAGGTTATGGTCTGGTCATCCACTTGCCAGGTACCGCCAAGCGTCCAGTGATTTACTGCTAGCTTAGTGTTGGCCGTAAATGTCTCGACCGGTTTAGCGGCAAGTGGTTTACTATTTTCAAAATTACTAGCCCGTGAACTTCCCAAATACGTCTCTGGTGTCTGCTTACTACTGATTGGTACGGAACCTTTTCCTTCAACTGGTTTGATACCTGACACATCCGCACCATTTTTCTGCAGTAAGTCACGCACAGCATCTTCTTCCGTATCGTATTCACCTTCACCCTCGTGGATGCGTACTACATTACCACTGGCGTCTATCAAGTAACTGGCGGGCCATGAGCGGTTTTGGAAGGCATTCCAGATACCGAAGTCATTATCGAGTACAACCGGGTAGGTGATCTTTTGTTGTTTTACGGCGCGTTGAACATTGGCAAGCTTCTGCTCAAAGGCGAACTCCGGGGCATGCACACCGATAATGACAAATCCCTTGTCCTTATACGCCTCATACAGCTTGACTAAGTGTGGATTGTTTCGGATACAGTTGATACAGGAGTAGGTCCAGAAATCGATGAGTACAACTTTTCCTTTTAGTTCACTCAGCTTGAGCGGCTTACTATTAATCCAGTCCTTACCGCCAGGAAGCTCAGGTGCCGCAAACGACTGCACGTTATACAGCTTGGATGTATCCGTTTTACGACCACTTGGCAAGAATTTACTGCTGAGCGAGTCGATGTTAAACGGCGTGTGGGTCGATACAAAGGTCTGGAATTTTTTGTCGTAGCCAGTAATGATGAGCAGTCCAACTAATATGAACAGGATCGCAATGGTTCGCTGGAACCAGCCCTTTGGGTCGCTAGCAAACTTAATCTTAGTAATAAAACGCTGGCCGTAGTAACCAATAGCCATCAGCACCGCTGCTAGACCGATGATGTAGGCAATGATGTAAGCCATGGCTTGCAAGAAGTTTGCAGGCAACACGGTTGCTAAGATGTAGGCATAGACTGGGCTACAGCTGGAGAAGACCGGTCCAAGTGCGGCACCAATGATAATTGGACCACGGTAACTACTTTTGTTCTGAAAGCCCTTACTCAGGGTCGCCTGGGCTCGCTGCTCGATGCCGAGCTTAGCAATAACTTTCGCGTATACGGAGGGGAAGAGCGTCAGAATACCAAGCGTGATGATAATAACACCCGAAATATAGGTGTACGCCTGCGGTGGTACGTCAATAAATAAGGTGGTTGCCTTAAGTATGAGGGTGAACAAAAAGAGGGAAACAGCCAATGAAGCTGCGATGATAAGCGGACGTCGCTTGTCTTTTAGGTCACCGCTCACCGAACCACCAATGATTATAGGTAGTAGCGGCAAAACACAGGGTGCTAACACCGTTAAAATACCTGCAATAAATGATCCAATGAGTAGTAACATATTCCCCCTTTATATAAAATTCCGTGCTTTTCCGTAGAGGGCAGGGTACAGGTACCGAAGAAAACTAGTTAGTTTACTATCAGTTAACTGTGGGCTGGTGCTACGAAAAAGTGCGTGATTTCTATAGTGTATAGGCCCAGCCAAAACTCCGTAAAGCTGGGCCTATACTAATTGTTTATAGTGTCGATGGGTCGACTGGAAGAAGTACGTTCTTGATAACGTGCGTCACACCATTGCTGGAGATAACGTCAGGAGTCTCAATCATTACTTTTTGACCAGTTGCGTCAACGATCTCGAGTTGGTTGTTTTCAACCTTTACTGATAGCTTACCGCCCTGAACAGTTGTAAGGGTTCCACCCTTAGCTGCAAGTGCGCGTAGATCAGCAGTCGTGTAGGTACCAGCCACAACGTGGTAGGTAAGTACAGTCTTAAGTAGGTCGTTGTCACCAGCAACCTTGTTCAAGATGTCCTTAGGTACAGCTGCGAAGGCATCGTTACTAGGAGCAAAAACCGTGAATGGTCCAGTACTCTTAAGTGTGTCAACCAAACCAGCTTGTTTTACCAAACTTACGACTGTTGTTACGTTTTTAGCGTTAACAGCGTTGTCAACGATATCTTTTGTACTAACCATCTTTGCGCCACCAACGGTAACACCGTCAGTTCCAGCAGTTTCGCTAGTACTAACCATTTTGTCGTCAGAACTTTTGTCTGATCCGTTGTTGCCTAGGGCGTAGCCTAGACCGCCACCAACTAACACGCCTACAACAAGCGTGACAATTGCAGCTCCCATTTTGTGCTTCTCTGGCATAGTACACCTCCTTTTATTTAGGTATTGCCAAGTTATTATTGATTAGGTTTACTTGACTAAGTAAACTATTACTGATAGTATGCTACTATGACTTTGATGTCAACAACATTATTAAACGAAGACTTCCAGCTATCCGCTACCCGCACCTATCATGTCGGGGCACTGGAGTCAGCTGCACACCGGACACTGCGACAGTATAAGGACCGGCTCTTAAAGCCATACGGACTCTCTAGTATGGAGTGGTATATCATTGGAATTGTTGCTGATGCTGGGGCAAAAGGTATTCGTAGTACCGACCTAGCGGCCACACTTGGTACGACCATGGCGTTCATCACAAAGACCATCAACTTGCTAGTTGCCAAGGGCATACTAGTCCGCCAAACCAATGAAAAAGACGCTCGCTCCACCTTTGTTACTCTTGACGACTCCTACCAATCAACGCTGGCAGAAATAGAGGCACATTTGCGAAAGCAGCTGCGTGCGGATATTTACAGCAAGGTATCGCGCGAGGAATTGGCTACCTATATTAAAGTATTGCAGCAATTCACGACGTTTTAAGAACGGATTGTCTCACAACACCTTAAATGGTATAATTTAAGGAAGATTAACGCGCTAAAGGGCGCTTTTTATATGCCAGAACTCACCCAAGACCCGGCCAAAATCCGGAACATTGCCATTATTGCCCACGTTGACCACGGTAAAACTACCTTGGTTGATGGTCTACTCAAGCAGTCCAAGACCTTTCGTGATAACCAAGCCGAGATGAGCCAAGAGCTCATCATGGACAGCGGTGATCAAGAAAAGGAACGTGGCATTACTATTACTGCCAAAGTAACCGCTGTGCAGCACGGCGATTATCGTATTAATATCATCGATACGCCTGGTCACGCCGACTTTAGCGGTGAAGTAGAGCGCACCCTAAACCTAGCCGATGGTTGTCTGCTGATTGTTGACGCCCAAGAAGGCCCCATGCCACAAACTAAGTTTGTGCTAGAGCGAGCACTTGAGGCAGAGCTGAGCCCAATTGTCGTTATTAACAAAATTGATAAGCCAGCCGCTCGCATCAAAGAAGTTGAGGACGAACTGGCCGACTTATTCCTAGAGCTCGCTGTGCACGAAGATCAATTACATTATCCTGTCTACTACGCCATCGGCCGCGAAGGCAAGTCGTGGGTCACACCACCGACAAACCCAGAAGACGCTGCTGATCTTGACCCAATTTTTGACGCTGTTATCGAGAAGGTTCCAGCGCCTAAGGTTGAATTAGACAAGCCATTCCAGATGCTCGTAACTGCCTTAGCGCACGACACATTCAAGGGTAAGTACGCCATCGGCCGTATTACTCGCGGCAGTGTTACTGCCGGCGACCAAGTCAGCCTCTGCAAAAAGGACGGCACCGTCACCAAGGCCAAGGTCGATAACGTATTTATGAGCCACGGCGTCAGTAAGTTTGAAGTAGCTGGCGGTATCGCTGGCGATATTGTCCAACTAACCGGTATTGCTGATGCCCAGATCGGCGAAACTATTGCCGATGCCGATCAGCCAGAAGCACTACCAACCATCGAAGTTGAAGCACCAACACTACGCATTTACTTGGGCCCCAACACGAGCCCGATGAAGGGTCAGGAAGGTGAGTTTAACACCAGTCGCCAGATTGCCGAACGACTCAAGAAAGAGCTTGAAACCAATGTTGGTCTCCGCGTCGAAGAAGCCGGTATTGGCTTTACTGTTGCTGGTCGTGGCGAGCTTCACCTTGGCGTGCTGATCGAAACGATGCGTCGTGAAGGCTTTGAGTTTGAAGTTGGCCGACCCCAGGTAGTCACCAAAGAAGAAGATGGTCAAACCGTCGAACCAGTCGAAGAAGTCATCATCGAAGTACCAGCCGAGCACGTGGGCACCGTACAGATGGAACTCGGCCAACGCCGTGCCACTCTCAAAGAACAATTTGCCAGTCCAAAGGGCGTCACCAAGCTCATTTACGAAATGCCCACCCGAGCGCTACTCGGTATGCGCAACATTCTACTTACCAACACCAAGGGCACCATCGTTATGAATAGCCTCGTCATTGGCTTCCAGCCTCAAGGCCCAGCCTTGCAACAGCTACGTAGTGGTGTACTCATCAGTTTTGAAACCGGTGTTTCTACCCCATACTCATTGCAAAATGCCGAAGCGCGCGGCACAACCTTTATTGGCCCAGCCGAAAAAGTCTACGCTGGTCAAATCATCGGTCTCAACACTCGTTCTGAGGATATGGAAATCAATGTTTGTAAGGCAAAGCAGCTGACAAACATGCGCAGCAGCAGTTCCGATGGTGTCGTACAGCTAACTCCTCCAACTATTTTTAGCCTGGAGCAGTGCCTGGACTTTATCGAAAATGACGAACTACTCGAAGTAACGCCAAAGAACTTACGCCTGCGCAAAAAAGAGCTCGACCCCAACAAGCGCAAACGCCAGAAATAGTACCATGAGCACCCAATCTTTAACGGCAGCCGAATGTACATTTCCCGACCTCACCCCCATGGAAGAGCTGTACAAAAGCAACGGCTTTTCGGCTCAGCACAGTATCGAGCAAAACGTATACTTTGCGGCAGCGAGTCGCCAGCACAACTATGCCCCAGACCACGGCAGCAGGGGTAAAATAGCCGCCGTGCTGTGCGGGTGGTACACAGAAGTCGAGACCGAGTGTTCAACTATGTATGAAGCGCTCCGAGCTAGCAATCCAGATACCCCGAAGCCTGAGCTAAACACCAACCCAGAACTTCTTGCACTCAACACACTCCGTCGAGCTATTCGTAACCGCCGCAGCCGCTTTACGCATTAGTATTGACATTTAATGCTTTTAGTGTTATTATTGTCATCATGAACACTTTCAACAAGCTCGCTGTTTCAGCTGCAACCGTACCATTTTTATTTGGCTGTGCTCCTCAAGAAGCCGCAAAACCACAACCAACGATAACGAGCAGTGAAGCCCCAGCCCTGTTAAGTAAACAAGTTTGTCAAGAATTAGTTAATCTTGATGGCGCACTCGGTGACGCCGGCGAAGAAGCTATACGTTTTTATGGCGAATTTGGTGAAAATGTCGACACTCGTTACGAAGTACGTGATCTAAACAAGGCACTCGAGCAAAATGACGGTTCGATTCCTACTGACGTAGCACATATAGATGCTTTTGTTGCTGGACGCCTAGCCCAAGTAGCCCAACACGACATCAATCAGTTTATTGGTAGTATCCATAGCTCAGAAGATGAGGTGAGCGAGTCGAGCTTACGCACACAAGAGGGCCTAGTCCAAGAACTCGATCAAGCACGGGCCCAAACCACAATCGCGCTGGCGAACTACTGTGTGCAGTACAGCGAACTTGAAGCATCTTACTATTACTAGGTAGGTAAGCTTTTCCAAAGTACTGTTGCTTGTATTTTTACATCTGTTGTACTTTAATGTCATGCAATGACAAGTAGTGAGCAAGTCCCGGCAGACCAGCCACGCGCCGTAGCGCTCGATCTGTTGCGCGCCTATCATGGCTCCATGCAGGCTTTACAGCCACTGCTCATCGAGTACGTTGAATCAGGGCCGACCGACGAGGACATGGCCACTATTTACGAGTTATGTGGAAACACCTGGGATATGCTGGGCGCTATTCATGATGCCGCCGAACGCCGAATCCCCAAAGTAACAGAAACCCACATTGAGCCGACCGTTCTACAGCTAGTCCAACCGACTGCGGTTGAACCGGTAAAAGCGCCTCAGCCAGAAGCGCCAAGTAGCAAGCCAAAAGTGTCAGAGCTGGAAAAACCGCTTATTTCATACGCAGCGACCTTAAACATTCCGGCCGATTTTGATGATCGGCTCAACGAACTACTAGAGCAGTACGACGGCCGCGTAAATATAGCAGCCGTCATTAAACGTATTCTATGCACCGAGCAACTATCAAGCCGAGCATTCCAAGAACTGTCGACACTGCTACACGAACGATCAAGTTTAGAGCACACCAGCCGGGGATTTTTCGTGAGAAAGGGAACCGAGGCAGCTCCGGTTACACGTAGCAGTGAGCAATCTACTCGTGCTCAATCAATAGCTACCAAAGATCTTGATAAGCAAATTCGTGATGCAGTTGGTAGTCCAGCCCCAGTCTGGAAGCCAAAGCAACGCGGTCGATATCGATAGACACCACTCCTTATTGCCAACGTAAGCAATTTTACTGTCAATACATCAAAAAGATGTTTGAGCAGAGCAATTGATCTGATACAATCTGTTATATATGAAAAAACAAACAAAAAAACGGGTTTCTATTACTAAGACTAATCACGCTCGTAAGGGGCTACTTGTAGTTGCGTTTACCGCCCTAGTGGCCTGCGCATCACTACCTTTCGTGAAGGCCGATAGCAGCACGCCATCGTGGGTACCCGCAGGACTTGAAAGTTCTTTCGACCCATCAACTGGCATGTTCAATCTAAACTCCAGTAACACGGCGCGGACACGCGCATCGCTAACCAACGCTGGTAGCAAAGCCCAAAACCACGTATTTGTCGGGGACTCAATCACGGCTGGTTGGAATTCCCTGAGTGCAACCTTCCAAGGCAAAGTTGATCGCGACAAAAGCTGGCCATACTACTATCGCCGCGCACTTAACGCCAAACTAGGTATGCCCATCGAAAGTAGTACCGGTCTGGTACGCTCATATGAACTAAATGGATACACCGGTCCTTACATGGACGGCCGTTGGTCGCCCACAACCAACGGGGTAGGCATTCAAGCCAAAGGACACTACGTAAACATAACTAACTCGTCATTTACATTTGATAGCGCCGCCAAGAACTTCACGCCCGTACTTGGCAACACGGCGGCGGTCAGTTACTTTGACGGCGGCAACTTCAAGGTGAGTATTGATGGCGGCACAGCCGTTACGATTAAAGGTACCAAGACTGGTAAACTAATGCGCTTCACCAAAACGGGCCTCGCCAACAAGGCGCACAAGATCAAAATAAGTGTCGGCTTTGGCGTAAATGCACAAATTATCGGGGCAGAAGTGTACTCCAATAAGGGCATTGTTGCGAGTAATGTTGCGCAGGGTGGCTCTGGCGTAACAGGTGGCGGCCAAAAAGATTGGTCGGTTTCGGGCATCCCAACTGTTGCTATGTCCAGCACATTTAGCAATCCAGCCGCTTACTCAAGCGCTCCAAGTACTGTCTTTATCGAGCTTGGCGGCAATGACCTAAACTCGAACGCAAACAACCTAGCCGCTGTTCGTGACGGCATCCTAAAAACCGCTAACTACTACAAGAACTCCGACATCGTGCTACTGGGGCTAGCCCAAGGCTCTTCATCGTTCTCAAAGACTGACATCAAACCATTACTGACCATGTTGTACCAAATGGCTTACGACAATAACTGGCCGCTATGGGATGTGCAGTACGTAACTGGCGGCTACGATGGCCTTGCCGCCCAAGGTTACGTTGGCGACAGCTACGGCCACCTCACGCCGACAGGCTACAAAATGCTTGGCGACAAGATGGCGAGCATCATCGGCAACCTACCCCACTAAAGATCGGGCAAACGGCTAACTCTCACCATGAAAGCGATGTGCTATTGCATGGCCTTTGCCGCGGGCAATCAGGTAGCGATTTACCGGAAACGCGACGAGACCAGCAACAACCAACGACACCGCGAGACTCCACCAGAAGAGGCCGGTTTCTAGTCCTGCATGAATCGCTCCGGGAACTAGCAAAATAAACAGGTTATCGACAACCTCCATCGTAGCTATAGATGCTGTATCCGAAGCCAGGGCAATCTTTGCCGCGCTACGCAGCGACAAGCCATGGCGCAAAATAGGGCGCATACTTAGCGCATAGCCAAATACAAACGCCAGCAGTACGGACACCACGATGCTCGGCGCCGCATCCCAACCCTGAGAAGTCGAGATAATCATTCCCAGCACCTCGCCAATCGAACATCCAGTTAAACAGTGCAGCGTAGCACTAATCGCAACCATATTGCGTGAACTGCCATGCTCATGGTGCTGCCCCTCATTCATACCACCATAGTAGCAGATGTTAGTGGTGTAAAATAAGGCGTAGCACACTATGAACGTACTCGACATACTTATACTCATCTTTGCGGTTGGCGCCATATTCCGCGGACTTGAGATTGGTTTTGTGCGACAGTTTTTTTCAACGCTCGGATTTATCGGAGGCTTATGGCTCGGCGCACTCCTACAGTCACGCTTTGTACACCTTGCACACAGCGACGGATCAAAAACCGCCCTGACACTTACGCTAACACTCGGTATGGCGCTGTTACTGCTAACAGCCGGAGAATATATTGGGATTGTCCTAAAACGTAAAATTTTACACAAGCGTGTCAATCCAGCTGACTACATTTTAGGCGCCGTACTGGCACTAGTATCGTTACTGGTGGGCGTCTGGCTCAGCGCTAGTATTTTCGGCTCAATGCCATTCCCGGCCGCCCAGCAGGCAATTGGAGAATCGCGCATTATACGACTACTCAATAACCATCTCCCATCTGCACCAAACTTTATCGCTGATATTGGCCATCTTATTGATCCCAACGGTTTTCCCGATGTCTTTAGCGGCATAGAACCAGCTCCCAGTGACAGTTTGCCGCAACCCGGATTGGAGGGATTCCAAACCGCTATTGCAGCCGCGCAACCTTCAGTTGTGCGAATTGCTGGTCAGGGATGTGGTGGCATCGTAGAAGGCAGTGGTTTTGTAGTCGACAAAAACCTCGTGATCACAAACGCTCATGTAATTGCAGGTATCGGCCGAATCATGGTGCAGGATCAAAACGGCAACCACACCGCCGTCGCAATATGGTTTGACCCAGACCTGGACTTTGCAATTTTGCGTGTTCCAGATCTAAAGGGGGCTCCACTCAAATTTGATACAGCCACACAACCACGCGGTACTACTGCCGCCGTGCTTGGTTTTCCTGGTGGTGGTGACTTCAAGGCGAGTAGTGCCGCTGTCCTTAGCACATTTAACGCTACCGGGCACAATATCTATGGCACTGGACTGACCAAGCGCAGCGTTTATGAACTACAAGCCGACGTAATACCTGGAAATTCTGGTGGGCCACTCATAACCGAGCGCGGCAAGGTTATTGGCATAATTTTTGCGCAGTCTGCAAACTACAAGCATGTTGGCTATGCGCTAACTCTTAGCAAAGTCCTAACCAGCCTGCAGGACGCGAAAACACAGAACCATGTTCGTGACACCGCGAGTTGCGCCGAATAACGGGGGTTATAAGCGCTAGCATCCCAGTTAAAAATAGGCTATACTACCACTGAAGATGATCAAAAAATCAAGCCTGAAACTACCAAAAACACTGGCAAATTCCATGCCTTACATATTGATTGTTGGCGGCCTGGTTGGCCTTATTTCGTCATTCGTACTAACCTACGACAAACTAGAATTTCTAAAAAACCCTAATTTCGTGCCAAACTGCGACCTTAACCCAGTACTTAGTTGCGGCAGCGTTATGGTATCTAAACAAGGCGATGCTTTTGGATTTCCAAATCCATGGATTGGCCTAGCCGGTTTTTCAGTCATTATCACCATTGGCATGGCTATACTCGCCGGGGCTAAATTTAAGCGCTGGTTTTGGCTAGGCTTGCAGATTGGACTAGCACTAGGTTTGATTTTTGCCGGTTGGTTATTGTACGAAAGCATCTACAATATCAATGCGCTCTGCCCGTATTGCTTAGCGGTAGACGTGGCTCTTATTACAATGTTCTGGTACAACACGTTATACCTACTTGAGACAAAACTACTCGTTCTACCAAAGTCATGGACAAAATCAGCTACCTTTGCCCGGCGGCACCATCTTGACATTTTAATCGGTACTTTTGTTGCAATCATCGCTATTATTCTTAATCATTTCTGGTACTACTACGGCAGTAGATTCTAGCTACGCCGCGAAAGCCAAGCAAACATGAAAAAACAAAAAACCTATTTCCAAAAAAGTGCCGAAGCTCCCGCCATACTGCTTGATCGTACGGTCACCAAAACTGGCGCCATTGCCAGCAAGAGCATCAACAACAAGCTAGTCAAAAAAGGGGAGAACTACTGGCACAGCCTTGGCCCAGGACTCACAACTGGCGCCAGTGACGATGACCCATCAGGTATCGCCACCTATAGCCAAACCGGTGCACAATTTGGTTATAACTTTTTATGGATGAGCGTCTGGCTATTTCCGCTTGCCTCAATCGTGCAAGAAATGTGTGCCCGTATCGGTCTAGTAACTGGCAGGGGCTTAGCTGGCAATATCCGCATTCACTACAGCAAACGCGTGCTGTACTGGTGTGCACTACTACTGTTTATTGCAAACACTATTAACATTGGAGCCGATCTAGGTGCCATGGCCAAGGCCGCCCAACTACTTAATCCCGACCTTAACTTTGGAGCACTCGTGATTGGCTTTAGTGTCTTTAGCTTGGGTTTACAGATATTTACGCCCTATGTCCGTTATGCTCGCTATCTCAAGTGGTTAGCCCTAGTGCTGTTTAGTTACATCGCCTCTGCGCTTCTCGCACACCTAGACTGGCAGACTATTTTCCAGCACAGCTACATGCCAACAATCGCCTTCAATAAGGAATCCCTGATTATTCTATGTGCAATCCTGGGTACCACTATTTCACCCTACTTATTCTTTTGGCAGACATCTCAGGAAGTAGAAGAGCAAATTCAGCGCGGCAAAACAACACTGCGGTCACGTCGTAGCGCTATACCAAAAGAGCAGGTGCGTGCGATGCGTATCGACGTCTGGTCAGGTATGTTCTTGTCGCAGATCGTTATGTTTTTTATCATTGCCGCCTGTGGCGGTATACTCTATCAGCACGGCATTACCGAGATTAAGACAGCAGCAGATGCAGCACTAGCGCTCAAACCATTTGCCGGTGACGCTACCTATTTCTTGTTCGCGGCAGGCATAATCGGTACCGGTTTGCTTGCCATACCCGTGCTTGCCGCTAGTAGTAGTTATACGATCGCCGAAAGCTTTGGCTGGAAAGAAGGGCTGAACCGTAAACTTGGGCAAGCATCGGCATTTTACGGCATCATCATTATTTCGATGTTGGTCGGACTGGGCATTAACTTTATCGGCATTGATCCCATTAAGGCACTTATTTACGCAGCACTCGCGAACGGGCTGGTTGCACCAATCATTCTGTTTCTGATTGTACGTATGAGTAGCAATAAAAAAATTATGGGCAAATGGCGAACCGGCCGTGTTTCGCAAACAATTGGCTGGGCAACCACTGGCGCCATGGTCATCAGCGCAATTGCTGCTATCATCGCGCTCCTACAATAAGCACATGCGCTTTGGCGCCCTAGTTAATAGGTGCTAGAATGCACATATCCGTATGAGAAAATCGTTTTGGGTAGCGAGCGTATTGGCCAGTGCAGTGATAGCTGCTGTTTCAGTATGTCTGGTGCACAATTCTCACGCAACACACAAGCACTTGCCTAAATTTGTGGTAACCTCCCATACCATTGCAGAGACGACATCAGCGCAAAAGCCACAAGCAACACACGCTCGCTTTGTAGCAGTCGGCGACATGCTCATTCATGATGACATCTACAAGGACGCGCAGACTTCCTCTGGCTACGACTTTTCTTCAATACTTGCGCCCATTGCACCAATCATTAGTTCAAGTGACTTTGCCGTTCTAAATCAAGAGGCTGTCTTAGGTGGAGAAAAGCTTGGTCTAGCCGGCTTTAGCGGACCTAACAAGGCAAACGCTCCACAGCAACTTGCCGACAACGAATATGCAATTGGCTTCAACATATTCCAGCTCGCCAATAATCATGTTTGGGATCGTGGTCTGGCCGGTCTAACAGCCGAGCGAGCAAAACTGGCAACCCTCAAAGGAACTATTGTTTCAGGCGCCTACACCTCACAAGCCCAGCGAGACAAAATACCTGTCATTGAGCGTAACGGCATAACGCTTGCTTACCTAAGCTACACGTACGGCACAAACATCCGGGCAGCAAATAGTTATAACGCCAATATCATTAACCGTGAGCTTATACGTCGTGATGTCAGTCGTGCTAAAAAGCAGGCTGATGTCGTAGTAGTTGGACTGCACTGGGGTACCGAGCGAGTACGTATGCCAAACGCCTTCCAGAAGAGTCTGGCCACCTACATAGCGGGTCTAGGTGTCGATATGATAATTGGTAGCCACCCGCACGTTCTTCAGTCACCAGAATGGATCACTGGCAACAACGGACACCGAACACTTGTGATGTACTCACTCGGTAACTTTCTGTCTATTCATACCGAGGTTATACCACACACGCTGACAGGAGGCATTCTGGGAGTCGACATTACTAAAGACACCAATGGCAAGATCGATATACAATCACCATTTATCGTACCGACCTGGACCTACTTTGATAGTCATCGCCGCAACTTCAGGGTGCTACCGCTCGATCAAACGACGCAAACACAATTTGCCATAAGTGGGCAGGATATTACTGCGTACCGCGTACAGGTAAGCAAATTTCTGAAAAGCACCATGCCTACGCTAGAGATTCGCAGCATTGCTGATTTTTCATCAGTTGAATAGCGCGACGTTAGCGGGGAATTATTGATTACGGAGTGCTTCTATTGGATCTTTGCGTGCGGCTTTGAGGGCAGGAATGCAGCCGAATCCAGTCCCGACAATAATAGCGACTAATACTGTTAGTCCGCCGCTTAATAGGGGTAGTATGGGGTCAAAATCACTATACAGTCGAAGCAACAATAAGGAGGTGATACCCAACCCAAAGCCCAGCACCGCGCCGATCGCGCTCAGCGCGGCTGACTCAACTAAGAACTGCGAAAGAATTTGTCGATTTGTTCCACCCACTGCCTTACGAATGCCGATTTCGTGCATACGTTCCGTGACTGACACCAGCATAATATTCATAACACCGACTCCTCCAATAAGTAGCGCAATGCCGGCGGCACCAATAATAAATCTGGTGAGCAAATCTAGGATGTTATCAGTTGCCGCTGCACTCTGTCCTTGTCGCAAAACCGTTACAGCCTCGGCACCGCCATGTACCCGGCGCTCGGCGCGGTCGATGTTTTTTACAGTTTGAGTGATTGCTGCTACATCGGTAACTTTTGCCAAAATTTGCTGAATGGGTAGCTGATTGCCGGTTAGTCGTTGTGCAACAGCATAGTTAATAAAGATCGCTCGGTTCAGATCGGTATCACCGAGCACCAACGCACTGTCAAAAGGCCGCAAAATACCGCTAACAATAAACTCCTGACCCCGAAAATGAATGGTACGACCAAGCGGTACTTTTTCACCAAATAGCTCTGCAGCCACATCAGAGCCAATAACTGCTCGTCCGTCTGAACCTTCATCATCACTTAAAAAGCTACCGTATTTAACACCTTGCTGCAAAACATCAGTAAAACCTGTGGACGTTGCAACGACTGAACCATCAAATACCGCTGACTTTTCATCTGTTTTTACCGTGCCATCAATAATGCCAAACGGTACCGCACGGCGGACCCCAGCCGCACCACTGACAGCTCGTAAGTCATTGTCGTTTAGAATGGTTACCGAATTACCGGCGCTTAGTTGACCGACATTTTCTGTAATACTTTTGGGCTTACTACCAGGCCGGATCAATAGTAAATCACGGCCTAATCGATTAGCTTGGCCCTGTACTTGCTGCTTCACACCTTCGCCAATACCCACAATTACCACTACAGCAGCTACCGCAATCACAATGCCAATAATAGTTGCCACGCTACGGCCACGATTTTGTCGCAACATTGATACAGCCGTCCTAAAGTCTCCGCGAGTAAACGAGCGCAGTCGGAAGAATCGTCGTGTTGATTGCATTACTTGCGTCCTCGGTAATTTTTAGCTTTTGTTCGCTTGGCGTGCTTTTTCGGTTTTGGTTTTTTTACCAGAGCTTTATCAGGTACAGCATGCATCAATGTGGATACGCCAGCAATGTCATCTTCTTCGGATGTAGTCGGCAGGGTATACAAAACTTTTCGAGCCCGCGAAGCCACGCGGCCCAGTTCAGTTTTTTCATCATGCACAATGGCGCCATCATGCATGTACACCACCCGCGTTGCATAACGCGTAAGTTCAGGGTTATGGGTTACGAAAATAATCGTATTGCCTGTGCCGTGGATTTCGCTAAGTAGCTCCATGACAAGCCTTGAGCTACCACTGTCCAGATTACCGGTTGGCTCATCCGCAATGATAAGCTTTGGATTATTGACAAGCGCGCGGGCGATTGCCACACACTGCGCCTGACCACCACTTAGCTGATTGGGCATAAAGTATTCACGCTGCTGCAGCCCTACACGCTCCAGCATATTACTAGCAGCCCGAATACGACGGCCTGCCGTAATATTTTTATAGGTAAGCGGTAAGGCTACGTTATCTAGCGCAGTCATCTTGGCCACTAGGTTAAACGACTGAAAAATGAAACCTACGGTATCACGACGCATTTTTGCTGCCTGACTCGGTCGCAGCCGTGAAACGGGACGGTTATTGAACAAGTACGTGCCATGCGTTGGGCGATCCAACAACCCAATCATATTAAGTAGCGTAGACTTGCCACAGCCACTCGCGCCCATAATGGCAACACACTCACCACTTTCAATGGTCAGGTTAATCTGGTCAAGTGCAATCGTAGTCGCATCCCCAAAACCATACAGTTTACTTACATCTTTTAATTCAATCAAAGCCATATATAGTAATAGTTTAGCCTTTTATGCAACGGCGAGGCAAGGTGTTATTGTAGTAATTTTTAGGCTATAATACCCGGGTTCGCGAGCATAGCGAGCCCAAAACTCTAATCCAAGGAGCACTAGCGACTGAATAGAGTTTTGAGAGGAGGAACATAGGCAAATGTCGAAGCTTTTGGCACTTAGCCAAAACGAGACTTAGCCGTAGGTTCCGACGAGGAGAGGTCGCATAGTGGCCTAGTGCGCCGCCTTGGAAAGGCGGTATATCCGCAAGGGTATCGGGGGTTCGAATCCCCCCCTCTCCGCCATAAAAAGACTCTGACAACAGAGTCTTTTTTCGTGCATACATCACACTACATATCCGAGAAAGAGTAATCAATCCAGAAGATTGAATATTGACATTTTGTAATGCTTATGGTATTATTAGTAACGTTTCACAGCAGTACGAAACACCCTATAAGCTCTCATTCGTGATGAGCTTTGTACCTACCAGATACAATCCACCTCCGAAAGGTAACCCCATGTCCGCCACACGCAACATGTTGTCCGCGATCTTCCTGGTCGTCTGCTTCTGCTTCGTCTCGATGTACAACGTCGGACCCGCCAGCGCAACCACGACCCAGGACTGCAGCGGCGACGCGTGCATCATCCTCGGCCCGGCTCCGACCAACACCCCGTTGGCCGCAGCACCCACCGTCCGCAAGGCACACCGACTGGGCTACCTCAAGGCGTGCGAACCCTCGTACAGCCGTGGCGGCCGCAAGGTCACCATCCAGTACGGATCGTTCAAGCGCCCCAGCCCCGACGGCAACGTCACCATCGCCGCCGGCCACTGCAAGACCTTCCGCGTCCACCGGCACACGATCGACTGGATCGCTACCGAGTACCGGACCGGCAGGTTCATCAAGGAAGGCCACGTGCGACACATCGGCCGCTAAGGCAACTCGTGGGGAGGTAACTGGTAGCGTCGGATAGTCCGACAAACCCTGGGAGTGTGCGCGCACAATTGCCTCGCGGCATACACGCGCACTCTCCCAGCTCCACCATATTGAATGTTATCCGGCACTAGCCGGTTTTTTTGTATAAAAAATTTGTCGCGACGTTACTGCTTTTGCAGATAGTCTATGGCTGCTCGGGCAAGGGCACCAGCCGTTACCTGCGTAATCTCAAGTGGCGAATGTGAAGTTTCGAATCGAATAACTTGCGGTGGATTGGTGACTTCGCTCGAAAACGCCTGCTCAACTACCTGCGTTGCATCGCTTATACCCGAATCAAACTCCACCTGATTAGGTGACTCAATATATGGTGCAGCTGCCCGGTTTCGATCAAGCTCGCGTCGCCCCAGTATCATATCTCGGGCGCTAGCCAATTGTTGTGCGGTTGGATTGGTGATTCCTTGCGAATGCACGTATCGCTGGGCGGCAACATCCGGATCACAGTACACGCATAGGTCAAGTGCGATTGGCACGTGATGATTTGCGCGCCACTTGGCAGATTTTGCCCGTGGGTTGCGACCATCGACAATCAACACTTCAACGCCTTGTGCTATTGCCGCATCACCCATTATTGGCCACCACTCTTTGACGGCATCCTGAGTAATTTGTAGCTGCCCAAGCACCGACACTAACTCGTCAACCTCTTTGCTGTGAATACCGCTCCAATCTTTGGTTTCGTCATAGGCAACTCTGCTGTCGATTACATCCCGTACCGTACCCTCTAGCCACTCTGCTTCAGTTGCATCATACGGTAATCCATGTTGCTCAAGCGCGGCTACCGTCAGTCGTCTAAAAAAAGAACCCGACAGGGTTCTGAGTACGTGGTAGTCTTTTGCTAAATCCGCTTCAATGGCTGAACCGACCGTAGTCTTGCCGGTCTTTGATTCTCCGTCCAAGAAGATCGCATACATCAGGGGTAAATATAGAGGTAGTACGCTAATAAGTCAAACGTAATTTTTACTGGGTTATACTATAGGCATGCTAAAAATATATTCTTGGAACGTCAACGGCATTCGTGCTGTCGTAAAAAAAGACACCTTCATGCCATTTATTAACGCCGAGCAACCGGACATTTTATGTCTGCAAGAAACCAAAGCAGAGCAGGGGCAGGCGGTCATAGATTTGCCTGAGTACCAAGAATTCTGGAACTCCTCACAAACAAAAAAAGGCTATAGCGGCACCGCCATTTTTACAAAGTACGAACCCATTAGCGTCGTTAACGACATCCCTGTGGCTATCGCAGAAGCAAGTGGTCTGATAGCCGACGGCTACGGTGATGCCAACCGTGAAGGCCGCGTGATAGCTGCGGAGTTCGAGGACTACTATGTTGTCACGGCATATACGCCCAATGCCAAAGACGGCCTAGCCCGCATTGACCTTCGCCAAAAATGGGATGCAGCTATGATCGCCTACTGCGCCGAGCTACAAGCTAGGAAGCCGGTTATTTATTGCGGTGATATGAACGTCGCGCATACCGAAGACGACCTAGCGAACCCTAAGCCTAATCGCGGCAAAAAAGGCTTTAGTGATGAAGAACGATCTGGCTTTGACAATTGGCTCGCAGCTGGCTTTATTGACACACTCCGCATATTCAAACAAGGCAATGGCTTGTATACCTGGTGGAGTCACTTTGCCAATGCCCGGGCGCGCAATGTTGGCTGGCGCATTGATTATTTTTTGGTGTCAAAAGCGCTCCAGGAAAAGGTTCAGGACGCCGCCATTCACGCCGATGTCATGGGCAGCGATCACTGTCCGGTATCAGTCACCCTCGACATCTAGTCAAAAAGCTTGGCGCTGTTATACTTACATGAATGGGACTGAACAATCACGCACTATTCCAAGTAGCGACCAAAGCACTGGTTCGCAAAGACGATACGATTTTGGTGTTACTAACCCCTGATGGCTACATCGATTTCCCGGGTGGCCGCGTTGATGAAAGCGAAACGGAACTAAGTTGGCCGCAGGCACTCCAGCGAGAAATTTCAGAAGAAATTGGCTCTGACATACAAATAGCCATTGGCCAAACGCTGTTCGTATCAAAACGCCAGTACACCAGCCACGCTATTACCAACCGCATTGCGGCTATCTTTTTTGCCTGTGAATATCAAGGCGGTGAAGTTGTTTTGTCGGATGAGCACGGCGATTATTTATGGATGACACCGGCTGATCTGCTGGCAAGCGATAAGCCGTTTGTATCCGCCGACGAAAAGACGCAGTTGCAAGCCTACTTTACAACACGCTCATAGCAATACGTCCTTACGATTTTGGTGTTAGTCGTACGCTTAGGCCAATACCGCCAAACGTTCGGCAAACAAATACCGGCGCTTCCGGCGTACTAAGTGTGGCGTCGTAACGATAGTTCAGCTCGGTAAACTTGACGACATCTGCAAGGTTAGTTACGCGTTCCTGAATCAGCCACCGCGCAAAAGCGCCTCTCGCAACTTTGGCATGCACCGTCACGAATACGGGTTGGCCCGTTTTGCCAATGGTCATAAATTTTGGTGTGATGACAGCCACGCCAGGCATATACGGCAACACTGCCTTGGTGTACTCTACGGCCGACAAATTAATAATCGGCTGGTTTGCAGGTAGCTGATTGGCAATCTTGTCGGCCCAAAATACATAGAGATTGCGATAAGGCTCGTCGGGCAGGCGATAGCCCATCTCTAGACGATACGGGGTAATGCTGTCCAGTGCCCGCAGCACGCCGTACAGTCCAGATAAAATATACAAATGTTCGTTTGCATACGCCCGGTCTGCGGCCGTAAATGTCTGCACTTGCAGCCCACTATAAATATCGCCCAAAAATGCATCAATCGCCGGTAGTTGCTGCGCCGCGACGTCAGTCCAAAATTGCCACAGTTGCTGCGTTTTGCCAGCCATAGCGTGCGACAAATGCATACTGGCTGCCAACTGATCCACGTCTAGGCTCGTTACATACTTGGCTAGCTGCTTGGCTTCCGTAAGCAGTGCTGGCTGTTGATAGTCGTCACCAGTACCTGTTGGCGCACGCATAGTCTTGGAGGAGTGCAGCAATATAGTCAACATCACCCCATGATACAATGGTTGAGCTTAACAATGTAATATCACGAGGCAGGGAGAGATCTAGCTCTATGATCTGCCGACAACCAGCTGCGTGCTTGATATGCCGTAGTCAGGTGTCAATTCTAGCCCATGAAAGGGGAAGATATATGTCTGTATCACCATCTAGTAGCTATAAGAGTGCCGAAAGCGTCTCGCCCGGCCACCCAGACAAAATCTGTGATCAAATTAGTGATGCTATTTTGGATGCTTACCTAGCGCAAGATGCAAAATCGCGCGTCGCAGTCGAAACAGTGGGCGGGCACGGCAAGGTGTTTGTAGTAGGCGAAGTAACGTCAACTGGCCATGTCGATGTGGAACCGATCATAACCCGTATTGCCGGCAATGTAGAGCTGGAAGTTCGCATTGTAAAGCAAAGCCCAGAAATTGCGGGCGGTGTTGATACTGGTGGTGCGGGCGACCAGGGAATCATGGTCGGTTATGCTTGCGACGACACGCCTCAGCTCCTACCACTCGAGGTTGTGCTGAGTCGCAAGCTCAATCAGTTTTTGTACGAAACCTGGCCACACGACGGCAAGACACAAGTAACACTACGTGGTGGCACTATTGAGTCGGTGGTCGCAAGTTTTCAGCACGCCCCACAATCTGAACTGCAGGCCAAGGTAGAGCAGTGGCTGCAAGCAGAACCACTAGCCAAGCCCAGTGACAACATTCGACTACACATCAACCCGGCAGGCGACTGGGAGCAAGGCGGCTTTGATGCCGACACCGGCCTGACTGGCCGCAAACTAGTCGTAGATAACTACGGCCCCGGCATCCCAATTGGTGGTGGCTGCTTTAGCGGTAAAGACCCCAGCAAAGTCGATCGCAGCGCCGCCTACATGGCACGACGCATCGCGATCGATTATCTCCAAAAGTACAAAGCAAAGGAAGTCTATTGTTACCTCGCATACGCAATTGGTTATGCCGAACCACTCGAGGCAACCGTAGTTGTAGATGGCACACAACAGCTGGTGGAGGGCTATGATCTGACACCAAATGGCATCATAAAATTCCTTGATTTGCGGCAGCCAATCTACGAACCTACTGCACGCTACGGTCACTTTGGCCACACTGGCTTCCCCTGGGAACAGTAAGTCATAAATGTTACTATTTATGTAACTAGTACGGAGGAATAGCATGTCAGATTCCAGTCACAAGCCAGCTAGCGTCGACGAGTATATCGCGGGGTTTCCGCCGGATATACAAGAGCGCTTGCAGCAAGTTCGCAGTCTCATACAACAGCTAGCACCAGAAGCCAAAGAAATCATCAGCTACAGCATGCCGGCTTACAAAATTCCTGGCGTCAAAGGCTACCCGGCTATCTACCTAGCAGCTCATGCCAATCATATTGGCATGTACCCACTACCACGCCACACTCCAGATGTGCTGACCGAGCAGCTTAAAAAATACCAAACCGGCAAGGGTACTGTGCAATTCAAACATAACGAACCACTGCCGCTCGACTTCATAAAACAGCTGGTCATTGCCCGCGTCAATGAAACCAAGCAGTAGCATGCAGTACGTAGTTTTACTCCGTGGCATAAACGTGGGTGGCAAAAATAAACTGCCCATGGCAGCACTGCGCACATGCCTCGAAGACGCAGGCTTCACAAATGTCCGCACCTACATCGCCAGCGGTAATGTGTTGTTGAATTCTGCTCAGCCAGCTCCAGAAATTGCCACACTGATAGAAAAAATGCTGCCTAGCCACTTTGCACTTGATAGCGACCTCATCAAGGTATTGCCACTGACGCAATCTCAGCTGCAAACAGTCGTCGACAACAGGCCACCACAATTTGGTGATCAGCCAGACACCTATCACAGCGACGTGGTGTTCCTGATGGGAGTCGATACAGCAACTGCCCTGAGCGTGTTTGACCCACGAGATGGCGTGGATCAAATTTGGCCGGGTGAGGGTGTAGTGTACTCGCAGCGGCTTAGTGCACAGCGCACCAAAAGTCGACTCAGTAAAATTGTCGGCACGCCGGCGTACAAGTCCATGACCATACGCAGCTGGAACACCGTCACTAAATTACTCGAACTGACCAAAACAGATCAGACGTAGTGTGTTTTTGAACACTTTTGTTACACTCATGTCATGGTAACAAAGCAATCGGTCAAGATTAATTACGGCATTTTTGGCGGAGAACGGCAGGGCAAACGTCTGCGCCGCGAGCTACACAAGGCAGGGTACACTGTCACAAAAAACGAAGCTGAAGCAGACATTATTATTGCTCACTCGGCTGGCTGTTTTTGGTTGCCGCAGGCACCAACATCACAAACATTCGTACTCATAGATCCACCATACTGGCCCGGCAAAACCATCCGCGAACGTGCTCGCAGTAAGGGCAAAAGCCACTGGGATTTTCGCACCTACCGATTCCCGCTATACATTTGGATTACGCATAGCCTCTGGGGGACGTATTACGCAGTCCGTGATTTGCGCAGAACACTCCAAATCATGCGTTTTGCTCCGCAGTACGACCTCAGCAAAATTATCACCAACCACAAGGTAGTACTAATCAGAAACGAAGGTGATGACTGGCTTACGCCTAACCTAGACGAGCTACTACGACAACATCCTGGCACTAGCCTACACATTGTGCCGGGTGATCACGACGACCTGTACTACCACCCCGAGCGTTACGTCGATCTGTTACAATCTGTAGTATGACACCCGACGAATATACCAATCAGGAACTAATGCTAGATGTCGGCGATGGTCACACACTGTACGTGCACGACTGGGGTAATGCCAAGGCCAAGACACCAATTGTCACGCTGCACGGCGGCCCAGGTAGTGGTGCGAGCGATCGACACAAGCAACGATTTGACCCGTCAACACAGCGAGTTATTTTTCATGATCAGCGCGGTACTGGCCGCAGCTTGCCATACGGCTCACTCGAGCACAACACTACGAACCAACTCGTAGAAGATATCGAAAAAATAGCCGTACGTCTTAAGCTAAATAGCTTCACGCTTACTGGTGGTTCATGGGGCAGCACTCTGGCACTTATGTATGCACTCAAGTACCCCAAGCGTGTGTCTCGCCTAATCGTTACCGGAATATTTACTGCTAGCAAAAGTGAAATTGACTGGCTAGACGAAGGCTATTTCCGCATCTTCTACCCAGAACTTTGGCAAAACTTTGTCGCCAGCGTGCCAAAAGCACACCAAAAAAACCCGACCGCCTATCACGCCAAATACATCCTGGGCAAAGACGAAGCAAAAGCTCGCTTGTCCGCAGCAGCGTATGCAAACTTAGAGGGATCTATCATGAGCCTAGACGACCGCCCGAGTCCAAAAACCAACACTGACGAGTTCGACATGGCGCCAGCAAAGATTGAGACCTACTACCTGCAAAACGCCTGCTTTTTGCCAGAGGATCGTTACATTCTAAAAAACGCTCACAAGCTCACTATGCCAACCTGGATAGTGCAGGGCAGATTCGACATGGTGTGCCCGCCAGTAACCGCCCACGAACTGCATCAGCGCATCAAGGGCAGCAAGCTCATTTGGACCATGTCAGGCCACGGCAACGACCGCAGCACCTACGACGTTATGCGCACGCTATTTTTACAAGCAAACTAAACTGCGCCTAACAGGGGTCGATAGTCTCTAAAACTGGACAAATGTGTTACTCTAGTGGGTAATGAGTTTTAACGTAGTGCCCGGTCCTGGTGTTATCGATGGCTTTAGCGACCTAGAGAGTCTGGCATCGCCACGGAGTGCCGCCATTCGTCAGGAGCTTGATGCCGACCTCGCCCGACACGACGGCGTTCTGGGTCTAGACTTCACACCAAGCCCTGACTGTCAGTCGTACATAAATTTTCTTATTCCGCACATTGTTCCGTATGTCGGACCTGAGCTGGGGCAACCAGCCGAAGAGTTTACGCAAAAAGCCATGCACCTGGGCCTGTTACTTGCCGACAAAATTCTCAGCCCGACACCATTTGGACTCAGTACTCAGGGCTTCAAAGACAACTCTGACAGTGTAGAAAACTTTGTAGACTACACACTAACCGCGCCCCTAGATTACCTAGGCGATGGCCGCGAAACACTGGTAGACCTAATACGCGAGTACTCATCACACTTTGCACTCACACGCCGTGCCCACGCTCGAGCACTAATAGTAAGCGGCCTAGTGCTGCTGCAGACAGACCAACGACAATACGAACTCTTTACCGACCGGCAAATGGAACAATTCTACGGTGAGCTAGAAGAATTTGATGGCGACATCAGCGCCCTCAGGCAGCCACCATACGACGCGTCTTAGGCGATCGCAGCTAGTTCGATATCAAATACTAGATCCGAATTGGCAGGAATATTAGCAGAAGGTGACTGTGCGCCGTATGCTTTGGCAGCAGGGATAACTAGGCGACGAGTGCCACCAACCTTCATACCCGGTACACCTTCGGTCCAGCCAGCAATCACTTGGTTGAGGCCAAATGTAATGGCGTTGCCAAAGTCGTGTGAACTCTGAAAAATAGTGCCGTCGCTGCACAGTGCGCCCGTGTAGTGCGCTGTGATAGTGGCACCTTCAGGTACAACGTCGCCGGTGCCTTCAACGACATCAATTATCTGCAGCTCAGCTACTGATGCTACGGGTGTAAAGTTTGCTAATTTTGTTCCTTCGAGTGGTGTGTCTTGATTCATAACTATCTAGTGTACAGCATTTATTACTGTATGCTATGCGTCGCCCGGAAGGATATCTAGTGGCTTCTTAACCGAAGCAACCTTTTGCACATATTTTTCCGGCGTCAGCTGCTGCTCATCAGACGATAATACTACTTGAGGCAATCGCACTCTGCTATAGCCGTACTCCTCAAGTCCTTCAGCACCAGAGCGAACATCAATCGTAGACCACTGCGCGCCAGCTATCTTGCCCTGACGTATCAGATTGCCCCTCACGTGTGCCCGAGTTGTGGTGGGCGGGTAATACACTGCACGCTCTACATCCTTGGCAGGTAGCTGACCTACAAAACCGCCAGCATCGCGCCATTTATACCCATAGCCGTACTCTACACGGGGCTGCCCGCCAAGCCCCGGGCTGACGCGAATTGCATCATAGCGCAAATCCCACAGCTGCGAAATGATATCGGTAGCCGTACGATCAAAACCCATGTCGCGGCCACGCTCAACAGAGCCAATAATTTTACTAAACTTGGCCGCATTGTCAGAGCGATCTCGTAACAAGCTCAGGTCCGCTTCGCCGTCCAACACCCGCCTAAAGTCATGGCAGTACTGGATGTTACCTTCAACAATGTCGCGATACTCATCACTGAGGTCTACATACTTGCCCAAGTGCTTGCCGATTAGTTCAAATTGCCATTCCTGGAAATCAACTGCCTCGTGCGTGAGATGACCGGCTTTGAGTGAGCCATCAGCATCCAAATTGGCAACATTGTATGCTTTAAACGCCTCTATTTTTGCGGTGCTGCTGCCTTTCATAATAGGCGGAGTGCGCCCATGAATAGCCGCCATGAGTGGCGTCTGTAGGGCAGTAAACACCAGGGCGCCACCGCCCACGCGTGAGCGAATTGCCCACGGCGATATATTTATATCGTTGCAGCGTCCCTCAAAACGAGCGCCGGTATCGTCCTGCATAACCGTTCGATGGCTGCTGTTCAAAAATCCGTACTTGGCTAAATATTTAATGCTCTGCACCTTTTGGGCGAAATACACGCCGTTATCATTGACGTAGCCAGCCCCTGTCATGAATGATCGAGTCGCCAAGTGCGATAGCATTGATACCCGAGCTGCACCGTTTTCTTTTTTATCAAAGCCTTTGAGCCAATCTATTCTGCGCGCTTCATAATTATCGTGCGAAGCCGCATGATTACCGGCACCATCTACTACACGTCTTTGTATTCGGACCTCCATTGCTGGTGTCTCATCACACACGTCGGCCACCTTGGCACGAGATCTTACATAATTACCCACCATAGTTACCAGCAGCGACTCACTGGCTTGTATGGCGGTAGCCATCTCGGTGGGCGTCGAGCACTCTGGTGTTGTTCGCTCAAACAGTGTCGAGTCACCAGCACCAGTCCGGTACATCATGCCACCAGCTTGGTTGTGTTGTTTAATACCGTCGCGCACCGTCTTAATTCCATCAGGCAAAAACTCTACAAACGTACCCAAAAATCCAAGCGCCGGGCGAAACTCACTTGTGTTAGCGCCAACCGGTCCAGCCATCATCATGGTTTCTTCTTCGTTACCAAAGGCAATAGGGAATAGCTCAGGAAACTTAACGTCACTCATGGTTGCCGATTATACAATTAGTACCGCCGAAAACCATGAGGACAATAACCTCAGCTTCATTACTGTTATGCTGTAGTCATGCACCCCATGCGACGCATTACAGTTTTTACCAATAGATATCCGCTTGTTGGCCCGTTATTTTGGATTATGTCCGCACAGTACATGGCCATGCAGGCCATTATTGCATCCACCTGGCATAACCCCAGTTATAGCTGGCTACACAACGCCATTAGCGATCTGGGCGCCACCCTTTGCGGGCCGTACTCTGGGCGCATGGTCTGTTCGCCATATTTCAATTTTATGAATGCCTCATTTGTACTGCTTGGCTTCACCATGATTGCCGGCTCTGTCCTGATTTACCAAAAATTTGCCAAGACCCGGGGCAGTCGACTCGGCTTTAGCATGATGGCGCTTGGCGGGCTCGGCGTCATCTTGGTTGGTCTATTTCCCGAAAACGAGGTGCCCGTTATGCATGCAATTGGCGCCGTGCCAGCATTTGTGGCCGGTGATGCCGCCATGATCGTTTTTGGACTAAGCCTGGGTCTAGGCAAAAAGATGCGATTATACTCGATTGCATCTGGCGTCATTGCGCTGTCTGCATTTGTGCTATACGTTACACATCACTACTTGGGCCTGGGCGAAGGCACCATGGAGCGTCTGGCCGGCTACCCACAAACCTTTTGGCTCATAGCCTTTGGCGTGTACATGTCACGCCCGCATTTTGCACGGCACGGTCGTAGTGCCGAAGTTTCGCCACAGACAAAAAGTCACTAAACCTCTCACCGAAAGTATGCGGTATGATAGTGCTAATGATTGGTAATGTCTCATGTTTGACTCTCTAGAATTACTCCTCGATGCCGCAATCGTGCTAGGCATCGTAGGTGGCGGTGGGACGGTGGCCTACAAACGCCGCAAGCGGGGCACCACAATCGCAAATACATCTGTACTATTGTCGTATTACACCGAGAGCGAGACACTTTTGCCAATCGCCACAGGCGAAATTGCCAGCATGCCATACTCGGCCATCAGCAGCGTACAGCTAGATATGCTGCTATTTAGGGTTGAGCTAGACTTTTCATCCAAACTGCATTTGCTGGGCATACCAAAAAACCACGATGTCACCCAGCTCGACCCAGCCAACGCCCAAAGCCTCATGGAGCGCGTCAGTTTAGAGGGCGATTACGACAACTACTTCAGCCTGTACTGCGAAAAGGGTCAGCAACAGCAAAGCCGCTATATACTCGACCCCAAGGCCATGGCTTTTACGGTAGATTTTTGTCGCTCACATAACTGGGAAATCTTAGATAACGAACTGTACTTCGTACAGGCCTCTAGCGATAATCCAAACGACCCAACCGTCATGTTTGACGACATTGCTACGTTTGTTAGCACTATAAAGCCAGCTCTGGCCACACCACTTACCGAGCAACAGCAGCGCACCGCCACGCCGTACGGTGCCGAACGGCGCAGGCAGCTGCCATGCCCAATCTGCACAACAGCCATGCCCAACAGCGATGGACTATTTGTGTGTCCAAGCGGCCATGGTGTACTGCTCAACACTGTTAAGCTCCACCAGCTGAGAACAGGCGCCATCACCGCACCAGTCATTGCCAATGCCCAACCGCCCGCAGAGCGGCACGACCTATCGTGCCCGTCCTGCAAGCAACAAATGATCAAAGTTCCATACAACGGCGGGCTATTTGATATGGATACATGCACCAACTGCCAGTATCGCTGGCTGGATGCACCAGAAATTGCGCAGCTTGCGGGCAAGAGCACCACGTAAGCACTCTCGCCAAATATACTTTTTCTTTCGCGGCAGACACTGTTCAAACTAGATCCACTAGTGCTATGCTGGCACTACTATGGCGGAGCAACTTGGTGGCACATCACGACCGTATCCGGATGCAGAGTATCGCAAGCGCGCCCTAAATCCACTGGACGTTTTAGAGGAAGAGCTGGGGTTCTATCCGGACGGACCAAGCTTTCGAGGTGGCCTAGTTGGCATCGGCCGCATCTACGACCGAACCAAGTTGATGCAGGGGTTTGCACGGTATTCGCGTCTGGCGGTCATCGCATCTATGGCACAAGGTAGGGAAGAGGGGCTCAACGGCATGGCACCAAATTTTTTGGCAGGCGAAACACTAGCCATGCATGTGCTATTAAAGCCGGTAGACACGTTGCAACGTCGCTATTTTCTGAATAAAAGCCTATTTCCGCCTACTTACGACGCCGAGGGTGAGATGTTACTTCGTGACAACCTAGCAGAGCTAGAAGAGCACCGCACCAAAGGCTGGCGCGAGATTCTGGATACCCAAACTCCGCAGCACCAAGAGCTGCTGATGGAAGCCGCCATGCGCGCCTACGACGACATCCCAAATGCCGGCCCTGCAGAGGACGACTTCATGGCCGGCTATTTGTACGCCGGCAATCTCATTGCCTATCTGGATAGTGCCTAACTGCATCACGGAGCTCTAAGTCACAGCAAATTACCAGACCAAAGAGCGTCCATATACGAAAGTTCGAATCCATCGTGGGGAGGAGTACTGAATAAAGGAGCGCTACCTGGCCGCTCATGCTTGCTCTGAGACCTGTTATCTGTAACACTAGCGCACAAGAAATAAGGACATTGAGTTATGGAATTTATATCAGGCCCGAGTGGCAACATTACACCCGACCCAGGATACCCCATCAGCGCCGAGCAGCTTGCCAAAACTGCAGCTGCAATGGAGCTATTTTGGGCAAATACGGACAGGGTTGGTCACTTTATGCGAAGAGTTACCGAGCTAGGCCGTAGTGGTGCAGACACCGTCATAACGCTAGTTGATGCCGATGACCCGGTTGGTGGCATACTGGCCGACAATCTAGTGCCAAACTGTGACTGGCAGCAGTTCCGCGACAGGGGTGAAATGCCTATCGCCAGGGGACTCGCCGAAAAGGATGCAATCCATGACTTTTTGAAAGTAGCGGGTTTTGACGAGGCAGCAGCAGAGCTACAAGGCACGGATCAACTGAGAATAGTGGTGATCACCGAAGGTATTGCCCTAGCCCTAGATGCACGGCCATACCCAGGCTAGCAGCCACCCCAAAGTCGGCTATTTCATTGACAGCGCACCCGCCGCGCAAGTTATAGTGAGTGGATTAATCAGGCAAGGGGGCGATCATGGCAGAAATAATTCAAAAAATCACACCAAACTTATGGTTCGATGGCAACGCCAAAGAAGCAGTGGACTACTACGTATCAGTGTTTCCGGATGGCAAAGTACTATCGACTGAGTACTACCCAAACAGCAGTGAAGAGGGCTTGGCTGACTTTCAGCAAAACCTAGCCGGCAAAGTACTAACAGTGGAGTTTGAACTGGGTGGCATGCGGTTTGTAGCTATCAATGCCGGTCCGGAGTTTACATTTAACGAGTCGGTATCGTTTAGTATCGCCTGCGAAGACCAAGCCGAGATTGACTACTACTGGGACAAGCTGTCCAAGGTGCCCGAGAGCGAGCAATGCGGCTGGTGCAAAGACCAATTTGGCCTCAGCTGGCAGATTGTACCCGCCAACATGGGCGAACTCATGCAGCGACCAAACGCTTTTGCCACGATGATGGGAATGCACAAACTAGAAATAGACAAGTTTTAGGATACAAGCCTACGAGTCGACGTCGGACTTTTCGGCGTCTTCGCTGCTACTTGCCGCTGGGCGGTCTTCGGACCACGGCTTTTGAAAAAACAACTTCACCATGGCATACGTAAGGCGGCGCTCGGTATGTACTCGCTGGATTAACTCCTCATCTGCCTCTGTCATTTCGGTAGGCAACACATTGCCATAGGCCGCGAATACATTGGAGTGATCGGCCAGGGCAAAGGTACCCAGCGGTACCGACAGGTCATAAGCGCAGTGGCCACAATGGCGCTGCACAAACCGACCAGTCTTGAGATGCGTGGTGTGTACGGCTACAAACTGCCAGTCTAGATAATCTTCCCCAGTACAATACGTCTCCGATAGATTGCCGTTGCCAATCGTGATAACCGAGCTAATTTTGGGATCTGCTAGCACTGTTCTGGCATCGTCGAGTGTGTAGGCCTGGAACAGTTTGTTTGGTATGCCTCGGTGCGTCAGCGAGGCAGCTATTTCTTGCCCCTCGACAGCAAATGCACGGCGTTCGTCCTCGATGCTGCCATCGTAGGTGTTACCGAGTCCGTAGTCGGAGCACAATATAGCATACGTACCCTCGTCGGGTGGTACGCTAAACCTCTGTTGTTGCTGCAGGGCATCCCAATGATTGAGCGCCTGCCTATACTGAACTCGGTCACTGGCCATAGCAGTCTATTATCAACTATTGTGGATATTTTGCAATAGCCTCTAACAGATTAGCCGTGCGCTTATGGCTATGTTTGGTTGTTGTATTCAGTAAACGTCACGTTTGTCGGTGGCGTGAATAGCGCATTGTCTAGGCTGGCAGCGCTTTCACACTTCATCTTGTATTTTTCGGCGTTTTTGGCAAAGCTATCGGCAGATGAAGCCGAGCTAGAGCTGCTCTTGGTACTAACGGGGATCTTGCTGCCCTTGGGATTGCCGTCTGCCCACAGATACACAAAGGTATCTACCCGCATAAAGTGGCTGGGCTTTGACTCAATAGTGGCATCCAGGCGCATTTTTTTGGCACCGCTTAAGTACAGCGTTGCGGGGCCAGTTGTGGTCAGCGCACTCTGGCTCTTTGGCAAGCCCTCACCGTAGTCGAGCGTACACTTGGCATCGTACGTGCCGGCCTTGACGGCTGCAATCAATGTCTTGATCTCGGACGGCGTGATAGCTTTGGTTGCCACAAAGTTACTGGCAGCATCATTTTGCTGCGTATTTTGGCCTGGGTTAGCGTCTTTATCCTTAGAGCCTCCAAGGACTACATAGGCACCAATGCCACCTATAAGTACCACTACGACTGCCACAATGGCAATGAGGTGCGCAGCGCCGGATTGTTTAGTGTTGAGTGAGTTACGTTTCATGGTTTGATTCCTATGCTTATGCTTAGTACTACCATGGTAGCGCCGTTAGGGCGCTAATACAAACCCGGGCAGACAACTAGGCCGTCAGCGCCGCTAGATCGGCTGGGCGATTGATATTCTGAAATGTAACCTGGCTGGTGTACGCGTGTAGCCGGCGCTCGGCAATCATGTCTTGCAAAAACGCACCCCAGGCCTCGTGCTTACCCATGGTGGGCAGGGCAGACTGCTCGCATACGAACGTACCAATGCCAAAATTGCTTGCCAACGGATCAGCTTTGGCCACTTCTTCACGATCAAATCCCAACGCGCGCCCATCACTATCAACTCGGAAGGCAAAATCTTTAACGGCGGGCACTTTGGCGGTGGTAAGCACCGTCAAATCTGCACCGGCCGCTTGGTGGCTGGCGTACATATCGGCTAGGTCTAAGTCTGGCGTAATTTCGTCGCCGTGCACAATCATAAATTGACCAGTGATGTTAAAACGTACAACCGCCTGCGACAGAGCACCAATAACACCCAGCGGACGATCTTCGGGCGAACAAACTACTTTGTCTTGCGAGTAACGATCAGAGACAAAGTTTTGAATTTTATCACCATGTATGCCGGTAGCTAACACTATCTGGCCGGCTGCCATAAATGGCTCTATGGCCCGCTCTAGCACGGTTTGTCCACCGACATTTAACAAATGCTTGGGCGTGTCACCATGCGTAACATCTGCCATTCGGGTGGCGGCACCACCACACAGCACGACAACTGGTGTCTGAGCTATCTCCACCGCAAGGCGTTCTGGGTTATTTACAGAAGTCATGGGTTTAGTATATAATATTTTTGGTTAGCGTCAACTTAACGGATTTATACCATGTCAGCTAGCGAATTACAGCCTCAACAAAACGTTGTCAGCAATCTGTTTCACGGTGGTGAGCAGCAGCACGACATGCCCGTTATGGTGAGCCATTTACCGCAATTAGTGCTGCCCATTGCACATTTTATTCACGAACATCGCCCGACGGCGATCATTGCCAACGACAGGGGTGCGCGCCTAGCCGGACTGGCAATCTACAAAACATACCACGCACTCTACGACGAGCCGTTGCCGACACATGACCACAAACTCCACTTTGCGTACATCAGCAAAACACAGACTAGTTCAGCTGGTGTTGTCCGGCGACTTGGGCGTATCCTGGGCAGCGACCAGTCACGGACGGGCGCTAGAGTACTCTTTGTTGATGACTGGATTACTACCGGCGCAACAGTTGGGCGCTTTGTGGATGCCGCCGCACAAGTAGGCGTACCATCCGAGCAAGTTGCAATTGCTACCCTGTGCGGTCAGACCATTCCTGGCCTAACTCATGTGGTCGGCAGTACTCGCACGACAATCAATTCTGAGTGGAATGCCTACGAGGAAATTATCGGCATAGAGGTTGCCGACGCCAACGCCAGCCTGACTCGCTCCAGCCCAAATCAATATGCATCCGAGGCACGTCAACGACTTAATGCTGCTATATTCAACCCAGAAAAATTAGCATCCTAACACCTTAAAAAATCAATGGCCATAGCTTCACTCTCCGCTCAAAAACAATTCGGTAAGTAGGCACATCTCAATCCTTATGCTTGCAAAATGGCTGACCACACAGCAAGCTACTACTATGACAAATATCGAGGCAGCAAATGTTGAGCGACTGAAAATGCGTGACCGCTGGGACCCGGACCGAGATTCCAAGTTTTGTTTGGCAAGCCTTCAAGGCTACCAAACTGATAACGCAGACCACAACAGCAAGATTGCTGACCTACTGGATGGTCGCGTCCAAGACGAATCAACCAGCGACGTCCGCATACTAGCCTGCAACATTGGCGGCTGTACTATGCAAATGGCTATGGGCCCAGAAATTGGCAAAAAAATTACCGGGCAGTGTCGCGCTGCCAGCTACTGTCTCAAGCAAAGCTTTGAAGCCGTCAAGGATACACAAACCGTCGAAGAGGGCAAACAGTTGTACAGCGATATACTGGACAGTCTAGATGGCTTTACCAGCAGCTACAGTGCCGGCAACTTTTGCCCACGCCTAGACTGCGAACTCAGCGCTGGCCTCAGCCTAGACATGGTGCCCGGCACAGCCGGCGAGTGCCGTACTGGCGATTCATCAGCTCAACCAACATTGCCCATTGACGAAGCCTGAGCTTCACCGATAACTACCTCGAGTGCTATGCTAAGAGCATGAAGAGGTTTGCGGTTTTTGATATTGACGGCACAGTTATTCGCTGGCAGCTCTACCACGCCGTCGTCGAGGCACTTATAAAACAAGGTTCGCTGAGCGAAGAGGTGAGGAAAGCAATCCACGACGCCCGTATGACTTGGAAGCGCCGTGACCACAGCCAGTCGTTTGGCGAGTACGAAATGGTACTAGTCCGGGCATACGAGGCTGCACTGACCACACTATCGGTTGACGCTTTCAACCAAGCAATTGAGACGGTATTCGATGAGTATAAAGATCAAGTCTACACCTACACGCGCGACCTCATTCGCGATCTACAGCAGCAGGATTACTTGCTATTTGCCATATCTGGTTCGTACCAAGAAATTGTGAATAAGCTAGCCAGCCACTACGGCTTTGATGATGTGGTTGGTCAAGTTTACGAGCAAAAAGACGGACGATTCACCGGCAATCACACCATGCCAATGAAGCAAAAAGATGCTGTCTTGCAGCAATTAGTCACAAAACATGGCGCCACATTTGAAGGCAGCGTAGCCGTGGGAGACAGCGAGGGTGATATTGCCATGCTTGAAATAGTGCAGCGACCGATCGCCTTTAATCCAACCAGTGGCTTAATGGCCCATGCCCAAAAGCATAGCTGGGAAATTGTGGTCGAGCGCAAAAACGTAGTGTATCAACTGAGGGACAATAATGGATCATACCTACTGGCAAAAACAGACTAAGGAGCTGCCACTATTCGGAGAGCTGCTATGGAGTCGGCCCGAAAACCGTCGCCATGCTGGCAAGTTGTTAGTATTGGGCGGCAATCTGCACGGCTTTAGTGACCCGGCTAGCGCGTACAGCGAAGCAGGCAAGGCCGGCATAGGCACCTGTCGCGTGCTGCTACCGGACGCACTGCATAAAACCGTCGGGCAACTTTTTCCAGCTGCCGAATACGCCGCCAGTACCGCTACAAGCGGCAGTTTTGCCCGGGCAGCACTAGACGAGTGGCTCAGTCAAAGTGCCTGGGCCGATGGTGTTGTGCTAGCGGGTAATTTTGGCCATAACAGCGAAACCTCCATACTAATTGATTCTTACGTCGAAAAATACGGCGGCCCGCTCACGCTCGTCAATGACGCTATAGACTACGCCCTGAACGCACCAGAACTATTTCTAAGCCGTCCGGAAACAAGCCTAGTGGTGTCTACGGCTCAATTACAAAAACTCGCCATAGCTGCCAAAACGGCCACTCCTATCACCTCGTCAATGGCACTGCTTCAGCTGGCAGATGCGCTCTATAGCTTTACTAAGCAACACCAGGCTACCATTGTCACCTATCATGATGGTACGGTACTGGTAGGTGTTAATGGCAAGGTCAGCAGTACACGTATCCATGGGGCTAACCTGACCAACATTGCTGCCCACGCCGCTGTGTGGTGGCTACAAAACCCGGCCAAGCCATTCGAAGCCATCACCACATCGTTGTTAGAAATTCAACTATAAGCTATAATACATTCATGAAAGAGTCTCGACTCATCGTCAAGCGTCCACTCGATCGTAAAGATCAGTTTACGATTGCTGAGATGCAGGCCAAGACAGCTCGAGCGGTCGGCACGCACATAGGCAGTCCAATCCATTTACTTGGCATAGAAACGCTCGGCGCAGATATTCTGCCGCGCTTTCGGGTGGGGAAAAAACTGGCCAGAATGTCGAAAAGACAGTCGATAGACTTCGACATTTTGGCAGCAAAGCTAACAGATAAAGCACCCGAAAGTGCATCCAACAGACTTGAGGATGTTCGTATCGCTTGCGCAACTATTTTCGGCAAAGGTGCCCTCCGTATGGTAGGGCTTGGGCTAGATCATCCAACGCTCGACGCCGAAGCAGTATCGATGAACCTAGCGCTCGACCAAGTTGCTGGCATTTCTCCGCCGATATGGCGCTACCAATACATGAACATCGCACTTGTTGGCGAAGAACACGCCGCGGATGTAAAAGATGCCCTTAGCGCATGGCTGCACGAAACCATGCCAACAATTGACCTAGAGCCACTACAGCTCGGTACGGTACAACCACGGTTCGCAGTCGCAAGCTAATTCACATATTTATTACTACTAATTGATACCGCGGGCCGGACTTGAACCGGCACGTCCCGAAGGACACAAGATTTTGTTCGCTTGCGGCGTAGCGAATGCTACGCGCCCTGGCGACATCAAGTTCTTTTGGTGGGCGAGGAGGGAATCGAACCCTCAATCCGTAAGGAACACGATTTTGAGTCGTGCGCGTATACCAATTCCGCCACTCGCCCGGCAAAAGGGCTTGATGTGATGAGCGCCAGCGAATTGTCTACCAATTCCACCACCGCGGCACAAGCTAATTTTTAAATTTTCATCAAAATGACAGGGGTTATTGTATCACATAGCGCGCAACTCATATATACTTTGATGCAGTAACCACAAGCCTATATGACCACACCAAATAACCCACTATTCCCAACCGGGCAAGATGCCGACATACCACAAGCTGGAAGTGCTGGCTATTTGTTGCCAGGCAAGAGCAGTGGCATCACTCCGCCAAGCGGAAATGATTCAGGGGTAAATCCGGCCGTAAACCTTATCAAGCAAAAGCTTGCGCAGCTATACGACCAAACCGAACCAAATGCTCGGGTTGAAGCACGGGTAGCAGAGTCTGCGACTGTGCGCAGCCCACATCAGCAATTCATGCACGAGCTAACAACTTCTGGTAAAAGTCTGGCCGAAATACAGACCGCTTGGCACAACTACTACACCAGCCTACCAGACGATCAAAAACACCAAGTCTGGCAGGAGTTTTACAATACCAATAACGGCAGTAACCTCTACCAGCCAGCACCAGCGGCAACCACCCAGCCCAGTACAGCAGCACCTGCTACCCACCCAAATGGTGCGGTCGTCGCCGACCATACGCCAGCGCTACCGACCAAGCCAGCACGCACCCCGCGTGAGATTAAAACTGGCATTCATCATCGCGTACGCCGACGAGCCGCTCAACTCGGCGCCGCCCAAAAGCAAAACCTGCATTCGTTACTTTTTGGCCTCAGTACCGGTGTAGTTGTGATAGTTATATTTATGTTCGGCTTTTTTAATGAAGTTATCATTGCGCCGTTTATTCAGCCGGGTAGGGCCAACTCGGCTCCGGTAATTCTGGACAATAACAGTATTGCTTCAAGCGGCAAGTCCGAGGTGATTATTCCAAAAATTAACCTGGAGATTCCGGTGGTTTACAACCTCGCCAGCAACGATGAGTCCGTGATACAAACAGGACTGGAGCAGGGGGTAGTTCACTATCCAAGCACAGAAGTACCGGGTGAAAAGGGCAACGTAGCACTGTTCGGTCACAGCAGCTATAACATCTTCAACAAGGGCAAGTACAAGTTCGCTTTCGTGCTATTACACGAAATTCGCAAAGACGACACATTCTACCTTACGTACGGCAAGCAGGTTTATGCCTACAAGGTTATATCTAGGAAAGTCGTCGACCCGAGCGAAGTTGGCGTACTCAACGACATACCCGGCCAGACAGCCACTGCAACCCTGATCACTTGTGATCCGCCAGGCACTAGCTCACACCGTTTGGTTGTGGTCGGCAAGCAAATTAGCCCTAATCCCACTAGTAACACTGCCAGTAGCACCGAAGTGGATCACTCTCAAAGTACTACACCAAAACTCGTTGGCAACGGCCCGACACTTTGGTCGCGCTTTTGGCACTGGCTATTCTAACAATTACAAATCTTCAGTGGTTCGCAGTGGCGTACTAGTAAGTACATAATTTCCTTTGGCGGTCGCCGGTGGTGCCAGCGCATAGACAAAACGGAAATCAGTGTCATAAAAAACTTGTTCGCCGTGCACGGCTGGTACAAGTAGCTGTGAATTCGTGCCATCGTGATCAAACACATACAGCTGTTTGTTTGAGACATACTGCAGGTGCGCACCATCCATCCACACTGCATGTGACTGACCTTTATCAAGTGGCTGGGGCATTGTGTAATGCACACCTACTTTGTATTCCAGGTCGTAGTCAGCAAATTTTGTCCCATTTTCGGCTAATACAAAACGCCCACCGGCCGAGAATGCCAAGTAGGTAATACCTGGCATTCTAAGCTGTGCCTGTGGCCTAACCGTTCGATTTATGGCCAGCTGTGCGAGCGGGTTCTTATAAATTGCGGTCTTGCCCGTGGTGTCATTTGCGGCGGCGACATAGGTTGCCCCGGAATATTCCGCCAGAGCGATGTGGTAGGCTTTTGCTTTTGGCAGGCTACCAAGTAGCACGTCCTGATCACCGTCCTTGAGACGCAGTGGAACCGTTGTTGCTTTGCTATTTTCACTGGCAGCTACATAGACAATTTTGCTCGCCTTAAAAGTGTCAAATGCCAGCACATCACTCAGCACAAGCCGTAGTGTTGGCGTGGTAAGCGTCGCACTCCGCAGCGTCTGATCAGCGGTATCGTACAAGTAGTAACGGTCAAATTTGCTATCGATAAACGTGATTTTTACATCTTCGACAGCCAAGGTCGTGCTGAGATTTACGGATTCTTGTGGCTTGTCGCGATTGAACAAAATATACTCACTAGCTTTTTTGGTGCCATAGCCGTGCCGAATAAGGGCGTGTTTTTTGTCACTAGCCCAACTCACTAGCTCCCAGGTTTGCTTGCCGCCAGCTGTGTACACGGCATCGGGCAAACTGACGGCAGCTTGCGGCACATCAGTATTCTTCAGGTCAACAACGGCAAATTTTGGCAGCATACTGTCTTGCTGCAGCAACAGCCAGCGCTTGTCAGGCGTAACAGTCACAATACCTGGCGCTTTGGCAGTCAATGTCTGTAAGGTCGTAGTCGTCAGTGTTTCAGGAATAAGCAAGGGGTAGTCATACCGCAAAATCTTACCGCCAATAATTTCTACTCGATGTTGCCAGTTTCGATAGCCACTCCGCTTTAGCTCCAGCTCATAGGAGCCTTCGGGCAGGTTCATGCGCGTATTCGTCAGCTTGTCGCTATTAATGCCATCAATGTACACGTTGACGCCCTCAGGCTTGCTGGAAGCAAATAGTAGCCCATTCTGGATAACCTTACCTTCTTTGTTCAATTGAAAGCCGTAAGCAATCAACAGCAACATTGTCACAGCTAAGACAATGGCAATTGCCACCAGCGCGTAGCCGGTGTACAAACGTCGGATGTGACGCCGATTGTAGAGTGGGTCTAGAAAATCCATAGTTTTTTCAATTTCGTCAGTCAAAATGATGACTGTAACGTATACTATTATGAAACCACTTGCGGTCAAGATACAAGTCGGTTTAAGATATATCTATCGCCGCTTAAGCAAACTGAGGGTAGGAACCAGTGTCACAAAAAGAAAATGTAATCGAAATTAATGGCAAGCGCTACGATGCGCTCAGTGGTAAGTTGCTCGGAGATGCCACCGTTACCGTTGGTCGCAAGCCCTCACCGAGTCTACGTACCGGCCATTCCGTTGACGGCTTAATGGGTAAAAAACCACTAGCTCATGCCGTTCAACCAGCAACAAAAGCCCAGCCCGTAGCAGTTGCTAAGCCCGTTCAACCAGCGAAAGCAGCCGTAGCCATGAAATCTTTCGGCCAATATTCGGACATTATTCGCACTCCTGCGACTAAGACACCGCGTCACAAAACAGCCCCCAGCCAAACACTAATGCGTCATGCCGTCACTAAGCCCGCCCAGTCACTTCGCCGCCAAACAAAAGTGCAGCAGCGCACTGATGTACTGATAAAACAACCTTCTATTACGGTTACACCGAAGTTATCCTCCTACGCCATTGACCCTCGTCGTGTCGACCACGCCAAGCAAGTTGCCAAGCACCCCGAGGCCAACCGCTACGCCCAACCACGTCCAGTTATTGCCACTCCGGTCAAAGTCACAGCCACTCCAAAGCCAGTGGCCGTATCTACCCAAAAACCTCCCGTCGCCGCACGTACCGCCAAACAGCCAGCCGACATTTTTGAACAGGCGCTAGCACGCGCAAACAGTCATATCGAGCAACCAGCCGCTAGGCGTCACACTAAGCACCGACGAGCCTTTTTGGGTGGACGTGCGCTTAGCGTGGGCGCGGCATCGCTCGCTGTGCTGCTAATCGTTGGCTTTTTTGGTCTACAGCAAAAAGCTAGCCTAACTATGCGATACGCCGCTTCAAAGTCTGGTGTCGCCGCCAGTCTGCCAGGTTACAAGCCAGCCGGATTTAGCGCTGGCAAGTTCAGCTACAGCCCTGGCTTGGTTGCAGTCAACTTCAACAATGCCAAAACCGGTGAAAGCTTTGCCTTAATCGAAAAATCCAGCAGCTGGGACAGTCAGGCGTTACTTGATAGCTTTGTTGCCACCAAAAGCCGAACCTACCAGACTATTGATGCCGCTGGTCGCACTATTTACACGTACGACGGCAACAGCGCCACTTGGGTAGATAAAGGCGTCTGGTATCAGGTGAATAGCAAGGGTAGTCTCACTACCAACCAGCTCGTCCAGCTCGCACTGTCAATGTAAAACAAGCCCGCCAAACTGCCCATGCTTGTGCGCGGCCCCGTATCAGGATTATTATGAGACTGCGTGATCTTGATAAAAGATTATCGTTCATTGCAGATGAATACCCACGATCAGCAGGGTCGGCAAGCGTCTTCAGATAAGACTAGCCCACGAGCTCAAACTCGTGAGTGATTCCCAACTTGCCGGCTCTGCCTAGGTTGGTGCCTGATGTGCACGCTCCGCGTGCGGGGAAGCATCAGTCATCAGGGACGGGTCACCGCTCGTCGGTTACCTTCTCAGTCACCACCGGTGACCCGTCCCACCCTAGACTGGGCATAGCGCTGCCAGTCGGACACCCCACGTCCGATGGCGAACGCTATCACCCAGGAGAGGAGTCGGCCTGCACAAGGGTGCACACGCAATCCGCGTGCTTGGGCGGTCGGCTCCTCTCGCCTGGTGGCAACAGACGTGAGTCGAGACTAGTGCTGGCCTATGCCATCCACCAATTCTCCTCGCTATCACCCGTATTCATCTGCCATCCTCCAGAGCCCACACATGTTTGCGTGCTGTGCAGGATAGTAATAACAGGGGTAATCTGCTAAACTAAGGCACATGAAACCCGTACGAACTCGATTTGCGCCATCACCAACTGGCTATTTGCACGTTGGCGGCATCCGCACCGCATTGTTTGCATGGCTGGTGGCTCGCCAGGCTGGCGGTCAGTTTATTCTGCGCATCGAGGACACCGATCGAGCTCGCGAGGTTGCGGGCGCAGAAGCTCACATCATCGAAAGCCTTGCAGCACTTGGCCTTACCTACGACGAAGGTCCGGACTTGCCGGGTGAGTACGGCCCGTACCGGCAAACAGAGCGGCTCGAGCGTTACCAGGCTTGGGCTCAAACGCTGATTGACAGTGGCCGTGCCTACGCCGACCCATACACCGCAGCCGAAGTGCAAGGCTTCCGTGAACAGGCTCAAAAAGATAAAAAACCATTTCTGTACCGCAACCACCGCCCAGAAAACCCAGCTCCATGGGACGGCACAACGCCACTGCGCTTTAAGTCCGAACCCCAAGACTACCAGTGGCAGGATGCCGTTATGGGCGACCTACATGCCGGCGCCGAGGCAATTGACGATTTTATACTCATAAAGAGCGATGGCTATCCCACCTACAACTTTGCCCACATTGTCGATGACCACGACATGGCCATTACGCACGTCATCCGTGGCCAAGAGTTCATATCCAGCACGCCAAACTACCTCAATCTGTACGAGGCGCTTGGTTTTGAGCGCCCAATCCTTGCCACCATGCCACACATTCTCAATGAAAACGGTAACAAAAAACTCAGCAAACGTGATGGCGCCAAGGATGTGCTCGATTACTTCAAGCAGGGCTTCACTGTAGAGGCTATGCTGAACTTTATTGCCTCACTGGGCTGGAATGACGGCACGACTCAGGAGATATTCACTCGCGAGGAACTCATCGAAAAATTCAGCCTAACACGTGTCGGCCGGGCAGGGGCACGCTTTGACGAGCGCCGTCTAGAATGGCTCAATGGGGCTTGGATACGCAGTCTTGACACCGGTGATATCTACACCCGTTGTCAAGCCTTCTGGCCAGCCAGCGCCAGTAGCTACGACGAAGTGTACAAGAAGCAGGTGCTGGGACTAGTCCAGGAGCGTCTTAAATATTTCGGCGAACTTCCAGAGCTAACCAACTTCTTTTTTGAAGATCTGCCAATTAACCCAGAACTGATCAGCAATCACAAGCAGCTCAAAAAAGTTGAAACAGCTGAGCTAAAAGCTTTGCTAGGCCAAGCACAGGATACATTAGGGGCCAGCGATTTTAGCATCGAGGACCTCACTGAGCGACTCAATGCATTACTGGAAGCTACCGCTCAAAAACCGGCCGTGCTGTTTAGCCTCATCCGTATTGCAACTACCCAGGCACCAAATAGCCCTGGCCTCGCCGAGACACTACACGTGCTGGGTAAGGATCGCAGCCTCGCACGCCTGGATGGGCAGCTGCACGCACTCTAGCACAAACTAAGTTATTATTGTATTACTGTGGTTTTATGCTAAAATACTCAGCAACACTAAGGAGTTACCTATGCCGCCACGCCCTCAAACTTTTGAAACCGCAAAAAGCCATCACGCGCAGCTGATCAATATGTCACCTATGACACCCAGTGCACTGCTCGAGTCACTTGCCAATGTTCAAAAAGCCGGTGAGCGTGCCGCCGGCAGAGACGACATTGGTACCGTTCGTTTTGCTAATGAAATGACGCGACTATACAGCGGCGCTATTGCCCTCAACACCGCCGGACTGGTCCAGCCACCACTCAACGAAACACAGCTACACGGCATCAACCAGGAAATAGAACGACTTGAAGTTTTTACTCAGGGCAATGTTGACGACGGCCCAACTGACATCGCCGACCTGCCTACGTCCGAGAAAAAATAGCCGAGACACGTTGTGAGCAACCAGCCGGGCTTACACACTATCGAAGCCTATCCCATCGACGTCGTAAAAGAGATGTTAGTTCCGTGGGATACAGCTGAATGCCCAATTGGCAGTGACGTTCGACGTCGAATACTGGCAGAATGCCCAGTCATTGTTGATGAAACATATCTGCAGGCTGCAAGCGCCGACGTAGACCAAAGCCTCGAATTCACCAGCCCACGCGAAATTAGTGGCTACCAATCATCGGCGGTAGAGCTGCGCCAGCCATCACGTGCTCACCAACGATCGTTTGAGCTGCGCGGGGAACTGTTTGAAGGTATTTGGCACGACGCACATAGCAATCTCTTTGCATCCTATAATCTCAAAGGCAATAACTTTTCACAGCCGGGCATCATGGAACACCCCACCGCCGTCGACCAGTACGTTGCGTGGGGTTTGCAAGAAAGCAAAATTATTGAACGAGTCTTGAAAGTTTCTGAAGTTTTGCGAGCTCGAAACGTCAGCACAGAGTACATTGTAGGCCTAGCTGAACCCAAAGAATATCTATGGCCACAGCTTGGTAGCACAACCAGTGCCTACGAACGCCTACCACTTGATGAATATCGCCGTCGAATTGTTCAAAAATATTGGCAAACACTGCCCGAAGCCGAGCAAACACTCGACCGGCTGACGGACATCCAGAGTAAGTTCAATGACATGACATTTTATGTATCGATGCGCGCCACTGATACCGCCTTTCGACTCGGAGATATGATATCCAGACCAGTCGCGGCACGCACTGAAGTGTTCCGGCACATCAACGAACGTCTGCTGCTGCCCGACGATAAACCGCTCGACCCACAGTCAGCCGACGACTGGGTGCGCTATCTGCAAAAATACCTTGCCCCAGAGCTCGCCAACAACATGGCGCGCATGCACGTCGACCTGGCTCACGACTTCTTGCATAAATTTAATATTACTGCGCTGGGTGGTATCGTCGATGCCGATAGCGTCCATGGTGAGCCGCTCGGTTTTGGTGATGCGCCAATCACTGCCGAAGATCGAGCCCGTGACCTGTTTGAGGCAGCGCACCAGCTAATCGATGCGAGCCCGATCGACCTAGCTAACAAAACTCGCTTCCAGACAAGCTGGGAGTTTTTTGCCAACTATATTTTTGAAACAAACTTGGTTCTGGGCGATATCGGCCAGGCTCGTACACAAATTGGTGATAGTATTGCCGCCATAGCACGCATGTATGACATCGGTGACCCGTACGAAAAAAACGCCGTCGTCTTGCAAAGTTTTCAAGCGATATTCCTAGATCGCTTTTTCATACAATCTGAACATGCTGAACAGTTTTCGGCGCAGCACACAAGCTTTTCCGAATTGCTTGCCAACCCATCACTTATAGATGCTCCGGCACTGAGGGCAGGCGTAGAGTCCGTGCTGTCCGACATTATGACGGAAGTCATAGAAGAGAACGTCAACGAAATTCAGGATCCCAATTTTGATATTTTTGCGCTTGTTTGTAGCGGCGAGCGTAACTTTGTGCGAGGGATGGAGGAAGCAATTGTCGCCAATATAGCCGACGCTCTCGTAACGCAGTGGACAAAGCTTGCCAACCAACATATGCCAGATCTACTGGCTGGGCTAGAGGCGGAAACGATTCGTACGGTATTTGATGCACATATAGCTATACTGTCGCCACAACTTCAGCGACTAGCCGCGCAGCTTCGTCCACAACTACAGGCGCTACTCGACACCGAAATTCGGGCGCTAAGTCAGACCTCACGCAGTACACCATTGCTGCTAGCTGCCGACACGACGTATTTTTATAACTCTGCCAGTCAACACTTGTGGGCTGCCAGCGAATTTGTCGACATAGAGGATTTGCGATGTGCAATCAAGCAGCAGGGGACAGCCATTACCTACGAACAGCTTCAACAACATCCGAAAAGTGGTGCCAGTTCGATTGAAATCACTGACAGTAGTCAGCTGTACGGCATTACTAGTAATGGCCAGGTTGATTGCATTAACTATTCGCTTGAGAAAGGTAGCGCCGAAGTTGATGTTGCCGAACTACCGACAGGCAACCAACCACCCTATGTCTTAGTCACCCTGCAAGATAGTCAGGGCACCATGAGCCACAAATTGTACCTACCAGAAGCAGTCCAGCCCAGCGACCGCACCGAATCACAGCAAGATCGATTATTCTAAGCCGCTTGGCGCAGTGTAAGTACCGGGCGCCGTTAGGGGCAGGTCTGGCTGCAGACCAAGGTAGGCCATATATCGTACGGTCTGCTCGGCGGCAGCCAAGACGGCGTCCACATCGCGACTATAGCTGTCTACTGCGGCATCAAGACTGTCGGTCGCCAAAACTAAATTATTCATGGTCATAGAGCGCTGTATCATAACTTCCTCTGTTAGTTGCAGCGTAGTATACACTGACGCCGCTGGGTAGGCCAGTGCCCGGTTGCTCGCATTCACCTGACACGTATATCTGATACAATAGTGCTTATGCAAGATGATGTAACTCCGGGCTGGGCCAAAAACCTCAAGTCCACTAAAAAAAGTGCTGCCCCAGAACCCGACAATCCGCTCGATATTCCACTCGATGGCGATGAACCTGACATTATTATTGACGAGCCAGAGAAGCCAGAAGTTAAACAGGCTGTAGACGAGCAAAAGCTAGAGGAAGAGTACGGCCCACCACCAGAGTCATTAAACTCACCTGAAACAGCGACACCAGATAAGCCACCCGTGCATAAACGCCCTTGGGCATGGCTGACGGGGCTCAGCAAAAAACGCAAAATTATCTATGGCGCCCTGACCGTGATTGTTATCGCGACAGTAGTAACGTGTCTGTTACTCCTAAACAAGCCGGCTCCAGCGGTGCCCTCACTGCCAGTCTACCGAGCCCCAACCTCTTCGACCGTACCGAGTACGCTGACTGGTCTTCAGGTTGACCCGGCCATCAACAAGCTGCAGGTAACTGGAGTCATGATAGAAAACAGTGTCTTTGCCCGACCACAGTCGAGCCTAAACCAGGCAGGCATCGTATTCGAAGCGGTTGCTGAAGCCGGCATTACCCGATTCTTAGCCCTATTCCAGGACACCAAGTCTGAGTACATCGGCCCAGTTCGCTCGGCACGACCATACTACGTTCAGTGGTGCCAAGCCTTTGACTGCGCCCTCGCGCACGTTGGTGGCAGTCCTGACGCTCTCAAGGACATTAAAACCTACAAGGTTAAAAACCTCGACCAATTTGCAGGCGGCAGTTATTTTCACCGTATCAATAGTCGGTATGCACCGCACAACGTCTACACCTCACAAACAGAACTAAGCAAATATGAGAAGTCACGCAACTATAATGAGAGCAGTTACACCGGATTACAACACCTACTAAAAGAGCCGAGGGTAGCCGCCGGCAGCGCTACAACTACCTCAATAAAGATAAACTACCCGGGTAGCGCCTACGACGTCAGCTATGCCTACAACACCGCAACCAATGACTACGCTCGCAGTGAAGCCGGTAAGCCACACAAAGCCATCGATGCCAAAGGCAACCTGGCTCGTATCACGCCAAAAGTAGTGGTGGCTCTTGTAGCCCCATACTCACTCCGTGGCGACGGCTATCACTCGGAATACAAGTCGATCGGCACCGGTACCGTGTATGTCTTCCAGAATGGCTCGGTTATCAAGGGAACCTGGACACGAACCGCTCGTGACAGCCAATTTATTTTGACTACTGCCAGTAATCAGCCCCTTAAACTCAATCCCGGCCAAACCTGGATCAGCGTTATTAGCCAAACCAGCGACGTAACGTATAAGTAGGCAGCCAGGGTGGACCACTTCGATCAATTACTGGGCAAGGTCCGACGCCACCTTTTTACGGTACTACTACTCAATAACTTAGTGTTAATTGAGCTATGGTGGGCAAATGACCAGTATTTTCACTTCTCCTCAACCGTACTACTGATTATCCTTATCTGTGTTGGCTTACTGACGCCGCTGTGTTTTGCGCTAAGCACCGCAGGCTACCTACTGCAACCACTGCGAGCACTGTGGCAGGCAATCCTACATATTGCACCTGGCGATCACCCGGTCGCAGCGCCAAAGTTAGAATCACTCCACCTTGGTCGTGAGCTGGTCACGGCACTGTGCGCCCAAATATATCAACTAGCGACTCAGGCTGAACACCCCATCGACACTGGTCAAAAAAACCACGATGTTCAGGCACACTTTTTGCTACAAAATATGCCGCTGCCCGTACTCATACTCGATCATGAGCAAACCGTGGTATTTGCCAATAAACCCGTGGAGCAATATCTCCAAATTGAGACCAAGGATATTATTGGCAGTAACATCTACTCACTAATGGACATGTCATTCCCGACCACAAACACGCTTGACAGCTGGCTCAGTGAAAGCCGCAAACACAGCGTTATGGCCACCACTAGCTGGGAGCGAGTGCGCCTCAATGTGGCCGAAACAAGACCAGCACGGCTATTCGACCTCGCTGCCTATTACAACCAAGGAAATAGCGATGACCTTGAAACCATGTTGGTACTATTCGATCACACCGAACAGTACAGCCAGGATGATCAGGCGGTCAGCTTTATGGCTCTGGCGGTACACGAACTACGCACACCGCTAACATTACTACGAGGCTACATAGAGGTATTTGAAGACGAGCTAGGCAAGGGCCTGTCTCCTGAACTGACGGACTTCATGGGCAAAATGCAGGCGAGTGCCGAGCAGCTGACTGCCTTTGTTAATAACATTCTGAATGTAGCCCGAGTTGATGAAGATCAATTGGTGCTGCAACTTCATGAAGAATCCTGGTCGGCAGTGGTACAGCGCGCGGTCGAAACTATGAGCCTACGAGCAGCCGTACGTGGCATAACACTGGAGTGTCACATTGCCGATAATCTACCGACTGTTGGCGTTGACCGCGTCGGCATCCAAGAAGTTATCAATAACCTCATCGACAATGCCATTAAATATTCTGGTGACAGTAAGAAGATCTCTATAGACATAAAACTTAATAGCGACGGACTAGTCGAGACTTCGGTGCAAGACTGGGGCATGGGCATTCCGGCCAACATCGTACCGAACCTATTCTCTAAATTTTACCGTGACCACCACCACCGAGCGCAAATTGGCGGCACTGGCCTGGGCCTATACCTAGCAAAAGCCATTGTTGCAGCACATGAGGGCAATATTTGGGTACGCAGCAAAGAGGGGCAGGGTAGCGTGTTTAGCTTTACGGTCGTACCATTTGCCCAACTCAAGGATTCGCAAAAGAGTGACAAGGCTGGCGAGATCACCAGGGGCGCTCATGGCTGGATCAAAAATCACTCGATGTACCGACGCTAAATGATACACTAGGGGTAACGCTATGGACCAGACAGTCAACCAAAACAACCAGGGCAAGAAGGTGCTATGCATCGAAGACGAGCACTTTATAAGTGAACTTTACCAACGAGCCCTCACCAAGTCCGGCTACGAGGTAACGGTTGAGCTTGACGGCCTAAAGGGCCTAAAAGCAGCCCAAACGGATGCCTACGACGTTATCTTACTCGACCTCATGATCCCCACCATGACCGGCATAGATGTCCTACGCGACCTACGTGACCCCAAAAAGACTCCGAAACTGCACAGCAAAATTATTATTACCACTAATCTCGAACAGCGCGAGGAAGTGCGCGCCGACATCGAAAAACAGGCCGATGGCTATCTTGTAAAAGCCGAGATAACTCCCTACGAGCTCGCCGACTTCCTGAACCAACTCCAGCTCTAGCCGAAAGCCGATCAACGGGCGTATACTAGTAGGTAGCCATGCGTGGGCTTTTGGCAAACGACCAAACTCCTCCACGCAGACTTATTCATAACAATACCTCCTAAGCGAGGCAACTCTCACCGACAATTGGTGCGCCACCGGACGATCCGGCCCCTCCCAAAAAACGTAGTTGGAGTATTTTTGTTATGGATATTTTTGATGATATTAGCCACGAGGCGAACGGCCTGAGTGAGGTCGGGATCCATGCCGGCTTCCCAAACCCAGCAGCTGGACGAGATCACCACCGCGCCACGCTCAGCCTCGATCAGCTACTGGTGCCTCGGCCAAACAGTAGCTACTTTTTCCGAATTACCGGCCACCGCTGGGCCGACCAGGGCATTAACGATGGTGACCTAGCCATCATAGACCGCGCTATGCGGCCTGGCGCGCAAGACCTAGTCCTGTGTTGGCAAGATGGGTTCGTGCTGAGCCGCTATAACCGACTCGGGCCAGGTACCGAGCCTTGGGGTGTCATTACCGCAATTGTGCATGTCTACAAACAGGGGGGCCGTCATGACAAATAACTCGGTCTTCGCACTTGTGGACTGTAATAATTTTTTTGTCTCGTGTGAGCGGCTATTTCGCCCGGATTTAGAGGGCAGGCCAGTTGTCGTGCTCAGCAGCAACGATGGGTGCGCTATTGCCCGCAGCAACGAAGCCAAGCAGCTTGGAATACCCATGGGTGCGCCAGTCTTTCAGTACCGCGAACTCTTTGCCACCCACGACGTGGTGACATTTAGCGCCAACTTTGAACTGTACGGTGACATTAGCCAACGTATCACATCGAGTCTTCGCCGTATTACCCCAAAGATAGAAGTCTACTCAGTAGACGAATCATTTCTAGACCTTTCGGAGCTAGCAATTAGTGACTACAACCAGTGGGCCAGGCAAGTCCGTGCTCAAATACTGCGCGATATTGGACTGCCAGTTTCGATTGGCATTGGAGCCAGCAAGACGCTATGCAAAATCGCCACCGAACACGCCAAAAAAAATCCCGAACTGGCTGGTGGCCTGTCACTACTGACAGACAAAGAGCGCCAGACCTACTTAGCTCTAACGGCCGTAAATGATATATGGGGGGTTGGGCGAAAACTTACGCCGCGCCTCAAAGCACAGGGAGTCCACACGGCACATCAGCTCAGTCAACTGAGCCCCCGATTTGCTCAGCAGCTCATGGGTATCCACGGCCGACAGATGGTAGCCGAACTGGGAGGCACATGCTGCCTACCATTGCAGTACCAATCGAAGCCGCAACAGATGGTGGCCCGCGGCCGACAGTTCGGCGAAGATACTAGTGAGCTGGGCATCATAGAGGCAGCAGTTGCGAATCTGGCTGCCCGCGCCACCTTTCACTTGCGTCAAGACAATCAACTAGCTAGGAGTGCTTCTGTAATTTTGCAGACTAATCGTAAAAAACTAGGCTATCGTCGCCTAGTCTCCACTATCCGACTGCAAACGCCGAGCGCAGACACGGGTCTCATTTGCAGCCAATTACTTGCATCGCTACAGCCTGTGTTTAACCCTCGGCTGCTATACCATAAAGCTGAGGTAGTCCTAACTAGCCTCATACCAGCCCAGGCCTTGCAGCCCGACTTATTTGGTCAAGTTAGTCCACAGCAAGCAACTAGCAGTCAGCAACGCATGAAAGCCCTCGACACGATTAACGGCCGTTACGGCAGCGGCACTATCCGCTATGCCGCCGAGGATCTTAGTAGCAAGTGGCGACCACGACGCAACCTGGCAAGCCCACGCTACACCAGCAGCTGGGATGAACTGCCAACTATACGGTGCTAGGGGATACTAGCTAACTCGAGCGAGTCGAGGCTCAGTCTTTTCGACAACTTCTTTGCCGGTATCAAGTGGGTGGTCAGGTAGCTGATTGCCTGAATTATCGATGAGCATCATGCCTTCAAGTGCATTGTCGGCGTCCCTTAAGAACATTCCTTCTACTAACTGACGACCGAGCTGCTTCATGGCGCCAGCATCAAGTGGTGGACTTACCCAGAAGGCTTCAGTCACAAATGGCTTCTCGACCGAGCTGCGTGGCTCAGGAGTGCCAACCTCACGGCCAGTGCTAGCGATACAGTCTGCAATCATATCAATATCTAAAAATTCCTCAGCGCGACAGTTAAAACCCAACATCTGGGTATTAGGGTTGTCGTCGCCGTCATATACACGAACGCGCGCAACCGTGGTCATTGCATCTGCGTCGTGAGCCAGCATCTCATATTGTGTCTTCATGAAGGGATAGTGTACAACCATTAGGTTTTTTCACAATCTATTTTGGTCAAAATTATTTGACACCACCCAAGCTCAACACTATGCTACAATACCGCAATCACCTATGAAATCACCATTTAACTTTGCAGAAATTGGCCTCGAGACCCGTGACAAACGAGTCTACGAGGCGCTGCTCGAACGACCACAATCATCACTACGTCATATTGCAGCCACCACCGGCATTAATCGTGGATCAGTGTACGAGAGCATAAAGCAGCTGGTTGCGGCTGGCCTGGTAGGTTCAATTCAGACGGGCAAGCAGCAGCGATACATCGCACAAGACCCGGCAACCATAGTAGAGCTGCTCCGGGAGCGTCAGCGTCAGGCACAGGCCGCCGAGGTTCAAGCCGCGCACTATGTCGAAGAGTTAGCTACACAACAGCCAGAGCAACAGGATGTGCCATCTTTCGCAATCTACTACGAAGGCGATGAGGGCATGGCCGCCATTCTACGCGACGTCCTTAAAACCATGCGTGAAAGCAAAAACAAGCACTACTACGTCATATCTTCCAAACAAATCCGGCACTACATCTATGCTAATTTTCCCAATTTTACCCGACAACGTATTAAAGAAGGTGCCGAGGTGAGTGTTATTGCTATAGGCGAGGGTGGCGAGCCAGACGCACTATCCAACCGCCGCTGGCTAGCCATGTCACAAGATCGAAATGCCAACTGTTATACCATTATTTACGCCAACAAGACTGCGTTTATCTCTATAAATGAGCAAAACGTGCTCAGCGGCATCGTGATTGAAAACCAAGGTGTGAGCGACCTGCAAAAAGAACAATTTGTTCGCCTGTGGGATACGCTAATGCCACAAGCAAGCTAGCGATAATGCTATGAAGTTACATATAGTCACCATTGGCAAACCAAAGCTCGCCTATGCCAAGGTAGGCTGGCAGGAATATATCAAGCGGCTTGGCCATTATCACAGTGTGCGGGTGTCACAATTAGCCGACAAGTACGCCGAGGACGCCGACCGGATCATCCTGGCGACGGGCGACAGCTACAGAGTCGGACTTATCATAGAGGGCACTCAGCTATCCAGCCCGCAACTAGCTGCATTTTTGGACCAAAAAGCACTCGATGGCAGGGAAGTATGTTTCATTATTGGCGGCCCAGATGGGCTGCCAAGCACCGTGCAAGCAGCAGTAGATTTTCAGTGGAGTCTGGGAAAACTTACCTTGCCTCATGATCTCGCCATGGTGCTACTGGCCGAGACACTATACCGAGCCAGCACGATTAGTAGCGGCGTACCGTACCATAAATAGGTTGCTTCGGAGCCTATAGGCAGGTATTATCAGCCTATTAACGTAAGCGAGAACCGCTATGGACGACAACAACAAGCCGCAGGACGAAAACTGGGACAACCAGCAACAATCAGAAGAAACGCAGACGCCCGAAAATACTGCCACACCAGCGCAAACCAGCCACGACTTACAGCCACAATCAAATTCGGAATCAAGCAACCATGCCAATCAGCACCACGGCAAGCACCACGACTGGCACGACCACGGACACCAGCAAAATCAAAACAATCACCATCAAGAGCCCCACAATGGGCCACTTACTCAACAAACCGAGCTGGCACACAATTTCGCAGCCGCGCCAAGCCCGAGCTCTGCAACCACAGCCGTCTGGCAATGGCTCACTTACAGCCTATGGATTTGGACATTGGGTACGCTCAGCGTGCTTATTGCTTCAACCTTGGCGTACTTTATAGCCAATGCAGATAAAAGTACTGATTTTAGCTGGCTCGTATACGTGATCGCTGCCTCGCTGTGTCTTCTGCCAATTTCATATCTTGTCGATAAAAGTTATCAAAAAAATGAACCCACAACCAAGCAAGGTTTTGCAGCCGTTATTTTGGTGATTCATGCCGTCTTTGCATTTTTGGTAAGCGTTGGTTCGTTGATAACCGCCATTGTAACGGCGCTCAGCTTCGCCACTGATGTAGAAGGCGATAGTGCCACCAAAACTACGGTCATCATTAGCGCCGTACTCATATCGCTGCTAGGCGGCCTGCTGTTTGCGCGTATTACTCGTCCCACAAAATTCACCAAGATCACTACCAAATTTAGCCTTATTGTTCTGACGATAGCAACCATCACCATCGTCGCGGCTCTAGCCGGGCCCTACGCTGCAACCATTGGCAGCAAAAAAGATCGCTTGCTTGAGTCTGGCCTGTACAACGTTAATTATGCAATTCAAAATTATGCCAGTGCCAATCAAAAACTACCCGCTAGCCTCGACGACCTGACATTCGAGACCTACTACAAATCAGGCGAGACCTTGGTAAAAAAGAAGTTGGTAACCTACAACCCCACCACTAGTAACGATCAAATCTACGGATTATCAAGCAGCCGGACCTTTCGCTACGAACTCTGCGTTGACTACAAGAAAGCCAAAGGCACGGGTGTACAACCTTCCTCGACCAGCTCTGACTACAACTCAAGCTACATTGACACTTCTTCGCACCCAGCTGGCCACACCTGCTACCAGCAGTCAACGTACAGCAGCAGCTATTCCAATCCAAGCATCGTGGACGGAACAAACACTCTCGATACACAAACCACGCGCAACGACGCTAGCCAGAACTAGCGAGCCGAAATACGCTATACTACTTCAGTAATCAGATACTGATAGTGGAGGTAGTATGGATGAATTTGTAGCGAAAAAACTTGGAGAGGTGCATGCGTTTGTGTGCCTGGTTATTGACACCTACGAGCGTGGGGCGGCTGGCTTTGGTGCTGCACTAACGCCCGAAGCAATAAGCAAGACCAACAATACGCTTGACGAGCTAAAAAGCCGTATCGAGCACATTGCCGACCAAGAGCACGTGCGTGCAGCCGTGCTGGCAAAATCCGACAAAACTCTCGCTAAAATTACCCGAGCCCGTGACGATTATGTCGCGGAGCGCTGGGACGACACGGTTGAACTCTACGAGTGGTTCAGTTTTAACGCCGGCGCCGGAGCAGCACATGCCCATGAAGTATTTGGCGCAGGGCAAGCACTCAAGCATGATGCACTCACAAGTGTAACCCGAGATGCACGAAATTATTTCGATAGCCTACTGGCTGATTCTAAAGACTACCTGTACTACGTTGGCAGCAGCCATGCGTCCACTCTCTAGCGTGCTACGGGGCCTGGTCTTCTGGCAGGGGAACAAATGCAAAGTAAAGCAGGGCAGCTAGGCTGCCGAGCGCCACAACTGAAAACGCTACGGCTGATCCGGCGTAATTCCACAACAAACCGGTGCCTGCCGTGGCCGCCAAAAATACCAGCGAATTAAGTGTCAGGTACAGCCCCATGCCAGTTGCCTGGGATTCGCTGGCAACCTGCTTTGTCAGCCAGGCCTTGCTAATGGCGTCATTTGCAGCCGTAAATATGCCATAAATAGCAAATAAGCCTATCAGCACTCCGGTCGAAATATCACGCGCCATTACACCATACACCAGCGCAAACACAAACAAACCAGCCACATAGACCTTGCGGAAGCCCAGCTTGTCACTGAGCGCACCCATCGGGAAGGCAACGAGTGTGTACACCAGGTTATATAACACGTAGATCATGACTATTGTCAGCTCGGTCATGCCAAGCTCACGAGCCCGCAGCAACAGGAAGAAATCCGACCCATTTACCAGGCCGAGCAGTAGGTATCCAACCAAAATTCGCTTATACCCAGATGTGGCAGTCGCCAGAAAGCTCCGGAAGGCCTTGACGCCCGGCGGACGACGCTTGGCTTGCTTTGGAGCATACTGACCGGATTTTACTCGAAAGGTTAAGTAGGTCGACAAAACACCGGGAATAAATGCTATCAAAAATAGCGCTTTGTAGCTGCCATTTGCCAAAAACAGTATCAACACCGCAAGAATTGGGCCTATCGTCGCACCAAGCGTATCAAGACTACGATGAAAGCCAAACACCTTGCCACGATTGGCTGGTGTGGAATCGTTTGCCAAGATTGCATCACGCGAAGCCGAGCGCACCGCCTTGCCAAATCGATCCAAAACGCGGGCACCAAAAACCCAGGCGTACACGCCAGGGAACAACGTCAGTAGTGGTTTTGAGATTGCCGATATACCGTATCCCGCCCGCACAAACCATTCTGGCTTTCTAAGCTTGTCAGACCAATAGCCGAACCAACCTTGGCTTAGGCCAGTGACCGCATTTGCAACGCCTTCGAGCAGACCAATGGTTGCCACGCCGTAACCAAGCGATGCCAGATACAGCGGTATTATCGGATACACCATCTCACTAGCTACGTCGGTACACAAGCTGACAAACGATAGCAGCACTATGTTACGAGTTAAAAACGAGCGCTTTTTGGCAGCTGTTTTTGCCATGGATGTTACTGCACGTTGTCCGTATTCAAAAGTGTAATAACATGCGCACCACCAGCAGCAGCCAACCGAACAGTTCGTAACTGCTGCAATGCTTTGGGCGTAGACACGGTTGTCTCGTCATTACTACCCAGCTGATCAAAGCTAGCCTGACCCCAGCCAAAAAGCTTACCTTGTTTTGTCACCGCTAGCGAATAATCGTGCCCAGCGGAAATCATTGTCACATTAGCAAGCCCTGCCACGCGGTGCGGCAGCACGACGTCTGCATCAGTCTCAGCCTTTCCATCACCCAGTTCGCCAAAAAAGCTATGACCCCAAGTCCAGACATGTCCAGCCGCATCAAGCGCCATAGAGTGGCGATAGCCGGCCGATACGGCCACTACGTTCCCAACGCCACCGATCTTAACAGGTTGTAAGTTGGCCTCACTATTACCATCTACGCCATTGCCAACCTGGCCGTACAGGTTACAGCCCCAAGACCACAGATCACCACTCTGGCTTATTGCCAGCACGTGACCAAACCCAGCTGAAACCTGGCTTATTTTGGGTAGACCTTCGATTTTTTTGGGTACATTGCTTTTGATATTTAGATATTTTTGGTGCAGGCAATCGTCTTCCGGTGTTGTGCTTTCAATAGTTCCACCAGAGCCATCACTATAGCCGTCAATTGTGAGTTGCGAAACATAACTAGCCAGCGACTTGTCTTGCTTGGTATTACAATTGCCGCCCCATACCCAGACGCTTCCATCCTTCTTTACTGCTAACGACGAACGATAGCCGGTGGCTATGTACCGCACGTTATCGAGGGCGGGAACCTTATGTGGTACGGCCCGATCAACATTTGTGCCATCACCCAGCTGACCACTAATATTAAGCCCCCACGCCCAAACATGCCCAGTCGAGTCCAGGGCCAAGGTATGATCTTGCTTTGTTGCCAACATGGTTATTTTGGGCAATCCCGTGACCGCATGTGGCGTGACACGCTTGCCACCTTTTTTCCCATCACCCAGCTGACCGTACGTATCGTCACCCCACGCCCAAACCTGTCCTTTGCTTGTTAACGCAAGCGAATGTCTGAGTCCGGCATACACCTGTGCTGCATCCCCCACTTTTACGCCAGTTGGCTTTGGGCTTAGGCTACCAATAGTCAAGTGCCCAATACCCAGCTGACCTTCGTCATTATTGCCCCAGGCCTTAAGCGCTACTTTTGTGGCGACAGGGGAAGTAGCGGTATGCGTAGTAAGCGTCATTGTCACCAGCACGGCAACTCCAGCCACCCCAAACACAGCCAAAACCTTAAATAAGTTTTTCCGCAAAAAATCCCTCATATCTCAGTTAATGGTAGCATATTCGTCACGACAATCATGTAGCTTCAAGCAAATAAAATGCACCACGATTGTGGTGCATTTTATTTGGTGACCCTATGGAGAATACATTCGTATATTCTTGTGGCGTGCTCGGAGCAAGCTCCTGTGCGCGTCCTCTAATATCGAACTCCAATTGCCATTCACTTTGCGACTTCGGCAACCAGAGTTAAATTCCCTTGGGGCCATGAAAATAGCCCACCTGATGGTGGGCTATTTTCATGGTGACCCTATGGAGAATCGAACTCCAATTGCCAGGATGAGAACCTGGTGTCCTAACCGTTAGACGATAGGGCCAAATTCGCAGTAAGGCAGAAAAATGTGTTTACATGTTTTTCTATCTCGCGAGAATTTGGGCATATATAGCTGTGCTATATATGGTCGTGTGCTTGTAGAAACACCGGTCAATACTAGCACAGTTCACTCGCTCAGTCCAGGGGTAGCGTGAGTAAGTCAACTTGCATATTTCTCTGACACAACAGATAATAAGCATAAGTACCTATGCAAGATTCGACATACATTATTGGTGGGGTAGTGGCACTGCTAGTCGTGGCTTTAACAGCCTGGGGTTTTGGCCGGTATCGCGGCAAACACAAAGGCTCCTACCAGACGAGTGAACTTGCAACTAAGCTCAAGGGTGAGCAGCTAAAGTCAGACATTATTCTGAGCGCCATCGACGACGGTGTAGTGCTGGTAGACGACCAGCAAATCATCGGCTTGCTCAATCCTGCAGGTGCAGCAATGCTAGGTTGGGAGCGCAAGGAAGCAGAGGGTCTCGACTGGCGATCAGTTTTTAAGTTTGTGGATTCTAAAGGCGAAGTCAAAGACGAAAGTGGCCTCATACAAGCAGTCTTCGAAAAGGGTGAAAGCGTTCACCGCAATGACGCGCAGCTCAACTCAAAATCCGGAAAAACAATCACCGTATCCGTGACAGTATCGCCACTACTACGTGAAGGTGATCGCATCAGTGCCGCTGTTGGAATTTTTCGTGATGTTAGCGAAGAGCGCAAGCAAGAAGCCCAACGCGCTGAGTTTATTAGCACCGCCAGCCACGAAATGCGCACGCCAGTTGCAGCCATTGAGGGCTACCTGGCACTCGCCCTGAACGACAAAGTAAGCACGGTAGATACACGTGCGCACGGTTACCTCGAAAAAGCCCACGAGAGCACCAGGCACCTGGGCAAATTATTCCAAGATTTGCTTACCAGCGCCAAGGCAGAGGACGGCCGCCTATCTAACCACCCCGTCGTCCTAGAAATCGGTGACATGCTCGAAGGTCTGACTGAAGATTTTCGTTTTACTGCCGAAAAAAAGGGACTACAGATGGACTTCACACTCGGCGCCGGCAAGACCATCGATGCCAGCGACAGCAGCAAAGTTGTGCGGCCACTCTACTACGTGCAGGCTGACCAAGAACGCCTGCGTGAGGTTATAACCAACCTGTTTGACAACGCCGTTAAGTACACCGAAAGCGGCAAAATTACTATTGGCCTAACGGGCGATAAAGATGTGGTTCAGTTTTATGTGCGTGACACTGGCCACGGCATACCCAAAGAAGACATCCCTCATTTGTTCCAAAAGTTTTACCGAGTCGACAACTCAGCGACTCGTACCATTGGCGGCACTGGCCTTGGTCTGTTTATTTGTCGCAAAATTGTTGAACTGTACGAGGGACGCATTTGGGTCACCAGCGAAATAGACAAAGGCAGTACCTTTTACATCAACCTACCACGAATCGACACCAAACGAGCACAAGAACTCCGCGCCACCGAAGCGGAAGACTCCACACTCGACCCGCTTGCATCACTCACAAAAACCTAGTGGTCGTACACCGTACAAAACATGGTACAATTGCACTAAAATCATAAGCATTTAGGAACACCACATAATGACAAAAGTATTACTGGTCGAAGACGATAACAATCTACGCGAGATCTACGAGGCTCGTCTGGCTGCCGAGGGCTACGATATTAGCTCTGCCCAAGATGGCGAAGAAGCACTGGTCGTTGCAAAACAAGCCAAGCCAGATCTCGTTATTTCTGACGTTATGATGCCAAAGATTAGTGGCTTTGAAATGCTAGATATTCTGCGCAACACGCCCGGGCTTGAACACGTAAAGGTGATCATGCTGACCGCACTCGGTCAAAGCGAAGACCGCGACCGAGCCGACAGCCTGGGTGCTGACAAATATCTCGTCAAATCGCAGGTAACACTCGAAGACATCGTCAAGACTGCCCACGAGCTCCTCGGCGACGCCGATCCAGTAGCTCCAGCAACGGAGCCAATCAACCAGCCAGCCGCAGCGCCCAGCGAAGTAGCAGCACCTACACCAGAGGTTCTTCCTGTCAGCACAGCACCGGCTGGACCGGTAGTTGCCGAGCCGGTTAGCACCGACAACACAGGCTCCGCAGATGACACGACTACTGCGACTGAACCTGTCACTCCACCCGAGGATTCACTCGAGAGCATTCTCGCGCAAACAGGCGAACCACTTCCAAGTCCAGAAGTAGTTGCCGAACCAGTAGCCGCCAAGCCGGTCAGCACCGAACAAGGACTCGATGGCAGCACAGCTCAAGAGGAAACAATTGTAACTAACCAGATTGATGATTTTGTTAATACTGTAGCCGCTGAACCAGTTGAAGCGGAACTACCAGCGCCCATTGAAGATACGGCCGTAGCACCCGCAACACCAACGACCACTGAGCCAGTTGTAGAAGAACCAACAACCGACACAGTAGAACCAGCTCCAGCGCCAGCTGAACCAGAGGTAATTGCGCCAGAAAGCCAGCCAGCTGTAGAGTCCGCACCAAGTGAGGTGCCAGTCGAGGCAACTCCTGAAGAAGCACCTACAGATAATCTTGCTCCAACCGCCGAACAACTGGCCACAACCGCCGATGACCAGATCATGGCAAATGCAGTCACGGAGCTCGCTGGCGGCACGGTAGAAGAACCAACAACCGACACAGTAGAACCAGCTCCAGCGCCAGCTGAACCAGAGGTAATTGCGCCAGAAAGCCAGCCAGCTGTAGAGTCCGCACCAAGTGAGGTGCCAGTCGAGGCAACTCCTGAAGAAGCCAAAGCCGAAGCAGAGAAAACCAACATCTCAATCAGTGGTAAAAAGACAATCCAGCCATTATCAGCTAGCGAGAGCAAGCCAGATATCAACGAACTGCTGGCACGCGAAGAAGCAGCCAGTGTCACAAACGGCCCCGTTACCATCTCAAACCCTGAAGCTAACCCAGCCGAAGCCACCGAACCACCCGCAATCATCCACCAGCCAGGTGCATCATTTTCACCACAACCACCTTCATCAGAGCCAAGCCCCACGGCAGCTATCGACGAAGACCAGCCCAGCGGAGGTCCCGCTCCAGCTCCTGGTGGCGTAGACCCAAATAGCATCGCCCTCTAGTAGCTGCGTGCTACCATTAATAACATGCGTATAAATAAGTTCGTGGCCCTAGCCACTGGCATGAGCCGTCGGTCGGCCGACACGGCGCTCGATAACGGCCGTGTGTTCGTGAATGGACAGCGACCAACCCCTGGGCAGGACGTGACTGACGAAGATAGCGTCACCCTTGACGGGCGCGCTATTACCACCGATGTCAAGATACGCACTATTATGCTCAATAAGCCGGTCGGTTTTGTCTGCAGTCGTGACGGGCAGGGCAGCAGAACCATCTACGATATTCTACCGATTGAAGATCGCACGCTAAAGCCGGTTGGCCGCCTCGACAAGTACAGCTCGGGCTTGCTACTACTCACTAACGATGGGCAATTAGCCCAGCAGTTGACCCATCCCAGTAATCGAAAAAATAAAATATACGAAGTTACGCTGAGCGTTGATTTGCAGCCGCTCCATCGCCAGATGATAGAAGACCACGGTATCACGCTGCATGATGGCGTCAGCAAGCTACGTCTAGAGCGCTTACACGACGGCAATGACAAAGCATGGAAGGTGATCATGCACGAAGGCCGTAATCGCCAAATTCGGCGCACGTTTGCAGCCCTGAATTACAACATCAATAGCCTACACCGCGTCCAACTAGGCACCTACAAGCTGGGCAGCCTTAAGCCTGGCGAAATTGCTCCGGTTTAGACGCCTAAAGCTTCTTAGCTATAATATTTTATACGCGTTGTGTCAATCTGTCACATCTGTTATACTGTAGGTAATGAGTAAAAAATTACCAATTGTCGCCATCGTTGGTCGAGCCAACGTTGGTAAGTCCAGCCTGTTTAACGCCATCCTTGATCGACGTGAAGCCATTGTTGCCAACGAGCCCGGCACCACTCGTGATAGCATCATGGCCAAGGCCAGCTTTGGTGAGCACGACTTTTGGCTAGTTGACACCGCCGGCGTCAAAACACCAGAAGATGACTTTGAATTCACCATCCAGGAACAGATAGAGCAGGCTGCTGATAGTGCCGACATTATCTGGGTAATGGTAGAAGCCAACGTACTTATGACCGAAGAAGATCGTCGTGTCGCCAAGCTGGCACTAAAGAGCAAAAAGCCAACCTTCTTAGTCGTTAACAAGATCGACAAAGCCCGTCGTAGCGACATTGGTGCTTTTGCGCGTCTCGGCATAAAAGAAATCATTGGCACCAGCGCCACTCACAAAGAGGGTGTTGATCACCTACTTAGTAAACTCGTCGAAATCATCCCACAAATGAATATCACCGAAGATGATGACCGCTTGCGTATTGCGCTACTTGGTCGTCCAAACGTGGGCAAAAGCAGCCTATTTAATAGCCTGGCCAAGAAACAGCAAGCTATCGTAGCCGACCGCGCAGGAACAACTCGAGATATCAACCGAGCAGTAATTCGTTACCAAGGACGTGAAATTGAGCTAATGGACACAGCTGGTATTCGTCGCAGTGGCAAAATTGGACAGGGCATAGAGCACTTCAGCGTACTGCGCGCTTTGAGCGCCATCGAACAATCTGACATCTGTTTTATGCTAATGGATGCCAATGAACTGAATGTGGGGCTTGATCAAAAAATTGCCGGTATGGTAAAAGAGGCGGGTAAGGGTCTGGTGCTGGTCGTGAGCAAGTGGGACATCGTGGAAGGTAAAGATGCCTACACCCGCGATGCCTTGGCGCCACAAATCGCTAACACCTACGACTTCGTGCCGTGGGCACCACTCATCTTTACCAGCTCTATCAGTGGCCAGAATGTAACTAAGCTCTTTGACCTGGCACTACAAATTGACACAGCCCGAGCCAAAAAAGTCACCACCCGCGAACTCAACAACTGGCTCAAAAAGGTCATCGACAAGCACCCACCAGCCGGCCTCAAAAACCGTGCGCCAAAGCTCAACTACATGGTCCAGGAAGATGACAACCCCATCCCGGCTTTCAAAGTATTTGGCAGCCACACCAAGTTTATTCACTGGAGCTACCGTCGTTACATGGAGCGCAACCTACGCGAAGACTTTGGCTACGAAGGCACGCCAGTGCAGTTTTGGTTTATTGAAAAACACATCACGCACAAACACGGTTCATCGCCAACTAAGGGCGATGCGCTACCGCCACGCAAAATCAAGCGCTAAATATACCGTCACTGGGTTATTGCTATAGACCCTAGCAACTATGGTTTACAATGGTTGCTATGAAGTCTGCATTCACACAGCGCGCACTACTGCCACTTTTGATCGTAGCCGCTATAGGCAGCGTTGGTAGCTGGGCATATTTATACCGCAGCAGCGCGTCTACGGTGGGCACCGTCGGTACTACCAATCCTGCGCTACTGGCGTGTAAGGTCATTATTCCATCCAAAGCCTCACAGCAAGGCGAGGCCACCATACAGCTAGTCATTACCAACAATGGTAAGGCACCATTTGCTGGCAGTGGCTACAAAACTGCTCTACGAGTAAACTTCAATGGCACAACTACCGATTTCGTAGACAAAAGCTGGCCCGTTATACGTCTCCAGCCAGGCCAAAAGCAAACGCTTACCTACAGAGCACCTTTAGGTACAATCAGGGGTCTAAAATCAGTAGATTTGTTCGCAGAACTGAAAAAAGGCACCAAAACTTACGATGTTCCTGAATGGACCTGCAACACGGGCACCCATAACATTACAGTCACACGATAATATCGCACCTACTCGCGCTAGGAATCTATCTTGTGCACGCTGTATACTGATAGCCAATGGCATTATTCCAAAGCAAACCGCAAACATCAGACCCAGTTAACTACATTACCCTCGGGCTCAATAAGACTGTGCTGATTGTTGGGCTTGGTAACATCGGCAAAGAGTACGACACAACTCGGCACAACATAGGTTTCGCTTGTGCTGACGAGTTTGTACGCAAAAACGATCTTGGCAGCTGGACGGAGAAAAAAGACCTCAAATGCCACCTAGCCAGCGGGCAACTCGGCGAAACACGTGTGCTGGTGATAAAACCAACCACGCTCATGAACCTGAGCGGTGAATCGGTACTGGCGGTCGCTAATTTTTACAAAATACCACCGGCAAACATCGTAGTCGTACACGACGAACTCGATATCGATTTTGGTCACATTCGCACCCGCGTAGGTGGTTCGGCTGCTGGCCACAATGGCATCAAGTCTGTCACAAAGCTGCTGGGCGAGGAAAATTACGGTCGCATACGCGTCGGTATCGGCCCCAAAAAACCAGCGCAAATAGACAGTGCCGACTTTGTGCTCCAAAAATTTAGCACAACAGAGCAGGGCAACATGCCAGCCCTTCTCAAAGAAGCCACGGCCATACTTAGTGAATACGTCTACGGCGGGCAGCTAGCTACTGAGACTCGTAGCTTTATATTTTAATACTCAAACCTAGCTGTTTTCAGGCGGGACATCTGCGCCGAGCCGAAAGGCATATCGCATCATATCTTCGTGAGCCGACTCAAGGACGTTGACTTCACTTTTGGTCCTAAACAGTTCTTCCGAGGCCCTGCCAAGCTGTCCACTCATTCTCGCTTCGTCAAGCAGTAGTTGTTTTTCGGTAATACGAATACGCACAAACTCTTCTAGAAAGTCGAGCATCTCAAGCGGCCATACTTCAGCAGGCAGCTCTTGATCAAACTGCAATGCTCGTTGCTCGGCCTCTGTAAACCGTATTGCTCTATCAATATCAACCATACGGATATAGTACTCCTGTGCGTCAATCTACTAAAAAGAGCCTGCAGAGGGGGTGGGCACCGCTGCAGACTCATTTCAGGAGACAACTAACGTTCTCTCCATCCCATAGCCAGCAAGCTGGCTACTCCACCCTTCAACCCACCCGAGCGAAACATCGACGTCTAATTGTGATACGGACTCGTGTCTACTACCGAGGCAGTAACCGTTCAGGCTCGCTTTGAAACCGGAGGTTAAAGGGGTTAGTGTGTTTTAGAGCGCTGCTGATAAATCAACGGCGCCAGAGATAAGTGGAGGGTAACAACTTGGTCAAAGGCACGCTCTAAAACAGTCTAACGTTAGATTGCATAACGCAATCTGTTAGAATGGGGTAAAAGGTACGTAAATCATCGTATTGATGCTTACAGGTTGCTATATTAGCAAAAAGATGTCGTTATGTCAATACTTTGAAATATTTTCATAAATAAAGCAACATGCTAACGCTTACAGACTCCTTACTACCAGACAGACTCCAGGCTATCGACAGCCCGCCAAAGACGCTGTATGTCGAGGGCAACTTGACCGAGATTCTGCAATCACCAGCTGTAGCCATTGTCGGGAGCCGCAAGGTTAGCCCCTACGGCAGGGACATAACGAAGCACCTAGCGAGCGAACTAGCAGCGCAGGGCATAGTTATTATTAGCGGCTTAGCATTCGGTGTTGACGCCATTGCCCAACAAGCCGCCCTGGATGCAGGCGGACGAGTCATAGCCGTGCTACCGACGCCCATAGACAGGATATACCCAGCCAGCCATCGCCACTTGGCTAAGCACATCGTCGAGCAGGGTGGAGCACTAGTCAGCGAATACGGCCCAGGTAGCGAGGTATACAAAACTAATTTTGTCGCCCGTAACCGCATAATTGCCGGCCTAGCCGACGCCACGCTACTGACAGAAGCAGCGCTCAAGAGCGGCAGCCTGCACACGGCGCGCTTTGCCCTTAACGCCGGCCGAGATGTGCTGGCAGTACCAGGGAATATCACCAGCCCCACCAGTGAAGGCACTAATAACCTGATCAAGCACGGTGCAACACCAGTTACATCTGTAGAGGATATATTATTTAGCCTTGGCATAGACTACGCATCACAAAAAGCCCACCCCAAGGGCGACAATGAGGCGGAGCAGGCCATCCTAGACCTGCTAAAAGGCGGTGTCAGCGATGGCACGCAGCTGCAGATACAGAGTGAGCTGGACATAACCACCTTTAACCAAACACTTTCTATGCTGGAAATAGTGGGCAAAATCCGCAACCTTGGCGCTAATCAATGGTCGCTGTAAACACTAAATATTGACAATTTGTATTGTTTATGCTAATATAGTTCTACTTCGTCGAGGTGGGCGACTAACTCTCTTACCTCCGAGGTACATTAACAAGTAGACTTTCGAGATCTGGTGAGACTTTACGCCTTACATGGCATGAGCCGTGAAGCCTCACCAGCGAGAAATACCCAACCCTAGCCCTGAAACACCCGAGAGAACGGAATCAGCAATGAACCGCATCACCCGCATGTTCTGCATCATCGCCGTCGCCTGCGCCCTGCTCATCATGAGCGCCTGTGGCAACAGCAGCGACTGCATGACCAAGGAGACCAAGTCGGCCTCCGACGTCACCCCGCCCACCACTGCGCCGCCGAAGGTGCCCACCGAGGTCTTCCCGGCCAGCGGCCAGAAGCACGGCGTCGTCAGGCACACGCTGAAGCTGAACCACGGCATGTACCTCCTGCCGCGCTACAAGTGCGCCGACGGCCTCAAGAGCGTCGACCTGAACTTCCTGGCGGGCATCGACTACGACGGCACCGCCATCAAGTTCACTCAGGACGACGACTCCTTCGGCATGCCGGTGCACAAGACGTCGCTCAACGACCAGCTGTCTGTCACCATCACGTTCAAGGGCGACTACAAGTCGTTCGCGAGCCACGTGGTCAGCGCCATCGTCATCAGTGACTACTACTGGGACAAGACCGAGCTCATGAGCCCGACGGACGTCGTCCACAAGGTGGTCAACCTGACCCCCGACATGATCGACTCCGGCATCATGCTGAACTCGTCCGACTTCGCCGGTGGCGGCTACATCAACAAGCTCACGTTCTGCGTGCAGCCCTGACCTCTGGTCAACCCACCCTTACCACACCCCAAAAGGAGGTGAGGCAACAAGCGGATCGGTCAGGATATAGGGAGTTAACCATTCGGTTATCGTTTTTCTCTATATCTCGTCCCATCTGCTTGTTGTCTGTTAACGATTAGTACATCGTTCTGATGAGGCAAAGACGCCGAAACAGACCAAAATAATAATCAGCGTGATAGGTGCTGACTATTCGGGGTTTTTCAAGGGCACCGGAATCGCTTATGCTACACTTGTGGCATGAAGCTGATGATTTGGATCGGCATCACTGCGGGCAGCCTACTTGGCAGCTGGCTAGGGGCCATCCTAGACCACGGTAATTACTTTGGCGGCTGGAGCATTCTGCTTGGTGCCATCGGGTCATTTGTAGGCATCTGGGCTGGCTTTAAAATTGGCAAGACCTACTTTGAGTAATATATAAAATCTGTTTGCGCTTTGCGTGACAGTGAGGTACATTGAATCACCGTGAGTAAAAACCTAGTTATCGTAGAGTCCCCGGCCAAAGCCAAAACTATCGAGAAATATCTCGGTAAAGATTTTGTGGTTAAGAGCAGCATGGGACACATCCGTGGGCTACCAAGTAAAAATGGTAGTATTGATGTTGCTAATAAATATGCTCCTAAATTTGAAGTAGACGCTGATAAAAAGAAAATCATTGCGGCGCTTAAAAAGGATGCCGCCGGGGCCACCGTATGGCTAGCGAGTGATGAAGACCGCGAAGGAGAGGCTATTGCTTGGCACTTGGCCGAAGTACTCAAGCTCGATCCCAAAACCACTAAACGCATTGTATTTCATGAAATCACCAAAAGTGCACTCGAAGCAGCCGTCAGCAATCCTCGGACTATTGATTTGCAGGTCGTAGAAGCCCAGCAAGCCCGACAAGCACTTGATTATTTAGTGGGATTTGAGCTCAGCCCCGTACTGTGGCGCAAAGTTCGTCCGCAGTTAAGCGCTGGTCGCGTTCAGTCGGTAGCGGTACGTCTTATCGTCGAACGCGAGCGTGAAATTGAGGCCCACACCGCCGAATCATCGTTTAAGATTACCGCGATCTTTACGCTGAGTGACGGCACGGAACTGCCAGCTGAAGTCAGTACTAAGTTTACTGACCTCGATGAGGCAAAAAAGATCCTCGAAAGCTATGCAACCAGTAGCTTTACCGTTGCTGACATCATCAAAAAACCAGGCAGTCGCAGTCCATCAGCACCGTTTACCACCAGTACACTTCAGCAAGAGGCTAGTAGTCGCCTGGGGTACAGCCCACGCCAAACTATGCAACTAGCCCAGCGTCTGTACGAAGCCGGTCTTATTACCTACATGCGTACCGACTCAGTTAACCTCAGTGGCACCGCACTCAGTGCCATGACTAACTTCATTACTAAAGAGTACGGTAAAGACTACCACCAATTCCGTACCTTTAAGTCGAAGTCCGCTGGCGCCCAGGAGGCTCACGAAGCCATCAGGCCGACCGATGCCAGCAAACAGTCTGCTGGAGCGGATGAGCAGCAAAAGAAGCTGTACGGCCTTATATGGCGTCGTACGCTAGCTAGTCAGATGGCCCCAGCCGTACTTGAGCGCACCACCATAACCATAGCCGCCAGCGACACCGACCAAGGCCTTGAGGCTAAGGGTGAAATAGTCGTTTTTGATGGCTTCCTTAAGGTATACGGCCGCTCAGGCGACGACGTACTACTACCAGCCCTCCAGGCAGGTGATGCGTTAAATCTCGTAACTGCTCAGTCTACCGAAGCACTCAGCCGAGGGCCTGCCCGCTACACCGAGGCAACGCTGGTGCGCAAGCTTGAAGAAATGGGCATAGGCCGCCCAAGTACCTATGCCCCAACCATCAGCACCGTTCAAAACCGCGGCTATGTAGAGCGCGGCGACCTAGAGGGCGAGGAACGTAAGGTAAAAAAACTGAGCCTAGCAGCAGGGAAGGTGACCGAATCAACAGAGGTCGTCCAGTACGGCCGTGATACCAATAAGCTTTTCCCGACCGACACCGGCAAGGTGGTAACCGACTTCTTGGTAAAGCATTTTGCTGAAGTAATGGATTACGACTTCACCAAGGATATTGAAGAGGAACTGGACGACATTGCTGAAGGTAAAAAAGACCGCATCGGCGTACTCGATCACTTCTACAAGCCGTTTCACAAGCTAGTTGAAGCCAGCGCTGATATTAGCCGTGCCGAAGCAACCCAGACTCGCGAAGTCGGCACAGATCCAAAGAGCGGTTTGCCTATTTTTGCCCGTTTTGGCCGCTATGGTCCTATGCTGCAAAAGGGCGAGCAGTCGGATGATCCTAAGCCCGAGTTTGCCCCACTACCAAAGGGTAGCACTATCGAAAACGTTACACTCGAGCAAGCCCTGGAAGCCTTTAAGCTTCCTCGCGTGGTTGGCGCCACCGAAGATGGCCATGAAATAAAGGCCGCCATCGGCCGCTTTGGGCCATACGTGCTCGTAAACAAGCTGTTCGTCAGCATCAAACCACCGCTCGATCCATTCACAATTACTGAGGCAGAGGCCCGCGAATTATACCGAGAAAAACTGAAGGCCGAGGCAGAGAAAAACATCAGCGACTTTGGTGACGGCATCAAAGTACTAAAAGGTCGCTACGGTCCATACATCACCGATGGCAAAAAGAACGCCAAGATACCAAAAGATACCGAACCCGCTAGTATTACCCACGAGGAAGCAAAAAAACTCCTGGCGGAAGCACCGGCTAAAAAGAAGCGCTTTACTCGTCGCAAGAAGTAGCGCCACCAAACTCTGCGAGCCCTAACAGAGGGGATGTTAGCAAAGTAGTAGTATAGTAGTACCCACATGAACCCAGCTTTTTGCGTATCCTAACAGGGTATAGTCTGATAGTATTTTACAACGTTAAACGTGCAGATACGTCACGAATGTGCTACAATATGCCTATCAAAGATGTCCTGTTGACATTATTGCGTTGAGAGGTTATAATTACTATAATTAGTTTACAGACAGGGAATATTTAATGGCACAAGCAACGCCCACCACATCCGTAGCAGTTACAGAGGCCGTCAACGACATATTGGCGACTATTGACCGAGAACGCGAACGCGAAATTGTTTCGCGACGCTTCGGATTGTTTGACCGCAAGGAAACGCTTGAGCAAATTGGTGAGCTGCTTGGCATCACTCGTGAGCGCGTACGCCAGCTAGAGAAGTCTGTCGTAACTCGCCTAAAAACTGCAGCAGAGCAGGGTGAAGTACCACATATAGCAGAGGTCCAAGATACCTTGACGGCTCAGATCGAAGCCCACGGTGGTGTTATGCGCATCAGCGAACTCGCTGCTGCGGTTACTGAAGCAGGGACCAAGCTGGACCAATCACAAGTAGCCTTTTTGGCGCAACTGTGCCCACGTCTAGTGGTTATTAACGACGACGACCACTTTCACCATGCCGCCGCCGTTGCAACCTTGCACGACGAAAAAACTCTCAAGTCGCTAGTCGAAAAACTTATTAAGACTATCAAAGAAATTGGCGAACCAAAGCCTATTGATCATATTGCCGAAGCTGCCAAAATGAAAAACACCGCACACGCCGCCGCACTTGCATCTACTTCAAAGCACCTGGCAACTCTCAATGACCATTGGGGCCTGATGAAATGGCCAATCGTGAACCCTAAGAACATTCGCGACAAGATCTACGTTATCTTAAAGCAAAATGGCAAACACATGCACTTTAACGAAATTGCTGCCTCTATCAAGGACTCTGACTTTAAGCGCAAAGACGTTACCACCCAGGCAATTCACAACGAACTTATCAAAGACAAGCGCTTTGTGCTTATCGGTCGCGGTATTTACGCACTCAAGGAATGGGGCTACAAAAAGGGAACAGTCGCTGACATTATCAGCGAGGTACTAAACGCCGCCAACGAGCCACTGCACCGTGACGAGATTGTTAAGCGCGTGCTCAAGAGCCGCTACGTTAAAGAAACGACTATTTTGCTAAATCTACAGAGCAAGCCACAGTTCAAGCGTGTTGCCAAAGCCACCTACACTCTCGCCGACGCCGAGTAACCCTCGCCACAACCCTATGCGGATACCTCATATCGAAGCCGAGATTGCAAAAGCGGTCGCTGAGCCAGCATGGGAGCAATCTGCGAAGTTTACTGGCTATTTCAAAGATCTGACGAACCGTTTTTTTTCGCTCTACGCTACGCTTGATGACCACCCTTACGTTCAACGCGCGCAACCAGACGGCTACAAATCGCTGCAAGGTTTCAATTTAGTCACTGATGATGCAGCCGTTAGACGCATTACAGATCTACACGCCGCTGCATTTGACAGCGTTAATGATCCCGCATCATTTGGCAACCCAGCAATCGAAGCCTACATGATTATCCGCACGCATCCACGTGATGCCATAGAGGCCGAAACACACCTAAGACGTGCGGCCGTTTGGTCCGATGGCAGCTTTGGTACCGCCGATACTCTAGGTGAGCCACTCGATAGTTTCTGGGAGTCAATTAAATACCCTTGGGCGGATCCAATCAACTTTACTGGTGATATTGGGGAATATAACGACCGCAATAAATCGGGTGAACTTGTTACTACTATGCTGATACCAGCATTTGCTAGCCTAGAAGCCCAATTCGATAGCATGCACGGCGTACTCGACATCATAGAGCACACCCCACGCAAACCATAGCAGTATCCAAACTACAAACATTTTACGAACATGCTCGATAATTGCTATTGATGCGTATCCGTAGGAGATGTCCGTCATTATGGCTATAGTGTTGCCACGTACCACGAAAAGAGCAGTGACATAAAAAATACTGGTGCAACACAAAGAATACATAGAGCATACCCAAAAAAGAATCGTAAAACGCAGGCAGCAGTGCACTCAATGCGCACATAGTCACAACGTCGCACAATGTATATTTTGCGACTCGTATATAACATTCACAGGTGATGTCGGTATACCCTGCTAACAGGGGACTTTTACGGTCGCGTCGTCGTTTTTGCACTGCAGGCTCGTGCCGAGCATTTAGTGAGTCTATACATATGGACTCCTAGCTCTAGCACGCGCCGTTCGGGGGGCTTGTGAGACACTCCAGCAATACCGCCTAGTGTTTGGTTTTTCCACAGAACACCATTGTGAGATTTCACACAATTTGACTTTTCCACAGTATCGTCGTGAAAACATTTGCTTTTTGCGACATTCTATTTCAAAATTTGCAATCCCCTACTTTCCTGCTGTTGTATAGTAAAATTTGCTTTTTTGATATTTTGAATGTGTAGTATAGTTTTTTTGCTACAAAGCAAAGTCTTAACATTGCGAACATTTTACGAACAAGCAGAGTAGAGCGGTCGGGGAGTTGCCATCATTCTGATCAGGACCGTCTGGTCAGAACTAAGTCCCTACTGCATATATGCACGACCAGTCAGACGGACATCCACATACTGCTTCGGCGCCTTACTTCCCTGCCTCTGTTCCAATTCCTGCCTGACCGCAAAGTACGTCCCTGCCTGTTGTCGAGAGGTAGTCTCATGCACATTGAACTTTACATGGTACTTTACTCCGGCTGGATAGACGTCTAACTCTTCGGTTCCGGCTGGTAAAATAAGCTTACTAATTCTAGTATCCTGAGCTTTAAACTGGCGGACAACATCCAACACAAAACGGACTGTACTGCTTGGCAGTGCAATCTGACCAACACTAGCTTTAAGCGAGCTTTCATCGCTGAGCAACGGAAGTGCGGAGCTGACCGTTTCAGTAGTGGCTGACACCGACAAGGCTCGTCCAGCTTCGTCTAGAATGGCGGTCATACTGGCGGTGCGCAGGACTAGCTTTGGCTGAGCCAGCTCCACGAATACTGTTGGGCGGTGCCCAACGAGCGGCAACACTACAGAGGCGTCATAAATTTCTGGAAATTTTTGCCGTAGCGCAGTCACAATTCCACGAGTATTAACAGTAATCTTATTGCTGTCTAAGAATGAGCTTCTCAGCTTGTTAGTTACGACAGCTTCGTATTCAGCCTTTGTATGCAGCGCGTAGGAGCTAGCCGAACTGTTCAAGATAACAATTCGTGGCTTTGTATCGATCTGCAACAGGCTAATAACACAGGCAATCAAGATGACTGCCAGTACTATCTTTCCAAAACGCTGTAACAAGCTATCCACACTTGCTGGGGCAACTACTTGTCGTAGCCAGGACGGCCGCTTACTATTCTTTTGCGTATTGCGGGATTCATTCTCGCGACTCATAGCCGACACGTTCGAACGTTTTGAGGCGTAGTAGGTGGCAAATGAGCCTGTCGTATTGCCAGCACCAGGGCGACGACGTGTCGTTTGCGTCTGTTGTTTTTTCGATGTGCGGCCAAACATACCTACTACTTTGTGGCCCCTTCCATAATCAGCAGTTCAGCAAGCTCCTGCGCACTGCCGTCATGAGCTAGCTTATGCAGGTTACCTGCTAATTTGGCTCGCCGGGCTGGACTGTCCAGAAGTTCACTCACCACTTTTGCCAAACGTAGTTCTTGCTCGGCATGGTTTTCACTGAGCTCAATGATCGCATCATGCTTTGCCATAACCTGAGCATTTTTAACATTCCAAGCAAGCTGTGGGGATGGCACGATGAGGCAGGCTTTAGCTTGAATAGCAAACTCAGCTAAGTTGGTTGCACCGCCACGAGCAATAACTACATCTGCGGCGCCACTATAGCGATATAAGTCGCTCACAAACCCTTCGATGATGACACGTTTTCGCTCGCTAACTTGTAGCTCCTTATCGTAGCTTGTCTTCGTCTCTTCAAGCAGATCACGACCAGTTATGTGCAGTAGCGCCATGTTCGGGTACCGTGCCAGTAAATACTGGGCGTTGGAAACAATATGCTCGTTGAGCCCACGAGCTCCATTACCGCCACCAGTTACAAGCAATACCTGCGTATACCCCTCTAGGTGTAGCAACTTGCGATAGTGCCGTTGCAGCTGTGTAGTCACTAGCTCATAGTGACTACTAACCGGCACACCGACGACTCGTATCTTCTTGGCTGGGTATGGGTAGACTTCGGCTGGCAAGGCAACCGCGTGCAAATGCGCCCAGCGAGCAATCAAGCGATTAGCTAGACTTGGGATACTATCTGAATCATGTGTAATATAGGGCACACCCTGCAGCCGTCCCCCGAGTGCTACTGGGACGCTTACAAACCCTCCCCTGCTAAAAATAATTTGCGGTTTTAGCCTGTTCATCAATATAAAGCTCTGTACTATTCCTATTACTATCAGGAATAGATCTCTAAGATTTTTGGCTTGTGTGCGAAAATCAAGTAATTGTCGCCACCCTGCCCCGTGGTAGCGCCGGAACTTCCCTGCCCTGACCGTAAAAACTGTATCAATGTTTGGATCGGCCGCAGGTATGTCAGCCAACTTGTCACCCGTTTGTCCAACGTAGACAATACGAATGGTTTTATCGAGTTTTTTTAACTCAGCGGCGACTGCTAAGATCGGCGTAATGTGACCGCCCGATCCGCCGCCCGTGACGACTATTGTCATAGGATTGC
>CAZYFP010000002.1:0-305280 GCA_964647125.1 uncultured Candidatus Saccharibacteria bacterium
CTCACGGAGAATCGAACTCCGATTGCCAGGATGAAAACCTGGTGTCCTAACCGTTAGACGATGAGACCCTGTACGGAGCGATGCCGGGAAATGTGTTCACATATTTTCCTATCTCGCGAGTACGGGGGTTCATATGGTCCGAAGGATCCATATGAGGTCGACCCATGTGCCTTGGCAACTGAAAAATCATATCATAACAGGGGCGAGCAGACAAGTCTATCCAAGCAAAATCCCCCGGATATACCGAGGGATTATGTAAGAGATGTCTCTTGAGCGGTCAGTCACGTTGGCTCAGTTAACTACTTGGAATGTACCACAAAATGTGTTCAAACGCTAGTGTTTATCCACAGTTTTGCAAATAATTCCAGATCGTGTCGATGACAGATCTCATGTACTGACCCTATTTTCATAGGGTCAGCCTCATGAAACTTGTCGATTAGCCACGTACTACGCGACGGCTCATGATGCGGTGTGCAACTGCACCCGCAGCCGTAACTGCAGCGAACAAACCTAGAACGCTACCTGCACCCGTGTTTGGAAGCTCGGTTGGAGGTGTCGTTGGAGGAGTTGTAGACGTAAAGCTTACCTTCTGAGTACAACTACCAGTGCTGGTCACGTCCTTACCGTCAACGGTAAAGTGTGCAGTTGCACTTACGGTGTACTTGCCATCTTTAGCGTAGGTGTGCTTTTGACCAACAACATTGTTCGTTGTAAGAGCGTCACTCTTGTCACCCCAGTTGATAACTACATTCTTGAACGTAGCACCAGTCTTGGCGGTGTAGCTAAACTTGTTTACTGTAACCATGCGGTTCTTGCTAGGTGTCAGTGTGAATACATCACAGCTGTACACAGGAGTGTTTGCACATTCCTTGTTCACAACAACGTCCGCAGTGTTGTAGTAGTAGTTCATGCCCTGTGGTTGTAGGAATGCAATGTTACGAAGGGTGTTTTCGCCACAAGCAAGCTCGTTGGCTTTATCAACCTTAGCTTCAAACAGTACATATCCAGCTGCACCAGGAGCGTAGTTACCAGTAGTGATACCGTCGGTAACAAGCGCGTTGCTGGTTACGTCAAGACCATTCGGGTAGTTACCGCTCTTTAGCTTGGTGCTACCAGCCACATAGCTGATGCCCTTTGGCAGTTGGTCACGGAACTCTACGTTCTTCTGAGTTGTGTTACCAGTGTTGTGGTAGGCAATTTGGTACTGCAAAGTGTCACCGAGTTTAGCGTTAACGCTAGTCTTCCACTCAGTTTGACCCTTTACACGTACGTACTTGTCGACCGTAAGGCCAGGAACCATTACGCGAGCCTGGACAACGATAGAACCAGCTTGGCAAGGCTTTTCCTTACCTAGGTTGATACCGTTACTACCCAGTACTACGTCGTCAGAAACTTTCTGAGTGATAGTAAGTGGACCGTTGTCGGTGTTAGCGTGCTTCCAGGTAGCAGTACCAGGAATGTACTGCAAGTAAGCGTCGGCGCGGTCAAGGTTTACCTTGGCGCTACCAGTTACTTTGTTGCTGTTATCAGCACCAGTAGTAGTGGTAATCGTCTGGCTCTTACCAGCGACAGTTGGGAAGTTTACTTTTACGCGCATGTTGTCGGCAGTTTTGCCTGAACCAGCAGCTTCTTTGTTGTTATATACAACCTGTACAGCTACAACTTCGTTATAGCTTGCACTGGTTGAGCTTGCCCAAGCAGTTGTTGAGCCAGCGCTTTTTGTTGCGTTAGCAACGGTAGTTGTGGCTTCGATCTTCACCATGTTAGCCGCACTTGCAGCAACAGGAAGGAATACAGCCAAGGCTACTAATGTGGCAGCGGCTACGCTTTTGCGTAGGCTACCAAGTTTGCGTGAAAATATATTTTTCATATCGCTCTCCTTGATTCTTTCATATTATGATTAACAGTTATTACAAATAGACAAATGTAGAACCTGCTCTAGAGACAAATTGTTAAAAAACATCAGGAAGGAACCCACCGTTCACACACTCCTCGATACTAGAACACATTCTACCATAAATTTTACACTAAGTCAATTATTCCGCTCATGTTTTTAAGGTTCACCTGGGGTGGACATAAATCAAATCATTACAAACAATATGTATATATATGGGTGTTGCGCGGAATTGGTGGTAAAGATTGGAGAGTTGTGAGTGCCTGGGGCAATCAAACTTTTCCAATCGATACCGACCAATTCCGCGACTTATGTCACCTTTCCTCTGTTGTAGCATTGTAGTCGTTGAAGACCGATATGAACGCCTTACGTTCACACTGCCATCCTGCGTGAGGATGTCAGCTCGGTCCTAATGGATCGTGCGTCAGAAACCGCCCGGGTCTCCACTGTTGGTGGGGTCCGAAGACGGAACCACCGGGGTGGGGGACGCGGTGTGACCCGGCTGCTGCGTGGAACCACCGTTGTTGCCACCCGGGGTGGGGGGCGCGGGGCTCTGCGTGTTGACCGGGTTGGTCGGCTGAGCGGACGGCGCGTGCGTCGGAACTCCGGAGGGTCCGGGGTCCGGCGTGGGCACGGGCTGCACGACATCAGTCGGCTTGACACACGGGCACGGCGGCGGAGTCGGACAGTTGCCCTTCTCCTTGCAGCCCGGAGGCGGCGGAGTCGGACAGTTGCCCTTCTCCTTGCAGCCCGGAGGCGGCGGAGTCGGACAGTTGCCCTTGTCGTCACACGTCGACGTGGTCGTCGTCGGAGGCTTCTTGCACGCCAGGCGCGCGAGTCGCTGGTCTCCGCCGTTGGGCTTCGACTTACCGACGTTGAACCCGAAGTTCAGGCAGACGCTTCCCGTCTTGGTCGTGTAGGACACGGCCAGGAAGTAGCCCTTGTACTGCTTCGGGTTCAGCTCGAACGGGGGAACCTTGCCAGCCACGGGGCCAGCGAGGTGGTAGTTCCACACGGTAGCGGCGCGAGCCACTCCCTTGTCGCGGAACGTTCCCAGCAGGTACGCCGTCGTGGACATCGTCTTGTAGCACGCGAGGTACTTGTCGACGTCGTCCTTGACGAGGCACTGCTGAGCCCACTGGGCGATGACCTCAGGGGAACCCTGGGCCGCCATCCAGCTGCTGTTCAGCTCGAAGATCGACTTGTCGCCGACCATCTCGCCTCCCAGCCCGTTCATGACCATTGCGGCCTGAGCGGGGTCGTGGCACACCGTCGTCTGCTCTGCCTCCAGGGTCTGGGGGCTCAGCGGGACGTTGGTAGCGTCGGACCACAGGCGCTTGTCAGCGCTGGTACCCACCAGGTGGGTCGAACCAGCTTCGAAGACCGGGGTCTCCGAGTCGTCGGACAGGGTCACGAACTTCGCGTCGGCCTTCTTGAGCAGGTCGTCGCAGAAGTTCTTGGGGACGTCCTCGGGGGTAACCGAGAGGTCCTGCTGCGCGGTCGGGATGTCGTCCGAGAGACCGGTGCCGGTCTTCTTGGGGCCCTTCGGGGAGCCGGAGCTCATCGAAGCACCGATGATGATCGCGATGATCACCATGATCGCTACTGCGATCCAAGCACGGAGACTTCCCTTCTTCCAGGTGTTACTGTTCATGCTGATCCCCTTTCTGGGAAAAGACTTGTCGGAGTAGAACTACTTAGTGGAGCGTTGTGGTCGCGAGCCACATGGAAGCCTTTATAGCTTCTGCGCTCCTGCCTGGGGCCTAGACGGCCGCGGGCGGGTTGTTCTGGTTGTTGCGGTTGTTGCGGTTCTTGTGCTCCTCGTACAGCGCGCCGAGCATGCCTCCGGTGAAGAAGCAGGCGACGATCAGGACGATGAACCACAGGACGACCAGCACCGTGAAGACGAGGTCGTTGGTGACCTGGCTCCACATCGGGTCGTAGGTGACGCGAGCGATCACGGCACCGACGATGATCCCGACGATGGCCAGCACCCACTGCAGTCCCGTCTGCGGCCGGCTCAGGAACGAGCGCGGCTGGACCACCACGACCGGCTGCGGGGCCGGGGCGGGGGCCGGGACGGGCGGCGCCACGGCGGTCGGCGGGTTGGCCGACGTCGGGGCGGAGACCGCAGGTGCCGGGATGGGCACGAACGGGTCGTCGATCTTGGGCGCGGTCGAGGTCGAGTCACCGGCGACACGGTTGGCCTGGGCCAGGTCGTGGTCGCGGTCCTTCGACTCGTCCTCGTGCTGCTGCTGCGTCGCGCGAACGAGCGCGGCGGCGGCGGCGAGGTCGTCGACCAGCTTCTGGTCGGCGGCGGCCTTCTCCTCGAGGAGGCGCTGCTGCTCCGCGTCGTTCTTCGCCTTGAGGGCGCGAGCGGCGGCGAGACCAGCTTCGATCTCTTCGATGATGTGGTTGACGGACATGTCGTTCCTTCTTCCTTGTTGTTTTTTCGGGTGGGAAAGCGTGAACCAATGTGACGAAACGTCAGATCGGCTGATACCTATCTCCTTTTAGGGAGTGGCGATAGCAAGGGTGAACAGTAGCCGTGCTGGCTTTTCACCTCTGGTATCACCACTCCCCGACAACTGGGAAAGAAATGCTATGAACAGATACAAATGGAATATTTTTGACTACAAAGCTAGTATGCAAAGGTTAGGTAACCTTTCTGCCTGAGAGCTTCTGGAGCTTATCTGTAAACAAATGAGCTCAACAACGCTCGATCAGAGCAGATTTTGGCGCGCTAACAGAGGTAAATTTTATCTCGTAACACGCAAAAATCTGCCCTGAAATGGCAGTTATACTGTTCTGTAATGATCTGATTTATTAACGTCCTCCCAATGGTTGGGCTAGTGTCAACAGATACGGATATTTGTTCGACACCTTACGGAGTTATCTCCCACGCCCCACCTTTGTGGCTATGTTCTAATTTATCACAAAATACTGTTTTTGTCAACTATAACAGCAGCTTTTAACTTCTTGGGCAATAGGCTTATGCTTTAACGTTTCGTGGGGGCTTTTGCCGGCTTTACTTCAGGGGTGACTAATGGCACTGGCTGCAGGGCGAGCTTGGAGCGTGAAAAGCTGAAGCCAAAGGTGCTACCCTTGCCTTCAACACTCGTAAATAGCACACTACCGCCTTGAGCTGCTACGACCTTTTTAGCCATAAATAAGCCGAGACCAGTGCCATCCGGACGAGCCTTACGGGCATTACCAGCACGGTAAAACTTAGTGAACAAGTGATGTTGCTCGGCCTTGGGCACGCCGATACCATCGTCACTCACTCGTAGCTCAATGACCTTGTCGTTACTAATTAACTCTACTTGTATATGGCCGCCGCTAGGTGTGTAGTAAATGGCATTATCTATGAAGTTCATGACTACCTGACGAATCTTAGTTTCGTCTAACATGAGGTCCGGGAAATCTTTTGGCTTGGCAAATGTCAGCTCCAGATCTCGGGCCTTTGCGGCCTCCACTAGCTGAGCCAGCTCTTCTTCAATCATGACTGCCAGGTTGGTTGGTGCTGCATCTATAACAAACTTGCCTGTCCGCAGGCGTGATACGTTGAGCAGATCGGCAATCAAATACACCATACGCTGACTACTCGTAAACGCCTGGGCTAGCATCTTTTGCTGGGTAGCATTGATTTTGCCAGCATCTTCCTCCAGCACCATGCTGAGGTAGCCTTTTACGCTAGTAAGTGGTGTGCGCAACTGGTGCGAGGCCATGCTTATAAAGTCGTCCTTGGTTTCGTCCAGCGCCTTTAATTTTTCGTTGGTACGACGCAGCTTGCGCGTTGCTTCGTCGACCTTACCTTGCAGTTCAATATTAAACTGCTGAATTTCTTCATAGTGCAGCACATTCTGAATAGCGATTGTTAACTCATTACCCACCGTGCTAAGCACTTGAACATCCTGAGACGAGTAGCTATTACCGCTCTTTTTGTCACCCAAAACTAAGTAGCCAAGTCCTTCCTTACCTAGGCGCGTATCTTGCGCGAGTCGTACAATAACGGCAATGTTGTAGCGTCGCATTATTGCCTTCAGTCGGGCGTGGCTGGGATCATCAAGATAATCCGCTACAATCACCTTCTGGTCGCTCATTTTAGGTGTTATGTGCCTAACAAGATCTATGTCCTTTTCAGAGAATAGTATTTTTCGCTTTGAAAACATACGATACCCATCAGGACCCTTACGTAGTCCGACTATCGCAAATTCCGTCTTAATAGTCTCCTCAATAATGGCTATACTTTGGTTCATTAAATACCTCATATCAAGGCTGGAGACAAGCATACCGTTTAATCGCCCAAACAGCTGTTGAGAGTCATATGAGTCACGATAGAAAAACTTGTTAGTGAATTTATCGAATCTTCTATGGATAACGGGGAATGCCAAGGCTGAAAATGCGGTCGCAATCGAAAGCAACAGCTGGGCTAAAAATGGAACATGTAAATCGAATAAATAACCCGCTAAGCCGAAAGCAATGAAGCCATAGATAGAGGCCATCACAAAGACCGAAAGAAGGTACGTAATGGAGCGAACAATAATAAAACGAATATCGAACAAGCTATGTTGCACAATAGCAATGGTCGTTGCGATTGAGAATATTAGCACAACAACTGGGCTAAACGATACTGCGTCAGAATAGCCAAATATCGGCAATATTCCGCTTAATATCAGACCTGGAACTACCGTTAGGCCCGTTCCGAAGAGGATGTAGTACAACTGCAACTTTCGGGCCCTCTGTGAGTGACGAAACTCACGAACAAGATGAAACACACCGAGACTAAAGTAAGTAACGAATACAATAAGTAGCAGTAGGTAGGCATTGCCTGGAACTATTTCGTCCCCACCTGCTCGAACACTTTGTACGTTTAGCGCCGTTGGTGCTGTCGCTAGCAGGATAGCCACTGGTACGAATAATGCTACGCGTCGGGCCTTAGTTATGGAACGACCACTGAAGCTAATACAAAACATCAGAAACATCACTGGCAACAGTGCTGGGCCAACTATCGCTGCCCGTGAGAAATAGAGCTGCAGATCTGGACTAGACACAAGATTAGCAAGTAAATTCGCGACAAGCCATAAGAAGCCACTTAATATAAAGCCCCCCAGCCAGCGATTGGCGGCCGCCCGATAGTTGGAATACAGCACAACGCCTGCAAGAATAAGCAGTATCACGCCAGCCAGCGATAGTATAATAGTGGTAAGCATTACCGCTATTATACGACACTACGCTCGGCTACTATGGTCTGATTTTCTTGCGAACGAACCAAAAGTGCTCGATTGGGTGCTGCTTTTTCATGGTCTGATCTACTTCTTCAAGATTCATGATATGTGCGGCACACTCACCACCTTGATAATCTACAGTCTCACCAAGCTGGCGAAAGGTAAAACCATGATGCTTATTCATTTTTTCTACCCTCTCAGGCTCCATAATGATTCCCCAGTACTTAATGCCTCGCGCCCGGGCATCACGATAAGCGAGTCTCCATAGTCGAAGATTAACTTTTGCACCACGAAAGGCTTCATCCACGGCAACCGTGCCAAGCTCTTCAATATCGCCGTCTCGAGCCTGATCAGCAAGTTCATCTCGCTCTTCTTCAGAATAGAAAGGCATTTTTTCACCCAAAAATGGTGGAAGCATCGTGTCCGTAGCATTAAACATACGATTTACGCCGATACATTTGTCGCCTTTAAATGCGACAAATGTCCTACTGTTTTTTATATAATCGCCGTAGCCCTCTTCATTAATGTCGCCGTAGCCCATCTTGTGCCAAACGTCGTTTTCAAGTTCTTCTGAAAGCCTAAACTCATCTCCACTTTGTGCAAGTCCATACTCTATACCCTGGTGATGGTCCAGCCATACATTAGGCTTAGTGGGATCTCCGGCATGCTGTTCGGCGCGTTTGCGCGATGCAACAGATCGTACCTTTTTGGCGCCAGCACCTAGCACCGCAGCACCTGCTACCACGCCCGTGGTAACCGGGTTGTGGAATGCGACGTCTATACCTTCTGAGCCCAGAGCACCCGCCACAGCGCTAGCGCCGGCAAATAGCACGGTATTTTTTAAGCCAAAGCGCCGACTTTCTGCAACGGTGGTGTCAGGGTTTGCAAATTTATGAAGTGCCATGCTTACCACTGACCCCCCAAGTAATGTACTGGCGGCATATGTCGTTGGTGATATCTCAGAATCTTCGTCGTAGCCAAGTTTTGTCATTTTTTCACGCAACCAGCCGTTAAACTTTTCGTTCGTCTTTGTGCTAAGCAAACTCGCAGCTGAAACTGCAGCAACTCCTTCAATAATGAGCGCGGAGCCTCCTAGGGTTACGGCACCGACGACTGGACTATGCGCAAGTAACTCTCCGGCACCAAAAGCACTTAGACGCAATGCCTCATTCAGAGGAGAAACCTCCGCAAAAACGACAGCTGTCTGGCCGGCATACTTAGCTCCAGCAGCTAGCCTCTTACTGATCGACACATCTGGTGTAGCTAGTGTTTCTTGCTCAGAGACATGGGTAAATTCTGGCTCGATTGGATTTTCTTGGATTGTTCTGAGAGTCATGATGTCTATTCCTTTTAGCCCGCCATTGGGTGAGCGCCATTTTCCCAGTCACTTGCCTGGTAAGCGGCGACAACCATGGCACAAACTGGGTGGTGAGTACAGGTTTTACCAACTACTTTCATCTGAATCGGACCAAAATCGACGTTGCGGGTAGCCATTAATGCTTGAAGACTTTGCTCAATATCAGTTCGCACTGCCTTTTCGCTATTGCCTTCATGCTCTACAAATAAGCCCTTACCACTAGACTGCTCTTGTACCCAGCCAATACCGGCCCACGCTTCTGTGTTAGGGATGGCTGCGCGTTGCTCTGCCATGACCACGTACAGTCGATCACCCCACTCACCTGGCATCATTTCAGCGGGTATTGCCCCATCGTGGTGCACTAAGGTAGTTTTGGGTGGGATAACAGAGCTAAGACGAAGTAGATTGTAGTTTGCGATACCTGCGTCGTTAAGTGCCGCATCAAAAGCACCAAGCGTTGTAGGACCACTTCCGAGACCAGTTGCAATATGAATATTCATGAGTTTTGATTCCTTTTCCTTTTAATAAAAACAACACTCGATAGAGCTACTGAGCCCTTGTCGAATGTTGCTGTACTACTAAAGAACATGTTTTTACTATAGCTTATTTTTGTATTTTTGTCAATATTATATAACTTATGTCAACAAAAAACGACACCCGCGCAAAAGAATGCGTTAAGGTGTCGTTGTTGTCTACTAAGGTACTGCTTAACTTTGTACGCTGCTAGTGCTAAACTGTCAATAGAAAAGTACTACAATGATGGCACAAGACACAAAAATCTTAGTTGTAGAAGATAATCTGGCCCTCGCGGATTTGTATGCTTTTAAGCTGGATTACGAAAAATTCGATGTACGAGTTGCCCACAACGGTGAAATGGGGCTAGAGATAGCCGAAGCCTTTCGACCCGACATCATACTACTGGACCTGAAGATGCCGATAATGAACGGTGACGAAATGCTGGAGCGCCTCCGTGGAGAAGACTGGGGCGCCAACATGCGTGTTGTTGTGCTCACAAATATCAGTAAAGACGAAGCGCCCGGTGCGCTTCGTTTTTTAAATGTCGATCGCTACATCGTAAAAGCCCACCACACGCCTTCGCAAATTGTAGATATCATACGTGAAATATTATCGATACCAGTTACTAGTAAGTTGAATTAATGAGAAAGGTCTCGTACAGTTAGCCTATGAAGAAGATTGCCATTATCGAGGATGATCAAGCCATCTCCCAGATGTACCGCTTTAAGTTTGAGGCGGAAGGCTATAGCGTTGAAACAGCCGAAAATGGCAAACTTGGGCTGGAGTTAGTCGAATCTATGAAGCCGGACATAATTTTGCTGGATATTATGATGCCCGAGATGACCGGTGACGAGATGCTGGCAGTCATGCGCAAGACAACCTGGGGCAAAGACATTAAAGTTGTAATACTGACCAACAAGGGTGAGCAAGAAATCCCGGCGGGCGTCAAAGACTTAAACGTGAGCTCGGTAATCTTAAAAGCCGACATGACACCTCGCCAAGTAGCTGAAGTGGTCAAAAAAACCCTGGCAGCCTAGCAAAGGTTTCGTGAGATACTATCAACTATGAATGTTGCAATTGTCGGCTTTGATACGGAGGGGCGAAGTAGTTACGAATACTTCTCCAAGCTAGGACATACTATTACCATTTGTGACCAAAAAACGGACATAGAAGTGCCCCGGGGTACTGCCTCAGTGCTTGGCGAAAAGTATCTGGATGATCTTGACCGTTTTGACCTTATACTTCGGACGGCAGGCATGCATCCGCAGAAAATTCTCGAAAAAAACCCTAACATCGGCACGAAGCTAACAACTCAGATAAACACCTTCTTCCACGCCAGCCCAACCAAAAACATCATTGGCGTAACGGGCACCAAAGGCAAAGGTACCACCAGTACGCTGATTACCAAAATGCTTGAAGCGGCCGGCAAAGACGTACACCTGGGTGGGAACATCGGCATCCCGCCGCTGTCATTCTTGGGGAAACTCGACGAGGATTCGTGGGTAGTGCTGGAACTATCGAGCTTCCAGCTTATTGATCTGCAATATGCACCGCACATTGGAGTCTGCCTTATGGTAGTACCTGAGCATCTGAACTGGCACGAGAATATGGACGAGTACGTCGGTGCTAAATCACGCATGTTTTCACTGCAAACCGACCAAGATATCGCAATATATTTTGCCAATAATGAGGTATCGAAAACCATCGCCGACAGCGGTAATGCACAGCTTATTCCCTACTTTGCAGAGCCTGGTGCACATGTGAATGACGCAGCTATCACTATTGCCGAGCAAACAATCTGTACTACCAATGAGCTTAAATTGCTGGGTGCCCACAACTGGCAAAATGTCTGCGCAGCCGTTACTGCCGTCTGGCAAGTCACCCAAAATGTTAAAGCGATGAAAAAAGTCCTGACTAGTTTTAGTGGGCTAGAGCATCGGCTTGAGTTTGTACGGGAGCTAAATAACATCAAATACTACGATGATAGCTTTGGCACCACGCCAGAAACAGCAGCCGTCGCCATTCAGTCTTTCGCTGAGCCAAAGGTAGTCATTTTAGGTGGCTCGGATAAAGGTGCTGAGTTTGACGTGTTAGCGCAAACCGTTAAGGATAGCACCGTGCGACAGGCAGTTATTATCGGTGATACTGGGCCCAAAATTATTGCTGCACTTGAAAAGGTCGGCTTTGCAAACATCAGCCTCGGTGGTACCACTATGGCCTCCGCGCTCGAAACATGCGCACAGCATGCCCAGCCGGGCGACATCGTATTACTCTCGACCGGCTGCGCTAGCTTCGGACTGTTCAAAGACTACAAGGACAGAGGTAATCAGTTTAAGCAGCTAGTGCAAGAACTCGCTTAAGCTGAGCTACAACGGCTTGCTCAGGCTGCAGAATCACTGCTCGCTCGCCCGCTAGATCTTTAATCTGCTGCTCTATCCAGTGGTAATGTGTACAACCGAGCACAATCACGTCGGCACCGGCGTTTAGCACCGGCTCTATGTCTTCGCAAAGCTTTTGCTCGTTCATTTGGCTTTCTTCAATCAGCGAAGACCAGTCAGCGCAATCTGGCTCAAGTACGGTAATGTCCTGGGCGAATTGGTTCTTTAACTCTTGATAGCGAGCACTCGCTAGAGTTGTTGGCGTGGCGCAGACGGCAATTTTGCCAGTCTTAGTTAGCTCTGCAGCCGGCTTTACCATTGGCTCTAGTGCCACAAACGGAACGGTGAACGTAGCACGAAGTCGGTCAATCAATGTTGTACTGACAGTGTTACAGGCAACCACAATCGCGTCACACTGCTGGCTTACTAACTGCTCAAAAATTGGCTCGATACCTCGCCAAATTTCATCAGGCGTCTTAGTGGCATACGGAAAATGCTCGGGATCGGTCACGAAGATTACTTCCGCAATTGGCAATGCCTTTTCGATAGCATGTGCCACACTCAGCCCACCAACACCGGAATCAAATACACCTATTTTCATACGTTTGGTTCAGTTGGCTCCACACTGTTACGAGCAGCGCGAATAACGTTATCAAATAGCGCGCAGACAGTTAGCGGACCAACACCACCCTTTTCGGGTGTAATGGTGATGTCTGGCAATTGGCGAACGTCCTGGGCTATATCTCCAACTAGACCATTGCTATCTGTGGCAACGCCGGCGTCTACCAGCACGGCAGATGACTTGATCATGTCAGCGGTAATGAGCCCCGGGACCCCTGTTGCGGTGATGATGACATCAGCCTCACGAGTAACATCGCCTAGATTCGCGACAGACTTATCGACAACTTCTACGTCATAGCCAGATGTTTGCAGTAGCGCAGTCAGCGGCTTGCCGACCAGCCGGCCGTGTCCAACAACCACAATGTGCTTGCCGTTTAGTTCAATATTGTAGCCAGCCAGCAACCACAGAATCGCCATTGGGGTAGCCGGATCAAATACTGTTGTTTCGGCCAAGCCATCAACATCCTTGGTGGCGACCACTGCGTTCAATACCTCTGTAGTTTGCGAGTGATCCGGCAACGGGATTTGCACTATAATTCCGTGAACCGAGCTGTCTTCGTTAAGCTGGGCGATGCGCGCAAGCGCTTCAGACTGGTCGATGGTATGGACGTCAACTTCTATGCCCAGACCCTGTCCGTAGTCTTGCTTTAACTTCATGTACATATCAACAACCGGGTCGGGGTTAGTGCGAATAATAGCCAGCTTGGGTGCAACATCGTTTGCCTGGCGCAGTGCACGCACCTGGTGAGCCTGGCGCTCCATAATAAATTCGGCTAATTCGCTGCCATTAAGAAGTTTCATCGTCTCTATTGTACCAGTGGTTGGGCATATCCGAGGGTTAATCAGACTCGGGTTATCTATATGTCATGTGGCAATTTCTAAGCATAACTATTTTCACCTCAGTTGTTCTGCTATAATCTCAGTATTCAGCCATAAACAAGGAACATTCTCAATGTCCAACGAAGCTCAAGGTCCGCAAAAAGCCATACAAGATTTCATCGCCCAAAACCGCAAACCAGAAACCACTGATCAAGAGATTACCGACCAATTACTCCAGGCGGGCTGGACCCAGGAGCAGATCAACTCCGTTATCACACCCAGCGCCACACCAGCAGCCACCGAGGCGCCGGCTTCTTCCGTGCCTACAACCGCACAACCCGCAGCGGCACCAGATCCACAAACTGCTCAAACCGGCAACAGCGGCACGCCACTGCAGGTGGAAAGCGTGCAGTACAACATGGGCATGAAGCCGGTTGAGTCAAAGGTAGGCCTATACATTAAAATTGCCGGTGCAGGACTGTGGTTTACCGTCGTGTTTGTCTGTATATTTTTGGCCACGCTTGTGCAGCGAATTGCCGGCGACACCAACTCAGACCTAGCGGGCGCACTTGTGCTCACTCTTTCGCTCAGTGTAGTAACAACCCCTATTTTCATCGTTGCATACAAGAAATTCTTGGCGGAAAATGCCAAAAACCCAGCAACTCAAGATGATATATTCTTCAAGAAACACGTCCGAAAAAATCTATGGACTAGTATCGTATTCGGCGCAATTGCAGCCGTTTCTACCGTGTACCAGTTCTTGTCGACTATGTTCCTGAGTAGTAGCAACAACGGTAGTAGCTACGCCGGTGGCTTTTCTGCACTCGTCTTTACGCTTGGCTTTGGTGGTATCGTTTACTTCTACTGGTGCTTGCACGCAACCACTCGCCGCTAGTCTAGCGGAAGGGCTTGTCAAAACAGAGGTAATTTGGTAAAGTTTTGTAGTTGCTTTTCGTAATAGTGTGTTCTTTAAGAAATTACAATCCAAGGAGCGTTAGCGACTGAATGTAATTTCTAGAGGACGACCGTAGCCTTAAGCCGAAGCTTTTGCAACAGTTTGCAAAACGAGGCAAAGGCGTGCGGAACGACGAGGGCCAGTAGCTCAGCTGGTTAGAGCGTCTGCCTCTTAAGCAGAATGTCGTGGGTTCGAGTCCCACCTGGCCCTCCAAATGAAATGCTAGCATTATCAGAGACAATTTTTTTTGTCTCTGATTTTATTTTATATCTATAAATTGGGCTGAGAGCCGGGGTGCTAACTTTTCCGTCACGCGAAACTTGAAAACCATCTATATACAGAAGCTGTTTTAATCGAATGCGATCTTCTGGGTCTTCTGCAGTGAACCAGTTATCTTTTAGGTGCTCGATATAATCCAACGAGAACCCCATGAACTCCTCGAAGTCTTCGTCAACGTGCTGTGCACGCTCAATCTCTTTTTCTACTTCCATAATCTCGGCCTTGATTACCGATATGGATTCGCTAAAATCTGCAGCGTGAGCGGGGTTCTTAGCTATGGCTCGTACCAGATTAGTCTTTTCCGTAAGTAAGCTGGTCTGCTTCTGTTTAAGTCGCCGAACGGCCTGCAAACTATCGCCGACATCCTCCTGCCACGCCCTTCTCATTGAAGCTAAGAACATGTCTTTATCATCAACGATGAGCTCAGTGTTGTCTAAAACTCTACCGATGCCTTTGTGTATCTTGTCGCTGAGATTATTTTTACCACAGCCACGACAACGATAGCGCTCATACCAACTGCGAGTTCGCTCTGGCTTGCCATTGTGGTGACGATAACCGACCAGGTGCGTCTGCTTCGCTCCTTCTGCCACGCAGTCGGCACATTCTGCAATGTTGCTGGCTGGAAATAGTGGATTGTATTTGTGCACAGCAAATTTCTTTCGACGTCCAGACACGATCGCAACTAGTTTTTCGTGCTCCTCGAGTGTAATCATTGCTTTATGCAGACCCTTATCACACACCACATCCCAGTTACTCATCTTAATGATGCCGGCGTAGTAGGGCTCCAGTAGCATGTTTTTGAAGCGATACATATCCACCTTACGACCGCCCAGTAACCTATAGCCACGAGTAGTCATTTCGTTCAGCGCCTCATCCAGCGAGTAACCCTTGTATAAAATGCTATAGGTGGCCTGTTTCAGTAAGCTCCACTGTGGCTCGCGCGGCACATGCAGTGACGGTACACTCGACTTTTGGTAGCCTTGGTGCACCATTCCTGGGTAGTAGCCGGCCCTGATTTTGGCCTGCATCTTGTCGGTGGTCTTAGTGATGCGTTCGTGATTACTGATCTCAGCTTGAAAGAATGCCATCATCTCGCGCATGACTGCCATCGGATCATCCTCATGGGTTATCTCGGGTATGTTTGCGTACGCCAGGCTCACGTTAATCATTTTGAACTGAACCTTCCACCAGTAAGCTTCTTCCATTGAACGCATAAAGCGGTCAGCCTCATCGACGATTATGTACTTAATCGACTTATCCTTCTTACAAGTATCGTACATCTCGTTCAGGTCTTTGCGTGCCAGATTTTTACCCTTACGACTCGACGTATCGAGCGACCATAGCCGCTTGATGTCCGCGCGCAAATAGTCAGCGCACTCGTTAACTCGCTGCTCCTGTGCTTCAAGGCTGCTTCCCTCAGTGCGCTGCTTAGATGTAGAGACTCTGCACAGCGCAATTGCTTTATATTCTGCCATGGATTTTATCCTTCTTTTCAACATTAAAAGCACCTCACCGGGTACACCGCACAGCGCGGTTTGGTGAGGTGCCGTGAATGCCGATAACATCGCGTGCTGTGCGTACCCTCGACTAATTTATAGTGCTACTAACTTTTTGTAGACCTCCTTTTTCTATACTCACGTAGTAGGAATGCTGCCAGCTCATCGTACTCACAGTACGACTGCGGCTGGCTTTTCCGCGCGGCCACGCCGCCTAGCGTTCGTCTGAATGTGCGAAAGAATTACGAAACTTATCGTAGACGCACCATTCGTTGTTACCTAGGTTCTCTTCGATCTCAATGAGGCTCTCTCTGAGTTGAAGGACGCTAATACGCAGCGCATCAGCGTAATACGCCCTGATGTCTTTTCGTAGTTTGCGCCTTATTGCAAAGATGCAATAAAATTGACCATCTACTTCCCGAAACAGAGTCAAGGGACGATGCCCGGCCGCCCATAGGGCAGCAGCGAATGTCTTGTCGTTAGTCACGACAAAATCGTTATGGATCTTATCATTTAGCATGAAAAGTCCTTTCGTTTTAGATTTCTAGCTTACGAATCGCCTTCGCTCCTTTGCTGGCTTCGCAAGAACTTTAGTTGTTGATTGTTGCGCTTTGTTTGTTCGTCAACTTAATTATTAGTATAGCTACTGCGCGGTAAAGTAGCTATTGTATTAATTACATTAGATAATATCTTTTTCGTTGACAATCATTTTCAGGATATAATCAGCACCAAGTGGTACGCCACCTAGACCTAAACCGGCTTGCCGGCATGGTTGACGAAATCCTACGTGAATTTAATCCCGTCATTGGGCATCTATTCACGTAGGTCATAACTGGAAACGGTTGTGGTGGCTTCGGCCATAGCTCAGTGGCGGGTTTTTGTTTACCCCGCGCTTAACTACTAATAAGGAGTTATTGTGTCACTATTCAAACAGAAGCTTTCTATTTATGAACTAATCTATGCCCTAGTAATTAAGATAGTCGAGACCCCTGAGCTATTCCCTACCGACGAGTCGCTGCTTGAGCAGGGTGATTTTACAAAATCGGAACTAAAGCGAATCAGGGCCGAAACAATAAAACTCGCTATTATCTACGTTCACTTATACTCGCTTGAACTCAGCCATAGGGGAAAGATCAAAGTTAGCGAAGACTTATGTCGCCTGGCCTACGGACAAGCGTTACTTGCAGTCTGCAATGATAAGTCCATTAACTTTGAATCTTCAAGCATCGATAGAGGTGACCTTATAAATACACTCGACGGCTACACTTCATATATTGCACAGCATTTCAACAAGAAAAAATACGACGACTACTACCTGGCCTATCTACATTTCGAGCAAGTTATTTTTTTAAAAAGGGATACTCATTCGACACCTGTTGCTGCGGTAACACTTGCGAAGTACATTCGCACTCACGTTAGCAAGATGCTGCTAGACGATCTGTTAAAAACCTATAAAATCGTTTAGGCATGCAAAGTCTTGAGGAGCTAAATAGGGGCTATGCGCCACTAAGATACAAATATGGCGCATTTAGCCTACGTGAACACACACCGCGCGCTACGCTGCTCGATTGGCCGAATCTAGTTCGTCTTCGTCTAAAAACTACTGCAAGACTGCCGATTACATATTTCGACCTACGTGCCTCGTTGACGCCGGCCGGCAAGAAACGCGCAGACATGGCGTTTCTTACACATGTTATTCAAAAGTGCGATAGGGATGTCGAAAACACTCCGAGGATGCGTTACTGCATGACACGGCTACGTTATTTCCCAGAACTTTGGTACATACACAGGCATATGGGCACGAAGCAGGTCAACAACTACATGCTGCGCTGGGGCTATTTGTTAGCCCACGACCCAAGCTTTGACGAACTCATCCACGGCACAACTGGCGCAGCAGCTTGGTATGCCCTAGAAAACTTGCAGTAGGGGGGCTTCCTTTGTGTAAGCGTCAGCATTCCCACCGGACCTGGGCGCGCGCACGGGCGTATTGGCCACTTTAACCCACTTAAGGCGCGTGTGTTGATGACTATTTGAACCAAGTTCACACGTATATTTACGGGGGTGTATCAGCATCTTTTGGCTTGAAAACTACGCATAATTCCCGTATGGTGCGAGCGACTGGGCTCGAACCATACATACACATACCTAGCCGTACTGTTGCATAAAGCCCGAATTTAGCTTTAGCGTGTAACCGAAAAGACGCAGACCCCTCTTCTTACCACTCATCGGAGTCTGTTTTACAGGGGGAGCAGCCGATGACCGGATAGAAGTCGTGCTCGATCCTGGAGATGTAGAGTAAACTGCATAACTCATACCTGCGGAGTTATAAAATGCTTGGCAACACAACATCTTATACCAATTGAAACCATGCGGCATCGCGTTAGAGCATACAGTAAACGGATAGAATCGCAACATTCGACTGTTAGTAGTGATGAGCTTTTCTTCAAAAAGCATAAGCATCATTATTTTGCGTAATTGGTCAGTAGAGATCACTCATATTTGATTTCATCTCTAGAAACCCCTGTTAAATTTCGATGGATGTCATACACGAAGAGCTAGTTTTTTGACTAGAAGACTATCTTAAGGAGTTAATCTATAACTTAACCTATAAAATGCAATTTTTCTTACGACCCCAGTTTCTAATCTGTATTGTTGTAATTACTACTATTGCAGATTGAACCAAGTGCGAATAACATAGGTGTTAGACGTAACATAACTTTGGAGGGTATCCATGAACCAAGACGAAATCAACCGAATCGTAGCTTTAGCCGAGGCAGCAAGTGTTGGCGTAACAGATCCAGTGATGAAAGCTGAAACTTACAAAATTGTTCTGACTGAGATGCTGCGTGGAGCACAGAATCCTGCAAGCACTTCTCAGAGTAGTGCTGGTGCGCCTAATGCGACCGCACCGACACATTCAAAACCAGACTCGGCACCAGCAAAGGTAGCTGCATGGACTGGAGTAAGTGAAGATGCCCTGTCAGAGGTTTTTGAGTTTGGTGATACAGCTGTTACCGTGAGGCTTTCCCATAACCTCCTACCTAAGAAGGTGTCCGATGCTCAGCGGCTTCTGGCACAGCTGAAATTATCAGTAGACAAAATTGGCTATGATATCGATGACGTACCTGCAAAAGACCTGATTGACATGTTCGATGACCATGGGTGCAAAGACGGCAACGTCGCGAAGAACTTAAAAGCATCTGAGTACATCATCTCTAAGGGTGGCAAAGGCACGATGAAAACTTATAAGCTTCGATACTCTGGTATCAGTGCTACATTGACGGAGATACAGAATGTCCTCGGTGCCAATTCGTAATTCACGACTGGATACCATCACAAGCAACGTCTCATCGGCGCTGACCACGCAGTCGGTGCCGACTGATCTTCAAAAAGCACTTGTTGATGCTGTTACAACGATGTCCAAGCTATACATGCAGAATGATTTAAGGCCATCGGAGTTAAATGTTGGGGATTTTATTGAGGCAACGGTCAGGATACTCCAATGGCTGGCTACGGGCAGGCACACTCCCTTAGGGAGGACTTTACCTCCAATGCCGACTTGGGTGCAAAATATGGAGAGCTCTTCACTAAACGACAGTCTACGTATAACAATTCCAAAACTCATAAACGCGATGTACACCGTGCGCAGCAGGCGTGGCGTTAGCCATATTGCTGGCGAAGTATCAGCAAACAAAGTTGATGCAATGCTCTTACTGACAACTAGTCGCTGGATATTGGCGGAGTTTGTAAGACTTTATCACAATACTGGCCACGATGAAGCGCAGCATGCAGTAGATCTACTAGCTCTGGCGGAAACGCCTATCATTGAAGACTTCGAGGGTACGCAGCGGGTTATTACTGCTCACTCGCTGACAATCCCCGCCCAAATTATGCTACTTCTCCTGAATGCCGGCTCAACCGTATCAACTCTTGACGACATGGTCGGCTCTATTAAGGGCACGCCACCAGCCATAAAAAAAGCCGCACGACGTTTACATGACAAAAAATATGCGCATATTTACCCAGACAATCGCATAACGCTCACAGGGCTCGGAAGAGCAGAAGCCGTAAAACTAATGGAAGAAGCATCTACAAAGGAGGATGAGTAATATGAGCGTATCAATCAAACTTAATGGAAGTGGACTGGATTTTATCGCGGACGTGACACTGTTTCAGGCCACTCAAATCATGGCTTTTATTGCCCAGCAGGGCGAGGCAATCGATACGCCAATAAATCTAGTTACGCCTCCAAAAACTGAACTACTACAGGATAATGCAGGTAAGACGACGCCTAGCGGTACGTATGATTCTCCTCGAAGTGCAATCGATGAGCTGGCAGCTAAGTCAATTCCCCAAAAGATTGTGGCGATCGCTTTCTATTTGGGAGCCACTAGCCAGAATGGTATGATTTTGAATTTTGAAGATGTGCTAGCTGAATTTACTAAGGCTGGTGCTGCAAAACCAACCCACTTTGCGCGTGAAGTTAAGAAGACCGTATCAGAGGGCTACGTCTATCTAGAGGGCAAATCTGCGTTTAGGCTCTTGAGCAAAACCGATACTATTCCTAGGGACAAATTCCCTAAATTAAAACGAAAGAGCTCTGCAACTCGACCAAAGAGTAGCGCACCGGGCGAAAAGCTTACAGTACGCCCAGAAATAACATCTATGCCGAGAGAAACGTTTCTTGATGGGTACAAAGATCACTTCGAGATAACCAATCGCTCCGACCAAATACTCTGGATACTCAAGTATGCTGCAAAACATTCTTTCCCTAGCCTTAATCGACGTGAGATAGTCACAATTTCTTCTCACCTTGGTGGAAAGCTTACTGGACAGAACTTCACATCTAGCAATGGACCCAACGCCAAGAATGGGTATATATCGACCACCCTCTCACAGATTACCCTTAGTGCTAAGGGTGAGGCATACGTCACCCAGACCTTAACGAAGTAGTCGTGAGTCTTCGTCTTGTTCCTTAGCTTTCTTTTCTTTGTATATGTCATAAATAAGTTGAGCCAGAGCCAATGCATCACACCTCCTTTGCTCCTCAAGCTGCTCAGTCGTTAGTCTCTTCTTTGGCATAGCACCTCCCGTAACAATCATAGGTTAAACACTTAGCTGCGAGTATAGAGCGGTATCACACCGCTGGTTTTGAAATGTTTATAAGGTTGCTCTAGTATCAATCGCCACCTCTTGAACTCACCGAGAACAGGTTTAACCGAAGAGATAAGTGCACCTCCAAAAGAAAAAACCATACCTCGCCGTATGGTTTTTTCTTTTGTTACTATAGGTGCATGTGTAGAAATATTAAGCAGCTCTATAATTTTGAACCTCACGCCACTAATGACGAAGTCCACGCCGCAGCGCTGCAGTTCGTAAGAAAAATTTCTGGTTTTCAAAAACCATCAGCAGCTAACGAACACGCGTTCAACAAGGCAATTGAAGAAATAGCGCATGCTAGCCAGCATCTACTGGAAGATCTGGTGACTCAGGCAGCACCTCGAAACCGAGAAGTTGAAGCCGCCAAGGCACGAGCACGCGCTATCCAGCGCTTTGGGCACTAGATTTTGTTATAGTTGTGTGATGATACGCATTCCTTACTACGAGACTTCTAATTTTGCCTTGTCTAACTTCTCTGCGCATAAGATTGTATTTGATGCGGTCGAATACCCCACCGTTGAACACGCATTCCACGCCCAAAAATTTAGTGATGAAACCCTCCGCATGCAAATCCGCAGCTGCGGCAGCCCCCTGGAGGCATGGACGCTTGCCCGAGAGCTAAAAGCCCGGCGCAGGAACGACTGGAATAATGTGAAGGTAGGCATTCTGACAGAACTAATTCGTGCGAAGATCCAGCAACACACAGAAGTAAAAGATGCGCTTTTAGCTACCGGAACCGAGGAGATTATCGAAATAAACCCGAATGATGCTTTTTGGGGCAACGGCAAAGACGGAACCGGTCTTAATCATACCGGTAAAATACTCATGCTGTTTCGTGATGAATTAGTTGCGGAGTTGTAAGTTGGCATGATGAAAGCTATATTTTTCGACAGAGATGACACGCTGCTCGTAGATACAAAAGATTTTTGCGTGAACTCGGCCGACAAGATCAATCTCTTCCCTGACACCCTTGAGGCCTTAGCTACACTGGCAAAGTTAGATTACTCGATAGTACTAGTCACCAACCAGGAAGTTATTTCTGCAGGGCGGCTATCCGAGGCAGAGTTCTGGGGGATTCACCAGGCTTTTCTAGACCTCATTCGTCCGAGTGGCATTACCGTACTGAAAACTTGCATGTGCCCCCATACTACCGAAGATAACTGTGTCTGCCGTAAACCCAAGCCATTTATGATTCAGCAAGCTGCCCGAGAATTTGGCATTGCACTACAAGATTCATGGATGATCGGTGATCGAGATACGGATGTCCAGGCTGGCAACAGTGCTGGCACAAGGACAATTTTAGTCAAAACTGGTCAGGTTCCGGTGACTGGACGCGACGCAACATATCTATCAGATACTCTTTTAGGGGCAGTTAGGCATATTGTTACTGCTGCTAAATACTGATTTGCTTGCGACTTATTAGCGTGCACTCACGCCTAGCCGTTACTATCCTGTACGCAACGCTCACCGTTGCCATCGACATCTAGTAGTGTGTAGCCATCATCGCAAATAAGCTGCTTTTGAGCGGGAGTCTTCTTGGTAATTTTTTTCTGACATACAGAACCACTTCTGGTGTAGCCCTTTGCGCAACTGATACTGGGTTTTGCCGTCTGAGTAGTGCCACCAATGGTGCGGTAACACTTACTATCGCGACGATTGTAGCCTGATGGGCAGGTGTAGATTAGCTTTGATTTTTTAGTTATGGTCTTTCGGCATGACGAGCTACCATACGGCGAGAAGCCTGTTGGACAACTCTGTGTAACGGTAGCACCTTGTGTTATTACCTCTATCTTCGTACACCGTGTTGCCGCGCCGCTGCCGGATTTGGTGTAGCCAGATGGACAGCCCCATGTTACCGTGCCAACCTTTGAGCATTTTGTACTACTGCCACTACCGGATTTGGTGTAGCCGGACGCACAGGAATATGTTGTCTTTTTGGTGACGCTGATTATGCGCGTACAGGTTGTGCTGGACCGCGTATAGCCGCTGGGGCAGGAATAAGTGACACTGGCCGTGGCATTCACTGTACGTGTGCACTTAGCCGTGCTGCCGCTGCCGGATTTGGTGTAGCCACTGGGGCAACCCCATGAGGCAAGTTTCCGGCACTTCCCCGAAGTATAATTCGTGTAACCGCTAGGGCATATCGTAAGAGACTTTGGAATAGTGGAACGATAGCAGTAACTGCCACTCCTTGTTGTACCGCTCGGACATATTATTCGCGTGGCAGAAATTACACGTGTACAAGTGGTGCCGGATCTAACATACCCAGAAGGTGATGTTTGGCAAGAGTAACTCGTACGCTTTGTAGCCGCAACGGTGCGTTTACACTTTGCCGTACTTCCAGTGCCAGACTTAGTGTAGCCCTTGGGACAAACGTAGCTTACTGTCGCTTTCGCCTTAACGGTATAGGTACATCTAGTGGCGCTGCCGCTGCCGGATTTGGTGTAGCCCTTTGCGCAACTACTGATAGAGGCAGCACTCCTAGTTACGGCCTGCTGACACTTGGTGGCGCTGCCGCTGCCGGATTTGGTGTAGCCACTGGCACATGAATAATTAGTGGTCCTGGTGGCAGATTCGATGCGAGTACAGGTTGAGCCTGACAGTCTATAGCCAGAATCACAGGTAGTTTTTTTACTAGCATTGGCAGTTTTTTGCGTGCCACCCGTTGTTTTGAGACACTTGGTAGCGCTGCCCGAATTGTATTTGGTGTAGCCAGCCGGGCAGCTAACTGCAGCTGGAACTGCTTTGACTACCTCTTCTTTAGCACAATCGCTACTGCTGCCCTCTCCGATTTGTTTTGTACCAGCGGGACAGGTCCATATTTCCACGGGATCAACAGTTGCGTTGTCGGCTACTTCGTAATCTGCGTCATTAGTAGTCGGCGTTTCATCAACTGTCCGCGCGGTAGAGGTTGGCAACGTATCACCTTTTTTGTCACCACCCGTCAGTGAGGCGATGCTGCCAATAACACCAACAACAATGACCAACGATAGCAGCATAAGGATGATTTTTTTCTTTGGTTTGCCGGCGTTATTGTCAGGTAGCTGCGTTTGCTGGATAAATCTAAAATCAGGCTGAACCGGCGGCTGTGGTGCATTGGCAGGATTTGGGATAGCTCGTAGATCGTAGTCGTTGTGGGGTTGCATGTTGTATTCCTGATTCATATTCTACAATATTAAGCATTATTGTTTTAATTACGCATCCGTCATAGCTATTGTCTGTGTCATACTCAGGTCATGGTACACAAAACAATTGTTATTACCGGCGCAAGCGACGGCATCGGTGCGGCGGCAGCCAAACTACTGCACGAGCAAGGCGCAACAGTAATTATTATTGGACGATCCCCGGTAAAAACAAAAGCCGTGGCTGATGCGTTGGGCGCACCATACTATATTGCTGACTTCGCTAGTCTTGCGGAGGTACGAAACCTGGCCGCCTTGTTGCGAAAAAACCACCCAAACATCAATGTACTAGTCAACAACGCCGGCGGTGTGTTTGGTGCACGCAACTTAACGAGTGATGGACATGAGAAGACTATGCAAGTAAATCATCTGGCACACTTCTTGTTAACTACGTTGTTGCTGGACTTACTAATCACTAACAAGGCCACAGTTATCAATACGTCGAGTATTGCCCACAAACTTTTCAGCAAGCTAGATGTTGAAGATCTGGACATGGCAAACGAGTACACGCCGAACATGGCCTATGGCAATGCAAAACTCGAAAACATACTATTTACCAAAGAACTACATAAACGTTACGGCACGCAAGGCTTGTCGACTGCCGCATTTCACCCTGGTAATGTTCGTAGCAACTTTGGGAATAATTCCGCTAGCCCACTCTGGATTATCTGGAGAACTCCACTCAAGTATTTATTTGGGCTAATATCGGTAGAAAAAGGCGCCGATACACTGGTGTGGCTGGCCTCTACAGTCCCAGGCAAAGACTGGCAATCTGGTGAATACTATTACAAACGCACTGTTGGCAACACCTCAAGCCAAGCAAATGATTCAGCCCTCGCAGCCACCCTGTGGCAAAAAAGCGAAGCAATGATTCAGCAAACAACTAAAAAATAACCGCCAACCTCGCTGCATAGCCCGCTCTTAAGCCGTAAATCTCTCATTTACCGGTACTGTTCTGCCGTGTATACTCATGGATAACCATTAACGTTTTGAGGAATCCTTATGCCCAGCCATAAAACCGTCAGTCATACATCAGCACATGTAAAGGGCGCGGGCGCTCATCACAAACCCACTAAACATAAGACCGTCAAAATTACGCATCGGCACAACAAGGCCTACCGCCGTAGACATCTACTACTTCTAACATTGTCAGTTCTTGGCTTGTTTGCAATAGGATTTTTGTCACTTCGGCAAATTGTCATCGACCAACACGAAAAGCAAAATGCGCGTGACTACATAGCAAACATATATCAAACCAACGACGGCTCGCCACAAGAGCAGCTCGTTTCCTCAACGTACGGCTTTAACTTTCGCTATAATTCCGCGGCACTCTATGGTAGCGCCGTAGACTCAACAACCGGCGGATTATTTGTCGGGGATGAACTTTCGACCAACCGTGCATATGAAACAATCAAGCTGTCCTCGACGGCCATTGCTCAACCACAAAGTCGCTCGACAGTTACCATTACCTACCACAGTAAGTTTGCGGCTAAAGAGACTGCCGACCACAAAAAGCTAGAAGAAAAGCTTGTTAAGGCACCACGTGATACCAAAAAACTGTCTTACACTCGCGAATCAAGTCTTGAAGTTGCCTTGGGTGGCAAACTCTTTACTCGCTCTGTCTGGACCCACAAAATTAAAACCAGCTTATCATCCAGCCTGACATCATCTTTTGTGTCGTACACCGGCATCGTCAACGGGCATCCGCTCACGATTGAGATCACCCTAGGACTTGATGCCGACACAGTTGCGCTCAATAACGACATCCAGACACTACTCGATTCGCTATCATTCGGCACGCCGACTGTCTCAGCGGTTCCTTCGTCGCCTATAGTCAACGCCAAAAAAGCCGCCTCTTTGAGCTTACTAGATAGAATCCTCTTTACTGGGTTGGCCTCAGCTGCCAGCGCAGCACCAGAAGCGAACGCTCCTGCCTCTGAAAAAGTCAGCTCCCTCTATGGTCCGGCTGTGGTTAAAGTATTTAACGCCTACTGTATGGATATATCCTTGCAAGGTCAGCCCTACCTCAGAGGCGCTTGCCAAGCAGTGGCTGGCAGCGGCTTCTTTGTTAGCAGCGATGGCTACCTAGGCACCAATGGGCACGTCGCTAGCAGTAGTCCGAAAGACATCGTCATTGCCGACGCCATTGCCAACTCACAGCAAGGCAACGACACTTACTTCAACATCCTGGTTAAGTTAGCCAAACTTAGCGCATCAGACCTATCGACTGCTGGCAAAACACAGAAGCAATTCGTAGCGGCTATTATCGATAAGTTCTACGATATCCCTGACTCAGTTTTTTCAAAACAGAACGATGTCAGCAATCTACTAATTGACCTTAACGGCAAGCAGCCAGACATAACTGAGCTCATCAACAACACCAAGCAACGCAAGTCATACCCAGAGCAGCCAAGCATCAAGCATGCCAAGCTCATCGCTTCCAACTACAAACAGTTTGATGGCATCGACGGCTTCCGTGGATCAGATGTGGCTATCATGAAAATTGATGGTAGCGATTTCCCCGTGGTAAAACTTGGCTCTATCGACAATGTATCGCAGGGCGGCAGCTTGAACATTCTAGGCTACCCAGCAAATGCTTCTGACAATGGCATCGTTGACAGCAAAGAAGGTAAAGTAACACTGACAACCGGCAAGGTTTCCTCTATAAAAAATGCTAGTGGCAGTGATAAAAAACTGATCGAAACCGACACCACAATTGGTCACGGCAACAGTGGTGGTCCAACCTTTGATGACAGCGGCAACGTTATCGGGATCGCCACCTACACAGCTGATGGATCCGGTAAGGGCAACGGTGTCTACAACTACGTCCGTGATATCAAAGACCTAAAAGACCTGGCTAGCAAGAACTCGGTGTCATTCAACACGTCCAGTAAAACTCAAAAGCAATGGGAGCAAGCAATTGACGCATTTTACAGCTCACATTACTCAAAATCACTGAGTGACTTTGAGGCCGTAAAGAAGCTCTACCCAGAGCACCCAACCGTCGACAGCCTTATCACCACAGCCAAAGCACGTATCGCCAGTGGGTATGATGTAAAGGACTTCCCTGTGGTACCGTTAGTCGTTGGTGTTGTTGTACTACTTGCTGGAGCCGGCACAGCCGCAGTGTTGATCATACGACACAAAAAGACACATAACATCTATCGCAACCAAGTCGCTCAGAACGGCATGAATCCTGTTACACCAGCAAACTCGCCACAGGTCACTACATACGATGTATCACAATACGGAAGAATGGGCCAACCCGTTATCCCAAACACTACACCGCAGCCCCAGCAACAATTCCAAGCAGCCCCAGCTCCAGTAATTCAGCCCCATTCCGCACAGCAGCCAGCCCAAGCCGTGCAGCAGCCTACAGTTACCCAGCCGACTACAATTCCTGTCGCCGGTCCAACGGTTGTGACACCAACAGCTCAACCGCAAGCACAAACACAAACTACTACGCCACCAAATCCACCACTAGTACAGTAGGGTAAACAGTCGGCTGTTTCACCACTTGCGCTGCTATACTGAAGCGATGGAAATCATCGCCTACTGCGCAGGAGTTCTGACAATCATTGGCTTTTTGCCGCAAACTATTAAGACTATTCGTACCCGCGAGACCAAAGATCTTGCGCTCGCTAGCTTCTTAATCATTGGCACCTCGGCGCTACTATGGACCATCTACGGCATCGGGGTCAGTAAGCCCGCGTTATGGATTACAAACGGTATCGTACTGGTATGTAGTCTCATTATCACTGGCATCAAACTTCATAATCGAGATAGTTAGTATTCTGAGGCCAAATACAGAAACTCCCGCGTCCGAGAGTTTCTGTTTAGGTAAGCCTAGTTGTTATTTGCGTTGTTTTGGTTGCTCATGACATTCCTTTCATTGCGTTAATTAACCGTGTTAGACCTATTCCACCCCCGGAGCGTGGAAAGAAATCTAAGGATAAAAACTCCTGTAATTCCTGCTCGACCCTGACTTTACCGAATAATTCGAACAGCTTTTGGGCGTAGGCCCCATCACTAATGGCGTAAAATTCTTTGGTCATTTCGCCAATATCACTGCTTCGCTCGGCGCTGCCGATAGTCTCGTTGCCTGCGATAATGACATCTATTTTATGGGCGTAGTCGCTTCCCTTTTTCTTCATGTTCCAGAATGGCGAAGTGTAGGTTGGGAAATCTTTACAGAAAACTACCTTGCCAAAATCTTTCGTCATTTGATTTTCGTGGGCGTGCGTCAGCTCTTTGGTTTTGTAGTGTTCTGCTAACTCGTCGTAGGTTTTGTATGTAAAGTCTTTTTTCGTTCCGAAACCGAGATATTCAAGTAGCTCCGTTTCGAATGCTTCGAGTTCGTCTATGCCACCAGGCAGCTCAAACTCGAACATGGGGAAGATTATTTTGTGCCGACCGGGCACCGGATTTTGTTCGTTACGATAACTGGTACTTACGCAAAACACTCCTGGCCAAGTCGGATTAGTTAATAGCTCGTACTCTAACCACATCTGACCAGTTTGCGGCAAGGGCCAAGCTTGCCCTGCGTACTCATAGGTTGCGACGGTATCGGGATCTTCGCAGGCAGCCAATATACTCAGCCTGTCCTGGGTGTGTACTTCTATGAACCCTTTGCTCAAGCAGAAGGCTCGTAACTTGTTTGTTACGTTACTAAACGCCAGTGCGTCCTCTACGCCTTTATAGTTGTTAATCATTCACCCCTCCTTTATTAGTAGATTCGATGCATAAAAAAACAGCCCCGAGGGGCTGTTTATAAAAATAGGACTTCCCGCTTTATACAGCATGGAAATCCTTTTGCTTATGCATCGTGAGCTATCGTACCGCACACATAGAGCCGACGCAAGTGATATTGCTCACGTAGGTTACTATATACGTATGAGCATTGGCAGCCCACTCCGTAAAATGCACAGTGGCTACAAAAAATTTCAACCATTTACAGATGACGAAGCTTGGCTTTTATTTAAGATTGCCGCCTTTGGCGAAGCCATCGGCTGGAGCCTGCTAATTGTTGGTGTCTACTGCAAAAGCCTATCCGTTGCTTGGCACGATATACCAGTGGCAATTGCGGGTCGTATTCATGGCACACTGTTTTTGGTCTACATAGTTGCTGTGCTCGTATTGTCGCCTAGTTTACGTTGGTCGTTGCCACGCATTCTACTTGCTGGGCTGTGTAGCGTACCCCCCTATAGTTCACTCATGTACGAGCTAGCGTCGGCAAGCTTGCGCAAACAAACACAAGCAACTGTACTGTATAGCCTTACGCATTACAGATATCTTTGTCGGGCAAACAAGCTGGTATGATTAAAGTAATGGCCACCTTTTACATTTGCCGACACGGCGAGACCGAAAACAATAAAAACAAACGACTATCCGGCTGGATCGATACACCGCTAACCGCCGATGGTATCAAAAATAGTGTCATACCTGCGTCAAAACTACGAGGTGTCGCATTTGATCGAGTTGTTTCAAGTGATCTGGGCCGCGCATTCAACACTGCCCAACTACTCGTTAACCATTTAGACTTAGCAATACCAATTGAGACAACTAAGCAACTGCGTGAAATGAACTACGGCGACTTTGGAAATATGGTGTACGATCCACCAGATCAGCGCTATCCAGTATTAACCCCCCAGCAAAATACTGATTATGTGCCGCCCAACGGCGAATCTTTGGCGCAAATGCAGGCGCGAGTACTGGCATATATCGACCACTTAGCCACCGACAATCCAGACAAAACCATCTTACTAGTAGGACACGATGGCACAATTAATGCTGTACGGGCCGGTTTTAGTGGCCTTCCAATCGGTGTTGTCGAGGTGGAAAGTAACAACCCACACAGCTTTACTGGCAAATTTACGTATGAAAACCATCGGATTACTAGTTTTCAGGAAGTGCTTGGTGCCCAAAGTCGCTAGGCTACTTGCCAAAAATGACGACTAAAGGCAGCATTTTCGTTATACCGCCACTCAGAAGTGCTCACCACATCGTCGTGGCACTTTGCTAATCTTTTTCGACCCATAATTGCCTCCATGAACTAATCATAGTTACTTCTTGGTGTATTCGCTGTGGATTTTCTTACCATTTTGCAGTGACTTACCTCACTGGGCTGCAAAAAGCCATCAGAGGTGGTAAAATGGTCTAGCAACACGCACCGGTAGCTCAGTGGATCAGAGCATCTGTCTTCGGAACAGAGGGTCGGGGGTTCGAATCCCTCCCGGTGTACCAAAAAATGCTTTGACCTAGGTCAAAGCATTTTTCATGTATGTCTGACTTTAGGATGCTTCTGAGACACGCGAAGCATCTGCCTGCGATTGGTACTGCAATAGATCTAATCCAGTACTAATCACCTGCTGTACATTGTTGGATTGAAACATGTCACGCTCTTCTGGTGTCAGTTCAAGGCCTGTGCGACGACCAGAAATATACAGGCCATGGGCTGCATCCTGGACCACGGGTGTACGACTTTGCAATTGTCGTGCCGTGTCCTCTGGCAAGGTTGCATGCCAATGCTCGTGCCATTTACTTATTGTGCGTGGCGAGTCAACATTCCAGTCATGCTCTGGAGCATACACTGCTGCGTTGCCAGACTCTACTACGGCTCGAAGTCGAGGTTCCAAATCATCTGCGGCTTGAATATCGACAAAATACTGCGGATCAATGCGCGCGAAGCTCTCGGCAATAACTGAATAGTCCTTGGCCGTTTCTGGTATGTCTATCACGCGCATTCGGCTGTTCTGGTCAATTCGCTTGCTCTGAGATTGAGGCTGCGCCAGTGTATTACGCGGTGACGGGAGTGGTGGAGCAATTGATACTAAGCTGGTGTTCCTAGTCTGAGCATACTTATCAACGGCTCCTAGGGCTGCAACCGTGCCTATGCAGTGTGAGATAAAGAGCAGCGGTGTACCCTCTGGCTGTTGCTGTACGCTTGCCTCGATATCCTGCAGCTGCAAGCTGGGATATCGAACCATCTGCGAATCGCCGCTGCCACTAATACCGTCTATGGCCGTGTATGTGATATCCTGGCCCCTCAGTTGTTCGGCAATCATACGCAGCACAATCGTTGAACGCTGACCTCCACCTCCACCTGCAACAAGATAGACGTGTGGCGCTGGTTGTTCTGGCAATAGTTCAGTCATGATTTTTCTGGATCTCTTGGTTATTTAGCTGCTGATTATACACTAGTGGCTTGGAAAAAATAGATGCTATACTGCTGGGACTATGGCAAACGCAATCATCGTACACGGCAAGCCTTCGAAAGAAACATATTTTAACCACGATCTGCCATCTGCAAGTAATGCCAATTGGCTACCCTGGCTGCAGCATGAACTACTCCTACTTGGCATAGCCGCGCAAACGCCCGAGATGCTCAATGCCTGGCAGCCAGATTACCAGATTTGGTCAGACGAGTTTGAGCGACACAAAATAGACCCAGACACACTTTTAGTCGGACATAGCATGGGCGCAGGCTTTTTAGTGCAGTGGTTGAGTCAGCATCCTGATGTGCAAGTTGGTGACGTTTTTTTAGTCGCACCATCACTGGGAGATCGTTTTACACCCGAAGCAAAGCTGGACTACCCGGTATTAGGTGGGTTTTTTGAATTTGAGATTGACCAGCAACTACTTACACGTGTCAAAAGTCTGACGATATTTCACTCCGATAACGACAATGCGCGTGTTGCCGCATCAGTTCATTACATACATGAAGCCCTACCCGATCTTACGTATCGGGAGTTTCATAATTTTGGGCACTTTCGTGGAGCCCGGGACATGCCTAGTGACGCCTTTCCAGAACTACTCGAAGCAATCATTGCCAAACGTGAGGTCTAGCTCATGACTATTCATTTTATTTGTAGGGGCAATGTGCTGCGCAGCCTTATTGCCGAAGCCTATCTTGCATCTCAAAACATAACCGGCATTACTGTTACATCTAGTGGTACTGTTGCAGCTGCCAATCGTGATGCCAATCTTCCGAACTACCAGCAAACCGTAACACTACTACGCAGTCACGGCTTACAAGAATTTACAAAGACACATTACGGCGAACAAGTAACCCAAACCGCTGTGGCGAAAGCAGACATCATTGTCTGCATGAATCCTGTTGTGGCACACGAATGTGCAGAGGCTGGCATACACCTGCCGGCAGACGCAATAGTTTGGAATGTCGATGATGTCGATGAGGGCACACGAAAACTCAGCCCTACACGCCCACGAGAATCATATCTGGAAGAAATCTATACCGAGATTACCAGCAACGTCAGTGACTTAGCAAAAACGTTAGCCTAGTTTTACCGACGGCTCAGTTGGTAGCGCCTTAAAAGGCTCGCACTTATAACGGTTACCACAAACAGAGTTACCATGTTACCTGGCCCGGTATTGGCCAGTTCATCGGTATGCGTTGCACTGTCAAAGGGTTGCTCTTGGTTGCTCTTGGATGGTTGATCACTGTTATTGTCTGTCGCATCATTACTGCTAGTATCTTCAGTTGGCTGGCTGTCGCCGGTATCTGCACTGCCGTCTACTGACGAATCGGTGCCATTTTTAGTTGCCTGACTAGTGGTAGTGCTAGTCGTCTTCGTATCATCTGAATTTGCTCCGCGGAAAAAGAAAAACCACGTAAACAAAGCTACGATGCAAGCAATCGCGACGGCAGCCACAATATATCGTAGCAGTGCAGTTACCACGTAACGCTGTTCTGGGTATCCTTGATTTTCCATAGACTCCTCTACCGGATTTATAACAAAATTATATCATATACATGCAGGAATGTCAGTAAGCTGGAGCAGCTGCACTGTCTACTGATCCCGATTGTCGTGTTGCTGTTTTTTATAACTATAGTGTGCCGCCGGGTCAACGACTGCGGCAGACTCTGCAAATCCCACAGCGATAGCACCCAGGCCACGCTTCAAACCTGGCACGCGTAAAAATCGATCCTTAATTTCTTGGCCGGCCATTACAACATTAGCCGATACCAGTGCAGCCATATAGGAGAGCCGTTCGGCAACCTTACCGAGCATATTATGCTGCACCTCATGCTCCCACCGGGTAAAATCTACAAGTTCGATATCACTTAACTCTTGGCCGTGACTGTTTGGCTCTATCATTTAGCTATTATACAACTAAACTGTGGTAATGACAATGCTTAGCTTGGCGTGTCGAGTCGTCGTTGCGTATAGCCTGAGCGCCCATGTAGAAGGGCAAGTTGTAGCGTCTTGAGGACTTCTTGCGCCTGATCGTAGCTCATTCCCACTTTTGCAACTGGTTGCACCTGGCCGGCAGCACCTTGCGTAAACTGCATAACCAAGCCGCTACCACTAGCGGTAATTTCTATCCCATCAGTGTACTGCGTGCGCATATCAAGTGCCATGACCACGATTGCCGCATTCTTATCAAGATTTTCTAGTGGAGAACGAGGACGACTCTCGCTAGTACGTGTGTAGCCAGCTGACTCCCATAGTTGCACAGCCTCTTGGTCTTTGACGTCAAAATGGTCGATAAGCAGCATCAGTACGTCTTCGGCTGGGCATTCCAAGCCCGACTCGAATCGCTCTAAAGTTTCCACATCCACTTCAACAGCGCCAGCGGCCTCGGCCAATGTTTCACTTTTTTGCTCACGCACATACTTGAGGTGCGTACCGAGACTTTTATACGGTGCTGTATTTGGCTCCTGCATTACCATCTAGTAAACGTCAAATCAGCCTACGTTGCAAGCGGTATGCTCTGTTCTGCGATATACTAAGGTCATGAACCCCCGACAAAATGTATCACTTCGTGACTACTCCACAATGCGTCTTGGCGGTACTGCTAGCTATCTTTGTGAAATAACCAGCCGCCAGGAGCTAGTTGACGCACTGGCCTGGGCTGACGAGCGACAGCTCAAAACGATCATGATTGGTGGCGGTAGTAACATTATTTGGCGCGACGAGGGCTTTGATGGACTGGTGATCGTTAATAACCTGTTGCGCTATGAAGATTTTGCCGAAGATGACTATGACCATTATCTGACCATTGGTGCAGGTGAAGATTGGGATCACGTTGTTGAGCGGAGTGTTGCAGCTGGCCTCAGTGGCATCGAGTGTCTCAGCTTAATTCCTGGCAAAGCTGGCGCCACGCCAGTACAAAATGTCGGGGCATACGGCCAGGAAATAGCACAAACACTGGCAAGCGTAGAAGCGTACGACCGCGAAGCCGGCAAATTTATTAACATTCCGAGCGAAGAATGCAATTTTGACTATAGAACCAGCCGATTCAAAACTGTCGACAAAGCTCGCTTTTTTATTACCGCCATCACGCTGCATCTCACTACAGCACGGCCAGAACCTCCGTTTTACAATGCCCTGCAAACCTACCTCGATGATCACAACATCACCGACTTTAGCGTACAAAACTTACGAGACGCAGTAATCGCAATCCGCAGTAGCAAGCTACCTGACCCTGCTATGGTAGCTAACAACGGCTCATTTTTTGCCAACCCAGTCGTAGATCGCGGTAGCTATATTCAGATTCAATCAAACTACGAAGAAGTTCCTCACTGGGAGACCGATAAAGGTATTAAGCTATCTGCCGCTTGGCTGATTGAACAAGCCGGCTTCAAAAACGTACACGACCAAGAAACGGGTATGGCAACCTGGGCCAGTCAGCCGCTAGTATTTGTGAACGAAGCCGCTACTAGCACTGCCGACCTGCTAAAATTTCGACAAAAAGTACTCGACACAGTACAGCAAAAATTCGATATCACACTTCAGCAAGAACCAGAACTGCTACCCTAATTATCGTCCGGACGACAATCGAACTGTTCTACTTGCGTCACCTCCGCTGCTGGGCGCTGAACGGTGACCGCTACTGCCGGATGTCCACCGGGCTGTGTATCTCCTACAATATCTTTGGGTACCGCGTACTCAGCAAGTGCACGCGTTAGGTACGTTTTGTTAACATCCAGGCTTGGAAATTTTTCACTAGTCATATAATTACTCCTTGGCTACATAATGAAGTAGTTACTCTATTCTAACCAACATTGCGAGCAGAAAGAAGCCTACTTGGTCAAAAATACCTGCATCACAAGAACTATCGGCTATCGCTTGGCAATGGGAATTGTAGCGCAAAGGCCGTGACCGCCTGTCGTAATTGCTCTAGTTCTTCGTCATTTTCACGGGCATCAATAGCCTGTCTCATCCACTCTGCAACTTGTTCCATATCTTTTTCGGTAAGGCCTCGAGTTGTCAGGGCTGGCGTGCCAAGGCGAATGCCGCTCGGTCGGAATGGCGGCAGCGGATCGTCGGCCACGCTATTTTTATTGAGTGTCAGGCCAATTTTATCGAGTGCCTTTTCAGCTACACTGCCGTCTATACCAAAGCTTTTGTAGACATCCGCCAGAATAAGATGATTACTCGTACCACCAGTGACTAACTGAAAGCCGCGCTTTTGTAGCTCGGTGGCCAAAGCAGAGGCATTTTTCACAATCTGCTTGGCATAGTCCTTAAACTCTGGCTGCAGCGCCTCGCGGAAGGCCACAGCCTTGGCGGCAATAACGTGCATGTGTGGGCCACCCTGCATGCCAGGAAATATTGAGCGGTCAATAAGCGTCGGGATGTTCTGAAGGGTTTTTTCGGGTGCCCGTAGTGGTGTGCCGACGGTGCCCTTTGTCAAAATCAGCCCACCGCGAGGGCCGCGAAGCGTCTTGTGAGTTGTGGTTGTGATAACGTGAAAGCCATAATCAAATGGATTTTTAGAAATACCCGCGACAATTAATCCTGCTATATGTGCCATATCTGCCATCAGCAAACACTCATCGCCAACCTCTTTACCAATAGCAGCAAACTTCTCGTAATCTAGTTCACGGGGGTAGGCGCTAAAACCAGCAAGGATTATTTTTGGCTTATGTTTTAGTGCGAGAGCACGGAGTTCATCATAATCTATTTCGCCAGTGGCTGGATCTTTCATTTTGTACGGTACAAAGTTGTATAACTTGGCACTTCGTGTCATCGGGTTGCCATGAGTCAGGTGTCCGCCATGGCTCAAATCCATCGCAAGCACGGTATCGCCAGGTTCAAGCCAAGCGCTATAGACAGCTTCGTTAGCTGGCGCACCGGAGTGTGGTTGTACATTGGCATGGTCGGCCTTAAATAGTTGCTTGGCACGGTCAATCGCTAGCTGCTCAACTACATCAGTAAAGTCCTGCCCACCGTAGTAACGCTTCCCAGGATAGCCCTCGCTATATTTATTCGTAAACACGCTGCCGAGTGCATCCAGCACATCACGACTAACATAGTTTTCACTCGGGATCAGCTCTAATCCTTCGCGTTCCCTTTTTTCTTCGCCGGCAATCGCTGCCGCCACATCCTTGTCTTGCATTGGTAACTCCCCGTTCTTAGATACTAGTGTAGCATTTCTAAAATAGTCATGGGAGTTCGCTAAATCATAGCTAGATTGTAACCCACAGGAGGTGTACAATGCTAGTCAGCTCAACAAAACAAAAACAATACCAGGAATTGAAAAATATATCAGTTGTGGTATATTAGGACAAAGTATGCTTAGTACAAACGAGAAAATTGGCCAACTAATTAGCCAGTTACGGCAAGATCGCGGCCTAACGCAGGCCGAGTTTGCGCGCCAACTCAAAACCAGTCAGTCAGCCGTAAACCGCATAGAACATGGTGGGCAAAATCTCAGCCTAGAGACTATCGCACGCATCAGCGACGTGCTCAATAAACCACTCATGACTATCAATCCAGACGGGGCCGTCAACCTGCGCATCGAGGGTGGCCACGAACTAAGCGGTGATATTACGCTGAAGCGCAGCAAAAATGCTGCGGTTGCCCTCCTCTGCGCCAGCTTGCTTAACCTCGGCGTTACTAAGTTCAAGAGTTTTCCACGCATCGAAGAAGTATTTCGTATTATTGAAGTACTCGAAAGTATCGGCGTTAAGGTGCGCTGGCTTGAGGGTAACGATCTTGAGATCCGTCGTCCCGAAAAGCTAGATCTAACCAATATGAATGCTACCTCGGCTCGCAAAACGCGCAGTGTACTAATGCTACTCGGGCCGCTCATGCACTTTTATAAAACCTTTGAGATTCCGTACGCCGGCGGCTGCAACCTTGGTGAACGCACTGTAGCACCGCACCTATTTGCACTTGAGCAGTTTGGCATGAGTGTCGAAGCTAAGACTGGGCACTACGACGTGTCGGTCAAGAAAAAACCAGCTGGCTATGTCACACTGTACGAAGCCGGTAATACAGTCTCAAACAACATCCTTATGGCAGCAGCCGGCAGCGCCGAACAGACAACCATTCAAGGTGCCAGCGCGGACTACATGGTGCAAGATCTGTGCGCATTCTTGCGAAAACTGGGCGTAAAAATCGATGGTGTTGGCTCACCGGTACTGACGGTTACTGGGGTTAGTCAGCCAATCAAAAAGAACGTGACCTTTGCACCCACCGAAGACCCGATTGAGGCAATGTTCTTTATCTCGGCCGCCGTTACCACCAACTCAAAACTGACTATCAAGCGTGTACCTCATCGCTGGATCGGGCTGGAACTACTGAAACTTCAAAAAATGGGCCTGCAGTGGAGTATCAGCAATGCGCAGCCGGCAGATAACGGCATTACTGAGCTTGTTGACCTCACCGTCGAAAAGCACGACGGCAAGCTAGTCGCCTTGACTGAAAAAATCCACCCCAACCTGTGGCCGGGTATCAACCCGGATAATATTCCCTACTTTGTGCCTATCTGTGGTGTTGCGAAAGGCCGCACACTGATTCACGATTGGATCTTTGAAAATCGCGCCATTTACTACACCGAAATGACGAAAGTTGGCATGAATCTAGAGTTAGCCGATCCACACCGGGTATACATTACCGGCCCCACTAAGTTCACAAAAGCTGATGTAGTCTGTCCACCAGCACTTCGACCTGCCAGTCTGCTGCTTATTGGTATGTTAGGTGCTAATGGTACTAGTATTCTTCGAAACATCTACACGATCAACCGTGGCTACGAAGACATTGCAGAGCGTCTCAATAGTCTTGGCGCAAAGATCACCGTACTGCACGAGCTCTAACTCGATTAGGCAGCATTTTTCTACTAACGAATAACGTAGCCGCCAGCTAGAGCTAGTATTATCCCTAGCAGTGCGCATAGCTGGCCGATCACGTTGAGTCGCATAGTAATTTTAGTACGCGGCCACTCTTTTGCTTCTAGGTGATGGTGGATAGGCGCAGCAATAAAAACTTTGCGGTGGAACATTTTTTTAGACAGCATCTGTACCAGGCTTGAGCCGGCCTCGACTACAAATACACCGCCAATGATTGGCAACAACACCAATGTATCAGTCATCATCGCAACAACGCCGAGTGCCGTACCGAAGCCAAACGAACCCACATCACCCATCTGAAAACGAGCGGGTGGAATATTGAAGTACAGGTAGGCGAGCAGCGCGCCGATCATGGTGAAGCAAAAACCAGCCAGTGCAAATTTTTCCTGCAATAACGCAATAACGGCGAATGCACCAAATGAACTAATTAGCAGTCCGCCCGCCAAGCCGTCGACACCGTCGGTAATATTTACCGCGTTGCTCGTACTGACAATGACTAGGATGAATAGTGGTATGAGTAACCAGCCCAATGTAACGTCACCAACGACCGGAAACTGCACCGAACCGTAGCCAAGGCGCCAATAGAAGAAACAAGCGCTAACAGTGGCAACAAGCGTAATAAGACCAAACTTGAGTGGCGCCCGAAGTCCGGCCGTTTTGCCACCTTTGCCGCGGATGTTAATAATGTCATCGATAAGTCCTACTAAACCGCCGCCGATCAGACCAGCCAGTGGCAACCAGGTCTGCAACCGATCAAAGTTAAATACTAACGAAACCAAACCAACAGATACAATTGTGACCAGTCCCGCCATAAGCGGCACATTACGCTTTGGCCGGCTGGCGCGCAAGGCACTGATAACGGACAGCTTTTCACCACTGGTAGAGTGAGTACGATGACGCTTCCACCAGTTGTGCTTGTAGGCAAAATGGGTGTAGATGGGCGTCAACAACATTGCCAGCAAAAAGCCAGCAACGCCGAGAAGTAATCCGGTAGTGGTTTGGTCGGTGAGTTGTTGGAGCATTGTCATGAACGATATATTGTCCGCTAGGCGGGTAATCCTGAGGGTAAGTGTAGCATATTTAGTACGAGATCCGTCCGCTTAGCTACTCCTGATATGGTATGATTCGAACATTATGGATGCTGCCAGTAACACCCCTCCCACACCAGAACGCGCGGTTATTATCTATATTCGAGGCTTACCCGGCAGCGGCAAATCTTACTTGGCAGCTGCCTTGCAGACGGCCCTCGGGGACAGCACCCTCGTCTTAGACCCCGATGCGATCGACTTTACAAGCAACGAGTACAAAACGCACCTCGTAGAGCAAACTAACGAAGGCGTCGACCCAAAACTACATGCTTACAGATTTTTGCGCGCCAATGCCTATGCGGGCATTGAAGCCGGTAAAACTATGATCTGGAATCAGCCATTCACTAATCTGGAGATTTTTCATAAAATGGTCGGCCGAATGCAGGATCATGCACGGGCTCACAATATACAGCTTGCTATACTGATTGTTGAAGTAGTAACTAATCAGCAAACGGCTAAGCAGCGGGTTGTGGTACGAAAAAACGAGGGTGGCCACGGACCCAGCGATGCCACATTTGAACGATTTACCAGTGACTATGTCACTTTTGCAAATGTAGGCTATCCGTGTATACAAGTCCAGGGAGATGGTGATGTTACTGCGGCCGTGACAGCGGTGCAACAAGCGCTAAATAACGCTTCCTAAACTCTCATGGGCGATGAGGCCTGTAATCTGATATAATCTGAGCTGTTATGCGGGTGTCGTATAGCGGTTATTATCCCAGTTTTCCAAACTGGTGATCGGAGTTCGACTCTCCGCACCCGCACCAGAATTATAGACACAGTCAGGAGATCAACGTGGGACTAGACTTTACTTCAATTCCAGACAAAACGGGCGCCGCTCTGTATATCCTGCACACAGGCAGCATGCTTGAGGCTGAGCGACTCGAGCATTTACGCGATGAGATTAGCCGAACAGATAATCATCAAGTAGTTCTTGTTGATGTTACGACTGCCGACGGTGAAAAAATCAGGGATTTCTACGATATCACTGCCGACCAATTACCGGTAGCAATGATCATCGCCGATGACGACAGTATCGCTCAGCAGTGGTCTGGTGATGCAATTCCGGCTGCCGATGTTATCACCTATCAGTTAGATCAAATCAGTAGCTAACGCTATGGTGATATAGACTATAATCAAGGTTACTAACATTAGATGTGCCCTGGTAGCTCAGCTGGATAGAGCAGAGGACTTCTAAGCCTAAGGTCGTTGGTTCGAGTCCAACCCGGGGCACCATACAATGTTGGAATCGTATTAGCTAAGTAAAAATTGTGGCAAATAACATAGATATCTTAGACGAGCATGGCCAGCAGACTGGTCGGCAGGCTTCTATTAGCGCGGCACTTACAGGCGGACTGTGGCACGCTGGCGCGCATGTCGTGGTGTGCAGCCAGGATGGCCATATCATAGTTCAAAAGCGAAGCGCTGCCATGCAAATGAATCCATCATTACTTGACATGTCGTGTGGTGGTTTCGTTGATACTGGCGAAACGCCCGAGCAGGCTGCAATTCGTGAAACCAAGGAAGAGCTCGGTATCACTATAGCAGCGTCCCAGCTTAGGCCACTTGGCACACATTACAAAAACCATGCTTGGCCAAAGCAAGGCATCCACGATCGAGCTATTATTTATTGCTACCAGGTTGTGTTAGACCGTCGAGACATAACTATCTCTGTCCAACAAAGTGAAGTGGAATGGGCTCGTTTCGTCCCGCTCAGACAGGTCAAACGACTTATCCGCTTGCACCGCCTAAAAAACCTTGGACGTATCGAACCTCAGTACAGTTTTTATCGTCAATTACTGAAAAAAATAGATCAATCGTAAAACATACCGTATCATAAGAGCAACCCATGAATGACCTCCAAAATCCAACCATCCAAGCTTTGCTGCTCGTAACTCTCTTAACCTTACCGATTAAGGCTGTGGCACTGTGGCGAGCCTCTCACTACGAACAAAAGGGCTGGTTTGGCGTGTTGTTAGTATTTAACACCGCAGGAATGCTCGACCTGGCATATCTGTTTTACTTCACGAAACCCCAAAATAAGACAAAGCACACCGACTAAGCATTCGTTCTGCCGTGCGTCAGACTACTTTGCGCACAAGCCTCACGCAAGATGATGTACGGACTTTGCATTTTTTACGTTCCTACGCTATAATCACCCCTGTTGTCTGCAATATTGCAGCGCATGCAAAATTGCAATTTTGAAAACCAGTAGTCACCTTTTGCACTTTTGAAACAATGGCCGTAAATTTACGGACAAATATGGCGGATGTAGCTCAGCTGGTAGAGCGCTAGGTTGTGGTCCTGGATGTCGCGGGTTCGAGCCCCGTCGTTCGCCCCAAAATAACAAAGTCAGCTTGTCTGGCTTTTTTATTTGCTATCATACGATCATGCTCATAGATCTGTCCCATCCGCTCAACGAACAAACGCCAGTCTACCCCGGCGACCCAGCAACCGTCATCGCGTCCGCTGGCATCCTGCAGCGAGATGGCTTCTGCGACCATTACGTATCAATTGGAACACATGTTGGCACACACATCGACGCACCAATGCACATGCTACCAGGTGGCAAACAACTAAACGATTTTCCGCTTGAACATTTTGTTGGTGATGGTGTACTTATTGATGTACGTTCTGGCTATGAAGCAGTTAAGCTGGCTAGCATTAAAACCGGCGACATCGTACTGCTATACAGCGGAGCGAGTGAAAATTATCTGAAGCCAAGTTATTATAAAAACTACCCTGCAATCCCCCACCACATTGCAGACTATCTAGTTCAGCAGAAGATTAAAATGGTCGGTCTAGATGCCTGCAGCCCTGATAATACAGACGGCTTCCCAATCCACAAAGTGCTTCTAAGTAACGACATACTCGTGATTGAGAATCTCACAAATTTAGCCTCACTTGCAGGTAAACAATTCCGCATATATGCCCTACCAATCAACTTGCAACTAGATGCCGGCCCAGCAAGAGTCATTGCTGAGACCGCCTAAAAAACCGGCCACGATTGGCCGGTTTTTTAGTTAGCACTGTTTGTACTAAATTGTGTTTGTTTGTTCGCGGCGCCCAAACCAGCGGACTGCAATTGCAAGCGTGATGATCGACAGACCTGCAAGAACATTCACGAGTGGGTTTTGACCCGTATTAGCTAGCTCCCCAGAAGTTGTCGAGGAACCGAGTACTCGACCGACAGGAGGAATTTTTGTTGTGTGCGTATCACTATCACAAACTTGCTGCGGATCCGCAGGCTGTTCGATAAGAATACTGTCGCGTTCAACATTCAGCTCCCGCCAGAAGTCCTCAGAACCACATACTGTTACGGTGTTAACTACACTTCCTGTTTGTCCCTTTGGAATAGTGTAGTCAACAGTATAGATCCATGTCTCGCCCGGATCTAGCCAACCAAAGTTACTAACATCACCAGACTGTAGCACCGCACCATCGCCTGCGATATCATCGCTAACCGTAACTTTACTCAGCGCTATGTTACCCGGGTTGGTTACCGTAAATGTATACGTAACTTTGTCGCCAGCGTGAGCAGTGTCTGGACCACTTTTTTCCACATTGATTTGCGGATCGCGGATAGCAGTGTTTGTAACGTAGCAGGTCTTTGACTCACCGATATTGATCGTGCCAGTGCAGTCATCGGAATAACTAGCGGTGTAGTTACTCTCATTTTCTTCACTAACTATGTAATCGCCAGCATTGAGTGAAACTACAGTTCCAGCGTCAGAACCCGGGAATGAGGTGCTACTTACATTGTTGCCTTCAACATTCATCGTAAAGTCGGCTGAAGTCTTTGTCAGGTTAGTGTCTTGGTTTTCAACATATTTTACGACGGTAAGTTGTGGTGCAATATCATCGTTGGTAATCGTACACGTTACTTCTTCTCCAGGGAACAACCAGAATGCATGGCCAAGTTTCCAACCCCATTGGTTTGTGCATGTTAAACTCGTTTGTTGATATCCCTGAGCCGTTGGATCGCTTTCGTGTACTACATACCACTTGTTGGCAGTAAATTCATTCACATCACCACTATCGACAGTTTTTCCATTTACTAGAAGCGTGAAGTCTTGCGCTACCGCCTGACCACCATTGTCATTCACGACTACTTTGTTAACCGTAACATTACCTCGAGCTTGGTTGCCGAAGTTCGCAGTGAGGGTTTCGCCTGAATTAAAGACGATAAAGTGATGACAGTCATCAAGGAAGGCAGGATAGGTCTGAACCCAACCAGTCTTGTTTACCTCACAAACCTTGTAAATGCCGGGACCGAGGTCTTCAAATTCGTAGTTGCCTTGCCAATTGGTGTTTGTGCTCGTTACGTAGTTACCGTTTTTGTAGAGCTCCATGGTCCAGCCGTGAAGCTTGTGCTCCCATGGCTGCTTCACGCCGTCACCATTACGATCACTCCACTTGTAGCCAGAGATGGTAGCATTTTTGAAGTTACCAAAGAAGCGGTGGTCATTATCGCCTGCCGTAAGGTGAACCGAGGAATCCCCGTAAATCTGTGTCCAGCCACTGGTCAAGACCTCCATGACATTGTACTCATCAGGCAGCAGATCATTAAAGCTATACGCTCCATTATTGCCAGTTACTGTAGTAGCGACTACTGTATCGCCTTTTTTGAGCTGAATAGTTACACCACTAACGGTACCGACTGGTATGCCGAGTGCATTTACCTCAAACTTATTACCACTAATACTGCCAAGTTTTGTATTCGTAAAAGTACAGATAGCGTTAGCACCGGCCGGCAATGTCACGGTAAGCACCTGTCCGTTATTCCAGGTGTAGTCAAGTCCAGTACAGGTGAGACCTGTGAGTTTCCAGCCAGTTTGAGCCAGCTCTTCAACGCTGTACTCTTGACCAGGTACTAAATTACTAAAGCTTTTAGTGCTCGGGGTTTGAGTAAGCTGACTAGTATCTAGCTGAAAGTTACTATTGGACAAATTGTCGCTAGGGTTGAAGGTGAACTTCTGTGTACTTTTGCCAGGGTTAGTCTGCTTTACGATAGTCAGCTTGGCAAGCTTTGAGTTGTAGATAGTACATTCTGCCACTAGAGAGTCTGCGGTTACGGTTAGTTGCGCGCAGTTACTATCATCCTGGTGCCAGCCAGCAGTTGCTGCTTCGGACACTCCGTAAGAACCCTGAGAAACATCATAGGTAACGGTGCCACCACCCTTTATAGATTGCGTCGCACCAGCAATACTACTGCTACCACTAGCGGTGATCGAGAAGCTGGTTGGGTCATTCGCCGGATCAGTCACCTTGTGCACCACTAATTGTCCACGTTGTTTGTTGACATAGGTACACACGACATTCTGTACACTGCCGTCGAGACTAATACTAACGCTTGGTTTATTACCGGTATTAACGATGGCACCGCCGCTCGTCTGACAGCTGAGATCAGAGAAGTCCCAACCTGCTTGAGCGTTCTCTGTAATTGTGTAGTTTCCGGCACTTAGGCCGCTAAATGTCCTAGTGTTGCCATTACCGCCATCATCGGTTAGCCCAAAGTCACTAACACCAGCTCCACTAGTGGTGAAATTAAATTGTTGGCCGGAGTTTGGTTGCACGTCCTTGATGATCGTAATTGAACCTTTGGGTTGCGGCCGGTTTGTTGCGGTAAAACATTCAGTGGTTCTATTAGTGTGCGTAACGTCCCTGTATTTTGAGCTTGTTTTTGCGTCGAATGATGCACGGAAGCAGTACTTACCTGCCTGCGTAACAGTAAATGAATCTGACACGGCCTGACCATTAACAACCGGTACATTATTGCTGATATGCGTGCCGCCAATGATACAAATAGGATTGATAAGACTCGGGCCACAAAGATAGAAGTCGATCGTGCCCTCTACATCGCCATGGTTGTAGTCACCGGTTAGGGTTGCGGTGTCATACACGGTATCACCAACAGCTACGTTAGTAGCACTAGCCTGGGTAGTAATGTCTGGCTGAATTTCTGGGCAATCAACCTTGAACACCTTACTTTTTGCCTTAAGGTCATTGTTGTAGTCAATATTGCCATTTACGTCTTTACCGTACAGTGTCACTTTGTAGTGGCCATCTTTAATGCCAACCGTACCTGGACCGTTATTAAAGTCTTGCGAAACTGCATATCCAGAGCCATTGGTTGGTCCGAACGCAAATGGTCCAGCATCTTCACCATGTGGCGCATCGTTACCTTGCACCGTAATACTCAAGAAGCCACTTTGACTTGCATCAAAACTGAAGCCTTCAAAATTAAAGGCGCATACTTTTGGCTGATTGCTTTCGGTTCCCGATGGTGAATTAACATCGTGGACTTTGAGCGTACCGTTATTTGCCGCAAATGCCGTCGATGAAGGCATGAACGGAGCAACCGCACCAATTGCCTGCGCACTTACAAAAAGTAGCGTCGCAAACAGCAACTTAAGCCTTTGGGATATGTTCAGTGCCTTAGTAATCTTAATCATGCGTTGCTCCTTTGGCTTACTTGGTTTCTTGTTGTTCCTACTAACTAACAGGGATTTGGTGTGTTTGCTCCCAAGCACTCACCTTTAGCTTCCGTACCCCTGCCTCTGTTTGTTGTTGTTTGAAAAATACTCCTTTTTTAAGGATAACGCAAGCATAATCTTTACAAAGAACGTATTTGTGTTTATAGCTAGCACATACGCAGCGCGCTCCCTACGAACTTGCTATACTACTTACTGAACATAATCTGGAGAGAAAATGAAAAAATTGGCACGATTTTTGTGGCATTACAAACAATTTAGTTTTGCAGTAACTGCAGCCGTACTCGGCGGATTGCTACAACTTTTCGTTAATGACACTCTAGCGCATTGGGTACTTGGCGGTGCTGCTCTGATCGCAATAATTCCCTTGGTTATGGGCATGTGGGAAGATTTCCGCAATGGCGCCTACGGACTAGACATCCTAGCGCTCACCGCTATCATTGCTTCGGTACTACTTGGCCAGTACTGGGCCGGCATTCTGGTGGTGCTGATGCTGACGGGCGGTGAGTCGCTCGAGCACTACGCCGAACACCGGGCACGAAGTGAACTTGACGCACTCCTAACGCGTGCGCCACAAATTGCGCATATTGTTCGTGGAACCAAAATAGTTGATATAAAAGCAGTTGAGGTAAACGCCGGTGACAAACTCCTCATTAAGCCCGGGGAGGTGGTGCCAGTTGATGCGGTTATTATTGAAGGCCAGGCCAGCTTTGACGAATCAAGCCTGACAGGCGAAAGCCTACCACAGGTCAAGACAGTTGACGGCCAGATCCTCAGCGGCTCAATAAATCTAGATGGCGCCGTAACGGTCCGTGCGCTGCACAGCGCAAAAGACAGTCAATATGAGCAGATTATTAAGCTTGTTAGGGCCGCACAAAGCAGTCAGGCACCGTTTGTACGCCTGGCTGACCGCTACAGCGTGCCATTTACTATCACTGCCTACATTATTGCTGGTGCCGTTTGGTACCTGAGTGGCGATGCCATGCGGTTCTTAGAAGTAATTATCGTAGCAACTCCCTGTCCACTACTACTCGCCGCGCCAATCGCCTTTATTTCTGGCATGAGCCGAGCGAGTCGCTATGGCATTATCATTAAGAACGGTTCCGCGCTAGAAAAGCTTGCCGATGTCCAGACCATGGCGTTTGACAAAACCGGCACCCTCACTAAGGGTACGCCGCAAGTTGCGGCCGTTATGGCGCACAATGCTTACAAGCAAGCTGAAGTGCTAAGTTTTGCCGCCAGTCTGGAGCAGAGCTCCAATCATGTACTCGCGCAGGCTATCGTAACTGCAGCTGATGACAAGAACATCAAGTACACCAAAGCCAAGCACGTTAGCGAAGAATCAGGCCACGGCCTCAGTGCACACTTAAAGGGCAAAGATGTTTTGGTTGGACGCCTGGACTTTATCGAGAGCCACGGTATCAGCCTGCCACGAACCTTTAAGCAAAGTAGCATAAAACAAACCGCTGCCTACGTGGCCGTAGACGGCAAACTAGCAGGCGTCATTACATTCGAGGATGAGCTTCGACCCGAAAGCAAGGCCACGCTGGCTCAGCTGACAAAATTGGGCATCAAACGAATGCTCATGTTGACTGGTGACAATGAGGCTGCAGCCAAAACAATTGCAGCTAAAGTCGGCATCACCGAGTATAAGTCTCAGACTCTACCAGGTGATAAGTTGCGAGCCATCGAAGATATTCAGGATCGACCTGTCGCCTTCGTTGGTGATGGTGTCAACGATGCGCCGGTGCTTACAGCAGCTGATGTTGGAATTGCCCTGGGTGCACGTGGCAGTACTGCCGCAAGCGAGTCAGCGGATGTCGTAGTGCTGCAAGACGATATCAGTTACGTCGCACGTGCCGTCGCTGTGGCACAGCGTACCGTAACCATCGCCAAGCAAAGTATCTTGATTGGTATTGGCATCAGTGTCGGGTTAATGCTCATTTTTGCTACAGGTAAATTTACACCTGTACTTGGTGCGGTACTGCAAGAAGTCGTTGATGTCGTGGTGATATTCAACGCGCTGCGCGCTCATCGTATAAAAGTACTTGAATAATTCGCAGCTAGGGCTAGAATATCCAATCAGCAATGGCTGAGTTTTCTACACCCAAGGTCATCACACCGCCTAATCCGTCCGGGTTTATTGAGATTTATGATCCAGAAGACCCCGACCCTGAACCACTAGATCTAGTCGATGATACTGATTGTGTCATCGGCCGAACCTACCAAAGCCTGGTGTACGAAGGTCGCAACCACCTGCTTGGCCGCTTTTATTGTCGCCAGTCAGACGTGTTGCTCGAGAATGATAAAGGCGAGCTTTTCACTCCGATTCGACAGCCACATAAAAAACTCGCTCCAAATGGTCTTGATTTTGCTGCAGCCGAACATGTACAGGCTGGCGAAAGCTATCTAGCAGGGGCAGTTCGAGGTGTCCAGGAAGAGCTGCGTATGGATATTGATTCCGATGAACTAACCTACCTAGGTCGATTAACGCCGTGGGGCACGATGACTCGCTACTTTAGTGAGGTGTACCTTATGCACAGTAATGCCATACCCGACTATAACCAGGACGACTATCAAGGGTTTCTATTGCTGCGTCCGGAGCGATTGATTGAGGTGCTCCACCAGGGTTCGTTAGCAAAGAAGACGTTAGCTCCCGGGCTTGGATTATATTTAGACTACCGCGCGCAGCAGTAGCGCCACAAAGACCGGGATCAACAAATTGTCGATACCACGCACGGCCACATTTTCCAGCAACGTCGCAGTTAGGGCGATTACAGGTAGCCACAGCCCGAGAGACACGTTGGACCACAGACAAAAAGACGACAATAAACCTAACGAAACAACTAAGAAAGTAAGGGTGCCAGCACGTGATTTTTTGGCGCCAAATATTTTGTACATGGAACGACGCCCGTACTTCTGACCAATGACTGCGGCAAGCCCATCGGCTAAACTCATGTGCAGTAGTGCAACCGCGTACACGGCAGACTGTTGTGTAATAAGAGCCACAAGACCCACCGCCGCACCAAAAAACAGCTCACCCCACGTAGTACGGTCTACTGCGTGAATCGCTTTAAATATATTAAAACGCCGGCTAACGATAACAGCGCTAACAAACAATATGCTCAGCAATTCAATCTGATGCCAAGAAAGCAGGAGTGGCCAAAGTGCAACAAATGTACCAACACTAATATGTACAAATTTGCGACTTAATTCACCATGTGTTCGTTTGCGCCATAACCATTCGTTTATTAGTAAGAGCGCCAGGACAATACAGCCAACCAGAAACATATTACGCATGGATACCATTGTACTCCGAAGCTGCCTGTATAGTTTTGTCTCGTAATATCAAGAGTATAAAATCGGCTTATGGTATTACTGCTAATGTTTATATATAATCCGTGATAGGTATTCTAGCAATGAAATTTCAAAATGTTCAACTAGCAATCATCACTGCAATCATCATTGGGGCAATCAACCTCGGTAGTCTTGGCATGGTGTATGTTGTCTTTCACAAAACACACCAGCCGCTACGGTCTGAAACCACTAAGGAATTAGCGCTCAACGATGATACTAGCTCGGTCCCCTTCGAAAGTGACGATACTGCATACAATGACAATGGTGCGCCCACAGCCGGCGGAAACAATCCTAGTACCGAGCCAAATGGTACACCAAGCACCCAAAAACCCAGTGGCAGTAAATCTACCACGAAAGGTGGTGGCTCCAGCCCTTCTACTGGAGGCACTAAAAATTCAGGGTCTGGGTCGTCTGGGTCGGGTTCATCAGGATCGGGTGGCTCTGGATCTTCAGGATCTGGGTCGGGTTCATCAGGATCGGGTGGCTCTGGATCTTCAGGATCTGGGTCGGGTTCATCAGGATCGGGTGGCTCTGGATCTTCAGGATCAGACTCAGCTTCACTTGCAAAGGGCGCACCATGCGCCACTCAAACTCCACCAGCTGGTGTCTGCAAGGCTCTGCTAAGCTTCAACACTCAGAAAGACGGTAACCCATATTGGGATCCAGCTATCATTGCAGGTATTAAAAAGGGTGTGACTGACCAGGTTGGTAAAAGTGGCCCAATATATGATGCAATCTGGACCAAAAACGGCCTAAAACTCAGCCTAAAAGAAAGCACCTGGAGCGGTAACGGCACTAAGGGCAGTATGAAGGTGAGTATGGGGGCGCTAGGCCAGACGCGTGACGTTATTTACTCTTTGAAATGGACCGGCAGTAAGTGGTACGTGTACGAAGGCGCGGAAAGCTAGTAGTATTATGGCGCAACTGACTGAACGACAACGATTTTGGATATTTTCCAGACAGTACTGGTGGCTATCGATACTACTTGCGCTGGTACTTCTTGGTATCTCATTCAAAGATATTATTTATGGGCTTATTAAGACACCGGATGCTTTTACCCAAGTAACCGGCGCATCTCCATTTTGGCGAGCAATCATCGAAGATAGTCTAACCGACAGTCTTGGCGCCAAGATAGAGCATGTCTTACCATTTGTGCTGATTGCTGGCGGCGGCGCTCTATTGTTATATTCAGTAATTTTTGGCTACCTACGCACCTACCGTGCTCTCACCATGAACAGCACCTACCTCAATACAAAGCACCGGCCAGCTATTAACGTTGCACTTAGCAATATCGCTATTCGTTCACTGTTTATTAACGTACCCATCCTATTCTGGACAGTGTTTTTATTCATCGGGCTACCCAAGCTAGTCGTCCTACCTATTACAGCCATTGCGTTAGGCAATATGAAAATGGTTGCACTGAACGCTATCATCATGATACTTGTGACCGTAGCGGTTGTGCACGTCGGGATCGTCCTGACTAGGCTTTCGGCACGATTCATTATTCGCGCCGAGTAGTCACTAGTAAGTAAAGCAAACAAAAAGCCCAGGAAAACCTGGACTCTTTGTTTGGTCGGGGAGACAGGATTCGAACCTGCGACCCCGCGGTCCCAAACCGCGTGCGCTACCGGACTGCGCCACTCCCCGAGAACTACTTGCCAGATTATACACGCTAACAGATAGAAATGCTAGCTCTGTAATATACGATTAATCGGTGTTACAGAATCAGCCAGGCCTTGCTCGTTTACGGCTACTAGCAGCGCATTGAACTGATATGGTGCTACCGTAGCCATGGTATTGCGTGTCGGATGTCCGGTTTTCCAGCGCGTAATGATGCTGTCATACTCTACTCCTAGCGATGAGTTAAGTGCGCCACACATACCGACATCTGTTTGATGGGCCGTACCGCCAGGCAGTACGCGGCTATCTGCCGTTGGTACGTGCCAGTGATCACCAATAACTACTGTGGCTTTGCCATCTAAATAATGACCGATAACCACTTTTTCACTGCTATAGTCACCGTGAAAATTTACGACGGTTGCCGCTCTGGCACTCGAGGACTCCTGCTCTAAAATTTCTTCGATGACCAGTAGAGGGTTTGCAGTTGGCTTGTCGGCATCTTTGCCGACAATATGGCCAAGCAGGCTGATCATTAAAACACGTTTGTCGCCCTGTCCGACATACTTGTAGCCTGGGCTAGGACACTCCGGCATGTTAGCTGGTGCAGCTACTGGTGCAGCCGGATCACTCAGTAGTGGTAACAGTTCGGCTTGGTCAAAGCTATGATTACCACCACTGAAGCCATCAATACCTGCACGGCGTAGACGCTGATAATCAGCTACGGTCATACCCTTGCCCTGACTGACATTTTCAGCCTGGGCAATCACAATATCTACCTGTTTTTCGGTTCGTAGTCCTGGCAAAACTTGTTCGATAACGCGAATACCCGTCTCGCCCATAATGTCACCAACGTACAAAATATTCATCACATCCTGTCTTTCAGCCAGCTAGGCATAGTACCTTCGAATGACACGTTACCAATAGCACCAATCGTCTCATCCTGAGTCATTCCTGGGTACTGGTGGCAATACGCCGTGTCAACACTGCCATACTTTGCATCCGCCCAGTCAAAACCAAGTGCGCTTGCTGCAGTTCGTATTGACGCTTCGTCCGGGCCTTCAATTTCAATATATGGTGCCAGCCAGGGCCACTCATCCAGCACAATTTCAACATTGTCATAGCGCCAAGTTTCACGCTTTGATTCCTGCACTGAGAAACCGTGCAAACCAATCGCTTCCAGTAGCTCAGTCATGGCTTGATAAGAGCCGATCGTTGTTTCGATTTCGTGTGCGTATGATCCACTACCTTCTGACTTATATGTCACGGTTAGCTTGTCATCTTCGTCACGAACGCGCAGTCTAGCGTGTGATTTTGCGAGCTTGCCATCTGGAAAGTCAAACATGGTGCGGCGCATCAACCGGTTTGGATGCTCAAGCGTAGCGCCTAGGCTTGCCAGTTTAGAACGGACCTGATCATGATCAACCTCAAGAAACTTTACTTCAACTTCTTCTTGCATGTCGCTATTGTAGCCGAAGAACTGCCTACTTAGCGAATTCTATAGCGCGAGTTTCGCGGATGACATTAACCTTGATAGTTCCAGGATACTGCATACTCGACTCGATCTTTGTTGCGATGTCGCGTGCTAATTTAATAGCGCTTAGATCATCGATAGCCTGTGGTTGCACAAAGACACGTACTTCACGACCAGCGCTAATTGCGTAGGACTTTTCGATGCCCTTAAAGCCATTGGCGATATTTTCCAACTCTTTCATGCGCTCACCAAAGTTCTCGGCGCTGACGTTACGAGCACCAGGCCGGGCTGCACTTATGGCATCTACCACCCGAATAATGACCGCCTCGGTAGTCGTAGCCTCTACATCATCGTGATGCTGCTCAGCTGCCTGGGCAACTTCTTCAGGGGCGCCATACTTGCGTAACATTTCACCGCTAATGTGGTGATGCTTGCCTTCCATTTTATGGGTTAGTGCCTTGCCTAGATCATGCACGAGTGCGGCATACTTGGCGGTCTTCACATTCGCACCAAGCTCTTCAGCAATAAGGCCGGCAATGTGTGCCATTTCGGTACTGTGCTTCAGCACGTTTTGGCCGAAGCTAGTACGGTAGCGTAGCTCACCCAGCAGGTGCAGAATTTCTTTTGGTATGCCAATAACACCAACTTCTCGGGCTGCATCCTCACCGGCGCGAATAACATCTTTTTCGACGTTCTTCTGTGCCTTGGCAACAACTTCCTCGATGCGTCCTGGGTGTACACGACCGTCCTTCAGTAGTAATTCTAAAGCCTGACGAGCGACTTCTCGTCGTACTGGGTCAAAGCAGCTGAGCACAATGTAGCCAGGAGTATCGTCAACCATGATGTCCACGCCAGTTGCGCGTTGCAACGCCTGAATGTTACGACCTTCTTTACCGATAATACGGCCCTTCATTTCCTCATCCTCTAGCTTCACACTAGTAATGGTGCGCTCAGCGGTGACCTCACTAGCCATGCGTTCCATGGCGGACACAATAATCAGGCCGGCTTTTTCTTCTGCATTATCACGGGCTTCGTTTTGTAACTTGTTAATAAGTCCGAGCATGTCATTTTTGATATCGCGCTCGGTCATTTGCAATAGCTTTTCGGCAGCATCGGCTTTGCTGAGCTTCGCAACCTTCTCAAGCTTCTCTTGCTGCTTGGTGCGAATGTCACGAATTTCGTTCTTGAGCGCTTCGACTTCGTCTTCGCCTTTGCGGAGTCGCTCGGTGCGAGTGTCGAGCTCGACTAGTTTTTTATCAAAGGTTGATTCGCGCTGTACTAATCGCTCTTCGAGCTCTCGTAATTCCTTGCGGCGTGATTGCTCATCCTTACGAGCGGTATCGGCAATTTTGGCAGCCTCTTCCCGGGCTTCATCAACCAGCTTAGTGGCTTCTTTTTTGGCCTTAGTTAGTTCTTTTTTAGCTTGGTCTTCGGCGCTCCCAATTTTCTTTTGGGTTAGAACTGAGTTTGCGCCAAAACCAGCACCAACTCCGACCAACGCCAGAATAATGGCTAGTATCATAATGATCCCTTTCTATCAGCAGACGCCTCTCTGTTCCAGCATCGCTATCACTTCTCTAGCTGGCCACTTGCACGTCTGAATATCGAATTAATTTGAAGTATTAGTCTCTCACCGGATTGCAGTATAACGTCTCTCGTTTTTCGCACATCCTTACCTAAAATATACGCTACGAATTGTCCAGGCGTCAATTTATAATTAGCTACTTCTTCTGCTCTGTTATGCGTACCGGGGCGCCGTATTCTGGCATGACTAAGCCGTCTTGGTCACCTGCCAGTAATTTTGCTATCCCTACGACTTGCCAATCCTCTGATATTCCCGCCACTATCGGTAGCTGCAACGCGTCCGCTAGCGCATTTGCCACGCTCAAACCAATACGAAGCCCCGTGAAGCTACCCGGGCCCTGGTAGGCAACAATTCCCTCAAGATCTGCAAGTGTTTTTTGCTGACGTGCCAGTAGGTCTTTTATTTTTAGGTGCAGCGTCTCTGCAAGTTGGCGGTGGGCCTGCCAGACTATTTCAGCCAATTGATTCTGGTCGTCAAACAGTCGTAGTTCTGCGTCGGGTTTATCAGTTCTAATAGTTAGGATCAGCATTATTCACCGCCCCGCAGATAGGCGTATGTTTCGGGTACTGAGATCTCTATATCCCGGCTATCGTCACCACTAGCGGCTATCATGATAATTACTCGCTCTGTCGGCAGCACCTGCTCAGCCACATCGGCCCATTCCACAATCACGACCGCCTGGGGATCTTCAAGCACCTCGGCTAGTTCCTGGCTCATCAGGCCCGCCTCGCCCAAGCGATAGAAGTCGTAGTGGTGAATATACAGATCTTCCGTACGGTACTCTCGGCTGATTGTAAAGCTAGGGCTTCCAACGTCATCTTTGCTACCAGCACCCCTGGCTACTCCACGAACAAACGTCGTCTTGCCACCACCCAAATCACTCCGCAACTCGATCACCTCTCCACCGCGCAGCCGCGCGCCAATGCTAGCGCCCAGCGCTTCGGTTTCGTCGGAGCTGGCGGTACTTAAGTGCCAAGTCATATCGGTACTCATATGCCCCATATAGTAGCCCGACGACAATGATAATCGCAAGTGTAAGTGGGTGAATTGACAGCGGTGTAGGCTGCTGCTCGGCGACCGTATTTGCTCCAAGCGTACTACCTGCGCCACTAGAGCCGCCCGTGATAGCCGTGACTTTCTTGCCATTAACCGTAGCTGTCTTTGATGAGCCATTGGTAGCAATTGGCATGGCTAGCTTGTTGGTAGTGCCTGGCGTTGCCTGCAAGGTCCACTGCCATTTGCCGCTAGCATCTACCCAACTCTGGCCATCTTTTGCGGTGCCGTACGGATCACAAGTATCAAGCGTTGTGCCGAGCGGGTCTACCAGCCATACTTGACCCCCGCTATTACTGAGCGCGAGATGTGTTTGTGATGATTTAAACGCCCTAAAACCCCCAGCATTAATCGTTGTGCCAGCTGGAAAATGATAGGTGTGAGTTGTGCTGGATGAGGTTGAAGCTGTTTGCAGCATAAAGCCAGACAGGTCAAAGGCTCGGCCATTGGGGTTATACAGCTCAATAAATTCATCGACTGCGTCCGTCTGTGGGCTCGCTGGGTTTGGCAAAATTTCACTCAGCTGTGGCGCCTTCAATCCCTTGTCACTGGCGGGAATACCTGGCGTAGGTTTGCTTGAGTGAGGACTACTCCCAACCAAAATTGAAGGTGGTGAGGTAGTACTCACTGGCCACACTACAACTGGTGGTGGCAACGCAGGATCATCGCTTGGTAGCGATGCGAGTGCCAAGCTACAGTCTTGCAAGTCACCGACTCGCCAAAGTGCTGCATTATCACTGACATTTCGATACCAGACCGCATTCGCATCATCAGACAGTTGCGATTCTTTGGCGATCTGTATTGCATCTGCTGGCAACTTACCCCACGCTACGCTGTCAACTGTAGTAAAGGTTGAGCTTACTCCGGTGTTTGTCAGCTGGCGTAATTGCAGCGTACCCTTTGTATTACTAAGGCTACTAAAGCCGAGCTGGTCAACAACCGTAGCATCGCACGTACTAACTGAGCCGTTGTTGAGTAAAATAGCCTGGCCTGGTGCCAAAGAGCCAGCCGGCAGTTGCTGTGTCGGCACGACGTAATTTGTAGCATCGTCAGTACTGTAGCCCAGCCAATACTGGTCAAGTTGCGCGGCAGCAGTGCCAGCATTCTGCAGCACCACAAACTCTTCACCGGTAAGATTAATCTCTCGAATTTGTAATCGGGGTTGAGCTGTATCCGCAAGCGCACCCAGAGGTAGTAGTAGCACCGCCATCAGTGCCAGTACACCCACCCTCGAAATACTTCGAGCTACCTTCATGTTGATTCGATTGTAAGCAGCCCAAAATGACAATGCAAGCAGCAGCGGTATATACTAATTCTATGCTGCAATTAAGTAACTTTTTTATGAACAGGTCAGTGCTCAGCTTGCGAGCTGGCGGAGCCGTAGCCACCACGACCGCCGCTATTATTAACCCCGATAGCCTAAAGATTGAGGGATTTTACTGCGTGACACCACAAAAAAAAGAACTCGTACTACTGTGCCAGGATATCCGTGAAATTCTGCCTGATGGATTGGTAATTGACGACATTGAAAGACTGGCAGATGCCGAGGATCTGGTTAGGCTCAAAGAAGTCTTAGAGCTCAGCTTTGAGCTACTAGGCAAGCAGGTCCAAACTGTTGCCAAACAAAAAATCGGTAAAGTTAGTGACTATGCAGTGGACACGAGCAGCATGTACATTCAGAAAATTTACAGCACGCAGTCCATCTTCAAGAGTCTCACCGGTGGTTCACTGAGTATCGATCGCACCCAGGTAAACGAGATAACTCCCAAAAAAGTTATTATCAATGACCTTCATGCTAAGTCGGCTGTGCCAGCTACCGCACCACTGGGTTAGCCCTACAAAACGCCCATGCTTGCACCCAGGCAAATCGCTTGGTATAAAGACATGACATGAAATTACTACTTATTGCCGGATCACTCGCCGGAGGCTACTGCTACATGTTACTGCACACAACTGACGTGGCAGTAAATCAAGTCATGCAAATCCACCACACCTACAGCTACGTAGGCGACAACGCCGACAATATCATCAGCGGTACACAATAGGGGCAGCCGCTTGACTACTGGGTGTATCTACCACCCATGTCAAGGGTAAGCACACCTACTTAGTCCTCACCCAAAACCTGTTTTATATCCGAATAGCCAAAGCCTTGACGGGCCAAAAACTGCATCAGCTTGAGATCATCATCTTTGAATTTACTGAGCTGGCGTTTTTTTGCCACGATAGCACGCAACATTGAGAGCTCATCTGTTGGCTGCTCTTCCAGCGTACGCTGAATAACCTCTTCGGCAATGTGTTTTTTGCGAAGCTCCATGATGAGTTTGCGCTTGGATGTAGGGCGGAGCAGGGCACGGTCGTGTACAAACATATCGGCAAACTTTTCATCATTCAATAGCCCAAGCTCTAAGAGCTTGTTCGTAATTTGTTCGATAAGCGGAGCAGGGGAGTCCTTTCGTTTCAAATAGAACTCCACTTCCCAAATGCTGCGCGGACGCAGGGCTACATAATTAAGCGCACGATTATACAACTTATCGTCAGACGACAGTTGCTTATAGTGGTCAATCTGCTCTGTCGATAGCTGCTGCCCACTCACAAGCCCACTATCGAGTAGCGCCTTTTCACTGAGGCTGAAGCTGTATTTTTCATCAACAAATACAGAGTATCTGTCTGTCTTTTTGGCTTGTTGGCTGATTTTGGTGATCTTCATTATCTGCTCAGTAGCCTGCCGGCCCATGCAAAGATACGATGTCTCTGAGGCGGCTCTGCAAAGATAGGCAACACTTCATCTAACACCGGTTCTTCCAGCATTGACTCTGGCAGACGGATGGGACCCCTCTGGATAGCGACCGAATGACTCAGGGCGTGTGCTTCGTCGCAGATAGGCAGATACAACATGCCGTGACCACGAGTAAGGTTAAGTTGGATTTGGAGAGCTCGCTGCAGATTGTCGTCAGCTAGGTCGGTAATAGCTGTTTCTTTGATGGTGTGATGGGTCGTCTCCCAGCCTCCGTACGCCGCCGGATTTGCTACCCTGGCCCAGTACGTCACCGTCTCTGTAAATTCTTCAATGGGTAATGGCGGTTGATATGTTGCCAGCTCGGTCATGATTACGCCTTGGCGGCTTCGCTAGCTGCTGCGGCAACTTTTTTAGCAATTTCTGCCATAACTTTGGGGTTTTCCTGTAGATAGTCTTTAGAGGCTTCGCGACCTTGGCCGATCTTACCTTCGCCGTACGCGAACCAAGCGCCAGCCTTTTCGACAATGCCATGCTCAACAGCCAGGTCTAGGATATCTCCTGACTTACTAATGCCTTCGTTATACATAATGTCGAATTCTGCTTGGCGGAAAGGTGGCGCGATCTTGTTTTTAACGACTTTGATACGCGTACGGTTACCTATAACTTCCTCGCCTTGCTTAATTTGTCCAACGCGGCGAATGTCAACGCGTACTGAGGCATAAAATTTCAGAGCGTTACCACCAGTAGTAGTCTCTGGGTTGCCAAACATAACACCAATCTTCATACGGATCTGGTTGATGAAAATGACTGTCGTCTTGCTGCGACTAATGACTGCTGTCAGTTTGCGGAGCGCTTGGCTCATAAGGCGAGCCTGTAGACCGGGCAAACTATCCCCCATATCACCTTCAATTTCGGCACGAGGCACCAGGGCTGCTACGGAGTCCACTACAATTAGATCAACGGCGTTACTGCGTACGAGTGTTTCGGCGATCTCGAGTGCCTGCTCGCCGTTATCCGGCTGGCTGAGGAGGAGGTTTTCTACATCCACCCCGATGCGCTTAGCATAGACAGGGTCGAGTGCGTGTTCTGCATCAATAAACGCAGCTGTACCGCCACGTCGCTGACACTCAGCGATAGCATGGAGGGTTAGTGTGGTTTTACCGGAGCTTTCTGGGCCGTAGATCTCCACAATTCGCCCGCGCGGTATACCACCACCCAGCGCCAAGTCAATCGATAGAGCACCCGTAGGGATAGTCTCGACATTAGCGTGCGTGGACTCGCCTAACTTCATAATGGAGCCTTTGCCAAATTGCTTTTCGATACTTTCGAGTGCCAGGCCAAGCGCCTTTGCCTTACCGTCGGTGCCCGACACGTCGCCCATAGTTTTTTCTTCGGATTTCTTTGCCATACTAGGTGGTTCCTTTCACATGTGACCAACAATGATCACGTTAATGGTTTCTAGCTCCAGGTATACCGTGCCAAAATACAAAAATCAAACTTACTTTTCAATCTAGAGGTCCGTCCTCTAGATTGTATTTTTATCACAAAATTAGTGAGCTAGTTCGTGTTTTAGAATGTCTAACATCTCCTTATTTTGGACATAATCTTGCACGAACTGTAGATACTCTGCTGGTGAGCTAAAGTCGGAAATAATACGCTCAGGACGCATCCAGTCATCCGTGATTTGTTGCAAATAATACGGCAAACTTGAGTAGGCATATTCCTGCCAATGACGTGGATTGAGATGGATATACCGCGTAATGTGCGACAGATAATCGTCGCTACTGATGAGCGATGCCTTGTAGCGCGACTCAAACAGAGGGCCGGTACGTTTGTATTTTTTATTGAAATACATGCTGTAGCTGGTTAATACGCTACGCATAAAGGCTGACATCACCCCGGTCTGTCGCTGATAAATAAGTAGGTGAATGTGATTTGGCATAAGACAGAACGACACTAGCTCCAGCTTGTTATAAAAGTTCGGAAACGATACCCCTGCAGCGCTTTTAGTTTCTTTAAGCGACAGATAGCGCTCAAACAGTTGCAGAAACTTAACGTAGTCTTTTTCATCACGAAATATCCGCTGCTTGTTTGAGCCACGAGCGTAGACGTGATAAAAGCTTTCAGATGTGTCTTGCTTAATGACATTACGACTCGGCATATCTGTAATAATACTCCAAAATGCCAGCATTTTACCAACCTAGAGGTCCGTCCTCTAGATAGTTATGTGATACGGGATGGTTATAACGCTTCTGCTTTGGTGTGATTCCTGTTAAAATTAGCTAAAATGATGGGCAAACTCAGGGTGGATACACACATGACTGTTTCTGGAGAGAACCAATGCGTATAGCTGATTCGTTGGTTGAGAAGCTTCTGAAAGACAGTGGCAAGGTTTCGGCCGAGCAAATTGCTGAGCTCAAAAAACAAGAAGAAAAAGATAAAAAACCCTTGCAAGACTTGGTGCTAAAAAATAACGTCCTGACCGAGCGTGATCTCACCCAGCTGTATGCGCACGAAATCGATGTGCCACTTATAGAGCTGAATGCACGTGAGATAAAAAAGGACGTATTGAAGACGTTGCCCGAGCGAATTGCCCGTCAGTATCACTCTGTGGTATTTGGCCTGGACGAAAATGGCACCAAGCTGGTGGCCATGGAGGACCCCGACGATATCCAGGCACTCAACTTCTTGCAAAAGCAGCTCGGCAGCGACATCCGCGTCTACATCACGCTTAGCAGTATGTTGTCTGGAGCACTCGATCAATACCGAGAAAACATTGGCAATGAACTTACCAAAGTTATTTCTGGCGAAGAAGAAGCCGAAGTCGAAGAAGACGTCGATGAAAATGATCTTGCGGAAGACTCACCTATTGCCCAGACCGTAAACTTGCTGATTGAGTACGGTGTCAAGTCCGGCGCCAGTGACATCCACATTGAGCCACGCGAAACGTTCGTAATTGTGCGCTACCGTGTAGATGGTGTACTGCGTGAGGCCAACAAGCTTCCCCGCAAAGTACTAAATGCCCTGGTCAGCCGCATTAAAATTCTGAGTAACCTCAAAATCGACGAACACCGCGCCCCGCAAGATGGACGATTCAAGGTGCAAGTTAGTGGCAACGTGTACGCCCTTCGTGTCTCAACACTGCCGGTATCGGACGGCGAAAAAGTGGTGATGCGTATTTTGAGTGAATCTAGCAAGGCGTCTGATTTTACCGAGCTGGGCTTTTGGGGCACAGCGCTCGAAACACTGCAGCACGCCATCGTACAGCCGCATGGGATGGTGCTAGTAACTGGACCAACTGGCTCCGGTAAATCAACCACGCTTTTTAGTGTGCTCAGCAAGCTCAACACACCAGACGTCAACATTAGCACCGTCGAAGATCCAGTCGAATACCGTATACCCGGTGTTAACCAAACCCAGGTAAATCCAGTAGCCGGTATGACCTTCACGAACGGTCTGCGTGCCCTGCTGCGCCAAGACCCGAACATCATTATGGTGGGAGAGATTCGTGACGGTGAAACTGCCGAGCTGGCCGTGCAAGCTGCCCTTACCGGCCACCTGGTATTCAGCACACTGCACACCAACAATGCCGCAACCTGTCTACCTCGTCTGCTCGAAATGGATATTGAGCCATTTTTGATTGCCAGTACCGTGCGCATTGTCATCGGCCAGCGTTTAGTGCGCCGCCTCTGCGTCGAATGCCGCGAAACCTATCAGCCAGATGATGTTGAGCTAAAGCAATTAGCGAAAACTTTTGATCTTACTACGGCCAACCTAAAAACCATTAATGATTTTGAATCGCAGGCGCTTAGTGACGGCATTGGCAAAAGTAACACCGAAAAAGATATCACTAATCAACTTAGCACAACCGCCAACTCAATCAACCGACTATTTAAAGCTCACGATGAGGGCTGTGCCAGCTGCAATCACACTGGCTTCAAGGGTCGCATAGGCATTTACGAAGTACTCCACAATGACGATTCAATTCAGCGACTCATTGTGGGTAACAGTACCAGCGAAGGTATTCAGGGTCAGGCCATCGCAAATGGCATGCTTACAATGCAGCTTGACGGCTTCATAAAGGCCCTGCGCGGCGAAACAACCATACCAGAAGTACTACGCGTGACAAGCGAAGAATAATCCGATAAGACTACACGTATGAAATTTACCTACAAAGCAATCACCAAAGAAGGAAAAACCGTCAATGGTAGCTATGAGGCTGCGAATCGCGAAGCTCTCATTGCAGCCCTAGCACGACAGGGTGCGCGCCCAGTTATCATTACCGAAGAAGGTAAAGACAAGAAGTCCGGTGGCCTCAAGTTAAACGGCAATATCGGCACTCCAAAGGTAAAACTACGCGAACTGATGGTATTCACCAGGCAGCTATCAACGATGGTGGGCGCCGGCGTACCGCTAACACGTGCATTGGTAACCCTTCAGGAACAGGCCGAGACAAAATACTTCAAATCTGTGATTGGTGCCATTGCCAAAGATGTTGAAAGTGGTCAAAGCTTGGGCGACTCCTTTGGTAAATTCCCGAAGGTTTTCTCTGAGGTGTATATCAACATGATTAAGGCCGGTGAAGCCGGCGGTATCTTGGACGAAATCCTAAAGCGCGTGGCGACCCAGACCGAAAAAGACGCCACCATACGCAAAAAAATTAAAAGTGCCATGACCTACCCAACAGTCATCTTAACCATCACCGTACTGGCATTTTTTGGCATTATGACGTTTGTCGTACCGAAGATTGGCAAAATCTTGACCGACCTCGGTGGCCCAGACGCAAAGCTACCCGTCTACACCCAAGCCCTGCTCAACGTGAGTAACTTCAATACCAGCCACACCATCATGCAGCATATCCCCGGTCTCAGCTCCCTACCCGTTATTGGCTCTATTCCAAACGGCTTTTTTGGACTGATTGTATTTGGCATCATCCTATTCTTTGGCGTTCGCTACATCCGCACACCAAAGGGTAAGTATAAGTTTCATGCCTTTTTACTCAAGGTACCCATCCTTAAAACAATCATCATCAAAATTGCTGTTTCGCGTTTTTCGCGCACCTTTGCTTCGCTAACCTCTGCTGGAGTAACCGTGCTAGATGCCATGAGTGTCACTGGTGGAGCTATTGGCAATAAGGTATTCGAAGCAGAACTAAAGGCCGCAGCTAGCGAGGTGCGCAACGGGCGGCCCCTGAGTGAACCCATTAGTGCCAGCAAAATCTTTCCGCCAATTGTCGGTCAAATGCTAGCCGTTGGTGAAGAGACCGGGCAAATTGATACTATCCTCATTAAAGTCGCTGACTTTTATGATGAGGAAGTTGACGCAACTATAGACTCGCTCAGCTCAATTATCGAGCCCGTTATGATCATCGTACTTGGTTCGATTGTTGGTGTGATTGCCGCCAGTGTCATGGGTCCAATTGCCTCACTGAGCCAAAATGTTGGCAGTAACTAGCCGACGTCAGGCAGATGCACGTCAGAGCACTTGACCTCAGGATGCTTATGGTTATAATCAGTGGTAGATACTCTGCCTACATCACGGCAAGGATCCATTAACAACATAACTGTAACTAATTTAAATAATAGGAGGGTGGGTTCCTATGTTCTCACTAAAAAAGCAATCTAAGGGTTTCACTATCGTGGAACTGCTCATCGTTATCGTTATCATTGGTATCTTGGCAACACTTGTCATCGTTACCTTCACTGGCATTCAGCAGAAAGCTCGTGACAGTAAGCGCAAGACTGACATTGGTGCAATCCAAAGTCACATCACGGCATACGCAGCCGAGGAAACTGGCTACCCAACACTGGCTATGATGAACGACAGTGCCTGGGTTGCAGCACACCTCAAGGGTCTCGACAAAGAAGCTTTGAAAGATCCTAAGGGCGGCGCACTACAAGCAACAGCTGATGCAACGCACTATGGCTACAGCGCAACTGCTGGCGGCTCAGCTTGTACAGTAACTGGCTCTAGCCCAGACCAAACTGCTGACTGTGACACCTTCACGATTAGCGCAAAGCTTGAGTCTGACGGTAGCACCTACAGCAAGACCGGCACTCAGTAACAGCCTAGTCTTTAGACTACAAAAACCGGGGCAATCATAGCTCCGGTTTTTTTGTGTGTAGCGAACAATGTATTTAGCTCACTCCTGCGATATAATAAACATAAGCATGGGGATACATCGCTTACAGACAGGTGGGTTTACACTGGTAGAATTATTGATCGCTATCATGGCGTTCGGTTTTGTGGCGAGTGGACTATCGGTGATGTTTGGCAGCATCCAGAACATCCAACAACGTGCGGTCTACCTAGAAAGCGCCAACCAGGCTGCTCGCAGTGAGGTTGAATCGCTGCGAAACAATAACTACGCGCAGCTCACCGACGGGCAGACCATCACCTTTACAAACAGCCTACCCTCAAATCTGCCAAAGCCACGCAGCGGCACAGCCGTCATTAGCGAACCAACACCGGGTATTAAACGCGTCAATGTTACGGTAACCTACAGCGACAAAGGCACACCCAAAAAGGTCACCCTCAGTTCCTTCATTGGTGTAATTGGTATATCACAATGATAGTGCAGGCGACTATCGAGAACAGGCGAACTCAGGGCTTCACCTTAGTTGAACTACTCATTGCTATCAGCGTTACAACAATCATGTCAGTCGTCGTCCTAGGCTTTATGACTGACAGTATACAAAGTAGCTCGATCGCAACCGCCAAACAGTCCCTACTGTACGATGCGCAGCAAGGTATCAATGCCGCCGCCAGCACAATACGCCTGTCAGCTAATGCTGATATAAATAACCGCTGGCCAGACGATAACGCACCCACTTCTGGCGATCCTTATAGCTGGCAATCCAGCAACTCAACGCTAATTTTGGCAACAGCCGCCCAGAATTCGGCACGGAACATCATATTCTCCGACCCCTCGCATTACATTACCGAAAAAAACAATATTATCTATTTCGTAAAAAATGGTGTGCTGTACCGAAGGATACTTGCCTCAACAGCCAGTGGCAACGCCGCCAAAACAACCTGTCCAGCCAACCTAGCAAACAGCAGCTGTCCTGCCGACCAAGTGGTCCTGCGCAATGTTCAGACATTCAGCATATCGTACCGAGATGGTTCTGATGCAGTTGTAAGCCCAGTTGAGGCACGCTCGATTATTCTCAGTACCACTCTCAGGACCAGTAAATTTGGTCAGCGCATCTCCGCCTCGTACACTACAAGAATGGTGTTTAGAAATGATTAAGCTGATTACCCGAATCCAGACCAGCAAGATGCAACAGCAGCAAGGCTACTTACTAGTTACAGTTCTCGGACTCATGATAATACTTTCTATCATTGGCTTGTCGCTACTGAGCGCTGCAAGTGGGCAATACCAAATAGCATCTGACAATGTCTATCGCAACAACGCGTACCTGACCGCTGAGGCCGGTATTGAGCAATCGGTTCACCAACTCAATCTGGATGATAGTTTTACTGGCTACCCCTCGGCTCAACAATTTTTCAATAACAGCACTCAGGGCAAGGCAACCTATACTACAAGCATTACTGACAGTGGTGATGGTAAGTCAAAGACGATTATCTCGACCGGCAAAGTCTATCGCATCAATGACAGTTCTGGCAAAGTCTACCAAACTCGCAAAATTAAAGTCACGGTCGTTGGCACCAGCTCATCTGGCTACTCGGTGTTTAGTGGACCTGGCGGCTTGATCTTAAGCGGGGTTGGCGCCATTGTAAACTCTTCCGTCTACACCAAGGGCGGCATAAAACTGACTGGCTCTGCGCAAATTGGCACCCTCGTCACACCGCTTAAAGTAGACGTAGCAAATGCCCAGTGTCCATCAGGAACCAATCCCGGCCCAACATATCCCCAAGTGTGTACAGATGGCACACAACCCATATCTATCGGTGGTATCTCTCATATCTATGGTGACGTCTGCGCCACTGGCCAGACTAATGGCTCCGGAATAACCGGTGGTCTGTTGAGTGGCCACGGCCTGCAGTACGGCTGTACGGCCCCAAATGTCAGCATGCCAACCTATGATCGTCAGGCTCAGATTGACGCGGTTACCGCCACCGGTACCGGTGCCTCCAACTCCTATGGCTGTTCAAATGGCATTCTAGGCCTCGGTGCGGCTGCAAACTGGCCGGCAAATGTAAAAATAACTGGTAACGTCAGCATTGGTGGTGTCTGTAATCTAACTATAAACGGTAACGCCTACATCACTGGTAACCTAACAATTGGCGCCAGTAGTCATGTAACGGTCGCTAACAGTGTTGGTACGACTCGTCCCGTCGTTATGGTTGATGGCACTATTACCGTTAATGGAGCGGCCTCCATGGCTGCAAACAGCAGTGGCACAGGCGTACAATTTATCAGTTTCAAAAATTCTACCGGCAATCCAGCAGCCAATGTTACTGGGACAAATCTCTACACATCGTCGAAACAAGAGACGGTCACGATTGCTGGGGCGACCATTTTGCCAGGCATGATATTCCAATCTTACTGGGGCAAGATATCTGTCGGCGGTGCAAACATTATTGGTTCTGCACTCGGTCAAACAGTAGATCTCAGTGGATCAGCTTCTGTCACATTTGGTACGACTCTCGCCTCTGGTGCCAAAACATGGACGATTCGCAGCTATCAGGAACTGTATAACCCCTAGAATCAACGGCGTCAAAATGGTACACTTTTACCAAAGAGCTAACGCTTGAATGGGTGGCATGAGCAAACACAGTAATTTCTATCACGATAAACCAGTTTTCGGCTTCGATCTTGGTCATGGCTCACTCAAAGTGATGCAGGTCGGTACCACCAAGTCCCAGCCGCAAGTGCTAGGCTACGGCACAACTGCTTTTGACCCAACAGCTGTTGATGATGGTGTGATTGTAAAACCTGAAGTTATCGCTCAGTCAATGCAAGATCTGTTTCAAAACCATCTTATAGGCACTATTAGCACTCGTCGAGTTGCTGTTTCCATCCCTGCCTACCGCGCATTTTCACGGTCTATGGTATTGCCCAAGCTTAAACCCAAAGAATTACAAGATGCCGTCAGACTCGAGGTTGAGCAATATATTCCTATGCCGCTCGACGACCTGTATTACGATTACCATATCACCAATCAAGGGGCCGAGCAGACCGAACTATTTGCCGTCGCCTTTCCGCGGACAATTGTTGACTCTTACACAGTCCTCACAAAACTAATGGGACTTGAGGTAGTGCTGGTTGAAACCACTATGGCAGCGGCAGCGCGTTTGTTTAACCACGATCGTCACAGTGATGTCGCCACCGTTATCATCGACTTCGGTTCTTTAACTTCAGATATCAGCATTTTCCATAAGGAAGTGCTGGTAACTGGCACGGTTGCCGGTGGCGGTTTGGTCTTTACTAACGCACTACAGGAGAAACTCGGCGTCACTGCTGCAGAGGCAGCAACTATCAAAACAAAGTACGGCCTAGCTGCCAGCAAAAAGCAAGACACGATCAAGCAAATTTTAGCCCCGACACTGCAGCTTATCATTAAAGAAATCCGTCGCATGATGCGCTACTACGAAGAGCGATACGGCAACCAGCAAAAGATTGGTCAAATCATTATGCTCGGCGGGGGCGCCAACATGCCGGGCCTAGCCGATTACCTGACGGCAGAGCTCCGATTACCAGTCCGTGCACACGATCCATGGAGTTACATGGACTACAAGGGGCTGCAGCCACCAAGTGGTCCAGATCGTCTTATGTACGCTACGGTTGCCGGGCTAGCCATGGTCGATCCAAAGGGAGTTTTTAGCTCATGATAAATCTGTTACCTCCGCAGATTAAAAGTGGCTACGATTATGCAAGCCGAAATGTTCATGCACTCCATTGGCTCATCGCATTTGCGATTGCTCTCGTTGGGCTAGCAGCCATTGGCACGACCGGCTTCGTCTATATGGAACACCTGTCTAGTGACTACCAAAAGCAAATCACCAGCAAAGAAAACTCATTGAGGCAACAAAAACTTACTGAAACACAAGCTGCCGCGAAAGATATAAGCAACAGTCTCAAACTGGCTGTAAAAGTACTGGGTAAAGAAATCCTATTTTCTAAACTCCTCAAACAGCTCGGCAGCGTTACCCCGAGCAATGTTCGATTATCTACCTTAGCAATCAGTGAAACTACCGGGGCGCTCGATATAACAGCTACCAGCACTGACTATGCGGCAGCCACCCAGCTGCAGGTGAACTTAGCCGATCCAAAAAATGAAATATTCAGTCAGGCTGACGTAGTTGGTATTAGCTGTGCGTCCGGCGATGAAGCACCGGCATACCCCTGTACCGTCACTGTTCGTGCGCTGTTTGCTAAAGATAACCCGTTCTTATTCGTGAACGCGAAGGCTAAATAACTATGAACAGCAAAAGACTCTACCAAATCCTAGTATCGGCAATAGTTCTTATGGCAGCAGGCCTGCTGGTAGGTGCATCCGTACTTAGCTCGATACTAGAGAAACAATCCGCAACACTTGCTGAACAGCGGCAGCAACTGGCAGTGCTTGAGGGTCGAGATACTGCACTCAAACGTGCCAAGGCGGACGTCAAGAAGTATCAAGATTTGGCTAAAATTGCCAAAAGTATAGTTCCACAAGACAAGAACCAAGCACAGACGATTGGTGAAATTGTAAAACTTGCAAAACAAAATAGCATTCAGCTTGGTAGTTTCTCCTTCCCTACTTCAACGCTTGGGGCTAAGGTTGGTGGCTCAAAACCGGGGCTATCGCAGCTGCTTCGTGTCAAAGAAATTCCAGGCGTATACGGTCTGCAGATTACCGTGCAGTCTGACTCTACCAAGCCGGTGCCATACAACAACTTCATACGTTTCCTAGAGGCACTTGAGCAAAATAGACGGACGGCCCAGGTGAGCAACATTGTTATTTCACCAAATTCAACTAATCCGTCAAATATCAGCTTTTCGTTAACGCTGCAGGAGTACATAAAGCCATGAGTAAAGACTTAAAAGCACCCAAACTCGGCAACCTACCAGAGCAGCTGTCACAGATCGCACAGCGACTCAATCGATATCGAGTTATCCTATTTGTGGTGTTCGTTTCGAGCATCTACGGCTTCACCTGCTATAAGATTTTTATTCTGAGCGACCCGGTAGTCGTCACTGACGGCAGCGTCGACACGCAAGTAACCAATCTAACACCGCGCATCGACATAGCTGTTGTTGACCAGTTACAGAATCTTAAAGATAACAGCGTCAACGTAAAGACGCTATTTAAGCAAAATCGTAACAACCCCTTCGCCGAATAGTACTGCGTGTTACTACTGCTGCATACGCTTGTTGTAGGCAGCGCCGGCTCGGCCCTCAGCCGTTGAAAGCCGATAGTGCTCTTGCTCAAAATCGTCACGTGCCTGCAATATCAGCTTGGCGTACCGGTTTGGGTCAGGACAAAAACTCATCTTGAATTTTTGATGTTCGCCAGCGGTCTCAGTTTTGAGAGATCCGTAGTTAAAGATATATGGCAATAGCCCACTTTTTTCGGTTGTAACGTCTTCAATGTTGCCTAATGAGAGCTGGCTGGTCTGATTGTTAAACGGTGTTAATTGAGTTACCTGGGTCACGCTATCAGAAGTTATAATCCAGCGGTTACCCCAGTAGACAATATGTCCAACTAGTAGTGCAATCAGGCTTGCTAGCCCCGTTACAACCAGTGCGATTGTTGAATACATATAGACTTGTGACTTCGTCAGCTCGGTAAATAATGACGGCCCAAGCCCGTACCCAAAGACAACAACCAACAGTAGAATCAGCGTAATGCTGGCATACAGACCAAAGAGGCCAATTGGGTGACGCTTGATTTCACAAATTGTTCGTTCACCGGGCTGCATTACTTCAAGTGGGTTGTGGACTGGGGCTGGCTGACTATCATACGATGCTTGGTATGAGGGTTGTGGACTTTCTGATAGTGGTTGCGGTGGTTGTGGCTCTTGGGGTTGCATGATGAATATTATAGCAGGCTAGATTGCTCTGAGGAGTTCTTTGGTTGCGACTTTCCTAGGTGGTGATATGTCTTTGCGGTTACCTTGCGACCTCGTGGTGTACGCTCTAGTAGCCCAATTTGTAACAGGTAAGGCTCGATAAAATCTTCAATAGTAGTGCGTTCTTCGGCAGTTAGCGCGGCTAGCGTTTCGACACCGACTGGCCCACCGCCGTAGCTATCAATAATCGCAGCCAGCAGCATACGATCGGCAGGATCGAGGCCCAGCTCATCAATCTCAAGTAACTCAAGTGCATCAGCGCTAATTACGGCATCAATGATGCCATCACCATTTACATCGGCATAGTCACGTACACGCTTTAGTAGTCGGTTGGCAATGCGCGGAGTCAGTCTAGCCCGTTCTGCTAATGTAAGCGCAGCAGGCTTATCAATCTTGATACCAATAATACCTGCTGCACGAGTGATAATCTGGCCAATTTCATCTGGGGTATAAAATTCTAAGCGATGGATATGCCCAAAACGATCACGGAGTGGTGCAGCTAGTGCACCAGTGCGTGTCGTAGCTCCTATCAGCGTAAACTGCGGCAAATCCAGGCGCAGACTACGTGCGCTGGGGCCCTTTCCAAGCATGATGTCCAATTTATAATCTTCCATGGCGCTATACAGCACTTCCTCAACCGTTCGATGCAAGCGGTGAATTTCGTCTATAAACAATATGTCGCCATCTTGCAGGTTTGTTAGTAAGCTCGCCAAATCACCCGCCCGCTCAATGGCCGGCCCGCTTGTAATCCGAATCTGCGCGCCCATTTCATTTGCCAGCACGCTTGCCATGGTTGTCTTGCCTAGGCCTGGTGGACCATATAGTAGTACGTGGTCTAGCGGTTCACCACGTTTTTTGGCGGCCGTAATGGCAAGTTGTAAGTTCTTTTTGAGACGTTCTTGGCCGATGTAATTTTCGAAGTCATGCGGCCGAAGCTTAACCTCAAACTCTTGCTCTTCAGGTGTTTCTGGCTCGGCACTTGCACCAACAATTCTATCAATCATTACGCACTTACTTTCCGGTTAATAATAATCTCGGATACTTCGGCATTTTTAGGTAGCTCGAGTACTTGCTTCATAAAAATAGCTATGGCACGCGGATCCATCCAGTTTTCTGGATCTGTTATATATTTACCAATCTTATCACCCATAGTGGTACGCATACCGCCCACGCAAAAACTAATTACGCGCGGTTTTTTATCTTTGAACTCAGCCTGTAGGTTTTGCGAGAAACCTCGCATTGCCCATTTTGAGGCACCGTAAGCGGCCTGTTCCACGTAGCCTTTGGTGCCGACTGTTGACGCAACATTTACGATGTCAGTTTCATCCGTGTTTATACGCTCAATCAGATGTGAAACGAGCAGTATGGCCGACTCTACGTTAGTAGCCATTACTCGCCTTAATTCGTCGTCAGTCACAGTTCCGAGAGGTTGAATCGACATGACGGCTGCGCAATTAATAATGGCGTTGAGTGGCTCGTCAATTTTGGCTATTTCTTTTGCGGCTTGCTCAATTTCAGCTGCTTCACGCAAATCATGCAGGAGATTCACGGCTGCATACTCACATTGTCTCCTAGAAATATTGACCACCATTTGTCCTGATTCATTGTAGACCTTGGCTATTTCCTTACCGAGTCCGTCGCTTGCACCAGTGATTACAATCATCCCTAGCCTTTCAGTGCCTGTTTAATGCGCTCTTCGACTGGGAGTGCCTGATCGATGTCTTTGAGCGCAGTCGTAGCATCCTGCGGTGAATAACCTAGGCTCATGAGCGCCTCAACGGCTTCGTCTTGCGTATTAATTCCCGGACGGCCAACGATACCCTCGGCAGTATCACTAGACGCCAAACCAACTTTGTCGCGTAGCTCAACTACAATCTGTTCGGCAGCGCGCTTGCCAACACCTTTTGCACTTTGCAGTAGCTTGACGTCGCCAGCGGCAATGGCACCACGAACAGCCGGTGCCGTGCCAATGTCTAGCACCGCCAGCGCAACTTTAGGGCCGACGTTTTTAACTCCCAGCAATTGCTCAAATAACTTTTTGGTATCGAGCTGTAGGAAGCCAAACAGGTCGTGAGATTGCTCTCGAATATGTTCGTAGACATACACTTTCGCTTGCTCACCGCTTGCCAGTCGGCCAAAATCCTCAGCCGTCACCTGCAAGCCATAGCCGACCCCACTAACGTCTAGCACGAGTTGCTCGGGAAGCTTTTCGCCGACTATGCCAGAAAGTGTCGCAATCATTCAACCTATTATACAGTCCCTTGGTTCAACCGTACACAAAACACCGGCATACGCTGATGTTTTACGACAACAACTCAACCAACAACAATGTTGGGAGCTTGGCCGTTTTGATCACCTGCTGGCGGGATGTCTACTGGCTCTACAGGAGCCTGTGCGGTAGGATCAACAGCGGGTTCGGCGGGTAGTTCCGGAGCTACTGCAGGCGATTCTGTTGGCATCTCGGGTACTACTGCAGATGACGACTCAGTATCCGTTGCTATTTCGACTGGCGAAACCGAATTTTCGTCAGGCTCGTTAGGAGTTGGTACATCAGTCACTTCTGGAGTTGGCACCTCGGCAACTGGCTCAGGCAAAGACACCTCAGGTTCAGTTGGCAATTCTACGATTGGCTCAGCTGCCATATCCGATTGCTGCTCTGGGATAGGTGCAGCTACTGGCTCTTGTGAAGGCATAGCCATTGGGTCTTGCGCTGCTTGTGCACTTGGGTCTACGGGTTGCTGTGGCTCTACTGGTGGCATACTATAATCCTTTTGGTCTTACATGCTAGTGCTTTCACCGTATCACATGCATCATGTGGGCGCAAAACGACCAGTGGTGACTACGCCAAATTCGCAACTGTGCTGTGCGTAAGCGCAGCAGCTAACGCATCGGCACAGTCGTCAGGCTTTGGTACTTCCTTGAGTCCTAACAGTACGCGCACCATTTCCTGGACCTGCTTTTTGTCGGCCTTACCGTAGCTAGTGATAGCCATTTTTATTTGTAGCGGCGTATATTCGGCAATCTGTAGACCAGCCTGCATGCCACATAGCAACACGACACCGCGCGCCTGCGCCACTGTCATAGCCGTCGTTACATTCCGCGCAAAAAAGAGCTTCTCTACCGACATCATGGTTGGTTTTGTTTGCGTAATTATCTCTGTTAACTCTTCGTATATGGTCAATAAACGCACCGAGTCGTCCTCGTGCACGGGTGTACGAATCACGCCAGCCTCAACTAACTGGGCTTTGCCCCGCCCATCAACATCAATCACGCCAAAGCCCAAAATGCCAGTACCAGGGTCGATGCCTAAAATCCTCATGGACACATCTCGGCTCCGTCCACAGTTACGGTACAGCCCCTGGTGCATTTTGGCCCTGGACACGTTACGGGTTGGCTATTTCGGCTGCACCAATAAACGCCTGCTACGAGCAGCGCGACAATAATCACGACCGACAAAATAACGACGATCGTTTTCTTACCCATAAGACTAGTATCGTACATACCTACGCCAGTCCGTACTAGCAGCAATATCAACATCTTTCAGGTCAGCAAGCGGCAGCCACACACAGCCTTCTGGCGCATAGTGCTGTTCGTGTTCGTCATGACCATCGGCACTAATCTCTCCCGACACGTAGTCGCAGTGATAGTACATCGAAAGTGACTGCACGCAGTTGGCCTCCTTAGCATAGCTGCGCTTAAAAAAGCTTGATGTCACATCAATAAGTTTTGGATTTGCCACGTTCAGCCCTGCTTCTTCACGAACTTCACGAATAACAGCATCCTCAGGAAACTCACCCAAATCAACCCCGCCACCCGGTAAGTCGTAGCCGTTGTACTGCTTGAGTAGCAGGATCTTGTCGCCATGTATGACGATTGCGTACGCGGCTGGTCGCCAGCTCAATTCCTCAACCGGCACCATAGATAGGTTGCCATCCATGTCGCGGCACTCAACTGTCGTTGTTGTCATAACTCTATTGTAGCAGCCGACTATTCTTCGGTGGTCTTTGATTCTTTCTTAGATGTTCTACTAGCATGCTTTTTAACAACGTACACCCCACCAAGCACCAAGACTGCACCAGCCACGCTCCACAGAATCGGACCAGTAAGGCTAGGGGATTTTTCCTCTTCATGGTGGTCATCTTCCGCATTTAGACAATCGGCATCAGTAGCCTTGGCGGTTGTGGTCTCACAGACCTCTTTGCCATCCTCGCCAATAATATGGGCAGTTGCTTGTGGCGCTGATGTGCTTACCGTAGCCGCCAAAACAACTACTGCAAGCAGCGCTTTCGCAATAAATTTTGCGTAGATCATCCTACTAGTTTTTCATCAATGTCAAAGTTTACATGAGTGTTGCTGACATCGTCACAGTCATCGAGTGCGTCCATCAGCCGCATAATTTTACCAGCCGTGGCTTCGTCGGTTATTACAACCGTCGTATTCGGTACATATGTTAGCTCTGCCTCTTTGATGTCTAGCCCGGCATCTTTCAGGGCATCACGTACCTTAGCAAGATCAGTTGCTTCGGTGTATATGAGAGACTCCTCACCTTCTTCCTGGACATCACTGGCGCCTGCATCCAAGGCCTGCAGCATCAAGTCGTCACCGGTGCCAGTTACGCGAATAACGCCTCTACGGTCAAACTGGAAGGCCACAGCACCCTTTTCGGCGATATTACCACCGTGCTTACTAAAGGCTAGCTTCACTTCAGGGTAAGTACGATTGATGTTATCGGTTGCACACTCGACCAAAATAGCTACCCCACCAGGACCATAGCCTTCGTATAAAACTTCTTGTAGCTGCGCTGCGTCTTTGTCCTTGATGCGGTCGAGGGCCCGCTGGATATTAGCCGATGGCATGTTAGCGGCTTTTGCCTTATCAATCGCTAATCTAAGCGCAAAGTTAGTGTCCGGGTCAGTGCCACCACGTGCCGCCATAGCAATGGTGTTGCCAAGTTTAGTAAATACTGCGCCACGAGCGGCATCTTTTGCCCCCTTTTCGCGCTTGATTGTTGACCATTTACTGTGACCTGACATAATTTCCCCGTGCTTAACGTACCTATAGTATAGCGTATTCACCCCTGTTTAGACAATGACCCAATAGCCTGGTCCTCAATAACCCGTAGTTGCGAACGGCTCAGCTTGCGCCACATGCGCCATACAATCAAACCGATAACCGTATATGTCAGTAGCAGCTCAGCTAGCGAAAAAATCAGACCCTGTACAAAGATGTGCGGTAGTCGACTCAGAGCGTTCGCAACATCCAGCATGTACGTCAGCAGCAAGCGCGCCGGCCAGGCCAGCCAGCCGACAATAGCCGGGATAAGCATGCCCGAAACCCCCGCCACCAAACACACTAGCATAGCCATTGGCACGAAGCCCACCACCAATACGTTAGCCATTAGGCCAATAAATGACATCTGCCCAAAAACGTACAAAATATATGGCAAAGTCAGCAATTCTGCGCACAAACTCTCCAGTGCTACCGTAGCAATCAACGAAGTTTGCAGACGTTTCGGCAGGTGGACTAACAGCATCGGCGCGACTACCATCACACCAAAAAATGCTAGGAATGAAAGGTACCAACTTACATCTGTCCAGACATAGTACGGGTTGAGCCAAGCCGTGATAGCTGCCGCTAGCATGATTAAGACCAGCGGTTTTACATTCCTACCGTAATACGCAGCCAGCAAACTGAGCACGCTCACAATGGCAGCACGAACGATACTGGCGCTAGCACCAGCAAACAGCAAAAACACACCGATGAGCGCAAAAGCTAGTAATAACGACAGGCGGCGTGAGTATTTACTGAGTAATCCTTTGCTGGCCCGCAGAATAATTGTCAGATTGTAGCCCGACACTGCGATAATATGCACCAGACCAACCATCAGCAGTGAGTTGTAGACTTGGTCCGACAGATTTGCCCGCTGACCGATTAATAGACCCATACCAAACGATGCCAATGGCTCTGGCAAAGCCGACTGCATACCAGCCACGAACCGGCGACGAAGATCAGCGATCAAGCCATGTCCACGCTGGACCACCTCCATGGTGCTGTAACTAAGCTTCGCCTGATACGAACCACGCGAGGGCTTGAGCTTACCAGTTACACGTAGCGTATCACCCGCAAAAACCGCATTTGCCCCAAACCCGCTGACTCCAACTTTGCCGGTTAATATTTCCCCTGTCTTTTCGACACGTATATTGTGCGCATCAAACGTTAACTGCTTGTACTTGTTGTAGGTAGCGTCTTCTCCAGCAACCACTAGGTAGCTCATTTTACGGTCAAAGTGGCTATCAAACTGAGCCAAATTGCGCATGTACACCGAACCACGAGCGGCGCCTAAGCTAAGCCCAAACAACACCACGAACAGCAATGTCAAAAGGTTCTTTTTTCTAAATATAGCTAGTGACACCACTCCAGCTAGCAGCGCCACACTACCGTCGACAAGGTGTCCAGCGTGCGACAATCCGACACCAAGCAGAAACGCCAAACACAGCAAAAATACCAGGGTCGTCTGCCTAAACCGCCACTTGCGCCACGATTGCGATTGCCTCATATTCTAAAATTCTAGCAAGGCCAGGAGTGTAAACCATGAGCGTAGCGGACAGTTACAGCAAGGCGCCCTGAGTTGCACCATGATCGGTGCTGCCATCGTAGTGTTCTTCGGCAATTTGCAGCGCTTTTAGAGCCGTATCCATGACGGCATCGGCGCTTGTCTGAATGGTGGCACAACTTTGAGCTGGTACATCTTGCAGCTGCCTAAGCATGGCCTTGGCGTGCGCACGGCTAATCGCATAATGACCCTGTTCGTGTACAGATAAGTTTTTGCTAAATGTCTGCCATGCCTCTCGAGTCGACTCATTTGCACCCGGGCCGGCATTCCACTTTGGCACAATCATGTTTAGATGCAGACCAATTTTAGGAAGCACAACTCTACACAAGCCATCACTGCGGACGGCATAACTATATTGCCAGCTAATACGGTAGCTAGCAGCACCGGCAAAATCGTCTACCGGTGCACATTGCTGTAGTTGCTGACGCTGCTCATCAACGGTATCGCCAAAAATACGGTACGTCTGTGGGCTATCTTCAATCGTTGTGACGCCCTCTGGCAAACTTGTCAGGTTAATAACGCTTGGCATCCTGTACTGTCCTGGGGTGCAGTTCGGCGAGGCCGACTGAGTTGGGTGTGCTACGGATCGCACCTGCAGTGAGCCTTGGTCAGCTGCCTGGATTGGTGAGCTATTTTTTGGCGCTACTACTGGTGATCGTAGTGTTGTCTCGGCAAAAGCCTTTAGCTGATGCACCCCCAGACCAACGCCTGTCATAAATGTCACGAACAAGACGAACAGCACTATTCGCCTAGTTATATTTTTTGGCGCACGCCGAAGGGTACGCCCCTCGTTTTGCGCCATTTTCACACCTCTCTGCAAGTACTTCTACTTACATAGTTTTATGATGTATATTTTACCAAATTATATCTGTTTTGTCAATTCTGCCATATTGTCGGTTTGGGCGCCAACAAGCCGGGGCCCGGTAGGATATCGCGCGCACCGTATGCGTACTCCTGCCTGTGGTGCTCGGTAGAACGTGCAAGCACCTTCTTACCCTGCCCTTGTCGTTCGCTGAATTCTACGAGTTACTACCCACCGACATTCAAGAAAAAAGACCCACGAATGTGAGTCTTTTTTCTTGGAGGGCCCGGTGGGATTCGAACCCACGACACGTGGCTTAAAAGGCCACTGCTCTAACCTACTGAGCTACGGGCCCTCGTCGCAATGCGACGACTGGCTACGTTACGCCAAAGACAGCTGACGCTTGCTTTGGCGAACTCCGACTGTCGTCGATCGCTCCTCTCAACTTTGCATTCAGTCGCCTTTGGCTCCTTGGATTACAAAATTGGGGGGCAAAACTTTTGGTTTTGCTTGGGCTGCATTTTTCCTGGTTTGCCAGGTAAAATAACTCCTTAGATTATCCTGATTTCAGGGATAAAAGTCAACTATACGACCGGGCACGCTAAGATTTTGCTATTATGAGCTAATGAAACGACTTTTCTACGTACGACACGGCGAAACCGACATGAATATCAGTGCTACCTTTTCGGGCAGAACCGAGGCAATACTCACCGACAATGGTCGACTCCAGGCAACAACAAGTGGCAAGGCGTTAGTGCAAAAACCACTTCGTATCGACTACATCATCTGTTCGCCACTAGTGCGAACGCAAGAAACTGCCCGGCTCATAGCCGAGCAGATCAGTTTTCCGATCGATAGTATTGAGCTAAACGAGCTGTTTATTGAGCGTCACTTTGGCTCACTCGAGGGCACCCCGGTTAAAAAATTCCTAGAAACTCCCGAGGATTACCGCAAAATTGACGATATTGAAGGCGCCGAAACTGTTGAAGAGCTCCAAAAGCGAGCCGAAAAGGCACTAGCCTACGCCAAATCGATCCCAGCAGACAATGTCCTTATTGTGAGCCACGGTGCCTTTGGTCGTGCGCTACGCCGTGTCGTGCAGGGCCTGCCGCACACCCATGAATACGAAGGTATCCAGTGGATTGCCAACGCTGAAATCATAGAACTTATATAATCTTAGTGATGCTTGCCGTGAGCCGCATGCTTACCATGCACCGACTTGGGTCGCTGTGTCCACAAAAAAAACAAACAGGCTAGTGCGCTCGCCCCAACAACTAGTGCTTGCAGCTGGGAAAGTTGATGCCAAACTGTTGAAGCCTGAACTTGCTGAGAGTACGACGATGGCAACAGCGGCACAACCAGTAAAGCTAGCACCAGACCCGTACCAAACGCCGGCAAAATATTAAACAGTAGTCGACCACCAACAATAGTCTTTACCATAAAGACGGAGGTTAGAATAACCGGCAACAACAATAGGGCTAACTTCAAATTATTACCACTCAAAAATGGCAAAAACATACTCGCAAAATCACTGGCGTCAGTGCCAACAAATGTCAGTAGCACAGTGCCCAAACAGGCGCTCAGAAAGACAAAAGAGGCATTAATACGCCACAACATTAGCGCCGCAACAGGTACGCCAACTAGTAGCAGCAACATGATATCGGGAGACATTACCCCATAATAGCATAAGCGTTAGCGTATTACAGAGGTAGTTCGAAGGTTGCTTTGATACTACGCACCAGCTTCTTTGCACGAGGTGTCAGCTGACCATTTTTCATAGTCTCGCCAAACTTCATAACCTTGAGGATACGACGGCCACTAATAACTTCCTGCCCCTTGCCGTAACGACTAGAGATAATTAGCTCATCGTCGTGCTTCAGGTCAGCCAGCAGATAGCCTGGGCGTACATAGGCCACTTTGTCACCTTTTTGCTTGTAGACACCAGGTTTGATGTAGTGTTCAAGTACAAGTGACTCTTCGAGTGGGTTATTAATAATCAGCAACGAGGCTGGCTTTTTATACTGGCTAATACTTGGCAATGCCTCGGTGTCGGTCACTTCATACTTATAATTACCGAGTTCAAATAGGTGTAGCAGCATGAATGGGATTTTGCCTTCACAGTACTGTAGATCGCTAATGACGTGCGTGTAACCCGTTAATCGTGCGTTTACCTCGATAGCGTAGACTTCGTTTTCTGGCGTTACGATAACATCCAGACCAAAAATACCACGGTAACCATGACTCGCTAGCTCAGAACCAACCACACTGGCCATCTCACGCGCCTGGTGCTGAATAATGTCTGGGTAAACTACGCCTACTTCACCGCCACACCACTTAGTGGTCCCAGCCATCTTGGTGTTGCACAGCTCTGGACTGCCAATCAGCTGGCGCTGAATACCACCGCTAAAGATACCGTACTTGGTGATACAAACCTGAATGCTCGAGGTCTCACCTTCTACAAACTTTGACACCACAATAGTACGACCACGCGAGAACTTTTTGAGCGATTTTATGGCCTCGATGTAGTCATCATGACTCTTGATTGCATATGTCCCCTTGGAGCCAGACGATTCTTCGTCTTGTAGCATAAATGCACCGTAGCGATCAGCCAAATCTTTGTAGCTGGCGGCACGATCAAGCTCGCTCATGTAGCGAATTTCATACTCGGGCATACGGATTAGATCGGCAAACTCGTCACGGAAGTAACGCTTGTTTTCGTAAGCATGCGCAATAGTTGGGGAATTCATGAGGTAAGCAAGCGGGTTGATTTTGTACGGCGGGTCAATTGGCGAGTACATGACGAACTTACGTTTTTGATCAGTTTTGAAATAGTCAACAAACTTTTTGGACTGCATTACCTTGGACACACTATCCATAAATTTGGTTGGAGCACCGTACAGACGCTCGCTGGTGCCACGCATGCCGACATCGTCAAGCCAACCCTGCTTCATAGGGGTAACGACCTTAAAGTCAGTAAAGAATCGATCGTAGAACAAGAAATTATAGGAGTCGTTACTCACAACCCCAATTGGGTTGTTCTGGTTATAGTCGATGGCTAGTTGTGTATCAGTCATAATTTCCTATCCTATTGTATGGCTTTTGGCCTAATCGGCAATATGCACTACATTGCCCTTTCTGGCAACTGGTTTTTCAACAGCAAATGGTATACCCATTTCTTCGGTGGCTCGCTTACGCAAATGCTCGGCTATATCTATAGCCGCGCGGGCTTTTTTGAGTGCTAGCTCTGGGCTACTACCCTTTGCTTCGAACTCAGCCGCCTTTGCAGCCAGCTGCTCTGGCGTAGGACGCAGACCGGCGACAACCTCTTCCATGAGCCTCAGTTCATCATGTGGACGTCCATCGGCTCGGATTGAGTTAAAGTCTGCCCGCCCAACGGCTGCACCAGCTTCGGCCGCGAAACTGAACGGTCGATTCATTTCCTGTTCTGCCAAAGAATCAGCTACTGAGACCTGTAGTTCTTTCTTACCAGCTAGGTTTGTTTGGGCTGCACGATCAATTAACTCACGTGCACTACTTGCTCCTACCGATTCTCCCGCAGCTTCTGTCATGTAGTCAACGACTTGTTCTGCGGTCATAGCACCACTTACCGGTGCCGCACCAGGTCGTTGCACAGCGATTGGCTGACCATCCTTGAGCGCCACACTTGAGTTTTTGGCAACATATGCCAACGCTTTCATGGGATGCTCATCACTGCCGGCAAGGACATCAACCCACACCGCATGATATGTAACACCCTCTGTAGTGTGCATGGTGGCGAGCTGCTCTTCACTCATGAAGGCTACTGCACAGGTAGCCTCGGAGTTAGTCGTGGATTCATCGTGTAATAATTCGGCAAAGCTACTGCCCTTTTGACCTGGTTTGCCGTGCCAGACGACTGCCGCAGCTGGTACTTTGGCGATGATTTTTGGTGTAGTTTGCAGTGCCGACTGTGTATCGGTGGTAGCAAACTTGTCCATCTTGCTCTGGGCTTGATACGGACTGACGTTTGAGCCATATTCGACCACTGGGATACGCTGACCGAGTGGCAGGAGGCCCTTCGCCAGCAACTGCTCGTCTGCGGCTATCTGAAATTGATCGAAGCTGTCGGGTAGTTCGGTAACTAGCTCTCCATCAGTAAGATAACTGTGCGTGGGTGCTTCAAAAGGGTACGCCAACAACTTGTCGGCTTCGCTGCCCACTGGTGCAAAATGCTCAACTGTTTTTATTTCGGCCATAACAGATGTATTATAGCACAAGTATTACTATTTTGCAATATTATTACACTGCTTTAGCTTTGGGCATGTAGCACTTTGAGAAATGCCAAAACAATAATTGCCCCCACGACCGTGAGAATTGAGATAAGGAGCGGAATTAACCCCTGTTGATTGTGCTTAAGCTTTTGCATACTAACCCCATTATTACGCAAGATCAGTATTTTGTTAAGTCGTCTAGAATATTCCGCGCTTTTTCGCGGGCGCATTAAACTGCTCGAGTAGCTCTTTTTGCTGCTTACTGAGCTTGGTTGGAATATCGACAATAATTGTCACAATGTGGGCGCCGCGGCTACTGCTTTTAATGTGTGGCACCCCGTGGTTACTCAGCTTGAAGTCACTGCCGCTCTGTGTGCCAGCTGGTACCTTCATGCGGATTGGCCCATCAACGGTATCGACATCAATTTCCGTACCGAGTGCGGCCTCTACCATAGTAATGTGTTCGTCACTAAGTATTAGATCGCCTTCACGCATGAAGTGCTTGTGTGCCTTAACGCGAATATTTACGTACAAATCGCCCTTGGGCCCGTTGGCAATGGCTTCACCATATTCGCGTAGGCGTATTGTCGCGCCGTCGTCGATACCGGCAGGAATCTTGAGATCAACCTTCTTAGTTTTGTTCTGGGTGCCCTTACCATGGCAAACACTACAGACTTTTTCTGGCACTTTGCCGCTACCATGACACTTTGGGCAAATTGCCGCCTGCTGAATGTTGCCAAAGATAGTCCTAGTTTCTGTCACGACCTGACCCTGACCCCCACAAGTCTCGCAAGTCTTTAGTTCGTGGCCCGGCTCTACCGTACTGCCATCACAATGCGCGCAGGTGTCATCAAGTGTTAGTTTTAGGTCGGTTTCGGTGCCGAAAACTGCGTCTTCAAAGCTTATCTCTACATTGGTCTCGACATCACGGCCACGGTTTTGACGCTGGCGCCCACCGCCTTGGCCGCCGCCAAAAAAGCTCCCAAATATGTCACCTAAACCAAGATCACCAAAATCAAAGTTCATGTTTTGACCTTGTCCACCAAACCCTTCAAATGGATTGCCACCAGCCGCACCACCGACACCAGCATGGCCAAACTGGTCATAGCGCTGCTTTTTGGATGGGTCTTTTAGGACTTCATAGGCTTCATTGATCTCTTTGAACTTTGTTTCATCACCACCTTCTTTGTCGGGGTGGTGTTCTATGGCGCCACGACGAAACGCTTTTTTGATTTCGTCGGCGGAGGCATCTTTACTGACACCCAGTACTTCGTAGTAGTCTCGTTTATCGCTCATTACCGTTCTATTTTACGCTGTTAGCACTCAAGGTTCAAGAGTGCTAGCGACGAAGTGGTAATTCGTGGTCGCCAGAAGCCCCACGAACTAGCTGATCAATGAAAAGTTCGTAGTCTTGATCACCAGGTACAGCCAGCCCGAGCTTGGTTTGTTGCTGTAGCGACTTTACGTAATCGCCTTCGGCGCGCCGGGTGTTATCACCGGTGATTTTGCTGTCGACGTACACCGACATACTCTCTTGACCTTCATCGATACGTGCCACGAAACGTTTTGTGGTCACGAAATCACCAGCCTCTGGCTCAAGCGCAGTCAATGAAAGATGGACGCTTTGATACCAGCTACTCTTAAAAAATCGGTGCATTTTCGTGGCAGAATACCGGGCCTTCGCGAGCATCGGATCATCAATACCAGAATGCCACTCGCGTTCGGCACGTTCTGTCTTCACGAGCGGTACACGAACCTTATAGTCTGCACCAGCAAACAATGCCTCGTCGTACTGACGAACATCCGGCCAGTAATACTTAGAACTCTCTGGTGTCTTGCTCATTAACGTATACAATACAAGATTAGTTACTTTATTACAAACTACTGGTCGTCGCTAATGTGTTCTGCAGTGCTTGACTCGTAACACTCCAAAACGCAGCTACCCAACGCATGACTGACAATACTGCGCAGATGTATTTGCTCCATTTGATGGCTAGTGATACGTGCTGCTTCGTCACAAACCGGCCCCTCGGCGGCACGAATATCAGCAGATATTTCGGTAAAGCGAAGTGTAGATACTGGCATTTCACCTACCTGTATTTTAAGTGCGTACTCCATGTAGGCTTTAGCACGCGGCACAACCGCTCGAAGAAAATATGATGTTTCTCCGCTGGTATCCGTCCAGCTCAGGGCATACTCCTTGGAGTTAAAGACGCCTTTGAGCGTAGCTGCCTTTTCTAGCAATGCTTGTCGCTCGTCCACTACTAGACGGTCACCTGCCCGATTTAGCTCTACTTCGCGCGGACTAGCCATGACGTTAGTGCCTGCTCTCCAGTAGCCAGTCAGCGGCCGCTTGATTAAGACGAGTGATGGGAATTTGCTGCAGCACAAAGGTTTCATAGCTGTGCAGTTTAGTGATTTCGGCTTCGATTTTGTCGTAATGGTCCGCAATAGTAGTCATACTTAGCTTAATTTCGGCGGCAGTTTCAATCTCACCCTTCCAGCGAAATTGCGATGTTACCTCCTCGAACTTCACGCAGGCTACTAGTCTTTGTCTCAGCAAACTGTCGGCAATCTTCTGCGCCTCATTTTGATTACTACACGTCAGGGTTAATTCAGTAAAACTAAACATTACATAGCTATTGTTCGTTTTGTTGCAGCTCAGCACCAAAGTTGATCACGTCTAAAATTCTCTCGGCTTTCTTGGAATCTTCATTATGCAAAAGTTTTTCAATTCCTTTTAAATCAATCTCGGAGTGTATGGCAATAAGCCTCTCAACATAAAAAGCCCACATCAAGGTATCCTCGTAAGTAAGACCGTCTAGATCTCCAAATCGTTCCTGCACGTCTTTAAGTAAAAAATCGACTATATCTAGCGATGTATAGATCCGTGCAGTCGTTTCTAATGTATCTGTTGATAGGTTATTTTTCATACATTTTCCCTTCTTTAGCCATTATGAAACTTTGGTCACCAAATTGAAAGCACCAGCATGTTGCTGGTGCTCTCAAGGGTTGGATGAGAACTATTTCTCGTCGACTACTTCGCCTTCAATTGGGCCGTCATCATTTTTGGACTTTTTACCCTTTTTGTCACCGTCAGATTTTTCGTCTTCTGCTGGGGCTTCCTCGGCGGCGGCTTCGTAGAGCTTGGCGCCGATAGGCATGATTTTGTCGTTGAGCTCCTTGGCGGCCGCCTCTAGAGCATCTTTGTCTGCCTTGTCATCGGCTACAACCTTTTTAGCTGCTTCTACGGCTTCGTCCAGGGTCTTTTTATCGTCGTCACTCAGCTTGTCGCCGTTGTCAGTCTTGAGCTTTTCGGCTTGGTAGACTGAGCTGTCTAGGAGGTTACGGGCTTCGATAGCTTCTTTCTTAGCCTTGTCTTCGTCGGCGTGCGCCTCGGCGTCTTTGGCCATCTTTTCTACCTCGGCCTTGTCGAGACCACCGCTGCCCTGGATGGTAATATTTTGCTCTTTACCAGTGCCCTTGTCTTTGGCAGTTACATTCAAGATGCCGTTAGCATCGATGTTAAAGGTCACTTCTACTTGTGGCACGCCACGTGGTGCTGGCGCAATACCATCTAGCACAAAACGGCCTAGTGACTTGTTGTCGGCAATCATACCGCGCTCGCCTTGGCCAACGTGGATTTCTACCTGTGGCTGGTTGTCCGCAGCAGTACTAAATACCTCTGATTTACTAGTAGGAATAGTGGTGTTGCGCTCGATGAGCTTGGTCATGACACCGCCCATAGTCTCGATACCGAGTGATAGTGGGGTTACGTCTAGTAGTAGCACGTCTTTGACATCACCCTGCAGCACGCCACCCTGAATGGCTGCACCAATGGCCACAACTTCGTCAGGGTTTACGCCCTTCATAGGGTCCTTACCGAAGATTTTCTTTACCTTTTCTTGTACAGCGGGCATGCGGGTCATACCGCCCACTAGTACTACGGCGTCAATGTCACTCGCCTTCAGGCCGGCATCCTTTAGAGCCTTCTCGCAAGGATCGGCGGTCTTTTCAATAAGCTCGCCCACTAAGCTCTCGAGCTTAGCGCGAGTTAGTTTGTGTTCGAAGTGTTTTGGCCCATCGGCGTCAGCGGTCAAAAATGGCAGGTTAACATCCACTTCTTGAGCCGTCGATAGCTCAATCTTGGCCTTTTCGGCTTCGTCGCGCAGGCGCTGCATAGCAGCCTTGTCATCGGTAATGTCGATGCCGTGTTCTTTTTTGAATTCGTCGGCAAAGTAGTTGATGATGACGCGGTCAAAGTCGGCACCACCTAGGTGCGTGTCACCATTTGTAGACTTAACTTCAAATACGCCATCGCCTAGCTCTAGGATAGAGACGTCAAAGGTACCACCACCAAGGTCATACACGGCAATCTTCTCTTCTGATTTTTCTTTGTCTAGTCCGTAAGCAAGTGCTGCTGCGGTTGGCTCATTGATAATGCGCTTTACCTCTAGCCCGGCAATTTTACCGGCATCTTTGGTAGCCTGACGCTGGCTGTCGTCAAAGTAGGCAGGTACCGTAATGACTGCCTCAGATACCTTGTCGCCTAGGAAGGCTTCGGCGTCAGCCTTGAGCTTACCTAAGATCATGGCGCTCATTTCTTCTGGGCTGTACTCTTTGTCGCCCATCTTTACCTTGACGCTCTGGCCACTCTTGATCATTTCGTAGCCCATCAGCTTGATGTCACGCTGAACTTCTTTATCGTTAAAGTTTCGGCCAATCAGACGCTTTACTTCATAAATAGTGTTTTTACTGTTGGTTACCTGCTGGCGACGTGCCACCTGGCCAACCAAGCGCTCGCCGTCTTTTTTAACCGCTACGACAGATGGCGTTGTACGGTTACCTTCGCTGTTTGCAATAATTTCTGGCTTACCACTTTGCATGACGGCCATTGCCGAGTTAGTGGTACCCAAGTCGATTCCAATAATTTTACCCATAATAATTAGTCCTTTCGGTTAGCAGTTATCGTATTAGAGTGCTAAAACTATTCTATCATATCCAAATTAGCACTCACATGTCAAGAGTGCTAATTGATTATTTTACATCTGTTAGTACAGCAGAAAATATGTCGCCAAACGGCATTTGGGCAAGCTTGGCAGTAAAAACTGTCGCCGCCACACCCGCAACAATTTCACGCTCTACTGGTTCGCCTACCGACGCTTCGACAATATCATGCAGACTATTGAGGCTTCTTTCATCGGTGGGGTCAAATGCACCATCTCGCTCTAGGTAGATGAGGGCCGCGAATGATGCCAAATACTCTGTTGATTCTTCAGGCGAAGCTTGGCGCAGCGTCATGGTATTCGGCTGTTTTGTCATTACTATTCTACCTTTTGGTCTTTCGCTTTTTGTTTTGCTAGCTCGTTCAGGGTTTGAACAGCAATATCGTTGGCGGTATCGACATGCATGCTCTCGGCCTTGTAATACTTCTGTGCAACCATTAGACCGGCCGTAATCAGACATGACAAAACTAGGCCAACAGCAGCGGGTACTGCGTTTTCGCCGCCGAATCCAGCCTGCATGACTAAACCACTAAAAAATAATGCTAGCAGAACTCCTAGATAGCTTAGGATTCTAAAGACTAGTGATCTGTTGCTGGAATTCATGGCTGAGTATTAGCTCTTTACGCGCACCATGGCATGGCGGATAACATCATTGCCAATTGTATAACCCGATTGTAACTCTTCGCTGACAATTTCTTGGTCGCCATCGCCCTCTTCAGCGCTGACCGCTTCATGGAAGTGTGGATTAAAAGGCTCACCAACGGTTTTGATTCGCTCGACACCAATCGCTGCTAAGGTTTTTTCGAACTGCTTCACAACAGCATTCACGCCTTTGACGTAATCGTTATCGGCCAAATCTTCGGGCACGTGCTTGAGAGCACGTTCAAAATTATCGATGATTGGTAGTAGATCCTTTACAACCTGCGCTTTGGTGGAAGTTCGCAAGCTAGCGATTTGCTCATCGTGGCGACGGCGCAAGTTAGTAGCGTCTGCACGTTCACGCTGCAATGCCTCAGTTAGTTCAGCAACCTGCACTTGTAACGCATCGGTGGCAGTTGGTTTATCGGATTTCTTGGTCGCCATATTCATCTATCTCCTTTGTCTGTTTTGCGGCGTAATATCTCTGGAAATAATCAATGCCGTGGGAAACCATCCATACACCGTAGGCACCAATTGCAATATTTACGGCCGAATTAATCGGATGACGAGCAGCCTCCCCCAAAAACTCTTTCATACTTGCAGGCGAATCTGTGCCACTATTTTCTGCACTACCCATACAAAGCCTCCTCTAATTCCTGTCCGGCCCTGCGCACCAGCAGCATACTGTCACGATAGCTTTGGCGAGTTGGGCCCAGCAAGCCAATGTAACTTTGGTCGCTGAATGGGCTACGGAACTTACTGATAATTAAGCTGCAGCCAGCGCTGCCGCCAATCGGGTTTTCTTGGCCGATATAGACACTAAGTGGTTCGTTGGGAGCAGCTTCACGCAGCCATGGCTCTAAGTTGTCGAGCAAGCCAGCTACCTGTTGGACCTGGCCGCCATTCATAAATTCTGGCTGGCCAAATAGATTCGACAAACCACTCATGTATAGCTGATTACCAAGTGTTGCCAGTCCCAGGTTTTGCGTAAGCTCTACCAGCGTATCGACTGCATTACGAATCTGACGTTCTGGCGCACCACCAGCCTGTACTCGCTGCACCAGGGCTCGCTCGCCACGCTTTTCAGCTGCTGTTTCGTCACCTTCGGTTAGGCTGTTTACGTATGCCCGGTAGCCCTTGTCGGTCGGAATGCGGCCGGCACTAGTATGGGGCTGCGTAATATAACCGGCACGTTCTAGCTCGGCCATTTCAGCACGAACAGTTGCACTGGATACATTAAAAACCTTCGCTAGCAAACTGCTACCAACTGGGCTGGCTACTTCCGCATACTGCTCTACAATGGCGCGTAATATCTGATGTTGACGGCTTGTCATAATACCGTAATTATACCCTTTTGGCACTCAAAAGTCTAGAGTGCCAAACTAACCGCTAGTTGAGATTTGCGAGCGTTTGTTTGGTTGCCGCGAGCAGCTCATCAAGTAATTCATGGGCAGACTTTTCAGTATCTAGGTTTGCCGCCTGTCCTTTTGCGAGTGCATCGACTTCTTGAGCACAGCGTGTCACGTCGTCGTTTACTACGTAGTGAAGGCCTGGTATATTTTTGGCTGTTTCAAAAATACGAACAGCTGTTTCAAGACGGCTTCTGTATACCTCTGGCGCCATATCACCTCGTCCTTTTATGCGACGTTGCCAGACTTCAAAATTTGGCGGCAGCATGAGTATTGCAACCGTGTCGGGTTTGAGTGCCAGCACATTTTGTAAACCACCGATATCTACATCTGTAATGGCTATTTTATGCTCGTCGGTTGTTAGCTTTAGCTCGCGCATACTAATACCTGACACCTGTCGACCGTGAATAACTTCGGCTTCCAGAAAATAACCTTCCTCAATCTCTTGCAGCATCTCTTCCTCGGAACGGAAAAAGTATTCTACACCGTGCTGCTCGAGTACACCGTTGTTTTGACGCGGAGCACGAGTTGTGTCAGAAATAATAAAATGGTAATCACCCGACTTGAGTAGCTCACGAATAGCCGTGTTACGGCCACTCGCCGTCGCCCCGACCAGTAGCACTAACTTGGTGTCAGCTAATATCTGTTTGGCCGTATCGGAGTAATGGTAGTTTTTGAGGGCTGCATCGAATTGTGTAAGGAGACGCAGTTCATTCATAGCTGCCTACTATAGCGTATCTACCTCTGTTTGTGAAGTCTTGGACTGCTTAGTCAATTTCTGCGCTAAACAAGCGCGGGCGAAGCGCGATCACTCGTAGGAGTACCGCGATAAGATGCACAACAAGAAGCAGTGCAAGCGTAATTAAAACCGCAGTCAGTATGCTTTTTGGTTGATTTGTTGTGTCGTGAATCGTTTCGAGACTATGTGGCACCAGCATCTTTAAGTAGAGTGACACTGTGCCAAACAATAGCACAAGCCCCGTCAATCGAGCGGCAAGCTTTTGTACAAAATTATGAATAATTGCCTGCTTGTTACTGTGTACGAAATTCATTTCCTGCTCAAGCTCTTTGGCTTCGTTGGCGGCGTGGGCAATGCCAATCACTAAGAAATATACCGCGAGGCCAATACCAGCCCAGAACATAAACAGTAAGACTACATTGATAGGGCTATCCCCACTGCCAGTCCGATTCTTAAAAAGCTGATTATCAGAACTAGCGATGGTTTTGAGCGTATCTGCTAGCCAACCACTCGACAAATAGGCTTTTGAAATGAGGGCAGAGCCTACGATAAGTAGTGTCGATAGCGCCGCTATAGTGCCACTAAGATACGACGGTTTTACTAATTTTGCCAGCAGGTGAAGTTCAAATTGGACGTCGTTCGTTTTTGCCATACCAACAGTATACATTGCTTATGCTTTGTGCCTAGCCAGCAGCAGACAAGATGATGCTAGTTGAGCTTTCGCAGAGCCAGCCCAGTAGCTGAAAGTGTGCAAACGCCCACAACCAGCAGTATCCAAGGATGATTGGTAAATAGTTGGACTTTGTCGATTATCTTCTCAAAACCGTAGAATGTGGATACAAGGCCAAATGTACCTACCAGTGCAAATGTCAGTGGATAACGGCTGGCGATACTTTCTCGTCGCTGGCGAGCTTTTTGTATAATTTTTTCTTCAACGTCCGTGAAGGGCAGAATATTTCTAGTCATGGTGTTAGTTAATCACGTTTGAGCATTACCGTGAATGCCTCGGCAGGAATATCTACCTTACCGAAGCGCTTCATACGCTTTTTACCTTTTGCTTGTTTGGCGAGAACTTTCTTTTTTCGTGATACGTCACCACCATACAGACCAGTGGTAACATCCTTGCGATAGGCGCTCAAATCTTCACGGGCGATAAATTTACCACCAATGGCTGCTTGTAGTGCTACCTGGAAGTTTTGGCGCGGAATCACTTCCTTGAGCTTTTCCACGGTAACCCGGCCCAGTCCTTGTGCTTCACTGCGGTGCACCATAATGCTCAGTGCATCTACGCGTTCGCCGGCTACATAAAAATCCAATTTAACTAGGTCTTCAACGCGGTAATCGTTTAGCTCGTAATTAAAACTACCATAGCCACTTGTGACACTTTTGAGCTGATCGTAAAAATCCGTTAGCAGATTTGCGAGTGGTGCTTCAAAACTTACAAGCGCCTGTTTGTCGACATAGCTCAAGTTTTTGTGCAAACCTCGCTTGTTATTTATGAGCTGGATTACGGCACCGACATACTGATCAGGAACCACAATTTCACCTTTGATCCAGGGCTCACGAATAGATTCAATTTGGGCAACGTCCGGCAGGTCGCTTGCCGACTTAATATCCACTTCCTCACCATTTGTCATAGTAATCTGATAGTCAGTAGATGGGTTTGTTACTACTAAATCAAGGTTGTACTCACGCTCTAGACGCTCACGAACAATGTCCATGTGTAGCAGACCCAAAAAGCCAATGCGCACACCAAAACCTAGAACTGGTGAATTTTCAGGAGCAAACTGCAGTGCTGAATCACTGAGCGATAGCTTTTCGACTGCATCTTTAAGCTCTTGATAAAACTCGTTACTTTCAGGGAAAAAGCCAGCGTATACAAAGGGTTGAACATTTTTATAGCCTGGCAATGCCTGCGTTGCTGGGTTTGCAACAAGCGTTACGGTATCACCAACCTTAGCGTCTCGAGTGGTTTTGAGGTTTGTTACAACGTAACCAATTTCACCTGTTTCTAAACTTTTTCCAGCGCTCATCTGCGGCTTGAGCGCACCAACTTCTAGTGCGATTCCGTTTACATTAGTAGCCATCATTTTAATCTGAGCATTTTTGGAAATTTCTCCGTCAAAAACTCGAACGTATAAAATAACTCCCCGATAATCGTCGTAATAGCTGTCAAAAATAAGCGCTCGTGTTTCTGCTGCGTCAGTTGGCTTTGGTGCTGGAATGTCTTGCACAATCCTATCCAAAACCGCCTCAACACCCATACCAGTTTTGGCTGAAATCTGCAGAATATCTTCAAACTCACAACCTAGTAAGCTCACAATCTCAGCACCTACGCGCTGCACATCAGCTGCCGGCAGATCAATCTTGTTAAGCACTGGAATAATGCGCAAATCTGCCGCAATCGCCAGATACACGTTGGCGAGTGTTTGTGCCTGTATCCCCTGGCTCGCATCGACAATGAGTAGTGCGCCCTCACAGGCCTCTAGGCTACGCGACACCTCGTAGCTGAAGTCAACGTGTCCCGGTGTATCTATCAAGTTTAGTTCGTGGCCCTTGTAGTTCATGCGAACAGGTGCCAGCTTAATAGTGATACCTTTCTCGCGCTCCAGGTCCATTTTGTCCAGCAGCTGCGCTTTCATGTCGCGCTTTTGAACCGTATCAGTTAGCTCTAGCAGTCGGTCGGCCAATGTAGATTTACCGTGGTCAATGTGCGCAATAATACAGAAGTTTCTGATGTGATCTTGTCTCATTGCGCTCTATTATAACAGAGGTGGCTGATGAGGCCTACTCCATACGAATTGGCTTAAGGATGAGCTTGCGTAAACGACTAAAAATGGGGCGAACTTCTTCAAGTCCAAACAAAGCAGACACGGCGATATGAGTCGTAAATACGGCAGCCGCGATAGCGCCTAGCTTAACCCCCAGTGTCACAAAGCCACGATCAAATTCGCCAAGCGGGAAGAAGCGAACGGTAATATAGCCAGCGATCACGCTGAAGCCCGTAACAGATACAATTCGCATGCAACCACCCCAAAAAGCCTTGTCCATTAGCTGTCGATCACGTATCAACATAACCGTCATAAGAATGACTACTTCTGTCATAGCTACAATTGACTGTGCCAGGGCTAATCCGGCAACACCGTAGCTGGTCGACTTAGACAGGAAGTAAGCCAACGCAACATTGAGCGAAATCGTGAACAATGAAATAAGCAGCGGCGTTTTAGTATCTTTTTGAGCATAGAACCAGCGTGAAATTAAGGTATACAATGTACGGAAGAATATTGCACCAACCAAAAATTGGAGTATAAGCGCAATCTCCGGTGCATTTTGCGAAAAGATAAGGCGGGCAAGATAGCCTCTGGCAAAAAACGCCACAATGGCAATTGGAGCCGAAATCCATATCATTACCCTAAGAATCATCAAGAAGTCTTTGCGGAATAGATCAGGCCTGCCTTGACTCAGCCGCTGATTCAGCCGCGGAAACGCTGCCGTAGATATAGCCGTACCAATAAGCAGCGTTGGTGCAGTGCTTAGTACATAGGCGTTGTTATAGTAGCTGATATAGCCCTCGCCGAGCCGGCGCGCAAAGCGAGTTTCAACAATACTGTTGAGCTGATCAATACCCTGGTCGAGTGAACGAGGTGGTAGCTGCTTAAGTATGAGTCGGAAGTCGGGACTTCGCCACGTAATAATTGGGCGCCAGCGAAAACGTAGATTGGTCATACCAACTGCGATAATTGCCAACTGTGCCAGTGCTCCGACTAACGCACCAACACCCAGACCAACTAATCCCAGATGCCCGGGGCCACCGTCGTGCCCTGGCGCCATACTAAACACAACAATACTTATGATGATGCTGGTGTTATAAAACAACGGTCCTAATGCGTAGAAAAAGAATCGTCCAATTGTTTGCTGGTAGCTCGAAAGAATACCAGAGATGGTAAATAGCAGCGGGTTAAAGGCGAGCAAGCGCATGATTGTAGCCGCATTGTGCAACGTCTGTCCTTCCATCTCCGGTGCAACAATATGCTTAATGAGCGGTTCAGCAAAAACAAATATAATGACACCTACTACCAGCATCGCCATGGCCATGAGATTTAGTAGGCTAGCCGTGAGGTCGTGAGCGCCTTTTTTATCACCACGATGAATATGATCAGACAAGATTGGCATAAACGCCACACCGAGTGCGCCAGCGGCGATTGTGAAGAAAAAGAAATCCGGAATATTAAAAGCCGCAAAGTACGCATCGGTACTATTAGCACCGGTTGCTGGAAAGTTTGAGTTGACTAATTTGGTACGCAAAAAACCCAACACCTGACCAATCATTGCCGTGGAAACAAGCAGCGTAGCAATATTTGCGATCGGAATGCGGGTGGATTTTTGTTTTGGTGGCGTTAGCGTGGGTACGTTCATAAAAGGACAGCTTTTCTAGCATCTAAGCTACCCGCTAGTATAACGCGCTGGCCTGTCGAAAAACACCCGTTTTATGATTATTTTAGGTTAATGGTGCCACTATCGTTTGACATTTCTTGTGGCTGATCATGCGTGGAGCTCTCTGGTGCTTTTGTTTTTCGTTTTCTAGTCCGTTTTCGCTTAGGTTTTGGGGGTTCCGTTACTGATTGCTGGTGTGGTTCAGTCGCTGGTGCAGCCGGTGCAGCCGACGACTTGGTTGACGCTGATGGTGCAACTACCTTTGGTGCTTGCGGTGGAGTGGTAGCTGGTGCAGGCTTTGGTTTTTGCTGTAAACTGTCGGCCACAATGTAGCGCTCGTTAACGTACCGATCAACAAACTCTCGGCTGACACCATATGTGCGACGGCTGTTTTCAATAATATGTGCCGTGTAGTCGGTCTGCTGTGGTGGCAAATTAAGACTGATTGCGGAAAAGCCTGGCACCTTTTCGCCTTCTATAGTCATACTGACCACAAAGTGCCGGTTATGCATGTGTATCAGGTCATATTCAGTGAATTTAGGCTCAAAATACTTCAACATTACTCGGGAGTCATCGGCACTCATGCGAAATGCCACAATAGAACCAACATTACCAAACACCGCATCTTTTACTTCTTGCATCATCTGGGCAGTGTACTGGTTTGCAACGGTTAAATTGAGGCCATACTTGCGGGCTTCGGATAAAATTGTCGCGAAACTATCAGTTGCAAAGTTCTGAAATTCATCAACGTACAGATAGAATGGTTCGCGCTGCTCAACCGGCACGTCAGCACGGCTCATGGCAGCAAGCTGCACTTTGGTAACAAGTAATGCGCCAAGTAGCGCAGCGTTGTCTTCCCCCACTAGTCCTCGACTGAGGTTTACGATCAAGATTTTGCGCTCGTCCATTATTTGTCGAATATTAAAGCTCGATTTTGGCTGACCAATAATATTGCGAACAAGTGGGTTGGCGGTAAAGGCGCCGACCTTGTTGAGTACCGGCGCTACGGCCTCAGCGGCAAATTTGTCGTTCCAACTCGCAAACTCAACCGTCCAAAAGTTGAGTACTACTGGATCTTGTACGTGTTGCAGCACGTCGTTGCGGAATCGTTTGTCGGTGAGAATTCGAGTAATATCCAGCATGGTGGCGTTTGGATAATCCAGTAGCGCAAGCAGGCTGTAGCGCAATATATACTCCAGACGTGGCCCCCAACTTTCAAACATACGTTTTAGAACACCTATCAGCTCTGAAACCGTGTGAGTTTTGAGCTTAGGATCAGTTACCTCCATTGGGTTGAAGGCGACTGGAAATTCAGTGTCTGCTGGGTTGAAATAGATCACATCGTTTGCCCGTTCGGCTGGTATTCGGGCCAAAGTATTCTGAGCATAATCACCATGTGGGTCGATGACAGCGAAACCATAGGGGCTATAAATATCAGATATGGTCAGCAGCTCGAGCAGACCTGACTTACCAGTACCAGTCTGTCCAATGATATATAGATGCCTGCCTCGATCAGACCGAGGCAAGCCAAACGCAGCGCTCCGGCCACGGAAGTTAGTGTTAGCAATTGGGCTAATTGCCATATTATGCTCGGCAGTAACCAGTGGCAAATTAGCGGGTGGCTCGGCCGTTTGAGCCGTCGCCCATAGAATGTAGGGTGTCTCCACGTTGGTGTGTGGTAGGTGATACAGCGTGGCAATCTCTTCAATATTTAGCACATGCCCAGTCTTCGGCATGCTGCGCTGCTGATAGCTTACAATCACTTGCGCCTGATTTGAGTTACGTTTTACGTCAAAACCATTTAGGTATGTGGTATTAAACTGTTTGTAGCTCGCTACAATTGACTGCATTTGCAGGCGAGCTTGTGGCGCTGGCACGTGGCCTCGGTAGATAATTTTGATCGTGATTTCGAAGGCCAATTTATGACTTTTTTCCTCTGCACTATTTGCACGTGCCGATTCGTATTCGGTTAGTTTTGCAGCCGTGTCGGTGCTATGCTCTGGCGGCTTCCAAAGTGCCTCGAGTACGCCATTGGTTCGACTTCCGCCACCGCCACCTCGTAACCCCGAAATGTAGCGCTCACTTTTGCGATGCCAGTTACTAGCGGCTGGTCGCACTAATAGCTGTATCCATGCCTCTTCTTCCTGGGTGAATTTTGCCAATGTAGCTGTGATAGCTGCTAGGGGGTCAACCTCAAAACTTTGAAATGTTTTGATAGGCAGTGAATCGTTGCTAATCAATGTTAATTCGCTAGCAAGTGTGGTTGTATACGGCGCTTCGGGATCTTTTGTGTAGTCAGGTACTTCGCTAATCTGCACGGTTGGATACTGGGCGTAAATTTGCTCCTCGACAAAGTCCTTGAGATAGTTTGGTACCCAAACATAGAATCCAATCCTCTGTTTGATGACGGCTATCTCAAAGCTGAGACACTCACGCTTCGCCGACTGCCAACGCTTTTGCGATGGGATTGTCAGTAGTCCATGCAAGCTGGCAAACATTTGCTCGGCAGCTAATTCTTTCTTTTCGTTCGTACGTGGCACCTGTAATAACAGCACTACCCCATCGCTGGTCGCTGCCGTTATTTGGTTGTTGTGTTGCGTATCAGCCATAGAAATATCAGCCACTAAAGTGGTTACGTCTATTCTCTCACTTTTGGCACCACAAATACAGTGGTAGACCTAAGAATACTTAGTAGAGGGCGGCGTCTTTAGGGAGCTTGCTACCCTCTAAGATAGCCTCGGCTTCAGCGCCATCGATAGTCTCTTTGTCTAGTAGCACGTCTTTGAGGTCTTTCAGATGGCTCATATTAGCCTGTATGACAGCTCGTGCACGGTTGGCTGCCTCAGTAATGAGTGCCTCTATTTCCTGATCGATGACTTTGGCAGTATCTTCAGAATATTCACGTTCGTGCATCATACGGTCAAGCATCATGCCCTCATCAACCTTAAACACTTGGTCACGTAGCTTTGTACCCATACCCTGATTAGTGATCATGTCCCGGGCAATTTCAGCTGCTTTTTGCAGATCACTACCACCACCAGTAGTAATGCGATCATGGCCATAGATAATTTCTTCAGCAATACGGCCACCAAGAGCTCGAGCCAATACATCCTTGAATTCAACCAGTGACGTATACACGCGGTCTTCAGGAGGTAAGAACCAGGTTACGCCGCCAGTACCACCACGCGGAATGATAGTAACTTTATGTACTGGATCACTGTCTGGTAAGACATGACCAACCAGCGCGTGGCCAGCTTCGTGGTAAGCTGTCAGTTCCTTTTCTTTTTCGTTCATGATCTTGTTCTTGCGCTCAGGCCCAATGGCTACACGTTCAAAGGCTTCGGTTACATCACTTTGACTAATTTGTGAGTGGTTATTGCGAGCGGCAATAATAGCTGACTCATTGGCGATATTGGCTAGGTCCGCACCACTACTGCCAGCACTTTTGGCAGCAAGCGAGTCTAGGTCAACATTTTTGCCAAGTGGCTTTTTCTCGAAGTGAACTTTTAGGATGGCTTCACGGTCCTTACGGTCGGGCAAGTCTATGCCAACACGGCGGTCAAAACGACCAGGACGAAGAAGTGCTGGATCAAGCACATCCGCGCGGTTGGTAGCAGCCAGCACAATTACGTTTTGCCCCTGTTCAAAGCCGTCCATCTCTACCAAAATTTGGTTGAGGGTTTGTTCACGCTCATCGTGCCCACCGCCCATACCACTGCCACGACGACGGCCAACAGCATCAATTTCGTCAATAAAGATAATGCACGGTGCATTCTTTTTGGCTTTGGCAAACAAATCACGCACACGACTCGCGCCTACCCCGACAAACATTTCAACGAATTCCGAACCAGAAATACTAAAGAATGGCACATTGGCTTCGCCGGCAACAGCCCGGCTGAGCAATGTCTTACCGGTGCCCGGAGGGCCAACTAGCAGCACGCCCTTTGGTATTTTGGCGCCCACGCTGGCAAACTTCTTAGGAAATTTGAGGAATTCAACAACTTCTTCTAGATCTTGTTTGGCTTCTGCCTGTCCCGCAACGCTAGCGAAGGTTACCTTATCTTTCTCGTTGCCGTACAGACGTGCTCGGCTCTTGCCAAAGCTCATCGCCTGATTACCCTGGCCTTGTGCGCTACGCAGCATAAAGAACAGGAAGCCACCGATCAGTACGATAGGTAGCACAGAGCCAGCTAATGTAATCCAGATATTACCGCCGGTTTCAACCTGCTTGTAGGAAACCTGCACTTTGTTGTAGTCAACACCGAGCTCTTTTAGGCTAGCATTTGGGTCTGTAAAGGTCTTGAGGCCAACGGTTTTCTCACCTTTTTTAGTAATGGATAGCTCGTTGCCGCTGACAACAATTTTTTCATACTTACCTTCATTGGCTGCCTTAACGGCCTGTGTCAGTGAAATGGTCTTGGTTGTAACTGGATGACTACTGGCAGCAAAAACTACTAGTCCAATTAAAATAATGAGTGCGATAAAGCTGGCATTCTTCATACCACGGCGATTGTCATTGGGCCGCTTTCCCTTTGGTGATATTGGTCGTTTATTCATAGGCATGCCTACGAGTATACCCTGTTAGACCCCCGCTGACTAGCTAGCTTGTAAGATTAACTGGTCTTTACCGATCCGCATACTGTAGCCGAGTAGTGCGTCTGTAAATGTGCCGGGTTTGGCGGTTTTGGCAGCCACCACAAGACGTTCGATCGCTTTGCTATCGAAGCCACGGATACCCTGGTGGCGTAGCCAGCTAGCCATAACCTCGCGAGCAACAGCATGTGGTAAATGCACAAATGCCCTCCTACTAAGCACCTCGTGACTGGGCTGCGTGTGCAAATAGTTGATGATCTGAGTGTCTATCTGCTGATTCGTTGTTGCCATGGCTCCGACTAACTCAAGCAACTTTTGACGCTGTGCAATTGTAAAGCGCGGCAATAGCTTGTGACGAACATAGTTGCGTAGGTACGCAATATCACTATTAGTACTGTCTTCGCGCCACTCTAGGCCATTAGCAAGTGCATAAGCACGCAGTTGACGCTTGGTGACATGCAGTAGCGGGCGGGCAATACCGTCACGTTCACGGAGTGATGACAGGCCTTTTCGCCCAGTACCACGTAATAAATTAATGATGGCGGTTTCGATGGCATCATCCTGATGGTGAGCGAATATAACGGCACGAGCATCAGCTGCACTACGGACTTGCTGCAAAAAGTTGTGACGAGCCCTCCGCGCCTGATCTTCACTGGCGCGCGGACCAAGCTTTCCCTCAGAAAACGTAAATGGCAAATTGTGCTGCATGGCTAGTTGCTGCACAAAGCGCCGATCCTCTGCAGAATCGCTGCGAATGCCATGATCGAAATGAGCAACTATAAGTTTTATGCCGGGATATTTGGTGAGCATGTCCAGCAAAACAATCGAGTCAATACCGCCACTGACAGCCACAACATATCTACCGGGTTCAAGACTGATCTTCATACTGCTTTTGCGCTCCTGCTACTGCTTGTGTACTCTCGACATATGTATAGATCCCTATGTCGCTCTGCTACCCTGCCATGGCTTGCAACATAGCAGCGACTACTTGCAACTAGCAAACTTGTTCGTTAGTTGCTCCGTCGTCTTGTTATAATTCTAGCAGCATGAGCACTTTACCGACATCATCAAAACAAAAATATGTGGACTGACATTATTCTTTTTGCCGTTGGCATTATTGTAGGTGGCATGAACGCCATTGCTGGTGGCGGCATGTTGATTGGATTTCCAGTTCTGTTAGCACTTGGCATATCCCCTATTGTCGCCAATGCCACCACCAGTATCATTGTATTGCCTGGTAACATTGCAGCATTGTTTGGGTACCGCAGGTACCTGAAACGAGTTCCACGGCAATACTTACTGCTCGTTATACCAGCCGTCATAGGTGCAGCTATTGGCGCCATGCTGCTGCGCAATACTTCGCACACAGCATTTGCCGAAATCGTGCCTATACTGCTCTTGTTTGCGGTTGGGCTATTTGCGTTTCAACCTTTCCTCTACAACTATCTACAACAGCACCTTCATGGCCCAACTTATTTGCGGCGCCGAATTGGGCCGCTATTTATAGTGGCACTTGCGGTACTACCCCTCGCAATCTATGGCGCCTACTTTGGGGCAGGCTTTGGATTTATCATGCTAGCCTTTTTAGGATTTACAAGGCTCCATAACCACATACACCGTATGAACGCTCTCAAGAGCGCGATGGCAATTTGTGTTGCAGCCACTGCACTGATCTTTTTGGCAGGTTCACACCTGATTGATTGGCATCATGGGCTTGTCATGGGCGCCGGCAATCTTATTGGCGGCTATACCGCGGCCGTTGGTACACAAAAAATATCCAACCATGCAATCCGTATCTTTATTGTGGCTATTGGCCTAATTTCCGCAGCGTACCTTGGTTTTAGAAGTTACTAAGATCACGGCCTAGCCAACAGGGACAAATCATGCTACAATCCCCCCTGTTGCATAGCAATTTGCATCCTTTCCAAAATTGCAATCCAAGGAGCGTAAGCGACTGAATGCAATTTTAAGAGAAAGAACATAGGCAAAGGTCGTAGCTTTTACCGCAAGGTAAAACAAGACATAGTCGTAGGTTCTGACGATGTGGTGGCGTAGCTCAGCTGGTTAGAGCGCAGGACTCATAAGCCTGAGGTCGGTGGTTCGAGCCCACCCGCCGCTACCAAAATTGCACCACTAAAACAGCCCCGAGATTCGGGGCTGTTTTTCGTACGTACTGAGCGTGACTGACGCTAAAGCTTTTTGAGCAATTTATCTATTTGCAAAATTCGTGCATTATTTGTGCTTACAAATTCAAATGCTAGTCTTTGCTTCATAGTTATTAATTGTCCTTTTCTATTACTTTGTTTTTGTTTTAATGGCCTTTAAAACTAATTATCATTATACATGCTTTTGCTTATTTGTCAATATACTTATGCTAATGTTATAGCATGTTTAGTGTGAAGCCCTGCACACCAGAGGGTGAACAAGCCAAGTACACGCTGGGCTCGCTCTTGGTCTAGCAAGTTCACACCAAACTGACGAGGCGGATGCATGCCCTCATGTGTGCCGACATGTTGCAAATCAATTACTGCCGCGTCCGCTTCATTACTTGGCTCATGCGCGAACTGGAGCTCCATCAGAACGGTGACTAAGCGCTGTACGTCCTCTGTCTCTAGCGCTATGCCTAGCACATCTGATAATTCTGAGATTAGCCCGGCAAGTTTTGCTTTGGTCTCAAGTATCAATTGCTCGTCTTGACCATGCTCTTTCATTACATGTAGTCCATGCACTGTCCCGAGTATTGTCTGCATGATATCTGCAGCTACTAGTTTTTGCTCACCCTCAAGTATAGCCATACGTTCGAGTATCCGTGCGGCTGCGTGCTGAGTTGCTACAGCTTCATCATGCAACAAATCTGCGTGATCTTGAGGCCTCTCTAGCTGTTCTAACGATTCGAGTGGTCGTATGAAATCTGCCAAGGCATTCATAACGGTATCGTATGCCTCCAGTGGCTGTTTGCGTAACACCGTCATCCACGTTTCTGTAGTTGGCTCAACTGTTTGTAGTTGTGTAGCTTCTGAATCAGCCCAGTTAGCTAACTCTAGTAGCTCCTGCTCCGACACGCCTACTGCGTCTTGTGCCTGCACATGCTCACTTGGCTCACCAATATCGGCACTTAGCTCGCCCCCTATACTCTCTACATCCTGCTTGCTTTTTAGAAATCGTGGTAGCTGTATGTCCTCTTCTAGGAACTGGGCCGTATCTATCTCGTTGGTAACCACTTGCTGAACTTCGGGCGTAATTGCTGCTAGGCTTGTATCTACTTCTAAGCTTTGCTCTAACTGGTCAGCCGCATCAAGACTCCGCAGAACCCGTTCGTTATCGACTAAGTGGTTTTGACGGTCGATGCTAAGAAGCGGAGTTTTGGCTATACTTGCAGTGCTTTGTGTTCTTGCATCCAATACTACAGACTGCTTGTTTTCCTTCGAGGTTTCATCCGGTACTTTTTCTACTGGAGTCGACCGCGGGCTGGCCGGATCTGGCCTTTTAAATAAATCGTCTCTACTTACTTCGCCGGCGTGAAAATCTCGAGTTGCTTTACTAATCATAACCTTGAAGCCACTATCTAAGACTTGGAGTCCCGCTAGCTTTTGCTCTACTCCTACGATACCATCGGCAGTATACGCATCTGCCACCATTTTGCCGACGGGACAGCGCTCGTCATTAAGCATGGAAGCAACAGTCCCGGTGTGCTTGCCAAATGTCACTATCTGTTCCATTTCGCATGGACCCAGCCCGTACATATCTAGGTTTTGAGCGTCGTCAGGTACGGCTTCAGCGGCTGTCTCTGGCATAGCAATGGGTGGGCTGACTGTCTCACGTGGCATGTATTAACTATAGCAGTTTGGCAGTTTGGCATCATGCACATTGAACAAGACTCATAGTATTTTCTGAAAAAATGGTTTGTATCTGCCACTCTCATTGGTAGCAAAACTAGCATGAGTTAGTTCAAAAGGAGTAATTTTTATTATAGCCAGCTCATTCGTGGCACCTTGTTCAAACATTTTTACGGGCGGGACTGGCCAATTGGGTTCACCATATCTGTAAACAATTAGTTTGTGGAGTATTTCCTGCTCTAACTGCAAACTTTCTACTCGCTCTGCTGTCGCCGTAAGCTGCACCGATTCCATGTCATCCTCATTAAAAAACGTCAACGATACTACTGGTCTGTCCAGCAGATTTTGAAATTTCCGTCCTTCAACACGCGTACTAAAGTATAGGCTCAGATCTTCGTGCACAATCACGTACACGATAGCGACGTGTGGGTGGCCTGCCTCGTCAATGGTCGCTAAAGCGCCAGCTCGGTTGAGACGTATAAAGTCGTACACCCGCCCGAAAGATTCAACTTTTTGATCAGGAGCTATGGTTTTGACGAGCGACTGCTTAGATTTTGTTGTCATGGCTTGTATGGGTAGTTGTTCAGAATGGTATCTTCGACTGCCTTGGTGAACCCCTGCGCGCACTTCTTATTAAACGTACGTATTTTGATATCTCCCATGCGGGTATGGAGCGTAATTACGTCTATCGGTCCGACGCTAGTGTGCGTAATTGCACTGACGACTTGGTACCCTATCTCGTCAGAGTGGACAAACAACGGCTTTTTATCGAGCAGGATCACTCGCCTATTCGTGGCCACCAGCATACCTCGGCCAACACTGCCATCACTCTGCGCATACTTGCCGTAAACAATTCCTTTCATCTGCTCGCCGGTATTGAGTAAACCTGGTAAAGCGTGCGACTCTGGCAGCCATAGATCATAGGTATCAGCACCTAGTTTCCTTAGCAGTAAGTCGAATGATTGATCCATAAGTCTATTCAATCACGTTGCAAACACTACGTAATTGACTAATCTCACAGCTACGTTGTGAGCCTACGCATCGTAATAGCTATCAACTTAGCGCATGCTGATTACGAAGGAGATCCCATGTTACATACACTAAAGCAAAAAACTAAGGTCGACGAAACTGTATTTTCTGATCGAAAGCGTCGTATCTATGCATTTCTAAAATCTTGCCCAGTCGGCGTGATTTCTACAGTGAACTCACAAAATAACCCACACGGCACGGTCATATACTTCGACATTAATAAAGAGTTCACTATAACCTTCCTGACGCGGACCCGCACCAAAAAGCACGACAATATCCTGCACAACAACGCAGTCATGTTAACGGTATTTGATGCAGCTACTCAAACCACGGCGCAAATTACTGGTGTCGCGACAGAAATTCAGGACGGCTACGACGTAAACGGAATAGCCGGTAACATATTTGCTCGCAGTCTGCGACTCAACAAAGTCGGCCTTATGCCCATAAACAAGCTTGATGCTGGTCCATACGTGGCATTTGTCATACAGCCAGAACAGATACGGATGGCCGTGTACTCTCGACCCGACCCAGGTGACTACGACAAAATATTTGAATCAATCGAATCGTTTGATCTACACAACTAAGCTATAGCTCCTCACCAATGGAGCGCTCCAGCTCGGCCAAATGGTGAATGGTTATGCCCTTGCTATTTAGGCTTACCCAGCCTTGTTTTTTGAGCTTTTGCATTTCGCGGCTCACTGTTTCGCGGCTGAGTCCTGAGCGAGCCGCTATATCAACTTCGCTTGTCGCCAGCGCACAACTTCCGTCGTCTGCCGTCACACCAAACCTTCTACACTCAATGATTAGTTCGTACAGCAGCCGGCTTTTAGCCGTGCCGGACATAAGGTGTACCATACGACCGAGCAAGCCATCCATACCCCTGTAAATACGGCTGAGTAGATCAAGCATGACATCTGGGTTGTCTTTTAAGAACTGCACCGCGTCTTCTGCAGGAATAACATGTAAATCTGTAGCTTCTTCGGTTTTATAAAAATACTGATTCGTTGATTTATTAATAGCCCAAGACATCGGAAAAAAGGCCGGCGGCTTAAATATGTTGACTATCACTTCGTCGCCCCGGTACGACACGTCGTACTTACGAACTTTACCTTTGGCGATATAGAAAACGTGTTCCGGGCTCTCGTCGGCAAATACTACAATCTGGTTTTTTGGATACGACCGTTTGGGATAGGTCGAAAAAAAGTCATCATTTTTTTCTGGTACCGTTTTGACCATAGCTTGCCCCTTCCATGCTAAGTATAGTCTCCGACGGCATAAACAAGAACTTTTACACCCACGTCAAACTAACATTGTCATGAGGTAGCTGTCACTCTAGTAGCAACAATGAATCCGAATTTCACTATTTAATTGGTTCAAGCTGCTTAGTGAACGGAGTGAAGGCAGCCGCAGTCTTTTGGTATTCACTAGATACGACTTCGTTGATCGTGCCATCTTTATCGTTCGCTCCGAAACAATCTTGACGTGGACCATTAACAAAGTAGACATATCTGCCTATCTTTTTCCATGCATGTGTTTTATCTGAAGTGCCGTATTCCTGATCGTAAACCTCACCGATGGTTTGACCCTTCTCGAGATAGGTGTCAGGCCCGCCATTCTTTTCTTTATAAGTCAGCGGCAATCGCTCCACAGTAGCCACCGTTGCAAAGTTTTCTTTGCAGAGCTTACTTAGTTTCTTACTGGTGATCACGTATCTGCCATCGCTAGCTTCGTATCTCGCTGAGAAGTCGTACTCGGTCTTTCCGAGCCGAAACTGTACGCCCCATTTTGGTAGGGTCAACGCATCTTTGTTTGCTTTTGCATCTGCCATTACAGCCGTAGACTTGCTAGCCGTGTTCAGCACGGTATCATTATTTTTCTTTACGTCCAGGACATACCAACTGGTAAATCCAATAATAGCTAGTATCACAAAAATTAACGCTGCTTCGATCACCGTAAAGCCTTGAGAGTGTTGTTTTTTAGTCATGGATTAAGCATAAGCTTTTGGAGATTACTTTGCAACACAAAAACCTCTGCATTTCTACAGAGGTCAAAGTGTTTATGGTTCTGGAGACAGGACAGCGGACTTTGTCCTTCTCCGCTGTGGCGTGCTCGGAATATATTCCTGCGCGCGTCCTCGCTACGCCGAACCAATGACCTACGCACAAGCACTGCTTGTGCTGGTCACAGGTTCGAGGTCTTGCCCGTGGGGAAAGAAAAAAGGACTACCTGGTGGTAATCCTTTTTTCTTGGTTCCGGGGACAGGACTCGAACCTGTGACCTCGTGGTTATGAGCCACGCGAGCTGCCGCTGCTCCACCCCGGGGTGGCGGAATAATTTACTCCGATTATGTTTTCCTAGCGCGGAAAACCAACTTGACCATACTACCAACTTCGGCCGAATATGTCAACGACCTATCTGACGGTGCAAAAAGAAATCTACCCATGCTTGTAGATTTTTTTGCCATGATGGCTGGGCGCTGGCTGCCTTGCTTTGGGGCTTTTGCTCGGATGCGATTGAGTGTGCAAGGGCGATTTCTTTGGAAACAATTAATTCCGTCTCACCTGGCTTGGCGAGGCCAAAGTTTTGCCGGGCTGCCAGTTCTAGGTACTGGTCTGTTTTGTAATAATCGTTTTGAAGTTTGAGGTTATCATTGGTTAGGCTCTGTAATTCATTTTGCTGATCAAGCGCGGATATCTGCTTTTGCAGCTGATAGTTAGTATCGATGGTCTTTACACTGCTCCAACTTACAAGCAGCACTAGTACTGCAAACAGCAACATACCCAAAACTCTGACATCTTGGATATCCTGTAAGTAAGGCGAATATTGCTTGTAATATTTTTGGATTGTTTCTAGCACATCTCTAGTATATCCGAGTCCATTGATATGGTATACTCATCTCTGTTGCGTCGGAAGACAAAGTGCTATCTCGTTTTGCCTGCTCGGCAAAAACTTCGATCTACACATTGCTCCCTCCTTCAAAATTTGCAAACAGCTTCGCTTGGTTTACAAATTTTGTAAACCGCACAGCAACTGTTTCGTGCTACCTCGCGGGGGTGTAGCTCAGTGGTTAGAGCAGAGGACTCATAATCCTTTGGCCGTTGGTTCAAGTCCAACCACCCCCACCATTTTGATTTTTTGAATTAGATTCCTAGCTGACTGCACGCCGCTTGAAAAGATACGTTGCCAGTGGAACAACGACAATAAGCACGCCAATACACCATGCGGCTGCTAGCCAGCCATGGTTGCCGATTGGCGTACCTAGCATAAGAGCACGAATAGACTCAATAACCTGCGTGATTGGCTGGTTCTCGGCAAAGGCCTTGAGTACTTTGTTCATGCCCTCAGTAGGCACAAAGGCACTACTGGCAAATGTGAGCGGGAACACGATAATAAAGCTCAGCCACTGCACTGCCTCAACACTTTTTGCCAGTACGCCCATGATTGCAGCCAGCCATGAAAATGCCAGCGTAAATAGCAACAATATGCCGGCAATGATCAGCCAGTCGAATGGACTTGCACCAGTACGGAAGCCCATAACGAGTCCGGTGACAATCATGACAAGTGTCGACAAGCTATTGCGGAAAATATCTGATACGACATGGCCATTTAAAACGGCCAGATTACTCATCGGCAGTGAACGAAAGCGATCGACAATGCCCTTTTGTAAATCATTCGATACAGCGATTGCTGTGGTTGTTGAACCAAAGGCCAGGGTTTGCACGATAATACCAGCCAGCAAGAAGTCGAGATAGCCAACACCTTTTGGTAACGCCAACGAGATAGCTCCACCAAACACCGCGGCAAATAACACCAAAAACATGATTGGCTGAAAGAAGGTACCGAGTAGTTGGTCAGTATTACGCAGAATGTGTCGACTACTGCGTTGAATCATTAGTAGTGAGTCGGTTGCAGACTGCAGTAGCTTAGGTTTGCGGTCAAATTCTAACTCTACAGCCATGTTATTTCTCCTCGGCTTTCTCTAGTTTTTTCTTATTGCCCGTTAACGATAAGAACACGTCGTCAAGAGTTGGCTTGTGAACAGCGAGTGATTCTATGACAATGTTTTTGCTGGATAGGTTTTCGAGGATTGCCTTTACGTCTTTGTTGGTATCATTGATAACAACGCTGATGGAGTGCTCCTTTTCATCAGTTGCGACCACTTGCTTACCCAAGGCTTTTTGGGCATCATCCGCTAGCTTGGCATTTTTGAATGTCAGCTCTAGGCGATCTTTACCAACTTTACTTTTTAGGTCTTTGGCCGTACCTTCAGCTATGACCTTACCGCCATCAATCACAATTATTTGGTCGGCAAGCTGGTCAGCCTCCTCTAGATACTGCGTAGTAAGCAGAATAGTCGTGCCCTTTTTCATAAGCTTACGAATAATGTCCCACATGGCGATACGTGAGCGTGGATCGAGGCCGGTTGTTGGCTCGTCCAAAAAGATAATTGGCGGTGTTGCGATCAAGCTGACTGCCAAGTCTAGACGACGGCGCATACCACCAGAATAGGTTTTGGCTGGACGATCAGCTGCTTTTGTAAGATCAAACTCCTCAAGTAATTCATCTGCTCGCGCTACAGCGCTATTCTTGGTCAGACGATACAGTCGGCCCATCATAACCAAGTTTTCACGGCCCGTCAGAAGCTCGTCGACTGCTGCGGACTGACCAGTAAGGCCGATGACGCTCCGGATTTTATCGGCTTCTTTGGCGATGTCATAACCTTCAATGGTTACACTACCACCATCAAACGGCAGGAGTGTACTCAAAATCTTAACAGTGGTTGTCTTGCCAGCGCCGTTTGGGCCTAACAGCGCCAACATAGTGCCGCGTTTAACCGAAAACGTAACGCCTTTTAGGACATTCAAATCTTTGTACGATTTGCGCAAATTTTTGACTTCAATTGCTATACCAGAGTCTTTGGTCATTAAAATACCTCACTTATTGAGACCATTGTACAGTAGTCACGACTTTTTTGTCCGTGTAAGCTATTTAGTTGGCGTCGCGCTTTTGGAATAAAATCAGCGCGGCAATCCAGGCTACAACAAGATACACCAGGAACACCATTGCTCCTGCGAACGACGTCAATACGTGCGAGCCTGAGCCAGGATGAATAACAGCATCTAGAGCCCTGAAGGGTAAGTAAATCTGGTTGTTCTTTAGTACCAATGCCAGTAATTGTTCGACTAAGCCAGGAAGTATCAGCAGTGTCGCAAAGGCAAAAATTTGATTACGTACCAAAAAGCCAATTGCGAGGCCAATCATGGCAAATCCCCAACCGTAAAAGAAAATGCGCCAAACAAAATCACTATACACAAACTCTTGTGCAGCCATGTTGGCCCCCTGGATTGCCACGCCAATTTGCACAAACAATACTGTCAAAACAGCCATGGCTGCCGTGTAGATGAGGGCATATGCAGATACAACCAGTAGCTTTGCCAGCAACACTTTGTAGCGGCGGCTAGAGGCAGTCAAGCTGTACATAATGAGGTTATAACGATACTCATATGTCACCAGCAGCACACCGGCAAATGCGCCAATTAGTCCAAGTGCACTAACGCCCTCCACAATTTGGCCCTGCAAAAACGAAGGTGACTGCAGCGCCTTAGGGTCAACTTTAACCCCATTCGCCCAAAAGGCAAAAATGCCCATTAGAAGCAGCGAGACTGCCAAAATACCGTAGGTTGCACGCACACTTACCAGCTTACGTAGTTCGGATTTTAGTTCAGCAATCATTTCTTTTTACCCTTTTGCTTGGTTGCATATTCCTGCGCATCTGCGGTTAACTCCAAAAATGCTTCTTCGAGTGAGGCCGAACGATTCGTTAGTTCCCGTAGTTGAACTTTGGCCTTAAACGCAATCTCACCAACCTGATCACTCGTAGCACCCGAAACTAGCAGGCCGCCCTTTTCTTTCTTTGCCTCTAGCTTGTGCTTTTTTAGAGCAGCCGTGAGCGTACTTGCATCAGGCGTTCGCACAAAGACACCTTGGTGAGTGCTGCCCGACAGTACTGCCTCCATAGACGTATCGACTATCATGCGGCCGCGACCAATCACCACAATATTGTCCGCCATCTGCGCCATTTCGCTTAGCAAGTGGCTGGAGACAAACACGGCATTGCCGGCTTTGGCATAATCTTTAATAAACTGTCGTAACCAGGCGATACCTTCTGGGTCGAGTCCATTTGCCGGCTCATCAAGCATTAGATATTTTGGATTACCCAAAATTGCTGCCGCAATACCAAGGCGCTGACTCATTCCCAAACTAAACTTACCGGGGCTTTTCTTGGCAACATCAGCCAGACCCACAATATCGAGCACCTCATCAACTCGCTTTGCGTCAATCCCACCGGCATCAGCCAGAATTTTGAGGTGATTGCGTGCCGAACGTGTTGGGTGAAAGGCTTTTGCCTCTAGCAATATACCGACTACCTGTGACGGTCGATCATATTCATGCAATGCTTTTCCATCAAACGTCGTGGTACCCGCGCCGTTATCAAGCCCTAGCATTAGACGCATAGTAGTAGATTTACCAGCACCATTGGGACCTAAAAATCCAGTAACCTTGCCTGTTTCTACCGTAAATGAAATATTATCTACGGCGAGTTTTTTACGATACTTCTTAGATAGTCCCGTTGCTTCGATCATTACTAGCTATTGTAGCACTACTCAACACGACGACTGCCAATGGTGACCAGTCTGGCTAGCACTGCGATAACCACTGCATAGACTAGGATAGCCACAACAGTCTCAAGCTCTAAGCGACTTTTCCCGAATTGCTCTTGGTAGTTAAACAAGCCGAAAAACGGCGCTACAAACGGATGACTGGCACTGTAGATAAAGTCTGCGAAGCCATTTGTCTTGTTAGCACCAAGCAACGACAGCAAGAATCGCACTGCTAGCAGCGCCAACAATATGCCACCCACCAGATACACAAAACGCTCTGCTACAGACATTCGATATTCTGTTTTTTGACTTACTGGCGCGGGATCAGCCACTGGTTCATCATCAGTAATTCTGCGGTATTCTTCTGTTGCCATAGGACCTCCGGATCAGTTTAGTAGTACATCAATATAGTCATAGGTATTCGTATACACACTAGCTAGTCCTAGCTACCACGCCACAACTCTCGATATGGACGTATAGTTTCACGAAGTAATCCTGCTAGTATGCCTACTATCAAGAGACCTCCCTGTAATACACCTGCCAGACGCATGGGTGGCATCACCACCCCTTGAACGGTCGGTGTAATCTGCACACTTTTTACAAAGTAGGAGTTGGTACCCAGTGATTTTTCAGACAGCTCATTAGGCCCGGTAAGCTCAGTTGCTGCCAGACCAAATACCGCTGCTGCTTCTAAGAACACTACTGAATCAATGAGGTTCATGGTGCCACTGAGTGCCCAGTTTATTGCCCAAGCAACAAGTCCTAAAGACGTAACTCCCAGGACCATCCGGAATACTCGCGTTCTGGGTGGTGCGGTAGTCATAAGCCCAAAAAATAGTAGGACCAGGATAATCCGAGTGATGTTCATCGAGAGTGATGAGGAGGCTAGCCACATGCCTGCACCATTTGGGAAAAACACACTGCCAATCATCAAAAACAGACAGCTTGCAATCGCCCCAACATACACTGTTCTGTCCATTTGTGCTTCCCTCCTATCGTCAGACTGATGATAGCAAGGCGCACACAATAGCTCTGTAAGATAAATGACAAATTGCCTAAATTAGTGATCTAGCTATTAAACGGCCACGCGTAGCAGCTCAACTAGTTCACTGGTCGATGTAGTTGTCATCAGCTGCTCGCGCAGCTCTTTGGCACCGTCAAAATCACTAATGTAAACTTTGCAAAACTTATTAAGCGTTTTAATATTACGCTCGCCCCCGATCCAGGTTTCGGCAAACATTTGCACCTGTTTTTTATAGAGGTCTATGCGCTGCGCTTTTGAATATGTTGACCAGGGACTGTCTGACGCAAACACAAACGGGTCCTGAAAGACGCCGCGGCCAATCATAACACCATCCAGGTTATATTGTTTTGCCAGTGCAACACCCTGCTGACGTGTTTGCACATCACCATTACCAACAATCAATGTTTGGGGCGCCAACGTATCACGAAGCTTGCTGACTTCACCTATCAGATCCCAGTGTGCCGGTACTTTACTCATCTCTTTGCGGGTTCGGCCATGTACTGTCAGCATATCTAGGTTTTGAGCTAACAAAAATTCAAACCAGGTCATATCCACTTCGTTAAAGCCTAAGCGCGTCTTAACACTAAAGGGTAATGTACCAGCTAAGCCCTCGCGCGTTGCGTCGATAATCTGCTCAGCTAAGTCACGGTTTTCCAACTTGATCAGCGCGCTACAGGTGCCGTTTTGGACTTCACTTTTAGCTGGACAGCCCATATTTAGATCAACCCCAACAAAGTTACAGCCTTCGGGCAATCCCAGCTCGCGCGCAATAGTACCGTCAGCAATTTGCCGTGACACGACTTTAAAATTATCTGGGTTCAGGCCCCACAGCTGAGCAACCAGTCGTTTTTCGCTGGCCACAAATTTGAGCTTTTTCATAAGCTTTGGCCGGCCTGGACTCATAAGCCCATCTACGTTTACAAATTCTGTAAATGCCAAATCTGGTGCGGCACAATCATTCACAATCTGCCGAAACACTGTTTCAGTCACATCGTCCATTGGCGCCAGCACAAAAAAAGGCTTGGGCAAATCTCGCAAATTCATACTCACCGATTATACGTCACTCTAGTCAATTTTTTATTCTACGTCGGCCAGCACACGTGCACCTTCGAGTGCCTGTCGTGCCATAGCTCGGACTTGCCCAGTTTGGTGCTGTGCAACCTCTTGCAAGCGGGCTGACCAAAAGTCGTGACGCTTTGCCTGGTCCTCGATGGCCGCATCAACCCAGCGTTCCGCCTCCCACTTACGAAGCGGTGCAACCACTTCCGCAATCCTGGCGTCCACTATTGGATCACGCTGCGTCATGACGTACTTATCTGGTCCAGGTGTCGGAGTATAACGGCGTAGAGGTGAAAACGGGAAGCTAGCAAAATCCTTTTGCTGCGCAAGTTTAGTTAGGTCCATAAAACGTGCTAGTTGACCCAGCCCGGTGTGCATTGAGCCTTGCGCCTGAGAAAAACGATGTGTATCTTTGACATCTTCAAGCTCTTCTCGTAGCGTTATCAAGTTAGAACGATCTGCCAGCGAACGACGACGATAGGTTATGTACTCTGCTGTCACACTGCGCAGTGTTCGAGGTGCGTCGGCGCCATGTTTTGCTTGGTGTCGTGATATTTCGGCAAGATGCTTAGCAGTACCGCCAGGCTGACCTATGAATGTTAGAAGACTGAAGGCCTCGTTTAATTCACGCCGACTGGTCGGCAAAAAACCTTCTTGATGATGAATAATATCCAACCGCTCAATCGCGCCGATTAACTCTGGATCGTCAACTTGCTGGTTGGCTGGTGCAGTGGTAAATAATTCACCTTGTGCTGGTTTAACCATTGTACAATTATATCATACTTGTGGTTATTTTGCAATAACGCTTGTGGTTTTATTCCCAGCGGAAGACACGGAAAGCTATGGCATAGACAACCACCAGCCAGACTGCCATTATGCCGAGCTGTGAGCCAATTTGGGTCAGGTGCAGCCCCTCAGTCGTAATCAGTCGTGCCCCATCAATAACCGGCGTCAGTGGGAAGTAGTCGGTGACATGTTGCAGCCATACCGGCAGTCCAAAGCGTGGGAAAAATGTACCCGACAAAAACATCATCGGGAATACGATCATGTTCGCCAGTGGTGCCGCCTGCCGCTCGTTCTTGGCCCAGCCGCCAATTGCCAAGCCAATACCCAAAATAAGCAGCAGGCTAAACGTCAGGAAGAATACTAGTTCAAAAATATTACCCGCAATGTGCAGATCAAACAGCTGCAGCGCCACCACGTACATAAGCCCGAGCGACAGTAGTCCAATTACTGCATTACCAAGCATGACTGACAAAAAGTACTGCCATACGCGAAGTGGCGTAGTGTGAAGTCGGCGTAAGATGCCCATCTTTTTTAGTTCTGGGAAAATGTTTATGGGACCAAAGATGCCCGACCCCAGGATAGTGAAGCCAAGAATACCCGCAAATGCGTAGTCAAACGATGTTAGGCTCTTCTCATTCAGCTGAACCTGTTTGGCGCTAAATGGCGTCTTTGTAGTGACGAATTTAGCATTTAACTGAGAAAAATACTGACCCTGCAGCACCGACTGTACTGCTTGTCCAGCCTGGGCACCGTTCTGCGTATAGATAACCTGTGCTTCACCGGTCGGGCTGCCATCGCGCGTAACACCAAAATCTTTTGGCAAGATAATCGTGGCATCGAGCTGACTGCGTTTCATTTTCTCTTTGGCTTCGCCGAGGTTGTGAATGTCCTTGTCGACTTTGAATACCTTTAAGCCACTAATCTGCTTTTGCGTCTGTACTGCGACTGGGTTTGACGATTCGTTCAGCACAGCTACGCTAAACGTGACACCACTAGTCTTGTTGGCATACCCAAAAACGAGCAGGAAAATAAGCGGGAACATGAACGTAAAGAACAGCGCGGTTTTATCGCGGAAAATGCGCTTAAAGTTAACCGCAAAAAACACCCAAATAGTAAACAGCTTTTGCTTGAGCGTCATGCGTGCAACCCCTTTCCAGTCATATCTATAAAGACATCTTCTAGGTTTGCTTGTTCAACGTGTTGGTCCTTGGTAAAGCCACGTTTTAGCAGATCTTTGATGAGCGCCTTTGGTGTATCAAGGGCGATGATCTTACCCTGATCCATAATGGCAATTCGATCACACAGCACCTCTGCTTCGTCCATGTAGTGTGTGGTTATAATCACGCTAATACCGCGGTCACGGACTTCCTCTATGAGTTTCCACAGATTGCGGCGGGCCTGAGGGTCAAGTCCGGTCGTTGGTTCGTCCAAAAAGAACACTTTTGGGTTGTGAACGAGAGCCGTCACAATACTAAAGCGCTGTTTTTGCCCACCAGATAGCTGTTCGACGTAGGCGTCAGCCTTATCACCCAGATTTACCTCATCCAAAAACTCTTTGGGGTTTACCTTTTCCCCGTACGCCGAGGCAAACATTTGAATAAGTTCCGTCAGCTTGGTTTTGTCCTGAAACCCTGGCGTTTGTGGCTGTACGCCAATAATACCGCGGATTTTGTACGGATTCGTTGCCACATCAATGCCGTCGATAGTAGCCGAACCACCATCGATTTCTCGAAGCGTCTCGATCATTTCGAGTGTGGTGGTCTTGCCAGCACCATTCGGTCCAAGAATACCGAAAATTTCACCTCGTTTTACTTCAAAACTAATACCATCAACGGCCTTTTTGCCATCGTATGCTTTCTGCAGGTTTTTTACCTCAAGGATGTATTTAGTCGCCATTAGTCACATTGTAGCAAACAAAAACACCCCTTTGCAGGGGTGTTTTTTGAGTAACGCTAGTAAAACTAACCGCGCTTAACGGTAAGGAAGCCGTTGCGTGGGTTTTCGTTAACGCTCATACCGTCAGGAAGCTCACAAGCTTCTGGACGCTGGTCCTTGCTGAAGTAGTAGATGCGCTGTACTTTACCGCCGCGGAGTGTAACGTCCTTGCAGTTTAGGTAGTAAGTAACACCCTTCGAGTTCGTGTGGCTGTAGCCCATAATTGTTCTCCCTCTTACGAATTAGTTGGTACCCCTAACATACTCTGGGGTAATTTTGTTTGTCAACCCTGTTGTGCAATTCAAGCACCCTTGTTATCACATAAACCACCTGATATTACAGTGGTAGGATTGCAAAAATTGAGTTGCTCTTTATAGGTCATCTGTATTACACTGGTGGCTATAACCATAAACGCTTAAAGAAGGTGGTGAGAGAACTATGGACTTCATGAATCGAAATCAACAATCTAATAGTGGGCGCCCAGGCACCATTTTTTCAGCTGGCGCACCAAGTGAGGCAGAGCAGCCAGCGCCACACGAAGAGCACAAGCCAAAAGCAGAAAAGCACGAGCACGGCCAAAATGGCCCAACCGCACCTATCCAGAAATGGTTCCGTTGGGGTGGTGGCGCAGCAGTTATTGTTGTGGCTATCCTCATTGCAGCCGCACTTGCTTTGTTTATCTCATTTAAGCCGGCCAGCGAGGCAGAACTCGTAAATACCGATAAGTTGCAGGCCGTATTCCTGACAAACGACCAAGTGTACTTTGGTAAAATTACAAGTGTTAACAGTAAGTACATCGTACTAACCAATATCTACTACCTGCAAACTTCTTCTGGCAGCACCGCAACAAAAACTACAGCTGCTAGCAACAACATCTCTTTGGTAAAACTCGGTTGTGAGCTCCACAAGCCACAAGACCAGATGGTAATTAGCCAAGAGCAGGTTAGCTTCTGGGAAAACCTACAAACTGACGGGCAAGTTGCCAAAGCCGTTGCTTCATACCAAGCTGCCAACAAGAGCGGTCAGAAGTGTGACACTACAAACCAGACTGCCAACCCAGTTCAAGGTGGTGCCGACACAACTAACAACACTACAAACAACACGAACAGTAACACGACGAACACAAACTCTAACTCGAACTCGACTAATAGCAATACTACAAACAACACAAACTCAACCAACAACACCAACAAGAACCAGTAGCGCTACTGGTTAACTAAAAATACCTGCTTAACGGCAGGTATTTTGTTTGCTTTTGCAGTACCTAAACTACTTCAGCCAACGTCTTATAGCAAATAGCACCAGGGCGGATGCTGCACTCAGGCCAGCAAAGACTAGACTAAAGCCAGCAATATCAGCCGACCATACTGGACTGTAAAAATCGAACTTGTATAGATCGGCGCTAATGTAGGTTGGTGAAGCATTGTGGCTTTTGACATAGTTTTGAATACACTGAATTCGATTAATACCATGGAAGCTTTTTATGCGTGCCTCGCAATATTTCTGCGCCCGATTGTAGGTCAGCGAATTATAGTCACTGGTTTGCTTGCTTTTTGCCTGTATGAGCCGGTCGTAGGTGTACTTGAGCTGGATAGGTGGATAGACCGCATTTGCACCCGAAGACAGCTTGGTGTTCATGTGCTGGCCAGTGTAATTACGTAGGTTTTCCAGGGCTTCGTTTACGCCCTTGCCCGCCTGATCAGCCGCGTAGACTTTGTCACGTAAATCAACCATGTGCGAATAATTACTACGCAGTGAATACACCGCTACAACACCAAATACTGTCGCAGCTACTAAGAGGTGCCACGGCTGTAGTGAATGAGCCTGTGTCAACGAGTGCTCTGCATTCCGCTTATTCATATAGCTAGTATAGCGCGTTGTCGAGCCGAGCGCCCACTCTTGACGTCGGGTGTATTACACCTGCTTGTCAAGAGTGGTCAATGCTATAAGTTTTGCCTAGCTTACTCTATACTTACAGGCATGCATATCTACTTTTCTGGCATCGGCGGGACGGCTATTGGTCCGCTTGCGCTTATTGCAAAGCAGGCTGGCTACACAGTGTCTGGCAGTGATAAGCAAGATTCACAGTACATTCAGTACCTCAAAAAGCACGGTATCGATACTGTGCACATTGGCCAAGATCATGACGCAATCGCTACCGTCCACGCCAAAACGCCAATCGACTGGTTCGTCTACACCTCAGCTCTGCCACTAGAAAACCCCGATGCCCCTGAGCTGGTTTTTTGTAAAGAGCAAGGTATCAAAACTAGTAAACGAGACGAGCTACTTAACCAAATTATTGCTGATAAAAATCTCAAACTGATAGCCGTCGCAGGTACCCACGGCAAAACCACCACTACGGCCATGGTTATCTGGCTATTCAAGCAGCTGGGCATTCCAGTCAGCTATTCTGTCGGAGCCAAAATAGGTTTTGGTGAGATGGGTGAATACAACCCGGCTAGTGAGTACTTTGTGTACGAATGTGACGAGTTTGATCGGAACTTTTTGGCGTATGAGCCATTTGTCAGCATTATTACCGGTGTAACATGGGATCATCACGAAATTTTTCCGACTCGAGAAGACTATCAGTCGGCATTTCGCGAGTTTATCGACCAAAGTCAGTGGCTAGAGATCTGGCAAGATGACGCCGACTATTTGCAGCTGCAGTCCAACGACCACCATGCCGTCATCGACTCAAATGACCCAGCGATAGACCAATTGCATTTAGCGGGACGCTATAACCGCATGGATGCGTGGCTGGCCATGAAGGCCGTTCGGCAGCTGACACAACAACCACTTGAGAAAATAGTAGCGCATGCCGACTCTTTCCCTGGTCTGCAACGTCGCATGGAACAACTCGTGCCAAACCTATACAGTGACTACGCCCACACGCCGGAAAAAATTCGTGGAGCCATGAGTGTGGCGCTCGAAATGGCCGCCGAAAAAGACCAAGCACTGGTGGTAGTCTACGAACCACTAACTAACCGCCGTCAACACTATATGCAGCGCGACTATGGTGATTGTTTTGCTGGCGCTAGCCAGGTGTACTGGACGCCTAGCTATTTAGCACGTGAAGATCCATCACAACGCATCATCACGCCGCAGGAATTAATCGATAACCTAGCCGACCCTTCGATTGCTGAAGCCGCTGAGCTAGATGACAAGCTAAAGGCAACCATTCAAAAACATCTAGATACTGGCGCCATGGTTGTAGGTATGGCGGGTGGAGGTGGTGACTCGCTAGACGAGTGGCTCCGCCAAGAGTTTACTAATTAGCATCCCAGCCGTATTCACAAAAAGTCATACCAGACTGGTACTGCTCCAACATATAGCGCAGCGACGGAATAACATTGTCCGGTAGTGCCGCAAGGTCAAACCATTCAACTGAGCTATGAATGTCGGGCTCGGCGTTAATAACATCCCCTTGCCATTCGGTGGCCAAAAATAACGTATCGACCCATGTCATGTCATCACCGTGTTCACGCCGGTGGCATGTCATCACCGGGGTAAGCTGACTAGGCAACACATCGATACCAACTTCTTCTTTGGCTTCACGAATAGCGGCCTGCGTAAAGCTTTCGTCATTCTCAACTTTACCCGAAGCCAGCCCGTAGTAGCCATTCATCCAACTCGTGTTGGCACGCAGCACGAACGCCGCTTTATTGTCCTTCATGAGCAGCACGTAGCTTGCCGTATACGGCCGCTGAGTATCGTATGTATTACTCATCGGTTATCTCCACTCCCCCGTGCTGCACCTCTGTCACGGCGGCTAAATAGCTTCTGGAGATTCGTCTGCGCTACATCATCAAGTGAGGTGTCCAAGTAGCTAGCCAGCGCACTAATATACCACAGGACATCACCTAGTTCTTTGACTATTTCTTGCTTGTCGGCTTCAGATATGACACCTTCTTGGTCACGGATAATCTTTTTGAATTTTTCGGCAACTTCACCGGCTTCGCCAACTAGGCCTAAGAGTTTGGCAACAAACGCAGGGTCATTTGCCGACAGCTTGTCAGCCCGCTCCATGAGTTCGGTGGTTATTGCCTGGCTTTGATACTCATCTAACGTCATGTTTTGATCCCTCCATGTTCATCTATGGTAACAGCTCCTGCTCGCAAAACCTCTACGGCGTCATCAACTATCCGAATAATCGTGGACGGTGGACGACCTGTTAAATCGCCGCCATCTTGATAAAAATCTACCGCATCACCAAAATATTGCCGTGCTTGCGCAACGGTAGCTGCAGTAGGCTCGCCAGGGGGGTTGGCACTACTGGTTACAAGGGGGCCAGTTTGTTGCAGCTGTGCGCGTAACGCTGTATCACCAGGTATGCGAATAGCGAGACTTCGTTTTGATTGCGTTAGGTAGTCAAGCTTAATTGGGCACGGCACCACTACACTAACGGCGCCGGGCCAAAACTGTTCCACTGCTGTTAGATATCGGCGAGGTATACCAAGCTCAACCAGCTGCTCAATGTTTGCTGCAATCAAAGTGCCAGGCTTCTCATGGCGATGCTTTAGCTGGTATAAGCGGCTAACTGCGGCGCTGTCATGGGCACGGGCAGCCACACCATAGACAGTGTCTGTAGGTATGACTACGATTGCACCAGGCTGACCTAAAACTGTAACTACGTCTTTCATTAGTAAAAATTATAGCCGGTTGTAGGTTGATTCTAAAATGGGCTGGCGTTGTTGGTCTGCAAATAGGCGTAGGTGGCGAGCGCCGCCAGTCCTAGTATGATCACGACCGTTGCAAAAATAGCTAGCCCGACACCTGGTGCGTGTGGCTGTTTTGGAGGCTTGGGAGGTTTAGGAGCTTTTGGCTCCTTACCCTTCTTAGGTTCATCAAGTTGTTGGACTGGGTCATTAACTTCTTCCGGTGCAACCGCCATGGCTTCCTCGGACTTGGACTCGACTGGCTTAGCAGCCTGCTCAGGCTGGGGTGTATCAACGGGGGACGAAGCTGGCTTTTCTACTGCAGCCTCTGCTGGTTTAGCGGCCTCAGCCTTGGGATGTCTGACGTCCATAAAAAAACGGCGTGCAGGCTTTTTTGCTTCTGGCTCGGCAGCTGGTACATCAGCTGGTTTTTCTGGTTTTGGCCCATCCATAATACCGTTAGTATAACACGCTTATGCTAGGTAGTACCTGTGTTGATCCAGACGAATCATGCCTTCGTTTTGCAGCTGACCGAGGATGCCGAGCGCCCTATCGTCGTGAAGGATATCAAGCAGTTCTGTCTGGCTATGTGGGCGCGCCGCTAGTACGCGTAGTATTCTGCCTCTGATTTGGCGTGGTGAGCCTTCAAATTTTGACTGCTTAGTGTAGTGCTTACTCCGAGCTATACTGCCCTTGCCTTGCTGCTTTAGATAGCTGCCGTAGTCCATAAGCGCCCAGTAAAACTCTCGGGGATTTTGCTGCTCCAAGGTTTGGGTCAGCACTTCAGTAATTTGTTTGTCCGAGACCTCGTGCGCACCAATAAAGAAGTGATGAAAATAGACGGTGCGAACATTGGTCTCAATAAATATCGCAGGCTGGTTAAAGGCGTAGGCCAGAATGGCTCCGGCAGTATTTGTACCGATGCCAGGTAGAGCCGTCAGCTCGTGCAGCGTACCGGGGACTTGGCCGTTATGTGCCGTAACTATTTGGTTCGCTGCCTGCCACAAAAACTTAGCACGTCGATTGTAGCCAAGCCCCTGCCAGGCTATCAGTACATCACCGAGCTGTGCCGCGGCCAGCGACTGGACGGTGGGAAACGTTTGCAAAAATTGCTGGTACTTTGGAATGACCCGATTTACCTGCGTTTGCTGCAGCATGAGCTCGGAAACCCAAATATGATACGGGTTAAACACCCCGTTATCGTTGGGCTGGCGCCACGGTAATTCATGCCGAGCGTGTTGGTCGTAGTAGCCCAGCAGCGTAGCCCGAAATGCCTGGATTTGATCGTCTGTTACTGTCATCGTTTCTATTGTACCGAACTAAGTACCCTTAAATACGCTATACTTATCTAGTTGTGATTGGATTTTTCTTACGCTCTATATGGCGTTTGTTCATACTGAGTCTTGGCGTTGGGCTAGCATACCTCAGTGCATTTGTAGCTTTTCCCTACCTTGATAGTCAGCTACCATTCTTTATTGCGCTGCTCGTTGTATATGTCGGCGTGGCCTACTTTGGGTTGCCTACCTTATTACGAACCTGGCGACTTATTATTCGCCCCAACCACATCCCACTATACGTGACCACTCGTGACGGCCTGCCATCCGACCCTGTAAATATTGCGGTAGTAGCTAAGTCCAAGCGTGATTTTATCAAAGCCATGAAGCAAGCAGGTTGGTACACCGCTGATAAAGCGACGCTGCGCAACGGCCTGCGTGAAATCTACGCTATTGTATTTGATAAACCTTATCCCACGGCGCCGTTTAGTGCGCTATATCTTTTTAATCGTCCGTTTGACCTTGGTTTTCAGATGCCCTTTGGTGCAAATTCTAGCCCTCGCAAACGCCACCACGTACGATTTTGGCGGGTCACAGAAGAGGTAAAAGACCACGGCCATGGTCGCTTTTGGACACGTCGCCTCAAGCGTTTTATTGGGCGTGAAAAAACAATCTGGATCGGCGCCGCTACAGAAGATATCCATGCTCGTGGCATCCGTTGGTACAACCTACAACTCACGCATGGACAGCGTGGTGCGCACTACCGCGAACGTGACTTTATTATCAAATCGCTTCAGGCGACTGGTTCTGTAAAAACAATTTCTGAGATAAAAGCTGGTGAACCATTTCAAATGCGCGGCCAGGGTTTAGGGCTTAGCTTTGTCTGTGATGGTCGACTGACAGTTGTTAATCTTAGTTAAATATAAATGATTTGAGCATCGTCTCAACAGCAGGACGATTTGTAGTGTCAGTGTTCCAGGCGGTAGAGCTAATAGCGATTGGCTTTTGAGTCGTTGCAGCACAGGTATCATCAGCGCAGCTTACAAAGGCGACACTCACGAGTGGGCTTATCTTTGAGACTTCGGTCACTGGGGCTGTTTGTTTGTACTTGTACGCGTAGTTACCGGTGATATAGATGCCGTCTAGGCCACCTTTTACGTTCGTACCGGCATACTGCAGGTAGCTGAGGTAGGTTGAGGCACGTTGGCTTGCGGCAGGCTTGGTATAGTTAACTTTTACCGAGTCGAGCACAGCGACCACATTGCCCGCTGTAAATTCAGCTGGTTTTGCCTGCTGCTTGCGGACTGATAGTACAATGCGGCCTTTCGTTACCTGACCACTCGCGTCGGTTAGGCTCACGACTGGTGATGTTATGGCCAGTTTGTCTGTTAATTCCTCGGGTGTCCAATTGCCCGGGTAGCTCAGGTTAAGATTGAATGTTGTCGAGGTGTAATCTTTTGGTTCAGCTGATGCGGTTGCATCCGTCGGGGTTGTTGGCGTCGTTGTTGTTGGGGTGGTTTGCTGCTGAGTTGGTTGCTGATTAGTAGCCGCTGGTGTGACTGCTACTTTTTTGGCGGTTGGACGCGAGCTATGGAAAAAGAAATATCCGGCAGCACCAAGTGCTCCAATGATAACTAAAATAAGCCCCATGGCTAGTAGCACTCGGCCTACCGAGGTTTTACCTCGTTTTTTGGGCTTTTCCTGTCGCAAACTTTGCAAATATTCTATGCGAGCTTGGTGCTCGTCGAGTGCTGGTGGTGCTTCTGGTGCATCGTCATCGTCGCCATCAAACAGATCAGGAGCAGGTGTAGTATCTATGCTGACTGGCTGTTCTGCAGGCATGGTTGGTTCGGCTCGAAATACCGGCCCAGTTTGGCGGTCATTCACCAGTGGCGCGCTGGGTGGCTTTACACCTTTTCCGAGTTCGGGTGCACCTGACACTTCTGATTTTGTCGACTGTGTTTCGTCGTCCATAAGTAGTAGTATAGCCTAAATTGTTATGCTTTTTTAGGGGGTAGCGGTATTATCACACTGGTTTTGCGCTTGTAGTCTTGGTAGGCTTTGTTGTTTTTGCGAGCGTTTTCTATCAGTGGCACACCCGATACAAATAGCAGCAGTACGGTCAATGTCAGCGGGCCAGCCAGGCCAATCCAGCCGTTTTCGGCCTGCAAGGCAATGATGCCAATCGCCCACCACTGCAGCATTTCACCGAAGTAGTTTGGGTGGCGGCTGTAGCGCCATAGCCCCATGTCCATCACCTTGCCTTTGTTGGCCTTGTTGCTTACAAAATCACGCAGCTGGCGGTCGGCGGCAGCCTCTATGCCAAAGCCAACTGCCCACAGCGCTGCACCTAGTACGCTTAGCACTGCTAGGTCGGCATTCTGCTTACCTGCTGCAAATATCACCGGTAGGCTTATGGCTACTACCAAAATCCCCTGCAGCACAAAGATACTAAAGTAGGCACGCAACCAAAAGTTGCCTTTCCACTTTTTGCTTAGCTCGGCATAGCGTGGGTCTTCGTGACCACCAAAAATACGGCGTGCCAGGTGGTTCGTAATGCGCAGCGCCCAAATACTAACTAATATTGCAATTAGCGTACTGCGGGCCGATGGCTCTTGCCACGCTACTAGCCAGGCTATGATGGCAAAACCGCTACCCCAGGCTACATCTACCGTGTTAAGTTTTTTGCGCCACACACCCACCAAAAACCACACTGACATGTACACCAGTGCCGCCGTTAGGCTCATAAGTAGTAAGTCTTTAATCATAAATGTAGTATACCGCTAATGTTGATTTAAGCTTGAGAAAAGATCGCTTTGGCAATTCCAGCAATCCATAACATGACTGTTGCCACTAAAAGTATTACAAGTACTTTATGCTCACGGATAATACTTTTGAGACTCTTAGGCTTAGATGGTTTCTTTTTTGCCATAAGCTTATTGTAGCAGGATGGCTAGCTGCTCAATAGATATCGTCGTCCCAGGCGGATTGTACTTCTATATCAAATGCCAATTGGCCCTGGCCGTCTTCTAGAAAGGTGCCCTCTTGGGTGCGCAAATAGCTGTGGTTAGAGATAATAGTCTGCCACATGCGACTGACTGAAAAACCAAGGCGGCAGGCCGTTTGGTAGTTGCCCTCTACCCAGCCCTGGTACTCCTCTAGCGTCGTTTCGGTGGCAATTGTAGACAGCAGTAACTCATCGTATTCGGCGTCAATTTCTCGTAATTCGGTCAGATCTAGTGGTGAACTCTCGTGATCAAACCAACTGAGATGCGTATTTTTAAAATACTGATTTAGGCGCATTTGCAAAGCAACAGTGCCTGACATTGTAGCCGTCTCGCCATCGGCCCAGGGCGTTACCACCAGGGCTTTGCGGCCTATGGCGTTTGGCAACTCTAGGGCGCGCTGCATAACCTGCAAATTTGCCTGGCCTCGATACTGGGTAATAGCGTTGGCAAAGTGACGCATCTTTACGGCTGTATAGTTAGATGCAATTTCATTGACACGCTCTGGTGGTAGCACGCCCCATAGACCCGACTCTAGGCTAGATGCCGGCCAGTTATAACTCCAGCGCGGCTCGTCTTGATCTTGGATCATAGCTAGGTGCTGGGCAAACAGTGGGTCGATGGTTTCTGGCCCAAATGACCCGAACATGCCTGGGCGTACATTGGCCTCTACGGGGACCTTGTGTTCGGCAGTTGCCTTACTAAAAACTTCGCCAATGAACTCTAGCGACTCAATTGATGTACCGGTGTTGTACCTGACGAGAACATCCACGTCGCTGCGAAGTCCAGCCGTGCCAAGAGCGGTAGAACCGTACACCATAGCAGACACAACGTGCTCATCTATTTGGAAAGTACTCCGCTGAGTACTAAACCTATCCGCGCCCTCAAAAAACTCATTCAATATATACCGGCCGGCGGCCTCGTGCGCACCTGGCTGAGGAATTTGATTGTTAGCTATTTCTGCTGCGCTAAATACTTTGCCCATATTTGATAATCATACATACTACTGCGGCAATAACCATGAGCAACTACACTGCATTGAGCAGCCGGTGGGGCAGATCATCAAGTGCCATGGCCTGCTGGCTATACGTTTCAATCTTTGCAGCCTCGGGCACAGCCAAATGGCCGACACCGTAGTACAGCCCTAGGTCGGCTGTTCTTCGAATTAGTCGTGGCTCGCGGTCCATGAGTGGGATGCCACGGTCATCATGAAAGTTATAGGCTGGGCCAATGGCGATGTCCGCCTGCTGTTCCTCTGCTGCTTCTGCAAGAGCCGTAATAAAACCACCTAGCCTACTAATGGTGCGCATATGGAACAGCTTGCCCGAATGCCAGTATTCGTTGCCACTAGCTTCATCGAGGTAGCACGGTGCAATAAACCGCTCAAAGCGGTGCATACCGACTAGCTCTTGGCCTCGTAGATCAATCATCACCTACATAATAACTGGTTTGCTAGGCTGATTCACCCCGTTTTCATAGGTTTATTCTTCCCACGAGTGTTTGCCAGAGTGCATAATTACCTTATTGCAGTGGACACCTATGCCAGCGTTGCACTTGAGTTCGTCATCTTTAATAAGCTGCATGAAATCCTCCTTTGTATCGAAAACTATAGCTCTGTCCGCCAATGCTGTCAGTAAGAAATAAAACTGCCGCGGTGTAAACTGTACGTATGCTACTTTCTGAAACAACCGTGCTCGATGCCGCCCAACACTTATCTACTCGCGACCCTCTGCTTAAAAGCGTGATTGAAAAATATGGCCCATGCACTATTCGACCACACACGGACTACTACCAAGAACTGGTGGATAGCATTGTCAGCCAGCAACTCAGTGTCAAAGCCGCGGCGGCCATAGAGGGCAGGTTTCGCGATATGTTTGGTGGGCAATTTCCCAGCCCGCAGCAGATTTTAACTAAAACGCCTGACGATCTGCGCGCCATTGGTTTTAGCTACGCTAAGGGTAACTATGTGCGTGACCTCGCTCAGCACATTATTGATGGCGAAGTGCAGTTTGATAAGTTTGATGCACTTAGTAATGAAGAGATTATTTCCGAACTGACAGCCGTGAAAGGTATTGGTGAGTGGACAGCGCATATGTTTTTGATGTTTTGCATGGGCCGTAGTGATGTCTTGCCAGTGGGTGATTTGGGGATTAAAAATGGCATCAAAAAGCTATACAGTCTAGACGAAGCCCCTAGTCCGGAACAGATCAAAGCTATCGCTCGTAATAACCAATGGCAGCCCTACGAATCCGTTGCCTGTTGGTATATTTGGGCCAGCCTAGACAACAAGCCAGCCGTATAAGATCGCTAGTTTTGGATGACTATATCGTGAGAGCAAACTGTATTGCGAGCACCGCAGTGCTGGCACTCATGATTCATATCTTGTTCTTCGGGCACGAACTCTTTTTCGTAACTTGTCACCAACGAACGGTGTTCGATGGATAGCTCGTCATCCAGCTCACAGGCAGTTGCAAAGCCGACACCACGAAGCTCAGAACCCAGCAAGTCCAGGGCATCTTTTGCTTTTAGTAAGTCGTCCAGATCGAGTGGCCGACCATTTGCGGCATCAACTATGTCTGGGTGATTTGGGTCTCGTATGTCTACGATCATATTGATGTACGGACGCCATTCAAAATCTTCGTCTACCAGTTGCTCTTCTTCTGTTACTTCGTCGGCTATGGTCCCCACTTGTAATTCGAGCACAATGTAGCGGTCGACTGGAGCTTTAAAAAGAGTCAGTCTGCCGGGCATAGAGCTGGAAGATTGCTCTGCTGGCGCAATTGCGAGTACCTGCCGACGTACTAGACGAAGTGCTAATTCTGAGTCGTCTTCTGTCTCTACGTCGATACGATCAGTAACCGGAAATTCAATCTCGTAATCTCCGTTTACGGCCACACAGCTAATACCGTAGCAGCCTAGTAATTCGAGTGCACGCTCTGCAAAATCTTGCTCAAATGATATTGCGGACTGGATCTCCGGCTTAATATCTGGGTGATTAACTCCGCTCATATTGTCAGCAGTATACTCAGTTGCTTTACAAAACTCAAACAATCTTGAGTTGTACTTTTCTGACAAGTGTTACTGCAGTTTTGCACAGCTTGTGCACATAGCATGAATATCACAGATACTTTTTGACTCTGGTGATACTGTGATAATGCGAGACCTCACAAAACCAGCCGCACCCCTAACGTTGCTGCTCCAAAAACGTCCGCACCTGTACCCTAAGGAGTAGATTATGAGCTTAAAGTCTCAGCATCACGCTATTACGCCCGTTGCCAAATCAACCATACCTGCAGCTGGTCGCAGCCGCCGCCTACTACTGAGCCGTTTGCGTGAAATTGACGCACTGAGCGCCAAAGAACTTGCTGCTATCACAGATGATGCCAACAAAATAAAACAAAGCCGACCTATCGGTTCGTAACTACAAAGCTAGCTACTGCTACAATTAAGCCATGAGCAAAATAAAATATCTTGTGGCAGTTCGGGTAGTAACAGCAGCTGCCGTACTTGTGGCCATTGGCACCCAGCTGTCATACGGGCTATCACATGTACCATTTAGTGTCGTGAACTTCTTTAGCTACTTTACTATCCTTAGCAATTTTTTGGCAGCAATTATATTCCTAGCCAGCGCGGTGATGGCGCATACCGGAAAACAAGATGACCGAGTGGACGGTGTCCGGGGAGCCGCCACGCTGTACATGGTCATAACTGGAATCGTATACGTGGTATTGCTCAGTAATGTAGATGTTCAGACGCCAATTCCTTGGGTAAACAGTGTGATTCACTACCTATTCCCAATAGTCATCCTGCTTGACTGGTTACTCGACCCACCCACCAAACGCATACAGACTCGCATTGCTTTAAGTTGGCTAGCGTTTCCACTGCTGTACGCAGTCTACTCCCTGGTCCGCGGGCCATTTGCGCATGATTGGTACCCGTATCCGTTTATTAACGTTAGTCAACTTGGCTATGTGCACGTGCTAGTCAACTGTGTTGTACTAGCTATTGTTGGAGCCGCTCTAGCAGTTGGCCTCGCGAAGGCACCATTTCTTTTACAAAAACGTTAGCTTACTTTTTGTAGTGCTTAATGACTGGCAGTACTAGGTTGGCGATAGCTGCAAGCAGTATTGCAAGCGCTGTGGCTTTGAAGATTATCGTAATGAGTATTACGAACAAGACATTCACCGCAAGCCACTTGAAAAACATGGTGCGTGAAATGCGCAAACGCAAATACTCGGCGCCAAGGTAGTAGTACGGGAATACCGTCAGAACTAGGAACGTACTAGATGCCAGACCAAAGATGAGGACTACTGCTAAGCCTTGCCAGAACGGACTCGTTACAGCTAGTGGTATGAGCGAGAAAATGGCCGTGATACTCGTGGCAATAAGTGGACGGAATCGCTCGCCAAGCGCTGCAACCGCAGCATCGATTGGTGACAAACCACTGCGCCGAGCCTGGTTAGCATAGTCTGTTAACAAAATTGTATTTTTGATACTGAGACCAATAAGTGCAAAGAAGCCGAGCATGGCAAAGAAACTAAATGCGTTGTCGGTTAGGTACAAGCCCAAGGTAACACCAAACAGGCTGAATGGCAGCGCCATAAAGATGAGCAGTGGTTGCAGTAGTGAGCGGAACTGTAGTGCCAACAGTAGGTAAATTACAAGCAGTAGGATTGGAAATGCCAATGCAAGTGTCTTGAATGAATCTTGGTTTTCTTGCTCTTGACCAAGGTCAAACGTAACATCGCTGGTTTTTAAGCCGTAGCTCTTTAGTTTAGCCGCGTTAAACTCTTTTTTAACCGCATCTTGCGCAAGTGTTGTTAGCGTGGTGGTGTCGGTGGCATCAAACTGCGAGGTAACCCCAATAACCGACTTGTTGTCTACACGTTTGTAGACACTAATATTGTCGACGGTTGAGTCGGTAATACTTGCTGTCGTACCGCTGACGCGAGTTAGTTTGTGGCCATCAAGAAAGGTTGCCATATCGGCAGCTAGCTGTACAGCAGCTGGTCGGTTAGTGGCATCAATGTTTACGGTAAATCCGGCCGATGGTGGTCCATTATCTATTTGGTAGATACTTGCCTTGGCACCACTAAAGTCTTTGAAGCTCGCTTCTAGCTTCTTGACTAGCTGTGGTGCGGTTGGGCCACGCTCTGTGTAAGGAGTAATGTTGATATTGAGTGTGGCACTTTGTGCATTTGCAATACCGTAGTAAGAGGCATCTTCAAAATACTGGCCAAGTGTTTTACTGGTGAGATTATCAGCCTTTTCGGCGATATCAGTTGCCTGGGTGACACTTGTGCCAGCTGGAAATGTCAGTGCAACTGCCAGCTGGTTTGTATCTTTGCTAGACGGGAAAATATTGAATGTAACTTTGCTAAAAATAAAGCCGGCAGCGACGACGAATAATAGCCCAATAACTACCGCGCTAATGCCAACACTAAATTCTCGCTTGCGATTATGCTGGGCCCACAGCATTGGCTTACCGAGCCACTGTGCAATACGGTGCTCAATACCAGCAGCCAACTCTTTCACATTGCCCTGTTCGCCCATTTGCTTCTTACCAAGTAGTAAGAATTTAGCGAATAGTGGTATGAACACAAGCGCAACAAACAGACTGATCAGTAACGCCGAGATAATAGTCACTGGTATGGCACGAATGAAGCTGCCGAGTATACCACCTACAAATAGCAGCGGCGCAAAGCTAAGTGCGGCCGTAGTTGTGGCCGCCACCATGGCTCGGCTGATCTTACGCGTGGCCTCGCTGATGACCTTTTTGGCCGTTTTTTCCCGTTTGCGACTGGCGTCTATGGCCTCCACCATAATGATGGTGTCATCAACAATGAGTGACAAACCAAGGATGATGGCAAATAGCGTAATCACATTTAGCGTGTATCCAAGGACATACAGTAGGCCGATGGTTATGGCGATGACGGTCAGCATTGATATAACAGTAATGATGGACGCACGGACCGCAATAACCACTGATCCTACTACCAATACGGCAAGCAGACCTTCCATTAGTACTCGCTGCAACTCACTAATGCTATCCTTGATAGCCGGTGCGTTACTGGCGCTAATTGCAGTGTGGTAACCGCTAAACTCGGACTGCTTTTCCAGGTCAGCCAGTGCGGTCCTAACTTCGTTGTCTAGCTTGATTGAGTCTGTGCCATCTACGCCAGATACGCCAATTATTACCGAGCGATGGAATTCTGTGTCGCCAGCCTCACGACTGCCGTAGGCGTCAAAGGTACGCTGTACACTCAGGGCTTGCCCAGTCACTGGGTTCGTTACGATTTCAAACGGACTCATTACAAAGAACTTCTTAACCTGAACTAGATCTTTTTTGTTCAGATATGCCGCAACTGTATCTGCCTTGTCGGATAGTTGCTGTAGACTCGTGTCGCTGCTGCCATACAGTGAGATCGTAGCGTCAACTTTGTCAGACGACGGGCCGGTCACACCAAAGTTTGGTGCGCTAAAACTTAGCTGTGCGCCCTTTGGCAGATTTACCCTCTTTTTTACTGCTGCCTCTAATTTGGCTTTTGCATCTTTGGGCTTCACGCTCTCTTCATATTGCACAAAAGCGCTAAAGAAATTGCCCTCACTGCTCACCTGCACTGAGGTTGCCTTGTCTTGGTCTAGGGCTACTTTGGATATTGGTGCCGCCAGGTTTTGGTCGACTTTTGCGGGATCGTTTACGGCGTAGCTACCATTTACGATTACAATTGGGATATCAATGCTTGGAAAGCCTTCACGCTTTAAAAACGTGGTGTAGCTAAATACGCCAAACAAGGCCAACGCTAGCCATAACGTTGCTGCAATGCGTGAATGCTTGAAGAACAACATGCTTAATTTTGGTAGTAATTTGTCTTCTGCTTTTTTTATTTCTGGAGTCTTTTTGGCTAACTTAGCTGGCTTAACTATCTTCGTAGATTTGGTCTTTTTGGTCATACTGACTCTGGCACCTTTCTATGCTTATGTCTTGCATTATACCCTGCTATTGATTAACGCACTACTGTATGCACAGTAATTGTCATCTGGCTGAAACCATCAACAGGCAAGACATTCGTAAAACCTTGATTTATGTGATTAAATGACAATAAGTAGTGCCAACACCGAGTATGCGCTTCACCGTTTAGCGAATAACATATTCAGGCAACAACTACGCCGACAAACGGCTCTTTTACAAATCTAAAAGGAGTCAACTTATGTCTAAAATGACAAAAGAAGAACAGCTTGACTGGTACGAGCGCAGCCACAAAAATTGGCGTTCGTGGGGCAGCTGGTTCAGCTGGGGTTCACCAGTTGGGCTAGGCTTATTCTTCCTAGCAGTAGCTGGATCACTCTGGGTTTTAGCCCAAGCCTTTGGCTGGTAGTCCACTATCAACATTAAAAATAGCGCGGATTTTCTCTGCGCTATTTTGTTAGTGTGTAACGTCCGGGTACATGTTGTGGATCTGCTCAATTTCTGCAAGAAGCTGGTCTGAAAGCACTAGCTCTGCAGAGTCTATGTTGCTCTTGAGCTGATCAACGCTGGTTGCGCCAATAATAGTTGAGGCTACAAAACTGCGGCTGCGCACAAAAGCTAGTGCCATTTGCGCGGGGTCAAGTCCGCTGGACTTTGCTAGCTCAACATAGGCCTTTATAGCTGCCTGAGCACGCTCAGGCATGTAACGATCACGGTTGCGATCGTACAGAGTAAACCGTGCACCTTGTGGCCGTTCGCCGTTAAGGTACTTACCCGTAAGTGCGCCCATGTTGAGCGATGAATACGCTAGTAGGCTGATGTTTTCTTTGATGCACATTTCCGACAGACCAATTTCAAAGGTGCGGTTAGTGAGACTGTACTGATTCTGAATGGAGACAATCTTTGGCAGACCAAGCTTTTCTGCGGCACGTAAGTATTGCATGACACCCCAAGGAGTTTCGTTGGACACACCAATGTAGCGAACCTTGCCTTCCTGCACCAGCTCACCAAGCGCGGTCAGTGTCTCTTCTATGCTTGCGCCGTTGTCGGTTTCGGTGCCGTCATAACCACGCACCCCAAAATAATTTGCCTGACGATTCGGAAAGTGTACTTGGTACAAGTCGACGTAGTCGGTCTGCAGGCGTCGCAGCGATCCTTCGATCGCTTCGCGAATACTCTTGCGATCGTATCGCGGTACTGGACCAACGTCACGTGTGCCGATATTTTCGCCAGCGCCTGTTTTGGTTGCAATAATAAGATCATCACGTTTACCGCGTTTTTTGAGCCACGTACCAATGTATGTTTCGGTTAACCCCTGCTTACTTGCGTCCGGTGGGATAGGATACATCTCGGCTGTATCTATAAAGTACAGCCCGCGTTCTTGCACCGCATAGTCTAGCTGCTCATGAGCTTGCACCTCATCATTCTGCTGACCCCAATTCATGGTGCCAAGACAAATTTCTGGAACAACTAGGTTGGAGTCGCCAAGCGTGCGTGTCTGCATACTATGGTGTTAGTCGGTTAATATCGCGGGGGAAGAGGGTAGCCTCTTTGACGTTGTTGAGGCCGATTGTCTTCTCAACCAAACGGTCAATACCAAAGCCACAGCCACCATGCATTGGCAGCCCATACTTGAAGGCTTGTAGGTAGTATTTGAAACCCTCGTGTGTCACGTCCAGACCGGCAGCCTGCATTTGTTCAACCATTTTTTCGTAGTTATTTTCGCGCAGTGGCACCGTGGCAATTTCTAGGCCGCGGAACAGTAAGTCACCCCACATCACAACGCCTTTTTCGACATCTACCTTGTGATAGAACTTAGCAGCCTCGATTGGAAATTCAGTAGCATACACCAGGTCACTCCCTAGCTGCTTGCGGGCGTAGTCACAGATCCATTTTTCTTCGTCTGGAATCAGATCTTTTTCGGCACTCAGATCTACATTGTTAGCCTTGCCGTACATGCTGTGAATTTCAGCAATGGTAAAGCGTGGTACTTTGCCATCTTCTGGAAGCTTTAGTTCGGGGGCATTCAGGCTCTTAAGATCGTCGGCATGCTTGTCATAAATTTGCTTGAGCACTGTTTGGGTCATAGCACCGACCATGTCGAGCACTTCGTCGTGACCACTTACAAAACCCATTTCAATATCAAGCATGGTCAGTTCGGTCAGGTGGCGACTAGTGGCACTTGGCTCAGCACGGTAGCTGTGACCAATTTCGTATACGCGCTCGTAGGCACCAACCATAATCTGCTTGTAGAATTGCGGGCTCTGCGCCAGAGTGGCAGTCTTACCAAAGTAATCAAGCTGAAATACTTCTGCCCCTCCCTCGGTTGCCTCGGCAAGCAGTTTTGGCGTATCAATTTCTACAAACTCGTTTTGGTCTAGGAATTCGCGAATAGCTCGTGTGAGACTGCCACGAATCTTAAAAATCTTCTGCTCTTGCAAGTTGCGAATGTTGAGCACGCGGTACTCAAACAGCGTGTCGAGGTTTTCGGCTTTGTGTTGAATGGGCTTGTCGATTTCAATTGGCGGTTCGTCGGTAACGGGCACTAACACCGTTAATTTGGCGTCGTGTAGTTCAGCACCGCCTGGTGCACGTGGCTCTGCTTTGACTAAGCCCTCCACGGCCAGCACTGTACCAATCTGCAATCCACGAAGCTTCTCGACTTCGTCTTTATCTTTGATGACAATTTGTACCAGCCCGCGACGGTCGCGGATATTTATAAAGGTTAAACCACCAAGCAAACGTTTTTTGTGCAGCCAGCCTTCGACGCGGATCGTCTCACCGTCGTGGCTCGCAACATCTGAACTTAATATTCTCATCCCTGTTATTCTATCACCCTCTGGCTATTTTGTCTCCGTAGGGCTATTTTGATTTTTTGTCGTCGACTGCCTCAGTGGTGTCCTGGGTCGCCTTCTTTTCTATAACTACTTGGTCTTTTTCGTGTGCTTTGTGATCTTTGGCGGCCATACGTGCAGCCACCGCTCGGAGATCTTCGTACTGATCAAACTCATCAACTATCTGCTTGCCAATCACTGCCTCTAGAATATCTTCAATAGTAATAATACCGACATACTCTTCAAAACTATTCACGACAACAAATAGCTGTTGGTGGGTTTTGAGAATTGCCTGCAAGGCTTCGCCAAGTGGCTGCTCTTCGTGAATATAACAAACTCGTTTGTGCATATGGTCAGCCACCTTACCGCTTGACTTGGCCTGCACGAGATCACGTAGATACAAAATACCGACAATATTTTCGTGCGCACCGCTGTAGACTGGAAACCTGGAATGCCCGCTTTTATGTAGCAAATCCATCAGCACCGGACCAATGCTCTCGTCAGCCGCAGCAGCCTGCACGACACGCCGGGGTGTCAGTACATCACGCACCATTTTTGTGCTGAACTGTAGCACCGACTGCGCCATCGCAAGATCTTCACTATCAATCCTGTTGTCAGCTTGGCTCTTTTGCGTCTGCAACAACTGCACTAAATCATCGCGTTCAAACAATCCCGTGTGACCACTGATAACATGGTGGCGAACCCATTTTTGTAGCCAATCAAGTACGACACGTGAATGCTCCAGTATCCAGACAATTGTTGGTGTAGCCATGACGGTAACTCGACCACCAATAGAAGTCAGGCGGGTATTTGGAAGCCAGCCAAATGTGTAGGCCAGCACGAATGCCACTGCCACAACCGCCACAATGCCGGGAACAATATGACTTAGCAGCACCAGACCTATGCCAACTCCAAGAACCGTCACCGTCCATAACAGCACTCGTAGTGACATGCCGTAGGCAGCGGCGCGCCAGAGCACTTCGGCGAGTGGTTCTTGGTTGGCAGCCTGCCGCTTTAGTTCTTTTTCAGGGATGTAAAAATAGGTCTTTTGCATAACGACTGCGGCCATGGCGAGCGCCAAGAAAAGTATCGAGAGGATGAAATCTGTCATACATCAATCCTATCATGACTTCATACGCAAATACGGTATACTGTGTAGCAAAGGGAGAGGTAATAACTGTATGTCTAAACAATTTTGGGGTATTTTGATCGCTATCACACTAATTTTCTTCGGGGTGGTAATTATTAACAATAATAAGGATTCCAAAGATACTGCCGTCAAAGGCAAGCCAACCAGTCATATTGAAGGCAAAAGCGCCAAGAACGTAACGCTTGTTGAGTACGGCGACTTCCAATGCCCAGGCTGTGGAGCGTTCTATCAAACAGTCAAAGATACTGCCGCCAAGTACAAAGATACGGTTAAGTTCCAGTTCCGTAACTTACCGCTTACTAGCCTGCACCCTAACGCATTTGCCGCTGCACGCGCAGCCGAGGCAGCCAACATACAAGGCAAGTATTGGGAAATGCACGACAAGCTCTACCAGGAAAATGTCAGTTACTACAACGCACAGCAAACTGGACAAAGCTACAGCACTTGGGTTAACGCCAGCGACCCAGTCCCACTCTTTACCAGCTACGCAACGCAACTTGGCCTCAATGCCGCCAAGTTCAAGCAAGATTTTGCTAGCACCAAAGTAAACAACTTTATCAATGCCGATGTCGCAGCCTTTAAAAAGACTGGCGCAGATCAAGCAACACCAACCTTCTTCCTGAATGGCAAAAAACTAGACAACACCAAGCTTGGCGACAAAAACGGTCAGCCTAGCGTGGATGCATTCAGCAAAGTTCTCGACGCCGCACTCAAAGCGAACTAGCAGTTTCTGTTTGCCCGTAAACGCTTAACAGCACCTCACTTCTGAGGTGCTAAGCACTTGAGCAAACGTTTTGCAGCAAAACTCTAGTACTGCAAAAACTGCTGCCACGCTGGACGACGAACTCGAACAGTTACGACGGATTCGCCACTATTCATAACCTTAACCTTAACAGGCATGGTATTTCTCCTTGCCATCGCCTCATACCTTCGTACGAATTGTGTCAAACACTACGCAAAACGCACGACTCTGGTAGTCGTGATGGCTATTTTATTTTTGTTAATGTTTTTGTCTCTTCTAGCAAGTCTCGCATACTATGCGTTAGAAACTACCCTCAGTGTAGTGAAACCATGAGCATATTGTCAACTATTTTTTCCATAATTTACCGGGGTAATTTTACGTACAGCCAGTTTTTACGTGCGTAACGCACTACGCTAGCCAGTACACCTCGCTGCGTGCGGCCGGCGCGCAGATTACCGCGCACTTTGCTACTCGAAACTTCTGGTGCAAAACTGGTAAATACATGGAGATTTTGTGGCTTAGTTTGCCACGTCTCGACATGTAGCTCCATAGCTTCCGGCGATTCGTCTTGACGGACCCCAACGACCAGCTCAACCTGTGATAGTAACCTGTCAGCATCTGGCCAGGTGGGAATTGTTGGCAAAACATCCGAGCCAACGAGCAAAACCAACTCGGCGTCACCGAATGTGGCTCGAAAATGCGGTAGCGTGCGATTGACGCTAAGTTTTGATTCTACGAGCTCAAGTAGTGCTAACTTGCTATGCGGTTTAATGGCTTGACATATCATGGCGACTCGATGCCCAAAGTGCTCTGCCCCCTGCTTATTACGTGGATGACGCTCGGGTACAAACACCACTTCGTCTAACTTGGCATGGTCGATTGCTTGCAGCGCAAATGTAATGTGCCCAATGTGCACTGGGTCGAACGTACCGGCAAATATACCTACACGGCTACGCTTCAACTGGGCCACCTTCGCAACACTTACCTTGAGACAAACCTACGGTTTTTCTCAACGCGCCGAGCCCGGAATGAATCCGCTGCTCGGGCTGCTCTTTTCCCTTAGACATTAACTGGGCCGCCTTCGCAGCATTTGGTGGGCATCTTGCATGCCGGACAAACAAAATGTCCATGCACCGGCTCTATTGGATAGTGGCCGCAACTATCGCAAAATAGCTCCGGTGATCGCTCTTTGACCAGCTCTTGGTAGGGGTCAATTTCCTGCACTCTGGCCTGTTGGTTTTTATCTGACATACCTCTAGTTTAACTCAGTCACCAGCCTCGACCTAAACCGTATCTACTAGCCCTTACAGCCCTTGCCCACGTGGCGGTAGACGCCGTCTCGCACGGTCGTTTTAGCATTCTTCTCACCACACACCGGGCATTTCTTGGATACAAAATCGCAATCTTCAAGTTTTTCTTTTTGGGTATCTAACTGAGCCAGTGGATCGCTTGGATCAATTTGTTCTGTTTCGGTTGTTTTGCCAGCACCAGGGCAAGAACTAGATGTTTCGACCGCTTTGGCGTGTTGCATTGCATGTCGCTGTGCCTCAATATCACCGATCTGCAAATAGTGCCGGGCGTGCTCGATGCGATAGGCGGCTGCGCTGCCAAAGACTCGCGCGTCAATGGTGTCATCCACGATGGCCTCTTCTACCATTTGCCAGGCAGACAACTTACCAAGCCGCTCAGTTGCCTGGCGTGGTGTTTTAATGGTCGACGCTTCAGCTACCAGCTGATCGGTTACCTGCGCTACTCTGTCCGATAAATTGGCTTCCCGTTCAGCACACCCCTGCTTATATGCTACGTAGTCCTGGGCCGGCTTGGTCTCACCAAAAAAGCTATTACTGTCGGCCAATGCCACTAAATCAACCGCGCCATTCGGCATTAGACTTTTAGGTACCAATATGGGCATGTCGAGTGTTTCGGTAGCAGTCTTTCCGTCGTAGTTAATGCCAAGGGCTTGGCCAAGACGGGCGACGGCCTGACTGTCGGTTCGCTCTGCATCCCGGGACTGCTTGCCTGCCACAAAGGCAGATTCAACCGTTAGTCGCCCATCCTTGATAGTAGTTACCTGCAACGACCAGCTCATGGTGTCGGTAAAGAATCCTTCGTCTTCCATTTGAGTAAGACTCATATTGTCAGCAGCTCGTGATATCACCACAAAGGCAAAATCTTCAAGCTTGCCCTGGTGGTATGCCTCGTCTATACGAAACTTGTTGCGCGTTTCGGCTCGTGTTCGCTCTTGCATCTGCCAGCTCTGTGAACCATGACGAAGGCTGTTGGCGTGAATTTCCTCTGTAGTTTGGCCAAACTGCATAATATGACCAGCCTCGTTGACCGTCAGTTCGACTTCACTAACATGTCCGCTCTTGATCGTACGCTCAACCATGTCAGTACGGACATTTGTTTCGACCAGTTTGCGCGCCTGCTTGTCACCCTGGGCGGCATTTTTGATAGCATCCATCAGAGAGTAATGCTCAACCGCTGGCACTTCGGGGGAAGGCATAGTGTGCTCAAGAAGCAATGCTCCAATAAACTGACTGGCAGCTAGCCGAGCATTGATATCCGACTCTTGCTCGGCAATAGAAATGGCTAACGGCGCGAGTTCAATATCGGCAACTATCTGTTCAAACGGTACTTGGTGTAGTGTGGCTGTCTCGGCCATAAAAAATCCCCTCTGTCTCGATACGGAGGCAGAGGGGCTAAATACTAGCACAACTGCTCTTGCTCGAGAGACTTTATAAAGCTGTATCGGACTTGCTCTCTTGACAGTGGGTGTATTACACCTAGTGTCAATGGCTTACCGTTGCGGCACAGTTCCTGACTTGCACAGGATTCCAGCTTAGATTGTTAACTGTTGAGTACTAGTCGTGTAACGGATGTCTACACTTACTATAGCCTTGATGTATCGCCCAGTACTCAGATACTGTAACCAAGTTTATAGCATCCTCCGTGCCGGGCATATAGTATTTTTGTACACAATTAATGCACACGAACTGAACTGATTATGTCGCTGATGACGCTGTAATCAGGCAGCGCACCATGATCGGTATACACAAAGAAGAACTTGTGTGAGCCGGCTGCGGCGCCATCAAGTGCAATACTATTTATCGCTTGAGCGGTACTAACACCAATGACATCCCTGCCATAATTTGAATAGTCGCAGTAAAATTTTACGCCGGACCAGCTAGCCAGTAGTAGGCCGGTTTGTTTATTTGCCTTTTTACTATCAGTAAAATCTACACAGTTGTCAGAGATACTGTCACCAACTACTATCCTGTTACCACTAGCCTTCACAGGCAGGAGACGATTAACGGGCATAGTAGCAGGATTAGTGTCGACGTATATCTCAAGACTTCGAGCTGACTCATCTTTGCCAACACCGTGCCAGGTATACTGGGCGGCGGGTAGTAGTTTTGACTCACCAGACTTCCAGCTTTTAGGGATTTCGAAGGAAAAAATGCTGTTATCGATTTTCTTGGTGGCCGGTGCAGCAACATCAACCTGACGAACAATACCTTCGCTCTCACTCAGCGTGGTGTCTGATTGGAAGTAATTACTCAGTATCCATATGACGGCGATGATAAGGCCGGCAATAATCAAAATAATCAGTGCTGTTAGTTTTTGCTTGTGTTGTGGCCGGTGACCGAGTTTGTACATAGACTACCTTTCGGTATTACCCTTACAGTACTACACGCTTACGGTTTTGTCATCTGTTTGAGCTGTGTCAAGCGCGAAGTAAAACTTTGCGAAGCGCCTTCCAGACCCAGCACCTGCAAAGCCCGTAGCAGTACTGCTAGATCAGTCAGTGTTGCCTCGTCTGGAATACCCAGAGATTCTGCCTGCGAGAAGGCATGACTAACCTTTTCTATCAGCCAACGCTCCTCAGCTGGTTTTACTTGGTTGCTCGTGATAGCCGTTTCACCCGCCGGTTTTACAAGCTCCAGTGATCGAGCTGAGAAATCACGTTTACGCAAATGGCCTCGCTTTATCAAGCTATTCACGTGCAGTGAAACGGTCGCAACAGAGGTGTAATTAAGCCCGCTCATAATTTCTCGGTAGCTTGGGCTGTAGCCATGCTCGGTAATAAAACCTTCAATGTAGCTAAGGATCTCGCGCTGCTTTTTGGTTGGGCGAATTATCTGTAAAGTAGATGTTTGTTTTTCGTTCATGTTTCTAGTATAGCGCTGGTGGTTTTTCAGACAAGTCAGTCAGCCTTAGCTCGAAACACCCAGTGTTTGTACCACAGCCACTTCCAGACTGTGAAAAAGTTTGCGGCTATTATCATACCAATAAACGGTGATACGCCCAGCCAGTTAAGGCCGCCCACTATGGCGTAGTCGATCAGTAAGTTAACCAAACTAATGACGGTGAACTTGCCCATAACTGTTTTATGTTTGTGGTGCAGTCTCTCTTCACGAAAAGCCCAAAAATACTGAATGATGTAGTTGGTGGTCCAGCCTAAAAAATCTGCTAGCAGTTTGGCTGGCAGCCAGGACCAATGGAAAAATCCATACAGCACTACAAATGCTAGATAGCCCACCACAAAAAACATGACACCACCAAGATTAAAAATCATAAACTGCAAGAAAGTTTTCTTGCTTGGTTTAGTTATTTTTTCATGGCCTTGCTTGCTCGGTTGCGCTAGTGCGATGCCGACTAGTCCAAAGAACAGATAGGCAACCGTGTCATCTGCCCAGACGTGCATGAGCATAGCCATGACGGAAAGGCCGGCTAGTGATGCGAGCAACAGCTGCGCCAGTGGTAGTTGTCGCCTTGTCCAGAGTCGTTTGGCTAGTAGTACCAAGATGGCCACGTACAGGCCCAGGCCCAGCCAGCCGGTCTCCTGCCCAATCTGCAAGAAGTTATTTTCAGCAATACGTGCTGGATGTCCAGTGTTGTAGACACCTGCTTGACCAGCAGTACCAGGGCCACGACCAAGTGGCTCATGAGCAATCTGCTTCAGAGCGGTAACACTGTAGGCAATGTGGGCGCTGTTTGAACTGACGCTTGATGACGAGTGCTCGTCAGTATGAAACACCGTGTTTTGTACGAAGTCATTATTGCGGAGGGCAAACACCGTGAGGCCTCCAACTATGACCAACCCGGCGACACCAAACAGTGCCAGCTTGCGCAGGCGTACATTGCTAATGCGCAGCCACGCCAACACGGCTAGCGCCGCTATGGCGCCGAGCCAAGCTCCGCGCGAACCACTGGCATACAATACGATAAGGGTAGCAATCATCATCAGGACCACCGCCCCGGCATGTTTTTTTGCCAGCTTGATACTGCCAACTACACCGAGCACCAGGATACTATAAGCGCCCAGTAAGTTTGCCCCACGCAGGGTTGAACGAATTCGAATGTAGCTAGTCTTGTGATCGATAGTTTCGTACGGTCCGATGGTGTTTGGCCCGTAGCCAAAATGCTTCATAACGTCGTATGGCAACACGAAGCGCTGCAGTAAACCAATGACTACTACAACTAGCGCTGGCCCTAGCACCAGCTTGTGCCATTGCTTGTACAGCCACGGTGCCGAGTAGGCAGCAATCCAAGCCACAAACAAGAAGACAAACGGCCTCAGGTTAATCAACTCACCGTACAGTACCGCCTTTGGTGTAACACTGCCTGCCAAATACGAAACCAGCCCGGTAATAACGGTCACTAAACCGTACAAACCAATAAGGCGCCACAACCAGTCCTGTCGTAGCTGCCTGCGCCGAGCCATCGATGTGAATAATAAGTACAGTGCGCCAACGCCAGCCAGTAGCAGCAGACATTCCTTCCATAAACGAAGTGCGGTGTAATGGCCAATACCAGAACTCAACCATACCGTAAGAAAAGCGTGGAATGGTATCAGCACCAAAATGACCGCCACACTGGCAGCAACAAACCTGGCAATATAAGTATCTAAAGATTCGCGTTTCATACGGTGATACAATCTAGTATAGATTATGAAGAACAATTTCTCGCTAGCTTATAACGTTTCTTTGGTAGTTGGTGATTTTTTGGCCCTGACTGCTGCCTTTGTGGTGGCGTACATATTACGCGTCTCGCTCAGCGATGTACCGCTGAGCGCCCAGGTGCAGGCCTTGTCCTATATCAACATCATTGTTAGCACCTTACCCTTTTGGATTGTCATATTTGCCTTCCTTGGGCTCTACAGCCAACGGGTACACGAAAATCGTTTTAACGAGCTAAGCCGCCTATTCATCGGTTCAGTCATTGGCATTATGGTGGTTATTAGCTATGCCTATCTTGCGAACGTCACGATATTTCCTGCCAGACTCGTGGTTTTGTACGGACTGTTACTGGCATTTGTTTTTGTACTACTGTTTCGTACCCTGGCCCGTGGTATGCGGCGCTGGCTATTTAGTTATGGAATAGGTATTAACCGAGTACTCCTGATTGGTGATACACCGCTGACGGTACGCCTGGCTCATGCTATGACACACAACGATTCTGTTGGTGATCGAGTAGTAGGCATTGTAGGGGCTAAAAAACACAAGATCGAACACAATACGCAGTACTTACTGTTTGAAAATTTCGAAGCCGCAATGGAGGCCTTTGGTAGCAATCTACCAAACACCATCGTGCAAACCGAGCTATATAGTTCTAGCGAAAAAAACGAGGCAATCCTAGCCTATGCCCAACAACACCACATAGACTACCGATTCGTGCCTGGTAACAGCGAGCTATTTGCTGGCAACATCGACGTCGAGCTATTTCACGCCGTACCGATGGTGGCCGTACATCAAACGCAGCTACTTGGCTGGGGCCGGGTGGTAAAACGAATCACGGATGTACTGCTAAGTCTGGTTGCCCTGGTTATTGCCTCACCGTTTATGCTCATCACCGCACTGCTGATAAAGCTAGCCGACGGCGGGCCAGTATTTTTTCGCCAAGCACGATTAACCCGGTCCAACCGCATCTTTCGCGTATACAAATTTCGCTCAAATAATATTCGCTATAACGGCCTGAGTCCAGAAGAAGCTTTTCGCAAAATGGGCAAGCTTGAACTGATAAGCCAATATCGTGCCAACGGCGATTACCTGGCAAAAGATCCTCGTGTCACAAAAATTGGGCGCCTTATCCGAAAATTTAGTATCGATGAGCTGCCGCAGCTATTTAACGTGCTGCTGGGTGATATCAGCTTGGTTGGACCACGTGCGCTTGTACCCGAGGAACTATCTAGCTACAACCGCAAACACATCATCTTGAGTGTAAAATCCGGCATGACCGGCCTGGCACAAGTGTCGGGGCGCCGCGACATTAGCTTTGACGAGCGCCGCAAACTTGACTTGTATTACGTGCAAAACTGGGGCTTTGGAGGCGATCTTGTTATTTTAGTTCGCACCCTTTGGATCGTGCTGACTGGTCGAGGAGCTAGCTAATGGTCCTTGTTAAACGAACAGTTGAAAAGAAGGATGCACCAGCTCCTCCTAAAAAACCAGCAGCGACAGCTCAAAAAAAATCGCAAGTTAAGATCGAGAAAAAGCAGTCACTCAAAGTTGCAATTGTGCACGACTGGCTACTTGGTGGTGGAGCCGAGTTGGTGGTAGAACAACTCCATGTCATGTTCCCAGAGGCCCCAATTTATACCTCGTATTGTACACCGGAATGGCGGCAGCGACTTGACGATAGAGTCGTGACAGGCTGGCTGCAATATTGGCCATTTTCGGCACTTCGCAAGTGTATTCCCGTGCTACGCATTTGGTGGTTTACTCGCTTAAACTTAGAAGAATTCGATCTTGTTATCAGCAGCTCCGGAGCAGAAGCAAAAGGCATACGAGTACAAAAACCGCTCCACATAAATTACTGCCACGCACCGACACATTATTACTGGAGTCGTTACGATCAGTACATGCGTGAGCCAGGGGTAAAACCTGCCTGGCTAGCACGATTTGGCTTAAAAATACTCGTGCGACCACTCCGCAAATGGGATTACAAAGCCGCCCAGCGCCCAGATCACATCATTGCCAATTCTAAGCACATCCAGGCCGAGATACAGCAATATTACGACCGAGAAGCAACCGTTGTACACCCTCCTGTTTATTTCAAACGCTTCCAAAAACTAGCCAAAACCACACCAAAGAAAAAGTCCTTTGTTATTTCTGGTCGTCAGACGCCTTACAAACGGTTTGATCTAGCGGTGGTTGCCTGCAGCAAACTTAACGTACCACTAACTGTCATCGGGAATGGCCCTGATCACAAACGCCTACGCAAGCTGGCCGGCCCAAGCGTAACGTTCTTAGGTAAAGTCAGCGATGCGGTGATCGAAGAAGAATTTTCACGCGCTTCGGCACTTATATTTCCAGGCCTGGATGACTTTGGCATTACACCAGTTGAGGCTATGGCCGCTGGTACACCCGTGATTGCTTATGGAGCAGGTGGCGCACTAGACTACGTGAAGCCAGGAGTTACCGGTGAGCTATTTGCCGAGCAAAATCTCAAAAGCCTTGCTAAGGTACTGCATGATTTTGATGCAACAAAATACAACACCAAAGACTGCCGATTAACGGCCCAAAAATTTTCTCCAGAGTTGTTTCAAAAACGACTGCGAGCCTATCTCAAAAAGGCTCTGGCCATACCAAAGCAGCGCTAGTGTTGTCATAGAATTGTGACCAATTTGGATTGATCGATGCGGGTGACTGGCTTAGAGTTTTGAGTTATGACATTTAAAAAGAAAGATCCTATATGTGCGGAATAGTCGGTTGTGTTGGACACGAACATGCGCCTAAATTTGTAGCTAGTGGTCTCGAGGCGCTTGAATATCGGGGTTATGATTCAATGGGAATTGCGGTTGTAAATGCTGATACGCAGGAACTAGATGTTTTTAAATCGCTGGGTGGTGTTTCTGCACTGAATGCCGGACTCGAATCAATAGATTACCCAGTCACAACTGCCATTGGGCACACGCGCTGGGCCACACACGGCAAACCATCAACCGCCAACGCACATCCGCATATTAATGGGGACGGCACTATTGCCATTGTGCACAACGGCGTGATTGAAAATCATGCCTGGCTACGCCGTGAACTCGAAGATAATGGTTACGAATTTCGCTCACAAACCGATACCGAGGTCATTCCTCACCTGCTTGATATGTATGTACGTGAGGGTAAGGAGCCAGAGGAGGCTTTTGCACTAACCATCGGCAGGCTGACTGGCGCTTACGCTGTACTGGCCGTGCTTAAAGACCAGCCCGATACCCTGTACGCAGCCAAGTTAGGTAGTCCGCTCGTGCTGGGCGTAAATGGTGGCGAACATTTTGCATCATCAGATCCTAGTGTCTGGATAGCTAACACTAAAAAAGCTATACGCATGGAAGATAACGACATTGCTACGCTTTCGACCGATGGCTATCACCTGTTAACACCTGCTGGCAAAGTAACCCGTGTGCCAGAAATACTGTCAGATGATTTCCAGCAAGCCGAACTCGGCACTTTCCCGCACTGGATGCTCAAAGAGATCCATGATCAGCCAGAGGCCATTCGGGCGGCCACTAGTGGACGAATATTTGCAGAGGAAAATCTTGTAAAACTTGGTGGACTTGATAGCCCAGAAATCCGTGAAAAACTACGCCAGACAGAGCGACTTATCATAACTGCCTGCGGGACTTCGTACCACGCGGGGTTAATTGGTGAACGACTAATAGAGGAGATCGCCGGCATACCAGTTGAAGTGCAACTAGCCAGTGAGTTCCAGTACAAAAAAGAGCCGATCTCTCATGACACGGCTGTGCTTGCAATCAGCCAGTCTGGCGAAACCGCCGACACAATTGCTGCCATCAATAAGGCCAACAATTTGGGGCTACTGACGCTTGGTATTAATAACACGCCGGGTTCAACCATAGATAACGTTACGCGAGCAGGTATTCACTGTCGGGCCGGCAAGGAAGTATCGGTTGCTAGTACCAAGGCATTTACTTCTCAGGTGATCGCACTGGCAGAAATAGCACTCCATCTTGGCCGCCACAGTAACGCTGAACAACATCCGCTCATGCAAGAATTGTCGACCCTACCGAGTAAAGTTGAGGCAATCCTGCAGGATACTAGCCAAATCCAAGTCGCTGCTCAAAAATACGCCAAGCACCGAAGTTTTCTATTTGTTGGTCGAGGCTACGAATACCCATCCGCACTCGAAGGTGCCCTAAAACTAAAAGAGATCTCGTACATCCACGCCGAGGGACAAAGTGCTGGCGAGATGAAGCATGGCACGCTAGCCCTCATTGACGAAGACTTCCCTACATTTGCAATTGCAACTAACAGCCAAACATACGAAAAGACAATTTCTAACATTCAGGAGATTAAGTCGCGAAGCGGTCCAGTACTGGCGCTCGCGTCAGAAGGAAATGTCGACATTACCTCAATTGTCGATGACGTACTGTACGTACCAAGCACGATTGAGCAGTTGCAGCCCGTACTCAACGCTGTGGTGATGCAGCTATTTGCTTACCACGTTGCTGTTGCACGCGGCTACAATGTTGATCGCCCTCGAAACCTGGCAAAATCAGTCACCGTAGAATAATCAAACCTAGTCGTTTACCCCTGTTCGTGATATTGTATCTACAAATGAGGAGTGTCTGAACGCATGAAGGTAATTATCCAGATTCCGTGCCTAAACGAAGAGCAAACATTACCGCTGGTCATGAAGACCATGCCAAAAAAAATTCCTGGTGTTGACGTTGTTGAATATCAAATTATCGACGACGGCTCTACCGACAAGACGATTGAGGTAGCAAAAAAGCTCGGAGTACACCACATCGTTGTGCATGAGCAGAACATGGGCCTAGCGCGTTCGTTCCGTGATGGTGTCATGAATGCCCTAGCCCTTGGAGCGGATATTGTCGTAAATACTGATGGTGATAATCAGTACCCGCAAGAGATGATCCCCGAACTGGTACGACCAATCATCGAAGGTCGCGCTGAGATTGTCATTGCCGACCGCCAAACCAGTAAGATTGCACACTTTTCACCACTCAAAAAACTACTCCAGCGTTTTGGCAGCCACATTGTAAACAAGGCGGCTGGCACTGAACTACCCGATGCTGCCAGTGGCTTTCGCGCTTACTCCAAGCAGTCACTGCTCCGCATTAACCTTATTACCCAGTTCAGTTACTGCATGGAAACAATCATCCAAGCCGGCAACAAGCGCATTCCAATTGTTAGTATCCCGGTCATAACTAACGAAAAAACTCGCGAGTCTCGCTTGTTCAAAAACATGTGGCAACACATCTTCAAATCTATGGCGGCAATTGTGCGTGCCTATATCATGTATCGTCCATTTGCCGTTTTTGCCAGCCTGGGTCTGACGACATTCGTCATCGGCATGATACCTTTCGTTCATTTTGCGTTTTTATCTATCACCAATGGTGACAGTGTCAGTGGCCACTTACAGTCCCTCATTTTTGGTTCGGTATTTTTGATTGCAGCTTTTTTGTGTCTGGTGTTGGCCGTTATTGCCGACCTGATTCGAACCAATCGCATACTGCTTGAGGAGACGCTCGAACAAGTTAAGGCTGCTCGTTTTAGTGATTAGTTATGGTGACCAACTCTGACCAAAAGCCAACCGTAGCAATTTTGGGCTGCGGCTACGTTGGACTTACCACGGCTGCCATTTTGGCTAATTGTGGCTACAAGGTGTATGCGCTTGAACCTTTGGCAGACAGGCTTTCAATCATTCAGTCCGGCAAATCTTTTTTTTACGAGGCGGGTATCGATGCCTTGATTACTGAGGGACTAAAACGTGAAGCACTAGTTGTGACCGACTCGTATGAATCAGCCGTACGTGAAGCGGACATTATTTTTTGCTGCATGGGTACACCAGATAATCCAGATGGCAGCTCAAACTTAACATACGTATTTGATGCCGTTAGGCGCATTGCACCACTCATAAAACCTTCAGCAATTTTTGTACAAAAAAGCACGGTGCCGGTCGGTACGGGCGATGAGATTCGCAGCGCATTTAAAGCGGCGGATGTGGATGTCGCATATGTTTCCAACCCTGAATTTTTGCGTGAAGGTACGGCAATACTCGACACACTTTGGGCTGACCGTATTGTGGTGGGTAGTGATGACAGCGAGGCAGCTGCGGCAGTGCTGGACGTGTACCGGGATATTGAAGCTAGCCAAAAGGCAGTTGCACAAACAGCTGGACTTAGTCAGCCAAATCATTCAGCTACAACTCGCTATATGGCTATGGGACAAAATGCCGCCGAACTCGTAAAAGTTAGCGCCAATGCCTTTTTGGCCCTCAAGATATCATTCGCAAATTCTATTGCTAAGCTAGCCGACGAGACACAAGCGGATATTACAGAAGTTATGGATGCGGTCGGCGCCGATAAACGAATTGGTCGAGCATTTTTAAACGCCGGCCGTGGCTATGGTGGCGGTTGCTTTCCTAAGGACGTAAGTGGCCTGATTCGTAGCGCAGAATCGTATGGCGTTAAGCTAGATATCATGCATGCTGTAGAGACTCTTAATGATTCAATGCCGGATTATATTATCGACAAGGTAGCGGCCACAACATCCATCGAGCATAAAAAAATCGCCGTACTCGGACTAGCTTTTAAGTCTGGTACTAGCGACACCAGACGCTCTCCGGCGATTGCCATAGCGAATGCACTAGTCAGTCGGGGCGCTGATGTGATTGCCTACGACCCACAAGCGCTCCATGAGGCAAAATCTGACCTAGAACCAGCGATTACACTTGCAACTTCGCTAGAACAGGCGGTTAAAGAAGCTGAGTTACTTTTTGTGGCTACGGACTGGCCTGAGTTTACCCAGCTGGATTTTCAGAGCCTAGCAAAACTATCTACAGCACGTCTTGTGGTCGACTGTATGAACTGCCTTGATCCAGCTACTGTCAGAGCCAGTGGCTTTGACTATATCGGCGTCGGCCGCAGCTAAGCCTAGCTCTTAGGCTTCGGTCGTATGATGTAGATCAGCGTAGGACTGAAATATTTTGTAGTGTCCAAAAACAAATTTGGGACAAATTTTAATAGACGTGTACCTGCTTTCCAGGTATCAAGACTGCTGCTGCTAGATCCCTTCACTAAATCTGGCAGCGCATTGCGCACCGTAAAATCTTTGCCACGCAGCCACTTTTGGAGCATGCAGTGCGACATCGGGTAGACATCCCACTCAGCATTTCTATTAACAAATTTAAGATACCTATCACCCAGCTTGCGAGGTAACCACGATATGAATGGTAATTTATAGTGCGGGTCTCGTAGCCACAACTTGTTAGGGGTTGCTAAGTATATCAAGCCTTCGTCTTTTACTACCCGCAACAGTTCGTGCAAATGGCTTTGCTGACTTGGGATGTGCTCGATAACATGATTGCTCACCACCACATCAAAGCTTTTGTCGGCAAAGGGTAACTTTTCGTCTGCTGCCTGCACGAACTTGTAGCCCTCTTTTACCTTTCGCTCGTCCACCACATCAACCGACACGACCTTTTTGGTTAGCTTGGCGAGCTCAGAGGCAATATGGCCAGACCCAGTGCCAATATCAAGCACCTCAGCCGCCTTTGGATCGATGTAATCAGACACGATTGCCACAATCTTGGCTGCCTTGCGCTTTCGTGACTGTGCGTCGAGCACCGCATGCGATGACTCGGAGCGCTCTACTTTGTGGCGGGTAAGTCTACTAATGACGCTCATTCAACTCCTTTGAAAATTGTTGGATTTTTTTGGACATATTCTGCCAGCTGTGCTCGAGACAGAACGCTTCGATAGCCGGCTTCATTGCAGTTAGATTGTCTCGCCTAGCCGAGGCAATCACGGCTGCTAGTGCTGTGGCGTCATTCGCAGGTACCAGCACACCAGTTTTGCCATCAACAACGGCGTCTTTGAGGCCGCCGACACTGCTGGCTATGACGGGCTTACCGTAGTTGTACGCAAGCGCAACTACGCCGCTGCCTGTTGCTGAAGTATACGGTAGCACGGCAGCATCTGCTCGCGCAAAGTAGTTCGCGGCCTCAGCGTCGTTGACATACTCCAGTCGCAGTTCCAAGTTTGGCACACCGTTAGCTTGTAGTTTTTGACGAAGTTCAGTCGCATCTATCCATGGCTCACCGACAACCGTTACATACACCTCTGAATCTTTGAGCTCAGCTAGCGCTGCCATTAGCGTATCTAGGCCTTTATATGGCCGAATAAACCCAAAAAAGAGTAGCTCCAGTCGCCCACGCTTTGGTAGTGGCCTTTTGGCGGGCTCAAAACGAGTGTAGATGGGGTGAATATTCAGTAACGATTTCGCCTTGGGCTTCACCTGGTGCAACAGCGCCTGTTGCTCACTGGACTGCACAATGTAGGCATCTGCTTGCTTCAAAAATAACTCACTCATCCGGCGTTTTATGCCCTTGGCATCGTGGTCAAACAAGTTGTGGCATAGAAACGCCGTTTTGATGCCCTTTTTTCGAAGGCGGTGAGCAATGTAGGCAAAGCCAGGTTGCCAAAAAATTGTCCACCAATCTAAGATAACCAGATCGCACTGTTGCTTAGCGATATCACTGGCTGCTCGGCGCCAAGACAAGGGGTTATACACATCAATATCGTAGTGAACACCAGTGATTTTACTGGGCGCATCGGGGTCTTTGTCGCTGGAGCCCGGATAGAGCCACTTTGGATACTGCCGTTTAAACGAAATGGTCAACAGGTCCACATCTTCAGACAGCGCTTGGTGTAGCTGCGTAGTGTACTGAGCAATACCGCCACGAAACGGTAGTACCGGACCGAGCAGTGCTATTCGTTGTTTTGCCATATCCGTCTTCACTTTCTGTTTACTGAATTTAGCTGCGGCTTATGCCTCTAGTATACAAGTAGTGCCCTTACTGCCCAACAGTGGTGAGGTGTTTATTATACTGAGGTAACCATCTATACTGTGGCTAGCATGCCAAAGCCAACCTTACGCAGCAAATTACTTGAAACCGGTGATGGTGACTTTATGGAAGTAGTACGCCACTCGTTGTGGGCACTGTTTTGGCTGTGTATTACCACTGTTGTGCAGTTTGCATTCGACTTTTTGCTCACCCGCAAGTTTGGCGCCCACGGCTCTGGTGTATTTTATCTGAGCTTTTCGGTACTGATGGCTCTGTCGCTAGTTGGCCGATTGGGTCTAGACCAAGCAGTTGTACGCTTTATACCCCCGTTCTTGAGCAAAAAACCAGGGGCGGCAGCTGGAGTGAATCGAGCCTCAGTGCAGTTATCACTACTGATGACCTTGCCACTTTCAGTTCTACTGTTCGTACTAGCGCCCACCCTGGCACATGATGTGTTTCATAGTGGCGAGCTCACCACCTATTTACGTATCTTTGCAGTAGTTATGCCGGCTTTCAGCCTCAATTACATCTATACCGGCACGCTCCGAGCACTCAAGCGCTCACAGGCTTCACTAATCGTCTCACGCTTTGGCTACTACCTCTTGGGTATTGTTGGACTGCTGACGCTTGGGTCTAGCTACGGTATTAAAGGAGTCGTGATAGGTTTTAGTATTGCCATTTTGCTAGCTACTATTGCTGCCGCGCTGTTTATTCGCAAACACATGCCGAGTTACGACAAAATTGTACCGTTTAGCAAAAAACGATTACTCGTTACCTCTCTACCACTTTTATTCGTGATATTTGCTACGCAAATGAACGGCCAGGCTAGCGTGTTGCTACTGGGGGCAGTCACTGATAATACTGCGGTTGGCATCTTTAACATTGCATTAAAGATCTCTATGCTAATGACGCTAATTCTGGCTGCAATAAACGTCATAGCTGCCACCAAAATATCTGAACTATATTTTGCTAACAAGCCCAAAGAACTCAATATTATGATCAGTAAAATTAGTGCACTGGGTACATTCGCCAGCCTGCCCGCACTAGTGTTACTGGTGGCCTTCTCCGGCTTTTGGTTGGGACTGTTCGGCAGCGAGTTTAGTGCCGGTAGCACCACGTTGATACTGCTGGCTATTGGCCAGTTTGTTAATGTGTCGGTTGGCTCCACCAACTACATCTTGGCTATGACTGGCCGTGAGCGAGCACTAGCCTACGCTATCGGTATTTCACTGGTACTAAACGTAATTCTTGGACTGGTTTTAATTCCTAAATACGGCGTACTGGGGGCTGGTATTAGCACGGCGGCCACAAACGCGGTCAGCAATATCATTATGGTGTTTATGGTCAAATACTATCTGGGCGTTTGGCCACTGCCCTTCAAGTACGCGGGCATTTGGCTGCGCAAATTTGCGCCCGCCAAGTAGTGTGCGTTAGCCAATGAGCTTTTTGAGTCGCTGGTAATAGCGTTCCGACGATTTGCCGTCTAGCGTATTGCCATAGCCTACGTTTTCTGTGTGCTGTATCTGCTTTTGGTACGTTTTATAAAAGCCAGCGGGGTCATTTGTGTAGGCTTGAATTCCCTCAATCAACTCGCTTAGGCTTTTGGCCACGAGGCCATAGCGATGTACGTTTGGAAATGTCAGTCCGTGCGCAAACGGGATTGGTACATCTAGAAATATCGCTGGTCGGTGCAGTGGCAAATAATCAAACGCTATCGACGACCAGTCACCAATAAACAGATCGGTCATGGCTAAGAATTCTTCGCCTTCGGGGTAATCGTTGTGTGACATCACTCGAATGTTTTCAAGTGCACTAATTTTTGCATGGTTTTGGGCATTAGTATTTAGATGGGCTCGAAATATGACTAATGCGTCTAGCTTTTTGGCAACGGTGCTTAGGCTAGCCAAAAAGTGGTCTGGTTGCTCGTCAAACGGTATTATTTGCCTATCTGGACTATCTTGCTGCCAAGTTGGCGCAAGCAAAATGATCTTTTTATACTTTTTTGGTATGTCGTATTTGGTGCGCAGTGCCATGGCATCGTAATCTCCACGAACCAGTCGATCTACCCTGGCATAGCCAGTTACCTTTATCTTTTCTGCTGGCAGTTTATAGTCATGCTCATACACCTGCGCAAAGGCCGGTGAGGGTACCCATATTTCACGGTAACGCTTTAGCATGGCCATGTCTTTGGGGAAAAAGCGTTTAAACATTTGCAGGCCATGCCAGACATCTACGAATGGTATGCGCGTCAGCAGCAAATAATACAGCAACACATGCGCCCGCCGGTCACTAATCACTACGTCACTATGACTAACACGCATGACATCACGGAATTTTAATAGACTCAAAAACTCTACGCTAGCCTCAGTATCTTTAACCTCACGATAATACACCGGATCTAGGATGACAAAATACAGCTTGTAGCCGCCCTTTTGCTGACAATAGTCCGCAAAAGCCTTCAGGTTGCCATTGTACTTGTGACCATAGAAGGTCACTACTTTGGTAGCATTTTTTCGATAAAACGGTCGACAGGCAATCGAGGTCAGTATGTAACTGCCGCTCTTAGCCAGGTAGTACCAGTGGCGCGGATTTCGCTTGTCGATTTTCATTACACTTTAATAATAGCAGTCGCCGAAAGCTTTTAGAGTACGTGGACTATGCCTGTTAGTATCTGGGCCGTGTTGTGCCAATCAGACACCTCTATGCTATCCACGCCCATTGCCTTCACTGGGTAATCGTTGCCACCCTCTTGTAACTTGTCGCCAAAAAACAGTATTTCGTCTGTGGTGATGTTTAGCTCATCCATGAGTTTAGTCATACCATAGGCTTTGTCGATGCCTATGCGAGTCACATCTACACTCGTGGTGCCGCCGGCTCGGACTTCTAGGTCGGGCAGTTGCGCAGCGGCAGCGGCTCGAATTGCTAGCTTCTTGGTACCATCTGGATCCCAGGCGTATTTATCTTCTGGAGTAGCTTGCTGGCCCAGGGCAGAAAAAGTTATTTGACTATCTCTGTCCTCAATTATTTCGCCTTTGGCCGATGACTCCCAGTAGCCTAGGTCTTTAGCTACAGACTCTAGCACCTGCTTGATCTTTTGTTTTTCGGCACCAGTAAGCTTTTCTGCATATTGCAACTGCCAGGCTTCATCCTTGGGGCTGTAGCGATAATACTGCGTACCGCAGGCGGGCATCAGGTGTAGTCGAGCAAGCTGTTCGGGTGAGGCATGCAGGCGCTGGATAATCTGCAGCTGAAACTGTTCGTAACGTCCACCAGATATAACGCACAGATCAAAGGTATTTAATAATTCTGTCAGTAGCTCCGCCATCTGGTCGCTAATAGGCAGCTTGGTTACTGCTAGCGTATCGTCCAGGTCAAAGCTAATTAGTTTTTTCATTAGTCTTCGTGACCCGTGGCTTGATTAATGCGGGTCGATGAGTCAGGCTTACCCTCACCAGCATCAAAGCGCATTTCTATATTGTACTTGTGGCACACCTCTGTTTCAGGTACCACACCTTCGCTGTTTCGGTCACCACCGTTAGCAAATACCAGTTCATCCCCTGGGTGCTGCTGGGCTACCATTTCTAGTGTTTTAACCTGCGATGTGTCCTCAGTGTCTATAGATAGAACCACATTATCTACACCCTTGAGGGCGCGCATCAGACGTAGACGGTTCTTCTCGTCCAGTATTATCTTTCCTTTTTTGAGTATCTGCTGTTTGTCGTTGTTGACAATAACTATTAGCTCATCGCCCATTTCACGAGCAGCTTCAATCATATCTAGGTGTCCGCCATGTAGCGGGTTAAAGTAGCCACTAACAATTACTATTTTCATATTCCTGACCAGTGTAACACGATACATTCTAGACAGTTAAGTGTTCACCACTTTTACGCTATACTATTCGGAGAAGAAAGAAGGTAAAATGCACGTTTTAGTCACTGGCGGCGCTGGATATATTGGTTCTCATACTGTAGTCGAGCTTGTGACAGCAGGCCACGCTGTAACTATTGTGGATGATTTATCAAATAGTTCGCGTGAAGTAACCGAAAGAATACAGCAAATCACTGACGTCAAAGTCCCGCTTCACGTTTTTGATGTGCGTGATAGCACACGACTAAACAAGCTTTTTGCAGACAGCACTTTCGATGCGGTTATCCATTTTGCCGGCCTTAAGGCTGTTGGCGAGTCCACCCAAAAGCCGCTGCATTATTATCGGATAAACATTGACTCTACCCTTACGCTACTCGAGGTAATGCAGGCCCACGGAGTATATAATTTAGTATTTAGCTCATCGGCAACCGTATACGGCTCCGCACCCATACCCTATGTGGAGACTAGCCCTACTGGTGTCGGTATCACCAACCCATACGGCCAGACCAAACACATGATAGAGCAGATTTTACGAGACACCGCCAACGCGGACAGTACAAGTTGCTACACCATCCTGAGATATTTCAACCCCATAGGTGCACACGAGAGTGGTCTTATTGGCGAACACCCACAAGGCATACCGAACAATCTTATGCCCTACATTACCCAAGTAGCAACCGGTGGTCGTGAAAAATTGTCGGTATTTGGTAACGACTACGAGACCATAGATGGTACTGGAGTACGTGACTATATTCACGTGACCGATCTTGCGAAGGGTCATTTGGCTGCCCTAGAGCATAACGCTACCGGTGTTACGATCTACAATCTGGGTTCCGGTCGTGGCACCTCAGTATTCGAGCTAATTAAAGCGTTCGAGAAAGCCTCTGGGCGATCCATTCCTTATGAAGTAGTAGGACGACGCTCTGGGGACCTACCTGAATACTATGCGGACGTCAGTAAGGCTGCCCAGGCTCTGAAATGGAAAACCGAAAAGACGATTAATGATGCTTGCGTGGATTCTTGGCGCTGGCAATCTCAAAATCCAAACGGCTACTAAGCTGCCGCAACCCGGTATAGCGTAAGGTTTCTAACAGTGATATACTTACATTAGTACTATAAATATAAAAACCATGAAAAATCCTCACAAAAAAGCACTCACGATTATTTTGGCCCTGCTCCTAGTAGGAGCTCTGTCGTTTGTAGCAGTAAGTGCTCTAAGGGGTGACTCGAATCCAGCCAAAAAGGCTGCTGACACTTCTAAAATTGACCCAGTTGCGGAGCAGCAAACTATTGACGAGCAGAAGAGTGGTGATAAAGATCCAAATACCGATAATCAAACGGACAATTCGGATGGTAATCAGCAAAATGCACCAGATGACAACACAAAAAATACAGTTAGCGTTGTTATAACGTCTCCACAAGCATACATAGACAGCGAGTCTGCCTCACTCAACGGATATGTGGCGGATGTTGTCGAGAGTGGCGGTACATGCACGCTCAAAATGACAGATAATGCCGGTAAATCAGTCAAATCAAGTCGGCCCGCAGAGCCAGATGCTACTACCACCACGTGTGGCCAATCATCCATAAAGCTAAGCGCTCTTCACTCAGGCAAGTGGATAGCAGTCCTCAGTTACTCCTCTAAAACTTCTTTCGGTAAATCTAGTGAGAAAACAGTTGCAATCCCATGATAGCTAGCTTCTTAAAACGCACTGCTACCAGCTTGTTTGCAGGTCTATTATTTTTATCAATTGCCAGTGCTTGCCTGCCCGCATCTAGAGTAGGTGCTATCAGTGGAGCCGATTTTAAAGCTGGTCGCATTATTGATGATCAGATTTTTTATGATGGTGATTCGCTTAACGCGAATCAGGTTCAGAGTTTCTTAAATTCAAAACTTGCCTCGTGTGATACGAATGGTACCACCTCAACAACCTACTACTACAAGTCCTCGACTAGCGAGGTCCATACCTTCTCTTTTAGTGGAGGCGTAAAAGTTACGACCAGTCGCGCAACGTACGGACAACGCTACGCAAACTTCTGGAACACACATACCAAAGACTCTCTCGGCAATAATCGGTCAGGCAACTATGTACAGAACCAGAGCGTGGCACCATATGTTTGCTTAAAAAACTACAAGCAGAACACCCCGCTCCAAACAGCAGAGTCGGGTCTGTGCGGCTACATATCTGCCAAAACAAATCGTACATCTGCACAAATCATCACCGATGTATCAAATGCATGTGACGTTAGCCCTAAGGTGCTCATCGTTCTGCTTCATAAAGAACAAGGTCTTGTTATGGACAGTTGGCCTTGGAAGAATCAGTATGCACACGCAACCGGTTTTGGTTGTCCCGACACTCACCCATGCGATCCTGAATTTAGTGGCTTCTTTTACCAGGTCTACAATGCCGCGTACCAGTTTAAAAAGTACCGTGCTAATCCAACCAACTACGGCTACATAGCCGGAAGAAGCAACTACATCCAATACAATCCAAACGCATCCTGCGGCGGATCGAATGTTTATATACAAAATCAAGCCACAGCGGGCTTGTACAACTACACGCCTTACCAGCCCAATGCGGCTACGCTTAGTGTTGGGCTAGGCCAAACAGCCTCCTGTGGGGCTTATGGAAACAAAAACTTCTGGTGGTACTTTACTGATTGGTTCGGATCTACGACAGTGCCATATGTCTCATTGGATACTCCTAGATGGATGGAGACCAAGGCTGACATCTACAAAAAGAACCCTGGTACAGGCACAAGTATTGATTCGGTAATTCCAGCTGGCACACAAATATACTTTTCTTCAAAAATAACACTAGGTGGAATTCCATACCTCCGCACGCAGTATGATAGCGAACTAGGATTTAGCAAGGGTATACTTCTGTCTGATTTACAGGAAATACCGGTAACTTACACAGGAATGACGCAACCACGCTGGCTTGAGCTTAGCGCTAGCGTCAAGAAAACCAACCCAATAACTGGAAAGCCAAGCAGCGACACAATACCAATGGGTACGAAAATATATTTCCCAACTAAGTTTGAGGTTGGCGGGAAGGTGTATCTCAGAACACAGCACGATACAAACCTCGGAGCTACTGACGGCATTGATATTGCGTCACTTAAGGATACGTCTGTTGATTATCAGAACTTCTCCCAGCCACGTTGGATGCAAGCCAAAATACAGACATCCCAAGTCGATCTCAAGGGTGGTAATGCAAGTGGCCCTATAATTGCTGCTGGAGCGCAAAAATACTTCAGCTATAAAGTTACTTTAAACGGTCAATCATTTGCCTCTGAAGCCCTACCGATAAGTGGGGCTTATACAGGCATACCCTTCTCTAGTCTTTCAGAAATACCATTAGACTTTTCACCCATGGTCACACCTCGCTGGATGCAACTATCGGTTGATGCTCAAAAAATTGATCCACTAACCGAATCGACTAATGGCCCATTAATCTCATCCGGTAGTCAAATATACTTCACTGATAAAATTGAGGTTGGCGGGAAGGCGTATCTCAGAACACAGCACGACAACAAATTAAACGAAAAAAGCGCTATCTTGCTATCTGATCTGGTGGAAATAGCAACAACATACACGCCTATGGTCCAACCACGTACTCTTATCGTAAAAAACAGCTTACAAAAAATAGATCCCATAACAGGTAAAGCTCTTGATGCCGTAATAAAGACAGGAACTGCTATTAGTTTTGCTGATAAGATTACTGTTGGTGGTGTAGGCTACCTGAGAACATCACATGATTCTGGATTAGGGCTAAACAAGGTCATAAAACTCACTTCACTCTCCGAAAAGTAGACTAATCATCACCTATAAATTCGGCTACGTAAGCGTTTGTTGATAAAACCAGGTAATAATCTGCTCACAATCTTAGCCATATTTGATCGATCATATTTCAATCTACTCATAATGTAACCAACACCGAGCTTACCCTCATCTAACTCTTCCCTCAAGTACCTGTTCATAAGCCTGTTTGACCAGTAGCGGTGCTTTTCAGTTCCATCACCAAAACTATTATTAGTTTTTGAACCGGGAACAAATCTGCGGTGATGATAGAATGCCAGCGCGTAACCGGGGTCGAGAAACTCTACATCATACTTTTGCAAAAAACGTATGCCAAAGTCCCAGTCACCCAGTACCGGTAGACTTTCATCGTAGTATCCAATGCTCTTGAATACTTCTCGCTTATACAAGAAGGTAATCGGCGTCATTTGATTATCAATACACTGACGATATAGATTGACCACCTTCATGTCAGGCATCCATGGAACGGATTTAAGTTTTTCAATTTCTTTACCATTTGCGCTAACCCGTTCGACTACCTTATCTGTTCGCACCACTACACCGGCACTATCAGTTGCTTCGAGTTTTACGATTGCCAGCTTCAGGAAATCTTTATCCCAAGTATCATCGTCATCATGAATGGCCACATATTTTGAATCGACACTTCTTATACCCAAATTACTAGCGGCTTCCATCCCTTTTGACTCGGCATTGTGAATAACCTTAACCCTATCCTTAATAAGATCACTGTGCTTTTTAACTAGCTCATCAACTTGCTTCGCATTACCTCCATCGTTAATGATAACGTGAATAAAATCCGAAAACGTTTGATTGTGAACAGACATAATAGCCCGATCAAGAAATAAAATTCGGTCTTTAGTGCGGGTAATTACTGCTACTGTCTTCATGTTCATGAGCTTATTATATACATATGTGTAGCTGCTGTTCGATTAATTATTAGAGACTGGTCCGGTCGGTACTTGCGTAACTCCTCGAATACACCTATTCCACTTGGGGTTTTATGACTAGGCTTGCTCGAGGAGACTGGAGTTTACGGTGTTTCCATATGACAAACCGATTGATGCAAAAATTCCAAATCATGCCTATTGCTGCTGCGATGGCCAAAGCAAAGAATGTGGTCAATTTATTTGAGAGCATGGCATAACAAAATACCGTAATGACTGATCCTGCCGTATTACTGAGTAAATAGGTCAGGTAACGCCTTATTTGACGTAAGCTGTAGCCGTTGTCACGGCCCACATAGGTCCAGTTGTCGTGTAAAACGAACGTTATTTGAAGGGCAACCAACATGGCAAACACTTCACCCAAGACGTGTCCTACATGATAGTGCCCGTTTAAAAAAGACAGTACGGCAAAGTTAATAAAAAATCCTATTGCACCAACTAAGCCGAATCGCAGGATTTCAATAATCAAGCTCTTGTTAATCATGGAATATTGGGTCTAAATCTGTGCACGAAAATCTCACCAGCACACTTTATGCCGTCAATGTAACTAATCTTCTTACCTTCTTTTCTTGTACGCCCAGAAAAAGAAATTGGTACCTCATGAATAGTGACGCCTTTCCGCAGCAGCTTACTAGCGAGCTCGGTTGAGTAACTAAATCCATCAGAAGCTAGATTAAGGCTGCTAATAAGTTCCGTTCTGACTAATTTATAACAAGTGTGCATATCTGTTATGTCGGAATCATATAGCCTTCTCATGAGAAAATTATAAGCCTTATTGGCATAGTAGTTAGGCCTAGGCATATCTTTAAAGTCACCGAGAAAACGCGAGCCATAGACTGCTTCAGCTTCGTTATCTTCAGCAAACTGCAGTAACCCAGAAATATCCTTTGGATCATACTCAAGGTCAGCGTCTTGTATTACGAAAAATTTTCCTTTGGCTGTTTTTAAGCCGGTTTTAATGCCAGCCCCTTTGCCCATATTTTTTGCATGGCGAACGACTGTATGCGGTATATTTTTATGCTCCAAGAAATGGCTACTGATAATTTCGTGTGACCTATCTTTCGATGCATCATCTACAATGATCAATTCAAAATTATCCATTTTAAGACTAGTTAGCTTATTCAGAATGGTTTTAAGAGTCTTCTCTTCATTATAAACTGGTACAACTATACTCAATCTATGAAGATGCGTTCTCATTTATCACCTTTTTGAGCGATGAGTAGCGCATTTTTGCCTAGGATATATTTAAATAATGGGCTAATTAGCCTACTAACCGGGAAGGCTATTTTATCATATAGACTGACTGATCTGGAGGTGATAATTCCATCCTTATTGCCAAATACTTTATATGCCAGTGCAGCAAAAAAACCAATCGGCTCACCATATCCTAGTTGAAGAGTATTTAGCCCCGCAGTCTTCGCCATGCCCTTGAGTCTAGCTAGCTTATATCGACGATAGTGACCCACCAATTTATCCATTGAGCTAAAAAGTAGAGGAAATGCTGGCACGTAAATAATTATGACGCCATTTGCTTTAAGTTTTTTTGCAAGTGAATCGAATACTTGTATGTCATTCTCTATATGCTCGAACACATTAAATGCGTAAATAAGGTCATACTTCTGTGATATTGCGTCTAGACTATCGTAAACCGAATATCCCTTATCTTTTAGATGTTTAATCTGGCCACGATCAATTTCCAGACAATCAACTTTATGTCCTTCCGCCGAGAGCATATCTGCATATGTTCCAATACCAGCTCCAAAGTCTAAGATACGCAACGATTTTTTTGAATTTGCTGCAATTATTTGACGCCTAACAAGAGAAACTAGATAGTTATTGTACTTAACCGCTTCTTTCATGGCTTCAAGATTTTCACCGCCTGAATAAGAAAATTTTTTTTTGCTCAACAAAAACTACCTTTAGAAATTAATTACTCCCTACAGTATACATTAGTGAAAACCTATTAAGTAAACAGAGCTGTTCGTTCTATTTCTCAGCTTGTTTACTTAATGCTTTTGGGATACCTGCGTTGTATCTTAGTTCCAGAACGGTGAGCAGCACAGCCAGCGTTGATGCAATGACCGACCAGTAAATATAGCGATAATCTGGCGGAAGACTTACAGGCGCGAATGACAGGATGTTCAAAATGGCAGACAGTGCCAATACCACAACAACCATCCTATACTGACGCAACCGGCGGGAGTAAAAGAGCAAACTAACACCAACCGCTAACCAAAACCACGCTTTATAAACAAATGGGAAATATTTATAACCAAAGTTAAGTGTGTAATTTCTATTTATCGCCATTGAGCTTACGGATTTGGCCTCTAGATTCAACTTATTAATTTTAGTGCCAGTACTATCGACTTCATCGATGCCATTTTTCCATACTGCCGATTGACTATCATCTGAAAATAGAAAACCAGAATAAGCCTCTAGCTTATACCCTGTGTATGCGCCCGGATTATGAAGAGTCGCTTTTAGCCAGAGACTCTTTAACTCATCATACTGTCTTTGAGTAAAAGTATATTTATCTTGAGCATAACTACAGTGCCAGTTATTGAATACTAACCGCTGCCCAAAATGTGAGCATTTAGACAAACGAAGAAGAGCCTGTTTCAATTCGATAGAGATTCCCCTTTGTTGCAGTTCAGCAGGTGGAAGCGTATTAACTACGTCAGCTGACATCATGACACCGAGGGTATTGCCCTTTTGGGCATGGAATATGGCATTAAGACTCGCCATCAAGGTGAGTGCGAAAATGGCTATTGCGAAACTTGTGATCAATTGATATCCAAACTTTTTTATCCAGCAAGATCTATTAATAACGAAAAAGGCTATGGGCACTACGGCGACAAATCCATTTGTTCGTACAGTCGCACCATACACCAACACGAAGAAACTCATCGCAAAAAGTACCGTCCGTGCTAGCTTGTGCTTAACCGTGGTCGCAAAAAGGGCAAGTGCAACAGAAAGTAGAAATGCGAAAGCCATTTGATCATCTTTCCAGATCACACCGGATATATTAACCACGTTTGGCAGTAGACCAATCATGAGTGGTAGTAGTGATAGCTTCCTGGAACCGGTTGTACGCCAAATATAGAGGGAAATTAGCAGTAAGGCCGACCAAAGCATAGCAACCTGAACAAGCAGCATTGATGCCACATAACCACCCGTTATACTAATCAGGAAGCGCCACATTAGCGTCATTGATATTGGATGCCAATCATTCAGTATGCACTGGTGCATTGCTTGGCATAATTGGCTCAATGAGTCGGGACTCATATAGCCCGGGTAGAACATGTAGCTATTAACCAGCCATCCGAAAATTGCTAAAACCGCAAGACTGATAAACCACTTGCTACAAACAAAGTTAACCACTTTTTTGCTTACTTCATTCAGTCTATTCATTACTGCCTCCATTAGAGCTTAATCTTGGGGGAATTTTCAATATAGCTTCGTAGACTCTTTTAGAATTATTCTGATCAAATTTGAAGAAAAACTTCTTAACACGCTCTTCATAATTTTTCTGTATCTTACATCCTGACTCGAGTAAATCAATAATGCATTGAACGGCCGCCTCATAATCGCCTGCAACCGGCCCAAATCCATCGTCCTGATACGAAAAATAACCCTTTTCGTACAGGTGCCCTTGGAAAAATTCGTCATGGTCAAACTGCGTATAAACTACCGGCTTCTTTAGATATGCGAAATCGAAGAAAACACTAGAATAATCGGTAACCAGTATATTGCCTTCTTGAAACGCCGTTTTATAGTCGTAGGGTGTGTTCTTGATGTGAAACCTACTACCGCCTTTAAAGTCAGCTATTTGTGACGATAATGCTGGGTGTAGGTAGAGCTCACCGGTCATATCATACTTATTTAACGCCTTAACTATTCGTGCATCTTCCATGAGTGATTGATAAAACTTAAAATACTCGGTGCCTTTAAATAGGTCTGAATAATCTCTTAGGCCCGTTTTACTGTCCGTAGCACCGGCCAGCCCTTGACGCCATGTAGGGGCTAGGATTAATTTATTTTTAGGTTCATTTTTTAGTAAGTCATAACGCGGGAAGCCTGTTAACCTTACTTCTTTTTTGCTATATCCATAACTATCATTGAGTAGCGATTCGTATTCTGACTTACCAGCAGCTACGAATAGCTTTATATTTTTGTTGTACTTATTCAACCAGCCAGATATATCATCCTTGGTTATGCCATGTTGCAAAAAAACATAGTCAAAGTTATATAAGTCGATCAGGTCCGGCCAAATAGCGCCGAAAGGATTAATAACAAAATCATCAGCGTGTGACGATATGACTTTATTAGAGTGCAAGAAGAGCATTTTATAGTGAAATCCTCCACGATTGATGACTCGACCATACGCCTTCATGCGCTTGTAGTCAGGACTACTTCTAGATATTGCAAAATACGGTTTAAGTTTGTCGTTCGGCCGCTTGGCGATATATCTAAATAATGCCTCGCCGTTATCGCCTGCGGCAGCAATACGATCGGATATTAGCCAAATATTTGAATGCGCGAACGGCTTATAGCAGTAGTATGAAAGCCTGATGAGTGCAGCCATGATATTACGCCCAATACTCCTGATTGGAGTAAGGAGTACGAGTTTTCGTTTGCTTTTGTCCCCTTGCCTCACCTGCTCCATCGCCTGCCAAACAAATGCCATCTTTAGACGTATGGACAACGCTAATAGATACAGCACTTCGTGTAATATGTGGTGCAATACACTGTATTTTTTTAGGCTCAAACCATCTTGCTCTCGCTTAACTAAGTAAGGCCCCAGTACTCGATAGGCATTGCGACTTAAATTACTCATATAGCTAAAGCGTTTGAAGTTTACGCTTGCCCCATACCGAGCACCATCAATGATTAATTCAGTAACAATATCCATGCCATACTCAACGGCAAGATCTACAGAGAAGCCATTGCCTGGTGCCACTAATTCATCAAAGAAATACTGTCTGCGCAACGGACGGCTCATCGGCTGCAATTGATACGTAATATCTCCGACAGCAAACTGCAAACGAGCATCAGGGAAAATCACACCCTTTACGTAGCCTTCTATGTGTATTTTTTCACCCTTATACTCTAGAATTTCTATATTTACTTCGGGCTTGGTCTCAGCGTAGTCATAAAGTAGAGTTTTCTCGTAGTAATACCTAGTGCCTTTCCGTTTAGCATTGTCCAGGATTGACCTACCGTATTTCTCCGACAAGATAAACAGCTTAAATTCTGGCCAGATATTCCTTTGTGTCATTATTATGTCGTCATCAATGTACTGGAGTAGGCCGCTCAAAAAACTTCTAAATTTTACTATCTCCTGCTCCGTTAGTAATGACTTGCTTGCCTGCTTATACTTCCACTGCAAGTCATACATAACTAAAAATTGAATATATCTTGGAACATGATCATATTTTTCTTTTGCAAGCTCAAATAGATGTTGATGAACCTTCTTCGGCACATCAAAATACCAGCTCTTGTCGTTGATGGTATTACTGAGCGCCGACCCAGCACCTTGCCGCTTCCGATACAGGTATACGGGCTCAGCAACCACACCATAGGCTAATTTTTCAAGAATAAGTTCATTTACTAGCTTCATGTCCTCGGCATATTTAAGCGTTTGATCAAAATATATTCCGCCAGCTTTTAGTACATCACTTTTTACAAATATTGAACCGCCCGATAACTGAATGCTCTCATGCTCCTTCTCAATGTAGACCACGCGTGATTCATTAAACTTATAATTGAGCATGTGGTTGCCAGTCTGCGCATCAAAAAAGACTAGCCGAATAGACGCTATATCGATTTCATCATAGTGTCTCTCAAAAAATTCAAAGACCTGTTTGAGAGTATTTCTTGAGATTTTATCATCGGAGTCTAGAAAGCTGATGTACTTACCTTCTACATCTTGTACTCCCCGATTTCTGGCAGCACTGACACCCTGATTTTTTTGCTTGATATACTTTATGTTATCTGGATACTTCTCTTGGTATTGAAGACAAATGGCCTCACTGTTATCGGGGCTGCCGTCGTTAATAAGGATGATCTCACAATTCTGCTCGAAATCCATCGTCTGGGACAAAATACTATCAATAGTCTCGGCTAAATAATCCTCAACGTTATACACCGGCATAACGAAAGAGAACTTATATTTGTAGTTAGAGCTTGCGCTATTTTTTATCCCATTCACTAGGTCTAATTATAGCTGATTCCAGTGCTTTCTTTGTTGTAAGTTGGAAATAAATTTCTTGATGTACACTTTTTGCGGAACAATGCGGATTTTGTATTGCAGCAGAGTCCAAAAGAGTAGCATACGATTATCAATAAATACACGCCTACTAATACACGAACGAAGGAAGCTATAGTCACTTCCTTTGGGCGGATTAATCCTCTGCTTGCTTAGTGTTTTTAGAAATTTACGCCGAAACTCTCTTCTGTATTTCCTTGGTACACGCTGTGTATAGTAAATTGTAAACTTCTCTAAACAATAGGCTGCAAAGTAAAAGGAGCTGCGATTTGTACGAGCTTTTAATACCGCGAGCGATTTTTCCATAGCCAGAATAAAATCTTTATAGTGTTTGTCAGTATTGTACTTGGTGCGACTAGATGACTCCTGATTATTTCTTAGTGTATAGAGTGAGTCGTTAATGAGCTCTATCCTTTTAGCTCTTGATGCTACACCTACGATAAATTCATTGTCTTCATAAATCTGCCCCTCGGAAAAACAGATACTATTTTTTATGAGAAAATCTGTACGGTACAGGCTATCCCAGCTAAAATAATTTCGTTTTTGAAGAAATAGCTCACATTTATCACCCTCCAAAACGGGTAAATTTGCAAAAACTTCCATGTTGAATTGATCAACTTTATCTACACCGTTTACTGTACTCAGCATTTGCCAATTATAGTTAACGACATCTGCGTTATTTTTTTCGGCTACTTCGATACATCTTGATAGCAGTGATGCATCAATCATGTCATCTCCATCAACAAATAGTACGTATTTTGTATCGACTTGTTTGATAGCGCTATTTCTGGCAGCACCTTGGCCTTGGTTTTTTTGTGTAATAACTCTGAGTTTTTGGTGGTGTTTTTTATTCTCTTTTAAGATCCTTGGCGTATCATCTGATGATCCATCATTAATGACCAGTATTTCGTAATCTTGAAACGTCTGACTATATATGGAGTCCAAACATTCTTGTAGGTATTTTTCACCGTTGAATACCGGCACGATGACGGAAACTTTCTGTTTGGCTACATCCTTACTGGGCATGGTGGTAAATTACTTTGATTAGTTAGTGAGTATCTGGCCTTATTATACGGTATAGTATCTGTAGATTATGAAGACAGTAATTACATATGGAACATTCGATCTACTCCACTACGGCCATATTGAGATACTGCGACGAGCAAAAGATTTTGCTGGAGAAGCCGGCCGCTTAATTGTAGCCGTATCAACCGATGAATTTAACCAAACTAAGGGCAAGCGTGCACATATGCCCTTCGAAAAACGAAAAGAGTTAGTTGAGGCAGTACGCTACGCAGACCTAGTCATACCTGAAGAAAACTGGGAACAAAAAGTGGCCGACATCAAGGAACATGGGGTTGATACTTTTGTGATCGGGGACGACTGGATGGGTAAATTTGACGACCTAAAGTCGCATTGTGATGTAGTATACCTACCGCGAACCGAAACGATTTCGTCCACACTCTTACGACGAGTAATTACGGACCTGCAAGATTTAGAAGCCGAAACGGAGTAATGCAAGTGCAAGAGCCCGGTGTCTATTACTTTTTAGGTAATATTACCAGCCACATACTCCATGCCCTACCCTTATACGAAGAACTCGGGGGTACGTTTGTGGTGCTCTCTAAAAAAGCCCGTGATGAGTTGAAAGAAAAATACGGCGTTAAGGTTATTGCGGTTAACGACAAACCCCGTCAGTGGACACGCTTTAGTCCTTTGGTGGCAAAGCCTTATGCAAACTATGTCCGGATTGGCAAGGACCTCAAGGCGACGTCTGACTACCTAAACAAACATGCGAAGGTGGTTATATTTTACGAGCCATTTGATTTTGCGCCAGAGTTAAGGCTAACTAGGCCTAAAACTGTCTTCTTGACCCACGGTTTTATGCTAAAAGACTATATGACTAAGTCAAACCGTCTGGAAATCATAAAACAATATGATTACATGGCTGCAATTGGGCCCTACTTAAAACAAAAATTTATTAGCGAGTACAGTATAAATCCGAAAAAGCTTGTTGATATCGGCATAGCGAGGACGGATGTTATTGGGGCCAAAAGGCAGAAAATGATCGTTAGTAAGAGTCTCGTTGCGCAGACCGGCATTGCTCCAAAAAAGAGGATCATTGTGTATGCACCAACCTTTTGGGGGCCATCATCGGTCGATAACTCGGGTCTAAACTTTGTACGTAACTTTCCAGAAGATTACACATTATTTTTTAGGCCACATCCCCAAACGCCTAAAAAAATACTCGAAAAATATCGACGATTGATTAAAGATAGACCGAATATTGTATATGCACCTGAAGGCAGGTACACATCTGCCACACTCGAAAATTTATTGTTAGCCTGCAGCGTCATAGTTGGTGACCTCAGCAGCGTCATGATAGAGGCAATACTTATTGAAAAACCGCTCGTATTTATGTCTTGTAACGGGGTAACCGACTACTCCGCAATTCAAGAGATATACGACTACTCACAAAAGGTTGACCTTAACACGGTCGATATAAAGTCCGTTATAGATCTGGCCATAAAAACTGGCGTTGATAGGTCGGTATGGAGTGCAAATCAGCGGAATAACTTTTTTAATTTTGCGGGCGACAGTACAAAAGCTATAGCTGGTTTTATACGAAATTTGATTTGATATGGAAAACTGTCAATAAGAAGATCCTGCATCTTTTTTAGATGCTGGACTTTTTGGTACTGATTGATTGCATGCTCGATCAGAGCCTCGTTACCTAATATCTCATTTGCGTCTTTCTGTACGAGAGCTCGGTTTGTTGAACCATAATAATCTTCAAACTTATATGAACCGCCTACCACCTTGTCAGATAGGGGCATCCAATTATTTGGCACGCCAAAGCTGTCTGCGAAGATAAGTCCATGGAGTGATGACGACAGAATATACTCACATGAAGTTATTGCATAAGCAACATTTTGAGGACTCTCAAGCGGGTCAATTAATACATACTTTGGGTCATCCTTTACTTTATTCAGTAGTTCGTTTGAAGCGTCTACGTAGTGCGCAACAATGCCAACTTTGTGCGTTTTGACTTTTGACGCCTGGAATACTCTATTGACCAATATCCCTGGATCTCCGAGGATAACCCTGCTTTTTATCCCAATTCGCTCCCTAGACAATGGACCGCGTACGGCGTAAAAATCGAGTCGATTATTGGTATTATTCGGACCCTCTTTTATGAAACCACTGCCCCACACCTTGATTCTACTTTTATCCTTATGTGGTTCTTGAAAGAAATGGAGTATCGAGCCGGCGCCTATGAGTTCACACTCATCTTTATCTGCCCAATCGACGCGTAACCCCCAGAGTTTCTCAATTATGTACGGCGTTATCTCATCACCAAAGTTTAACTTAGCAGGAAAGTCGTAGCGCCACCAATAGACTTTTAGTGCTGGCTTTCCTTTGTTTAGACGACGCTGGATAGATGTGTGCAGCCTCATGTTTTTATGCTAATTAATCTCTAGTCGTGCAGGATAGACTATGGGGTAGAACACCTGGTCTTTAGTGTTTGATATAGATATTATGTTCTCCCAGGAATCACAAGTAGTCGCTCCATCGGGAAGATTGACAGTTGCACTAAAGCTATATGTATCATTACCTAGTATATTTGGCATTGAGAAAATTAGTGTCTTTTTTTCATTTGGGGCAAAGCTTAGCTTTTGCGAGCCATCTACGTTTAGATTGTTTAGCCCGGCAACAATCTTACCCTGAGCATCTTTGATGCGGAAGCCAAACTTGACGTTTCCCAGACCTTTACCATCAGCAGTTAAGACAACCTTTACTGTTATTGCATCTGGTTTATGGTCAACCTTGAAGGTATCGATCTTAACCCTTTGATCTCCCCAGCGATTGTCTGTTGCCCCGATTATTTCCTTGGCCGGTCGATTAAAAAGTTTGAGATACTCATTAGCCACATCTTCAGCGGTTCCTTGATGAGTAATTTTGCCATCTTCTATCAATATAGCTTTGTCGCAATATTCTTTTACAAGTCCCATACTGTGAGAAACAAAAATAATGGTTTTCTGATCATTTTTTAGTTCTTTGAAATAGTTATAGCATTTGCGCTGGAAGTCAGCGTCACCAACTGCCAACACCTCATCAAGAACCAAGATATCGGCGTGGGCCTGAATAGCTACCGCGAACGCCAAACGAACTTTCATGCCAGATGAATAGTTTTTAAGCTTTTGTTCCATAAACGCTTCGAGTTCGGCAAATTCAACTACCTCGTCGTAGAACGCATCTATCTGCTTGCGACTAAAGCCAAGTAGTGCGGCGTTGAGGTACACGTTTTCTCGACCGGTCAACTGCGGATTAAACCCAACACCAAGCTCTATAAACGCAACTAGACTTCCTCTGTGCTGCACTTTGCCTTTGGTAGGCTGATAGATCTCTGAGATGATCTTGAGGAGGGTGCTTTTACCGCTGCCGTTTCGACCAAGAATGCCGAAAAACTCACCTTTTTTGATATCAAACGTAATACCGCGCAATGCGTGTTGCGTATCTACCTCTTTATCCTTTTTTTGAAACGCAGTGATTACCTTGTGCTTTATCGAGTCCTCGTTGTTGTGAGGCAAGTGGAAGTCTTTGTGTATGTTCTCGACCCTAATTGCTACATCGTTAGGTAACTTTGCCATCTATATATTCTCCGCAAAGTATGGTGAGTTTTTCTTGAAATACCAGGCACCAACCACAAACACTATCAACACAAGCGCAAATGGAGCGACTACGAAAAACAGGTCGCTAAGATAACTACTCGCTGTGGGCATAGTCGCGGGTAGTAACGAGTACCGTGCATCCTGGATTGCTTGCGCGACTGGGTTTAGCAACAACACCTTGGCAGCTAGTGCACTTTGGTCTGCGATGCGGCTCATTGGGAATAATACCGCCGATGCATAAAATGCACCCTGCAAGATGATGTCCCAAATAAAGTTAATGTCACGAATTTTTACGTACAAAGTGCTCAGTAGAAACGCACAACCAACTGCAAAGATAAATACCTCACCAATAAATACGGGTACCAGCAATAGATGCCAGGTCAATGGAACCTGATTGATTGCCATAAAAATACCGATAATAATCAGGTTAATTGCCAGATTTATCAAAGCTGAAATGCTTGCAGCAAATATGATGATGTACTTGGGGAAGTTTATTTTACGGATTACGCCACCCTTATTTACAATTGCCTTGAGACCCGTGTTAGTGATCTCGGTAAAGAAGTTCCACATGACAATCCCGAGCAGCAACGCAACCGGCCAGTGTGGTATGCCTTTACCAATCTTTAGGAAGTACACAAAGATGAAGTAAAGGATTACAAACATAAAGAGTGGGCGCAGGAGTGACCACGTGTAACCAAGCACTGAACCTTGGTAGCGCACTTTAAAATCTGTTCGAACTAGCTCTTTAAGCAATATGATTGAATAGCGATATTTTGCTTTTATTTTACTCAGACTGAAGTTTTTCATCTCTGTACATTATACAATGCCACGCGCAATTTGATACCATACCCGTAATGAAGAAAATTGTTATCGACGCACGTGAACTGCGCACCAGTAGTGGACGCTACGTTGAGCGCCTACTTCACTACCTGCAAGAAGTTGATACCGACCTCAGCCACCGCTATATAGTTTTACTAACTCCTAAAGACTTCGATGACTGGACGCCGAAAAGTAAGCGTTTCGAAAAAGTAGTCTGCCGCTACAAGGAATTTACATTTGGTGAGCAGCTGGGCTTCGCCTGGCAGCTGTACAAGCTAAGGGCAAACCTGGTGCACTTCCCGTTCGTACAGCAGCCTGTGCTGTACCAGAAGGCCGTAGTAACAACCATCCAAGACCTGACTACCTTGCGTTTTGGTAACCCTAGCAAAAACCGAATAGTGTTTTGGATAAAGCAAAAGGTATATCGCTGGGTTATTTTGATTGCCGCCCGCAAGTCCCGCCACATCATTACCCCAAGTGAGTTCGTAAAAGATGACGTCGCGAAGTACACTCACACCAACAGCCGTAAAATTACCGCCACACTGGAAGGCGCTGATTCGGTAAGCGCCAAACCTGTGGCATTACCAGAGCTAGTCGATAAGCAATTTATTATGTACCTAGGCCGGCCAACTCCTCACAAAAACCTACCGAGGCTAATTGAGGCCTATGTTGAGCTAAAGCAAAAACACCCAGAGCTTATGCTGGTCCTAGCTGGTAAGACCGACGCCAACTACCGACGCATCGCTCGTGACGTCAAAAAACAAGGCATACCCGACGTAGTCTTTACGGATTACATTAGCGACGGCCAGTTGCGCTGGCTGTACGAAAACTGTGAGGCCTACATATTCCCTTCACTGAGCGAGGGCTTTGGGCTGCCAGGACTGGAAGCAATGAGCTCTGGGGCACCTGTGGTGAGTAGTGACGCAACATCACTGCCCGAAGTAAATGGCGAAGCAGCCCAATACTTTAACCCACTAGAAGTAGCAGATATGGCGAAAGCGATTAATTCGGTACTCACGAAACCTGAGCTGCGCAAACAGATGGTGGCAGCTGGCAAAAAACAGGCAGGCAAATACTCCTGGAAACGCATGGCCGAACAGACACTAGCCGTCTACAAAGACGCTCTGCACGAAAAGTAGCTAGATCTATTCTGCTGCAGGCTTCAGTACAACGCGGCGGTCACGACCCTCGCCGATTGACTCGGTCAGCAGACCAGCCTCATCGGCAAGTTTGTGAATAATGCGGCGATCAGCGGCATTCATGGGTTTTAGCTCCATTGGCTCGTTGGTAGTTTTTACCTTCGTAACCCACTCGCCTGCTGTTTCAGCCAGTCGTTCTGCACGCTGCTGCTTGTACCCTGCAATGTCTACATTTACCCGCCAAAACTCGTGGCCCTGATTTTTGAGGGCAGTACTTACGATGTATTGGAGTGAACGCATAGTGTCACCCTGCTGACCAATTAAGAAACCATTCATGGCAGTAGACGGAACATTTAGCTGTATAACTTCATCGTCATGCGTAGCTTCGACCTGGGTGTTGAGCCCAAAAAACGACAGCAGATCTTCAAGATACTTCTCTGCGTACTGTATTGACTCTTCCATCACTTCCTCCGTTTTTTACTACTTTTTGCCTTCTTTGCTTGTTTTTTTGATTTAGTTTGCGTGCTAGTTTTGACAATTTCCGCTTCTGGAATGGTGTCAGGATGTTTGCTGGCTGAGTTCGCTAGGGCTTCCATTTCGGTCTCATCGTCTCGCAGAATAAGCCACTGCTGACCGAAGGCAATCAAGCCTCCCACCAACCAATACAGGCTAAGGGCGGAGGCCAAACTAACCGTAAAGAAGAAGATCATAATCGGGATAAAGTACAACATGCCACGACCAACAGCCGCATTCACCTCTGATTGGTCTGCTTGCTTACCGTTGCCTGCTTCCTTCAAGATAACCCGCAGCTTACGGGCATCCTTGGCTTGGGGCATTAGCTGCTTACTTTGGTAGTACTGAATAAACACACTGCCGAGCACGAGCGCCATGGCTGGCCAGTAGACTCCGCCAGCACTCAGTGCAGCCTTGGTTAGATCGATAAAGCCAAACAACGTACTGTCAAACAGGTGAATATTTTCGTTGAGGTGCTGCATCCAGCTGAGGTTTTGCAGGAACGGATACGCGAAGTCGTGCAGCTGATGCGGATCTTTGATGACTCGACTGAGGCCACTATATAGCGCAATCAAGATTGGTAGCTGTAGGAGTAATACGCCAATGGAGGCCAGTGGCTTTATGCCGCGCTCTTTGTATAGCTCCATGGTAAGCAGCGCCTCTTTTTGACGATCGCCCTTGGTCTGCTGTTTTATCTTCTTCAGCTCGGGCTGAATTTTGCGCATAGCCTTGGTCTGGTGCAGCTGTTTTTTAACCAGTGGCCATAACAGTAAACGAATAAGGATAGTGAAGATGATGATCGACAATCCAAAGTTATGACCAGGCAGTAGCGCATAGATTGCTACCAGCAGGTTAAAAATTGGTTGTGCAATTAGTGTCGTAAACATCTGTAATAAACCTTTCGTATAACTATACCATGCAAGCCCGCTGGCTTGGGCCCACTATAGTAATTGGGCCTTTTGGAGTAATTTTATAATTGATTGGCGCAGCGCCTTACTGTCTTTGGTTGCAACCGTTTCGCTGAATACCGTAAACACCAGGTCGTATGAAGCTGCGGTTGCTGGCATCTCTTCACGGATGATTGCAAATACACGGCGGCGAATCCGGTTACGCACTACGGCCGATTTGTGCACCTTTTTACTGACTACCACAGCAACACGATAGTGTGCTTGACGGCTATTAGCCACATATCGAAGTGCCAGTAACGGCCCACGGACTGTTGCACCTTTTTTATAGGCAAAACTAAGACTACCGAGTCCGTGAAACCGGTGTAGCCTTGTAATCATAGGTGCTGTCCTTTTAGTGGGTTAGACGAACGCGGCCTTTGAGGCGGCGGCGCTGCAAAACGTTGCGACCAGCTTTGCTGGCCATACGCTTAAAGAAACCGTGCTCACGAGAACGTTGTCGCTTTTTGGGTTGGTAGGTGCGCTTAGGCATATGTACTCACTTTAGTTCAATTATCTAGTTCGATAAGTGAAATTAACAATATTTAACCCACTAATCTTAGCAATTTTTCCACCCTTTTGCAATTGTAATCCACAGGTTTACAGATGGAGGTAGTGCCTGTGGATAAACCCACCTCGGTAATGTTGGTTTTCTTACTATCGCCTGTTGTAACATTTGCACCTTGTGGAAAAGTCCTGCTTCCTCGGGTATACTACGTTCTCACATGGGGAGTAGCAATGTCACAATACACGACTTGGCAGGCCGTACTCGGCGAGATTGAGTTATCGATATCTCGCGGTAACTTTATGACGTGGTTCAAAAACACCACACTTCTTGAGATCGACAAGGATCGGGCAGTTATTGGTGTGGCCAACGTATTTGTAAAGCAGCAGCTCGAGCGAAAATACCACGAGCTGGTAGTCGCCACTCTTGAAAAGAATGGTCTACGACCAGCCTCTATTATATACAAGATCCACACCTCTAAGGCCCCACGCCCGGCAATTGACGAGGTTATGCAGTCACCACCTCAAACTCAAACCGCACAAACCCAGCCGGCACCACCACAGCAGCAGTACCAACAACAGAGCCAGGACAATAACAGCACATTCTCTCATAGCTACCGACAAGGTATAAACGAACGCTATACGTTTGATAATTTTATCGTTGGCTCTGGTAATGAGCTTGCCTTCGCTGCCTGCCAATCGATCGCGACCACACCCGGCAGCCGATACAACCCCTTGTTTTTATATGGTGGGGTTGGGATTGGCAAGACGCACCTTATTCAAGCGGTAGGTAATGCGGTTGTCGCCCAAAACCCAGGCTCCAAGGTGCTGTATGTAACTACTGAGCAATTTGTGCAAGAGTTTGTTGATGCCATTCGTTTCAAAAAGACGGCAAATTTTGCTGGGCGCTACCGCACTATCGACGTACTAATTATTGACGACGTCCAATTTATAGCCGGCAAGGAAAAGATGCAGGAGGAGTTCTTTCACACCTTTAATGCCCTACACCAGGCTAATAAGCAGATTATTATGAGCTCTGATAGGCCGCCAAAAGACATCCCGACACTCGAGGAACGTCTGCGATCCCGTTTTGCTTGGGGTATGACCATAGATATGCAAAACCCTGATTTTGAAACTCGCTGCGCTATTGTGCAAACAAAAGCCTTTGGCCATGGTGCCGAACTGCCGAATGACGTCGTAGAGTTTCTGGCAACCAACATTCAGACCAACATTCGTGAGCTAGAGGGTGCACTCAACCAAGTACTCGCGTTTTGTGAAATGCGCGGGCTTGAGCCATCGCTCAGCATAGCAACAAGCTTGCTTGGCGCCACCAAGGGTCGGCCAAAGCACATTAGCGCCAAGCAAATTGTTGAGCGTACGGCGCGTCACTTCCAGGTATCTATGGATGATATTTTAGGACCAAAGCGCGATAAGGACATCGTAGTTCCTCGCCAAGTAGCTATGTATGTGCTACGTAGCGAGCTACATCTTAGTTTTCCAAAAATTGCCCGTGAACTTGGCCGCAAAGATCACACTACGGCCATTCACTCTGTTGAAAAAATTGAAAAAGAGAGTCAGTACGACGCTGAGATTCGTGATGCCATCAGCCAAATCAAGGAGCGTTTGTATGCGTAATGCCTGTGTAAAAATTGTGCACAGTTTGGGGACACTCCGTGGAAAGCTACCGTACTTACACACAGTTGTTAGTTTCATGCGGCAACGCCTTGTGCACATTCCTAGGGATTGTCCCCTTTTTGTACTCACCACAACCCACACACTAGTCCACTGGTTTTTTGCACATTTCACCTCTGTTTTTCAACAAGTTATACCCACTGTCCACAGCACCTATAATAAGCAGCTACAAACTAGATAAAGAAAGGATTTATAACTCATGCGCCTGCAAGTCACCCAACAAAATCTCAATAGAGCACTCGGCACTGTAGCCCGTGTGGCTAATACCCGCAACCAACTACCAATACTCGCAAATGTACTTATAAAAACCAGCGACAACCGCCTTAGTATTAGCGCAACTAATCTCGACATAGCCATTAGTCAGTACATTGGTAGTAAGGTAACCGAGGAGGGTTCCATAACAGTGCCAGCCCGACTGATGCAAGATTTTATCAGTAGTCTACCTGATGGGGTTATAGAGCTAAAACTCGAAGATACCAAGCTTCATATTAAAACCGAGAAATACCAGTCTGTGGTAAATGGTGTTTTGGCGGACGACTTCCCTGTCATGCCGGCCATACAGTCTGGCGAGCAGCTGCAGATTGGCAGCACCGAGCTAAAGAAAGCGTTGCAACAAGTGGTGTTTGCAGCAAGTAGCGATGAGTCTCGACCAGTTTTAACAGGTGTATTGCTGCGTGGTGAGGATACAAAACTTCACATTGCAGCCACCGATAGTTACCGGTTGGCTGAAAAGACCATAAACCTCAAGTTAGCAAAGCCGATTGACCTGCTGGTGCCTGCCACCGCCATGCACGACCTACTTCGAATCCTTGGTGACGCCGATGAGGTGGTGACAATAACCTACGATGAACAACAAGTGTTATTTCAGGTTAGCGATATCGAGCTAGTAGCCCGTCTGCTCGAGGGTAAGTACCCGGATTATCAAAAACTTATCCCAGACCAGTTTAGTATCTCCGCCGAACTTAAACGTAGCGAACTACTCAATGTCACCAAGGTGTCGAGTCTTTTTGCCCGCGAAAGTGCCGGTAGTATCACTATTGAGGTAGATGAAACCGATCAACAGCTCAGTATCCACTCTATTGCTTCACAACTCGGTGAGAATACTGCAACAGCAAACGGAGTTATTGCTGGTAATGGCACCATTACACTCAACTCACGCTACCTGCTTGACGGTCTGAATGCTATTGGTGACGACATGGTTGTGTTTGGTTTTAACGGCAAACTCGAGCCCACCGTTATACGTGCCAAAGATGACCTCAACTATACTCATGTAGTGATGCCGCTTAAAAGTTAATTCGGCCGTAACACCAAACGGGGTAAAATAGCCGTTAGGAACACCCCATGATTTACGACATTAGACTACAGAATTTTAGGTCTTATCAGGATGACTCGTTTGAGTTTAATCCAGCGGTAACTATTATTGTTGGGCCAAATGCGAGCGGTAAAACGAACCTTCTCGAGGCTATCCTGGTGATCGCCAAAGGTGGTTCATATCGAGCAAAAGACGCTGATTTGGTGCGCTTTGACGCCCCTTGGGCACGGCTTGATAGTGGAACCGACACCGGTGACCGCACGGTTAAACTGACACCACAAGAGCTTATAAAAAAACAATATATTATTGACGAGACAAAACTACAGCGCTTAGTACTGAATCGAACCCTGCCAGTGGTTCTGTTTGAGCCAAACCACCTGCGACTATTGTCTGGGTCGCCAGAGCGCCGACGGACCTATCTAGATGAATTACTCGGCCAAACTAACCAAGACTACGCCACAAACCTACGGCGTTATAAACAGGCCCTCGCGCAGCGCAATGCCCTACTCAAGCAACATAGCCACAGCATTGAACAGCAAATATTTCCCTGGAATCTCAAGCTCAGCCAACTAGCTGGCGCGCTCGTATCGGCTCGCCTGGATTTAATAAAAGAGCTAGCACCTGAGCTTACGGCCCTATACCAAACCTTATCTCACACCAAAAAAGAGGTGACAATTTCGTACGAGAGCGCCTGTGGTGTGACACAGTACGAGAGTAGTCTGCTGCATAAACTTGAGGCTGGACTACAGCATGACCAAGACCGTGGGTTTACAGGCCACGGCCCACATCGAGATGATTTAGCGGTGTTGTTTGATGGTAGACCGGGTAGTCTGTCTGCATCGCGCGGTGAGACACGTACGGTGGTGCTGGCTCTAAAAATACTCGAATTGCAGATACTGGAACGTGTTCGTGGTCAAAAACCACTACTGCTACTCGACGACGTCTTTAGTGAGTTAGATGGCGCTCGCCGGCATGCGCTAACCGATTACCTCTCACGCTACCAAACATTTATAACTACGACCGATGCCGATGTGGCGCTAGCAAGCTTCGGCAAAGACTGTACTGTTATACCGTTGGCGGCCTAGTTAGCGTAGTAGACCAGGAAGTTTTTATGTGCGACAGTCTTGCCTGCTTTTGATAACGTGATATCAATGCTTGGGCCTTTTGTTTCCGATGCCACCGACACGGTAAACTGGTGAGTTTTATCAATACCAAACCGGAAGTTGTATGTAGTTACAAAACCTTCTGACTCAATGAATGGACCCTTGAAAGACCCTTCAACAAAACTAAGAATGGGTGCCTCTAACTTCTCGTTATATAGCATGTAGTTTGTTATAAAACCCTGTATATAGCGAATATCGCTGTCGCTAGCACCATAGTAGCTGAGCTTATCGAAGGCCACATAGTATGGAGCTCGTGGATTTGTGTGAGTGATATTGTTAATCGAGTCCTTGCTTACATAGGTGCCGGAAAGGCTGTCATCGTAGCTTTTAGAAATTCCCTCTTTTGGATCTTTGGGTAGCTGAAGACGAAATATACTTCCCCAGACCGACCAACCTACTAATAAAATAAGTGCAGACCAGCCAACTAAGAGTATACGATTATTATTCATCGGTGCTGTCCTCCTGGTTGTTGTTTAAGATATCAAGCACCCTGTACGGCACACCAATATCAGATATATTACCTTGGAAAGCGGTTGTAAACGGTGGGCTGACAACTTGCACCCTGTTTGGATCATGAAAGAAGTCCGCAATTAACATTTTTCCATCCAAATCATCTTTTTTGGATGTTACATCTACTATGTACCAGACGTCGTCGTAGCGTTTACTGGATTTTATAGTGACATCAGGAATTTTTTGGTCGGTACCGGCGTCGGTGTTGTAGGCGGTGATTGCTTTGTAAAAATCATTTGCGGTACGGCCCGTCTGCTCGGTGTAGTGAGGGGTTGTCACCCAAGCAAGGAGTGGTGCGAGTATAAAAAAAACAGCTAGTAATATAGCGATGTTTGTTTTAGTTAAGAACGTTTTTTGCATACAAACCCCCAGTTAATTACAGATACGACTTAGCTTTGATGACAGCGCAGTGCGGATGTTGCTGGCCTTAACGGATTTCCAGCCTACATCATTTGGATCAATCCAGCCTTTGTAGTGTAGGTTCCACTCGCTTTCGGCTCTACCCGCATCCCAAATCTGTCCGTCATTAAGAATTTTGTTATTTCCGAGGTAGATTGTGACGTGGCCGGCTGGGTCGCTCGAGGTATACAGTAGTATCGCGCCCTTTTTTATGTTTCTGTCGGCGTGGCCAATCGTACTGCCGTATTGTGTCCACATGCCAATGGCTCCATCTGTACCAGCATTTATGCCGTAGCCAATGTCTTGTCCGCGCCAGACACGAGATACAACTGCAGCACACACATGACAGCCTACAAAACCATTACCAAACTCCTTGTCTGAAGCTTTTGAGTTAGCCAGAACATTCGCAAAGTCTTTTACCTCGCCAATATCCGTGAAGCTACCTTTGCCGATGCCAACATCACCGCCTCCGTCCGCTTGACTACACCCCTCACTTGGCGTAGCTGTGCTACTACTGGAAGGTTGCCCAGAAATTGCCGGTAGATTTGGGGCATCTCGGTAATATAGCTTAATCCCCGCCCCGGCATCGCTGTTATAGGCTTCAACAAAAGCTGCCGCGTACTGTCTTGGGGTTATTGAGTTGCCGCTTGGTATCTTGTCGAGTAAAGATGGGTCTGATATTGCTCTCGGCAGAAAGTGTGACAAAGCCAGGTTTGTGAGGTCGCCATTAAATGTGATGATTTTTTTGCTGTATTCCAGGTATGCAACCGCATCCTGTACTGCTTCGGGTGCATCTTTGGCGTGCGCATATTTTGACACCTCACTATAGTTTGCGACCATTCCAGCCCAAGTTCCATCGATGTACTGGTATTTACCGCTTGCACTACTTGTTCCTGCTTGTGCGGTTGGATTTCCGCCACTCTCGCGCTTGGCAATGGTGCGCAGAAGCTTATCAATATCAACCGGCCCCCCACTTGAGTCTGTGGTTGACCCGCAGCCTTCTAGGTCGTCGGTCGGGTCATAAAACGAAGTGTTATTGAGAATGCTCTTAAAGTCAGACGCCCGCAGTGCCATAGCGTTTGGTGAAAATAACAGCATAATCATCATTATAAGTGTAGCTGACCGGGCTAGTTGTTTCAGTGATTGTTTAGACGGTAGGTTTTTCATGACTAAAAGCTAAATCCAAATGCGTCAGATAATGAAGGTGCGCCTTTGGCGTTTTTTAATCCCTGTGCGCCCACAACATTGGAGTAGAAACGGCTCAGACTGTAATGATTCAGCGCTGTGTCAATCACCTGTCCTTTAAGCCCGGGGTGCATAACAACGGTAAGGACGTGGTTGTTGGCATCACGGTGATCTTCATCTGTCGTGAGGATGACCACTAGGTTCCCTGACTTCCAATCTGCTCCACTAAATATCGTGTCCATGCGGGCTTTGAACCAACCGTCGGCCTTTGCCCTCGAGCAGTCATGTGCGTCGTAACACATGTCTGGTATCACCATGCCTACGTTTGGTAAGGTTCCCTGGGCGACATCACGGTTAAACTGGCTGAATGGCACGTCGTACTTGTTGCATAGCGAGCGTTCGGCAGTAAAGTACGCCCAGGGGTTGTGTTTTGTTTGGTAGTTTTTCCCTGTTTTGTCGTTGAGTACACAGTTGCTGGGCATACCTTGCGCATATAGCTTGGCAGTTTTGCCCTTTGCAATGGCTTGGCCAAAGACGGTTTGTCCGCTGAGCTTATGGACTGCTGCGGTTTTGTCGTCGGTGACACCCTGGGTGCTGCCACTGGCGATAGCAAGGTAGTTTGGCAGCGATGGGTGTGTGGTAGCGCTGTAGTTTGAGGCATAGCCATATTTTTTAGCCATCTTAAGGACATTTGGCATGGTTGCTTTCATGGTGTCGTATGAAGTATTTTCTTCTACGATGGTTAGCACTTTGGTGATTTTCTGCGCCACCGCAGGTGCCTTTTTGCTGCTAGCAGCATCTTCGCCAATGTCAGCCACAGCAATGTTGTGGTGGTCGGTCATTTGGCGGACTAACCCATCTTTTGGCTCGGCAAAGTAGGTTACTTTTAGATTGTTTGATGCATACACTTGATCGATCTGGAAGCCTTTTTTAGTTGGGCATTTTTCACCCGACTTACCTTTTTCTAGGTCGTAAGCATTTCCGATACCGGTGCCGGTTGTAAAGATACAGTACGGCAACTCACTGCGCGATGAAAGTGCCCCATCATTTTTGCCAAGATCGGCTCGAGAGTTCATGTCTCCGGTAATGAATACCGATGATCCGTCGGTGACGCGACTCTTTATGTCTGCCACAACCTCTTGTGCCGCAACTTTTCGCTTGATTGCTGGTGCTGTCAGCGTCTGGCCCTTAAATGTCATGGTTCTGTTGTAGTCGTTAACATTTGCTGGGGGGTGAATATTATAGACATACATCGTTTTGCCCTGGGAGTCGCGAAGCTTTACCCACGGGGCATAACTAGCCGCCCTAAAGTATGGATACGCCACACCACCACCTTCTACGAATGTGAACTTAGAGCTGTCATAAAAGATAGTGTCTTGAGAATATCTTGGCTTCCATTTTTTGGGCCATGATTCCCAGCTAGAGCCGAGTGAGCTTTGTATGTTCTTGAGACCTTGTCGAGTTACCTCATTGGCGCCAAATATATTAATAGGCTTACCGATTTGTTCACCACCCACTATGCGTGCAAGCACACTGGCCCTGTAGCGGTCACAGGCATCGCCGGTGGGTGCGGGCCGGGCCGGCGCGCGCTTACAGGCGCTATTTGACGGTCCCTCGTGGTTGGTGCCAAGCACGTTAATGGAGGCAATGCGGAACTGCGCACCTCCGCCTGTACTGTAGGTGAGTGTGACGTGTGTTGGCTGGTGGTCTGAAGATTGCTTCACGTTAGGGGCTGTGTTTGCCATGTGCGTCCAACCGGTTGCGGTTAACCCAGTAACTGGACTGGCGTAGACATGATCAATACCACGGTTTGTGCCTTTTGATGGGCATGGTTTTGCTGGAGACTTATTGTTTGCCATATCGATAGTGTTTTGAAGAATAGCTTTCTGGGTTAGGGCTACGCACATATTATTTGCGCCACCTAGTTGTTCATTGAAGTCACCCATAACCAATACCACTGCATTGTCGGTCTCTTTAGTTTTGGCCCAAGCGCGTATTGTATCGGCCATTTTCTTCCTGATAGCCGGGCTTCCACCGTTGGCATTGTTGGGTGCATGTACGCTAATGACGTAATACGTCTGAGTGCCTGCTTTCAATGCTACCCACGGAAGGTTTGCTGGCTCGGCTGAGTTGTTGATAGTCTTGAGGGTTCCTTGCCCAGCCTGGCTAAATTTACCTGCATCCCAGGCTATGGCTACGCCATGGAACTTTGGAACCTGTGCTGGGTACATAGCATAGCCAGGAAGGTTTGCGAGTAGGCTAGTCTGTTGTGGTTGAGACACCTCTTGCAGGCCAACAATATCGAACTTAGGACTACCGGAGTTGCCCAGAATTACACTGGCCTGTTGCTTGGAGCGGCGTTCTACACAGGCTGCACGGAAGCCATTTGGATACTCGGGTGTTGCAGCCGTTTTGGCTGGCTCGCTTGGCAAACACTTGTCATCTGGGTACGACACAGCGTGGTCTATGTTGTAGCTGGCGGCAGTAAAGGTTGTTTCTTGAGTTTTAGTCGTTACAGGATCGGCGGTAACCTCTTGATTATCCACCAGCTGATCGAGCGTATTATCGTAGCTACGAGCTGTTCTGTATCGGAACACTAAGTCGCCACATCCCTGACTCCCACACCCGCCATCAGGATCCGTATTGTTGTAGCTCAGGTTATTTGGCGAGCAAAGTCCTTTATTAGGTTTAACATTATTATCGTCGTCCAGCTGGATATCGCGGTCCTGGAGGAGGGTGCCTATTGTTTCTGTAAAGCACTTACCATAGTGCTCTGCAATAGCGTCCTCATGTCCGGACTGAGTAAGTATTCGCTGATTTTCCAGGTATTGATATGTGTCATTGCTATCCAGGAGTGCTTCTTCGGCTCTAGATGTGTCGAATTGGATGTTTCCATAGTTTGATTGGGTTGCATTCTGGATGGCTGCAGCATGAACGACCCCAGGATTAAGTCGATTAAACAGACCACTAAACAAAGTGGTTGGGTCCAGCAAGTTTCCGAGGTTTTTAAGTAGCGAAGGTATACGAATAGTCGACAGTGCGCTTGCTGTTGAAGCTCCGAATTTTGTTAGCAGCGACTGCGAGTTGCTGATCGCAAAATATCGCTGGTATAGGCTCTTTGATGCATTTTCTTGATTTAGGTAACTAACGTTGTCCGCTGCACGAGCTGCAACCTCTTGCTTTGTTAGGGGCCGCGCAAAAAATTGTCGTCGGTTTGCTTCGCCAGCGGTTATGTTCGCACCCGAGTCGGCAACTGCCACGGCGTCCTCTGACTGCTCGAGACCATTATTGAGATAGCCCGAATGTGTCATGACATATAATTTTGCTAGCAGCGTTAAGCCTACGATTTTGGCTGTTGACTTGCCCGCTCCGGTTATGACGTCGCCAATTTTACCACTAACATTTACTGCACCGCGCTTACGTATAACGGTGGCAGCTATTTTTTCAGCGAACCTCCCAACTAGTGTAGTTGCCCCTCTTGAGGCGGCCGTTTCTGCTGCCTGAGTTCCTCCTAGTGATACACCTGCAAGAACCAGGTTGCCCAATCCTACCGCTATGGCTAGATCTGTTCTTGTTAGAGCTGGACAGGCTTTTTCAGCGATAGTATTTACGGCAGCTGCAGCAGCTGAGTTGCCAAAAAGTGCGTCGGCGATACTGTAGCTTCCGCCTGCTCCACCAGATTCAACGCTTGGGTATCCACTTGTGTCGGTTGCAACTCCGGCACTTCGTTGCATTGCAATGGACTTATCGATATTTTCATATTTTTTATTGAAGGCCCCGACAGCTTCTGGGGCGGCATCATTACCATCTTTTTGTTCGTCGGCGGCACTAGCCAGGGTGTGGTATGCCGTAACTTGGGCGTCCATTTGTTGATCAATGGTGGGGCCAGCGCGCTCAATTGAGCCGTCATATATGATGCACACAGGCATAGCTATGCCGTATACGCCGTTCACTACACCCAGTGCTTTAGAAAACACCGAGCCGTTAAACGAATCCGCTATGGCGTTAGCAACACGTTTAATTTTACCCTTTTCGTTGAGCGCTTTGGTTAATTCTTTATCGTTGGCTACTGCTTTATCTCCCGCTTCGGACGCTGCTTTGGCGCTGTCATCCAGGCCCGCTGTCTTTGCTCCTTTTGCCGTATCTCCCTTGGTTTTTCGATAGTCATCGCGGGCCTGTTGTAGTCGAGCTTCTGACGGTGTTTTACCGGTGTATTCACCCGCCTTCCAGGCTATCAGGCTGATGCCAATCTCTTTTCGATATGCGGACATGATCCTCCAACGAGTTATTGGACCAATGTCATTAGACTTAAGAGCGGCGGTCAAGGTGGGTGCAACCTCTTGAGCAAAACGTACATTATTCGCTAGCTGAAATCCGGGAATAAAACGCTTCACTATACCTAGGTTTTTGATCGGCACGGTTTTATTATTGAGTTGAAAACCCTTTAACACCTGTCTGCCGAATTTATCCTTGCCATATATCAATGAGGCTTCACCAGAAGATTTGTAGATGTTGATAATTTTTTGTGGTCTGAATTTGTCTAATTTAGCATAGGCGTCACGAACCTTTCCGACACTAGAATATCGAGCTTCGACCCGATCGCTCACGGACTTCGTAGCCGATGAAATGGCGGTCTTTACCTGCAGTAGTCTGCTAGTATTGGCACGCATATTTCTTGTGACTCTTACGAATTGATACGATGTGATGTTCTGTGCCAGATGAGGGATTTTAAGCGCGGCAATGAGTAGCAAAAGAAGCATCAGAATTACCACTACACCACCACCGCCTACGCCGATGCCAATCAACCACTTCTTCTTGAGCATGCCACGGGCACGCGATCGAACCCGTCGCTTAGTGTCTTTACCTTTGTTATATAAGCCCTTTACCTTGCCGAGTCGAGATGCCTCTGCATCACTTGAGGTTGATGAGATGCCATCGCCTTCCGCGCTAGATTGCTTTGACAAAGAACGAGCGCCGCTTTTACTAGCAGTGCCCCCGTCTTTACTGTCCTGTTCACGGGACGATAAGTCATCAAACACGCTATCGGCGTGTTTTTGGCCGGGATTTAAACTGTCACTGCCGGCGTCTGCGGGCCTATCATCTAGATCGGTCGCCATTGTCTCCCTCTACTCAAACTGCTTGTCTTTTACTATATAGCAATAATAGGGTAAAACCTAGCTCGCTACCTCATAAAATACAGTCTTAAATTTGGCTGTAAATGTGGCCTTACGTGCCGGGTGTGAGGCGGTTATTTAGGTCGATGGTACCCTGCTGTTGATTGAACTCACCATTTTGGGCGGCGGCGTTAATTTCCTGGACTTGTTCAGGGTTTGTCGTAATGAGTCCCATCTCTGTTGGACTGGCAATAATCTGGATGTGCACGTGGTTTTGGCCGGCAAAGAATAGGCCTTGTCCAACTGGGAATTGGCTGAGGCGTTTCTTTTCCTCGCTGGTGAGTCGGAAGACGTCACTGAGCACATCAACCGCCGATGGAGACTGCTTGAGCAAAATTTGCATACTGGCGTTGGCCACAATGGCTCGGCCCATGCGGCTACCCATGAAGTCCTCGACGTCTTGAGTAATAGTAGTAATGCCCAGGTTGTATTTACGGGCACGCTTGGCCAGGCTGAACAAAAAGTTAGCACTATCTTCGTACTTCATAAGCTGCCAGGCTTCATCCACGATCAGCATACGTCGCTTTTGATCGCTCTTGGTCTTGTTCCAGATGTAGTTGAGAACAATGTACATAGCCACCGGACGAAGTTCGTCCTCAAGGTCGCGTATATTAAATACCACTAGTGGATTGTTGATGTTCACATTACTCGGCTGGCTAAATATACCAGCAAAGGTACCAGTGGTGTACTTGCGGAGTCGCTGCGCGAGTTGTGGTCCGGTGCCACCCATGTGCAGTAGCGTATCGTACAGGTCGGCGATAGTTGGTGGATTACCTGAATGAGTCAGCGGATCATTGGTGATACCCGCTTTGGCGTATGTTTCGATAAGCGCGGCGTCCAGGTCGGCCTCCTCGGACGGGGCAAGCGCTGGCATCATAACGCCACCGGCAGCACCGCTTTGCATCTGTGCTTGGGCGCCACCCATCATGAGGCGCAAAAGACCATGCAAGGTAATGAGATTACTTCGAAGCGCGTTGTCTGCCTCTTCGCTGTCCACTACCTGTGGTAGGTCAAATGGATTGATACGAGTTGTCGAGTTGAGGCTGAGGCGAATGTAGGCGCCACCAGCGGCATCAGCCATACGTTCGTATTCGTTTTCTGGGTCAATAATGAACACCTCAGTGCCAAACATCATGCTACGAAGCGCTTCAAGTTTCACCGTGAACGACTTACCGGCACCAGACTTAGCGAAGATGACGGCATTGCCGTTTTCCAGCGTAAAACGATCAAATATGACGAGTCCGGAGTTGTGCATGTTGATGCCGTACAAGATACCGCTGTCTTGAGTCAGATCGGCACTAGTGAACGGGAATGTGGTGCTAAGTGCACCGGTGCTAAAGTTGCGGCGTATCTGTAGTTGGTCGGTAAACTGCGGTACGATGCTGTTCAGGGCCTGCTCTTGCTGTGATGTGGCTGGCTTGCTGTAGACCAGCTGTTGACCAAGCATAGACTCTACTTTGTGGGACACAAACTCAAGCTCTTCAAGCGAGCTACCGTATAACGTAAAGTACATGCCCAGGCGGAAAAAGCGCTCTTCACCGACCTGCAATTTATCACGCATTTCCTCGGCATCTAAAATCTGAGCTTGCTTAGCCGGATCACGCACGCGGCCCTTCTCAGAATCGATCTGTATGCCTGCCTCTAGCTGGGTCACCTTTTTGCGCAAGTTTTCTAGCACCACCTGACTCTCCACTGGGTATATGTACAGTGATAGGTCCATGACTTCGTCCAGGTTTACCATGCCGCTCAACCAGCCGGTATACAGCTGACGCGGGTAGCCATACATGTAGTATGTGCGGGCAAAACGCGTACCTATCTGGAAGTAGTTGCTATTAAACTCAATGCTACTTGGAGCAATAAAGTCCCGGAGAGCTGTGATACCTTTTTGGAAGGCGGTATTAACCTCTTGCTCTTCTTGGGCACGCTGCGCCTGGGCGATGGCCGCCGGATCAAGCTGCTGCTGTTTTTTACCAAACGCCATTACTGTAGCTCCCCCTTCAGGTGTTCTTGTGGGGCGGTGCCCTGACCTTTCATAACTATGTCGGCCGACATATCTTCGAAGTTTTTGAGCTGCTGACGGGTAGCGGTATCTGGATTGTAGGTGTCGTAGTACAGCTCAATCAACTCCTGGGTGTCCAGTGGTAGGCCCTGGACGCCACATTGCATGAGCCCTGACATTATCGACTGCACCCGGTTACGGAGCTCTGTCTTTGCGGCTTCTAGATCGGCTTCGTTAATGGTTACATGTTGTTCTTTGCTGTTAAACATCTGACCTAGACCGCTAAAGAAGTTCTTGCTCTGGGTAATTGCTTTTTGCACCTCGGTGTGCGGGAAATACGGGATCACCACATAAAACATCTTGTCCATAATACTCGTCTGCTGGCTCAGGTTGCTAATGTAGTTGATGTAATCCTCCATTAAGTAAGCCAGCAACATGTTGTCGTGCTCGCTACGGATCTTGTCGAGTTTGGCAATGTATGGCCCTAGGTCGACACGGGACGAGCGCAAAAAGATCTGAACCGGGAAGTACAAAGAGTTTAAGAAACCCTGGTAGCTGTATTCTAGTGCCTCCTGCTCTTGCGGGCTCATCAGATCAAAGTTAACGGACTTTACCATAACGACAGAGCGGAACGAGCCATCATTCATGATAACAATGCCGTCACGAATTTCGGCAATCTGGAGCGTGTTTTGTGTGCTGTTTGGGTTAGTTGGTGGGGCTACGGGTTGGGGTGCTGGCTGCGGTGCCCCGCCTGCTTGGGGCTGAACCATGGCACCAGCTTGGGGATATGCACCAACGGCCGGTGGCATCGCTGGCTGCACGGGAGCATATTGTGGCTGCTGGCCTGGTTGATTTGGCGCTGATGGATTCATGCTTTTTGTTGGTCCCACCTGAGATACTTGCTCAGTTTAACGGAGCGAAATGACAACTTCATCTTCTGGTGATTCTGGAGTTCGGGCCTTTTTAGCCTGACGGGCTAAAGTGGCAATATCCAGGTCATTGTTGCTCGCTAGGTTTAGTATAGCAGTATCAGATTGAGCTGTCACAACTGGTTGTGGCGGGGTGAATGGGGCTGGACCACCCGGTACAGCACTATGCGGTGCGGTACCAGTAACAGGGTTGATTGTCTTGAGATGCGTGTTCTGGGCGTGCTGGCTGGCAGTGTGTTGGGCCGCCAGTTGTTTCGCCAAGGCTTCCTCGTCGGCTGTAGGCGTGGCAGCGATCGGCCCAGTTTGCTGTTGTGCGCCAGGTTGTACTAGGGCTGGATTGGCAAAGGTAACATTGCTTGGTTCGATTGCCGCCGCTTGGTTAGTTGGCTGATTTAAGAACCAATAGTCTGCCGGGGGCTGCTGACCGGCTATAGGGCTTTGATTGGCCGGTGCGCTTTGTGTCAGGGGTGCATCAGGCGCTTGCATCTGTGCAAGTAGCTGCTGTTTGTGCGCAGTGGCAGACGCTTGCATCATCTGATCGAACTGTTGCGCAATGGGGTTATTTTGGGCATCTAAAATGTCATCAGTTGCCTGAATGTCTATATCACTAACTGGCTGAGGTATGGCTGATGTGGCGACCAGGCGGTCGGATGCATCCGAGTCGTACACCGGCATGGTTTGCAGGCTAAGATTGCTGTTTTTTATTGCCCAGCCGCGACTGTCTATTGTGTCCGCTAGGGCTGATAATCGGCTGCGCACCTCTGTCTGTGACAAATTATTTGTGAACACTTTTTGGATTACCTTTGGTGCAGTTACGGTGACGAGATTTTTGGCACCACTTTGGTCCCAGATACGCTTGCGAGGTTTGAAATAAAAGCGAATTTTGGCCAGAGCCCATACTTCAGTTGGCTGGTCGGGACTCCATGGCCAGGCAAAAAATATACAAAACACCATCGGTGGCACAAAAATTACCAGCAAAAACGCTGCGTTGTGCGTGACAGAGATGACGCTCAGATACCCCAGCGTAGCGGCAATACCTGCGTAAATAAACTGTCGTAGGCTGAGTGGCCCTACGAGTTTATCTTCTGCTTCAATGTCTTGGATTACTTTATACTGTGCCATTACGTATAAGTATAACCGAAAACCGTCAGCTGATCATTGCTATAAAACGAAACTGATTACTTTTTTGGTCTTGAAGTAAGTTTTTTGATTGTGCTGAATACTTTTTCTATGGCTTCATCGCTAAAATCTGCACCAAAGTGTTCGCGGTAAATCTCCGCCCGAACCTCCGCAGCCATATCTGGGAAACGAGGGTCGTCATAGTCAAGTCCCCAGTCGGGCGCACGCTCCCTTATGGTGGCACTAACCCGGGCATCTATGGCCAGCAGGACTTGTTCGTCTTCTGCGGATATTTTGGAAGTTTCGCCACCAGCTTTAGTTTTTGTCGGGGTACGTGCAGGCGCCGGCCTAGAGCTAGGAATAGAACTACGGGTCGGAGCTGTGGTCTGTTGTGGCTGTCTTGTGATCTGGGGCTGTCGGCTTACTGCCTCGTCATACATTCCAATACGGACGATTGGACTTTCATTCGGGTCTGTACTTTGGCCGGCTGTACTTCCGAGTCGTTCACCTAGTTCTTTCAATACATCTACTTTAGGTAGGGCAAGAGGTAGTCGAAGCAATTGATTCATCTTATCAATTATGACTTTTGGAACTGCGCGCTCAGCTTGATGCTCATTTTGGTTTCGTAGTGTCTGCATAGAAATATTTAAGTAAGCCGCTAGCTCACCCGGCGCCATACCTAGTAGACCACCAGTTAAGATCTTCTTTCGAATAGTCTCTTCGAGAACGCCACGTGACACTGCACTTGCGACTATTTTTTCACGCAAGTACACAAGGTTAGTCGGGTTTAATATCCCTTCGACACTAACCGTCTGTAGCCATGCTTGCTCGGTTTGACTCAGTGACCCAGTATCGATCTCTACATGCGTCACCGTCCTGGCGACCTCTTTAGATGTCTTTTTTATCAAGTCTTCACGTTTGCTGCCTTTGGGCGCAAGGCTATCGGCAATTTTTGCATTCCAAGAGATAACTTTACTGTGCTCAACAGCGTGAAGATGGTGAATAGCGGCGGCTGTTGCGGCGGTTTTATGTGGTATGTTGTACGATGCATCGGGTTTATGATCCGGCCCATCGTGGCTACCGTGGATGGCATTGGATGTAGAAAAATATAGTTCACCGCCGATACGCTTAGCTACACGCCTTGCTGCGAGATTGCCAAGCCACGGAAACTTGCCGGCCGACTGAGTCTGCTGCTCATGTGACTGATCAGCGGCTGTATTAGGAGTAGCTGGTGTTAACTGATCGATGTCCGTGTTATCAATGTCGATTGGGGCTGTCGGTGTCTGATCTGGGTTTGTGTGTTGGCGTCTGCTAGACATATGTACATCATAGCATAAATTTTACATATTTGCAATATGTACAGGCAATATTTTAGCCTTAAGTTTAAGAGTCGGTTTCATTTTCTCTTTGCATAATATCTTCGAAGTCTTGTTGGGACATGCCAGCTGGCCGAGGCCCCATCTGGGTTTGTTCTCTATATCCAGCGCCTCTTTGTGTTGAAGACACTGGAATTCCCGTAGCTTCGTCAATGGTTACAGCATCTTTGGCTTGATCCCTGACTTCAGCACGAACACGAACCGTTCCATCCAACGCCTCTTGAGCTCTGTGAATTCGTTCGGCTGGTGCAAATGAACCTTGTCCGGCCGCCATCTCGAGGCGTGCGGTTAGCTGGCCAAGTTCAAGATCTTCCGCTTGAGTTCTGGCGGGGCTGCTTGATAGAGTAGTAATTCGCGACTGAACAGCTTCCATTATGTTACGAACGCTGCGGGTATCACCGCGCATGATGGTCGTCATGTCATTATTTAGGAAGGTATCAATAGCGAGATCTACGTCAACAGCAGGCGCTCCAGCACCTTGAGAGGCTGTAAACCCAGCAAGCCTAATATCGGCTTCACTGGATCCATTGCTGCGGGCTGTATTCTCAGCTTCAATTCGAGCCTCTATGGCAGAAGTGTTACCGGCGTTTTGGCTATCTATAACGGTGTACAAAGCACTTACACCAGAGCCAAAGCCATGTCCAGCCAAATCCACTCGTCCAGCTCGTCCAGCTTGGCCACGAGCCACACCCAGCATTCGGGCAGCCAATTGCTTGTCGCCACCCGACGCTTCGCCAAGTGCTTCCGCCATTTCATGGAAACCACCAGCGTAACCAGTTTTTGTGCCGGCTATACCAACTGCTGCTGCAATACGGTACTGTTCATCGCCCAGGCTACGCTTGGCTGCCATGACGCTACGGACACTATCTTCTAGGTGCTTACCCTTGCGTCCACGAGCTTCCAGGTATGACCGAACATCGGCTTCGGTACCCTTTCCGTGCAAACCTGCCGACAACATATCGTCATCAGGTGCAATGGCGCGGAATGCGGCGTCCTTTTCTGTAGCCTCCATGGCATGGTCGAAGGCATGGTTGCTAACGCCGCTACGAACCGAGCTGCGCCACTTTCCAGGCCTAAATGTGGTGCCATCGGCGCTAATTGCGGCAGGTGCATTTGCCGCCATTCCGAGACCACGATTTATCCTGCCTCTAAAGTTGTTTTCTGTACCGCCCTTGAACCTACGGCTACTCTTGATGTCATTCCAGTTTTTGGACATCTGATTGCCTCGGAAGTTTTTGAGTCGATCAAAGGCGCCACGGCTACGGTCGTTAGCCATTCCGCCAATAGTGGCAATTGCCCCACCAGCCAGACGGAAGGTCATTGGTAGTAAGAAATAAGGAGCGAAGTAGGCGATAATAGCGACAAAGTCGGTAACTGCACCGTCTTGCTGAGCACTGATTGCAGAAAATACATGGCCCACCGCTATGAAGGCAGTAATTATTGGGAACATCATCAGCGCTTTGCTGAATCCATCCCACCATAACTTCCAGATTTTTTCAGTGTTGGGTAGCGCGTAGGCGATAATTGCGACCGGCGCCATTATGATCAGTAGTATGACCACCATATTTCGTATAACCAGGACAAAAAACGCGACAAGAATCGCGAGTAACGCTGTTGCCACAAAACTTAGTATGCCCAAGGCTCCTAAAACTGCCATACCACCTAGTGCAAACAGGGTGCCAATGCCAGTCGTACCGCCGCCAATGATGCTCTTGCCATCACTACCCAGGTCCGAGAACGGAGCGTATATAAGGTGCCTTACGCCAATGCCGAGTGCGTTTGAAAGTGAGACAAAGAATTCCATGAGTTGCCATGATAGCGAAACCCCAATGATTGCTACGAGTAACCTAGGAAGAGTCTTTCTGATGGAGTACGCATCAAATATTTCCAGCCCCATAGTTTGCGACAGTACCATTATGAGACCCGTTATAACTAGCAGTCCAAGTGCAATTAATCGAAAGCTGTTCCAGGCTGTCTTATAGCCACCGCTATTATTATTTTTGTCACCGACTCCGCCACACGTGGCCGCACCATTACCAAAAATACCGTCTTCGTTTATACACAGCATGTCATTGATAGCGTTATCAAGTTGCTTGCTTGCCTGAGTCATGGCGCCCAAAACTGAACAAGTGAGCCAGTTGAGTGGGTTGGCTATTTTGGCCCAAATGCTGCTACCACCACACTCCAGCCCGAGGTCTGGATCGTCACCTTCGCTAGAGCCATCCACGGCTGCGCTTGCCAAGGCTGTGTCTTCCTGGGATAGCGTGAGATCCACATCTTCGAGCGGAGTGTTGATTTTGCGCGTTATAGTTTTACATACTGTCGTTCCCTCGACGCATAATTGGTACGTCCCTGCACCGACGTTACTAAACGTAAAGCCTTTAGTAACACTGTTTATTGAGCCACACGCGCCGGAGTTTCTACAGGTGTCGGACGGTGTGTAGTCTCCCATGTCAACGGTAATCGTTCGGAATACCTTAGTTCCGTCGGCACTCTTTAGTTGAAGGTTGTACTTACCGTAGGGTTGGGTAGTACTTGCCCCATTGATTATCGGATGATCTAGAGTCAGGTTGCCGCTTATAGTCTTGCCCAGGCTGTCAACAGCGTTACCAACCTCGAAAGATATGGTCGCAGGTGTGTGCTGCACTTTTGTGAACTGTTTACATAGGGCGGCCGCGGAAGATGCTTTCGTGAATACGGCGTCAGTCACACAAGCTTTGTAGGTGTTGCCGGCCACTAGGCCGTCTAAGACGGCAACGTAGTTATATTTGTAGTATTGTGGGTAGCTGGGTCCGGTAGCCGTGCGATTACCCACGATAGGGTATTTATTTCCACTCGTTACACTAGTTATGGTCACATGCATTTTAGCTGGTGAGTTTGTTAGGCCGGAGCCCAAGAAAACACTAACCTTTTTCTCTGCATCTGTTTCTTCGTTGCTTGGTATATCGTTTATGGTAGTTACTGCGCCAGAAAACGGTAGTTTTGATCGTTCGCTTTCGCTACATGCATGGTATGAAGACCCCGATGGAGACGCCACGGTGGGAGCGCTACTCGGAACTACCACCATGTCACGACCTAGAGTGTTGTTCTTGAATGTTACATTGACTCCGTAAAAACAATTGTTCGCAAAAATGTCACCCGTTCCGGTACTACTAATGCTGTTCCCTACCGGAGGAAAGGTTATGACGGCGCTACGCTGAAGATCGCCCCCACTGATGGTTATTTTGTTGTAGGCTGTCCATTTCCACTGTTCTCCGGATGCATGTGCGACGGCGCTAAAGTATAAACCACCTATAGCACTAAAAAGTAAAACACCTAAGGCTAAGAAGGCTGCTATGTTTTTTTTATTGTGAAGCATTCTATTCATATATAACTGCTAGCGTTTGATCGAATTATATACAACTAATCGTGTTGGCGCCATCGTAAAACTGTACGCATACGAGTTAAATGCATATAATAAGCACATGCAGAAAAAAAGCCGTGCCGTCGTCGTACTTATTTTCATACTAGGACTCCTGTTGGTTGGGGTTGTGGCAAATAGTGTTCTCTCTAAGACGGGAAAGCAAGACGGCGGATCAGGTTCGGGTCCAAAGCAGCGTAATGTTGCTGCTCAGGCTACCGATGTCATATCTGTCGATGAGCTTTACAGCGTACGCATTGATGATTCGTACTCACAAATGACGATTTCTGGGCAACTATCAAACTCAAGTGACAAAGAGCTCTCGGTGATCGTGAACCTCAACGTGCTTGATTCACAAACAGGATCATCGTTAGGTAGCTTTACAGAAACCATTGACAATGTGCTGCCGCAACAAGCAACGCCCTTTTCAGTCACGCATAAGCCATATGCGAACTCCAAAAACGTAACAGTTAAAATAACGGTAGTGGCGGCTTATAAATAAATAATCAAAGTTTGCTCGATTGTGTACTCTGTAATCGATGTTTGCGGAATGTCAAAAAGCACGGTATAGTTTCTATTAATAAAGTACATGTAAAAATCTATGAAAATCACAAAAGGTAAACTTCTCGCATCGGTTCTTCTAGCAGTCACCACGCTCCTACTTTTAGGCGGGCAAGCATTTGCAGACCCGAACAGTACGCAGGTTAATTGTAAGGATCGGGCGGGCAAAATTCATCAAGTAACCGCGACAAAAAGCCTAGTTGCTCCTGGCAATATTCTAGACATAAAAGACTTCAAAAAAGCCTGCAAAAACAAAAACAAAAATTGGGTCTATGTTGCCAGTACGTCTGCGACCCCAGCTACCGACCCGTCGAGTGGCGGTGGCGATACTGGTAACGGTACGTCTGACCCGAACGATCTACCGACAAGCAGTGACCCTGCTATTAGCACCAATGTTGTCTGTGATGGCGGTGGTGAGTGTAATCTTATAAAGAAGTTTATTGATCCAACTATAAAAGTGTTAAGTGCACTAGTTGGGGTTGTGGCGGTTATTGCCATCATTCTTGGCGCCATTCAAGTCATGACATCCGAGGGTGATCCGCAAAAAGCTGCATCTGGAAAAAATCACGTCAGGAATGCGCTTATTGGCTTAGTGGCGTACGTATTCCTGTTCGCATTGTTACAATTCTTGGTACCAGGAGGGATAGTTTAAAATGTATAACCTAGTGTTATTCGCCGCTGCCGGCTGTGAAAAGCATAATTTTTTTGGTCTAGTACCCTGGTATAAGTATCTAAAATTTGAAACGACTGCTGGTGGTTGCCAAATAACCCAGTTCAATGTGCTGCCTAAAGGTGGGAATCCCAGCGACATACCCCTCGTGTTACTTGCTGTAGTAGATGATCTGCTTCGCGTTGCCGGCCTAATTGCAGTGGTCTTCGTGATATATGGTGCAGTAAATTACGCTACTAGCCAGGGCAACCCTGACCAAGTATCCAAAGCACAAAGCACGGTCATTAATGCATTGATTGGCCTCGTGTTGGCAATGATAGCAGTTGCTACGGTGACATTTATAGGGACAAGGCTGGGTGCGTAACATATGTTAGATAGATTGATACTATTTGCAACTGACCTTTCGCCGCTGCCTGGCAGTTCCAGTCCGGGCGGCAATGCTAATGACCACATGATTAAGGTTATTCTGACGATCGTAATAACAGTGGTCGGAGCCGTTGCAGTACTGTTTGTGGCAATTGGTGGCTTTCGCTATGTCATGTCACAAGGTGACCCGCAGGCCGTTTCTAAAGCCAAGGGTACAATTGCCTATGCCATCGTCGGAATGCTGCTAGCGATTAGCGCACAGGTGATAGTAACACTAGTGATCGGAAAATTCTGATGATTCGGCAGCTTTTGACGACAGCAGTATTTACGCTACTTGCGATTGTTTTTATTGGTGTTGCCGCGCCCCGACCAGTGGCCGCGGACCTGTTTAAGGATTCTTGTTCTGGCGGTGGTGCAAGTTCTGCAGTCTGTAAGGATAAGGCAGGAAGCGGCAGCAATCCTATTAGTGGTAATAATGGTGCAATCTTCAAGATAGTCAATATACTGGCTGTTATTGCTGGCTTTGCAGCGGTGGTTATTATGATTGTGTCGGGACTGAAGCTAATAACTTCGGGCGGTGATACGCAAGAGGTGGCTACTGCCCGCAAGTCAATCGTGTATGCGGCTATCGGACTGGTCGTTATTATTTTGTCTCGGTCAATCATTAGCCTAGTACTCTCTAAGATATAAATAAGGAAATTTCCATGCAACAAGTAATCAAAACAATAAAAATCCTCGTCTTGACAGCAGTGTTTGGTCTGATGCTATCTGCTGCACCAGCAAGTGCCGCATCATCTGTAGAGTCCTCGAAGGCTGCCATTTGTAAAGGTGCTGGCCTAACCGGAGCCAATTGTGGCGACAAAGGGGCTGGGGTAAATAATATTATCTCTACAATTCTAAATCTGCTCAGCACGGTGGCCGGTGTGGCGGCTATCATCATGGTGATTGTAGCCGGACTACGCTACTCCACCTCTGGTGGCGACTCGAACAAGATAGCAGGCGCTAAATCCGCACTGATGTACGCACTTATTGGCCTAGCGGTTGTGGCATTGTCACAAGTTCTGGTGCAATTTGTATTCCAAACAGCCACTGGTGCCACTACCCCTCCCTCTCCTTGAATTAGTTAAAAGTAGTATGATATAAGTAAGGTAGAAATAACGAAAGGTAAACTAATGATCAAAAAAATGAAAAAAATGATGCTGACATTTGCAGCACTCGCAACACTACTATCACCTGCACTCGTTGCAGCTCCAACCTATGCCGCAGGGATTGATATCCAGGGTAATGCTTGTTCTGGTACGAACGGCGACCTAACTGGTGGCACAAAGACCGACTGTACTGGCGCAAAAGGCGTCGGCAGTCTTAACAAGCTCCTTACGCAGGTAGTGAACGTGTTCTCTGCCGTTGTCGGTGTGGCCGCTGTGCTTATGATTATTGTTGGTGGTATGCGCTACATTACCTCTGGCGGTGATTCCAACAAGGTTGGTGCAGCCAAGAATACACTTATCTACGCCATCATTGGTCTAGTTATCGTGGCCCTGTCTCAAGTCATCGTGCACTTTGTACTGCAAAAAGCAGCCGAAGTCTAAAGATCATAACTTTGAACTAAAATACCCTCGCCCGCGAGGGTATTTTGTTTAGTACTTTCCTTGTCGATCTAGATATCAAAAAAACCACCCATCTGGGTGGTTTTAGTTTGGGTCGATACCGGTTTACAGGACCTGGATCTTCTTAACGGTATCTTGCTTGACCTTACCAAAGCTGATGGTTAGGACACCGTCCTTGAGCATAGCTTCGATTTCTTCTTCCTTTACAGGCACTGGCAGTGCGATAGTGCGGCTGAATTCGCCCCAGTAGCATTCTTGCAGGAAGTAGTTCTCTACTTCGTCGTCAGTACCAGCACTAAGCGTGCCGCGAATCGTCAATTGGTTGTCGCTGATGCTAACATCAAGGTCGCCCTTGTTAACACCTGCTGTGCGAGCTTTTACTACCAACTTCTCGCGAGTCTCGTAGACATCAACAGCCAATTGGCCTGGTAGTTGAGCATCTTCCTCGTCCCACTCGTCAGTTGGTGCTGCTGGCTGTGATGCGGTGTTGTCTTCAGCTGCCATTGCCACACTAAGGTCGTCGTCGCCCAAAAACGCAGCGGTTAGTTCATCCTCTTCTAATAAGAGTTCGTCGTCACGGCTTCGTCGTGCCATCTTTAATACCCTCCAAACGGTTTACAAAAATACGTCTTGCGTTTTTATGTTGTTAGCAGTATAGCTTAGTAAATAAAGTGTTCGCAACCACAGGAGTACTTATTTACAACACATTAAATACAACGCGATGCTAGAAGCCATAATTTCTTGGTATGCCCCGCACTACTGCGTGGGCTGTGATGCAGAAGGTTCGTTGCTTTGTGCTAACTGCGCTGGATCACTTCCTGCGGTGGCGGATCGGTGCTACCGATGTCGTGCTTTGTCTCCCGGTGGTAAGACATGCGTGGCTTGTCGTCGACACAGTAAGCTTACGAATGTTCGGGCGGTAACTTCGTACGAGGGGCTGGCCAAGGATATGGTCGGTCGGCTCAAGTTTTCTGGTGCTAAGGCCGCCGCGCGCTCTATTTCCGTAGCTATGTCTGAAGTTGAGCTATCAGCCGCTGTCGTTATCGTACACATCCCTACTGCCACCAGTCGGATTCGTTTGCGTGGCTATGACCAGGCTGCCTTGATCGCTAAGCAGCTCGCCGGAATGTCCAATCTGGAGTATGCTGACTGTTTGCGTCGAATTGGCCAGCATCGACAAGTTGGTGCAAGTCGGGTTCAGCGTATAGCGCAAATGCAGCAAAGCCTTCTGGTCGTTAATACAGATCTGATTGCCGGACGTCATATCGTGCTTGTCGATGACGTCATGACAACCGGTGCATCGTTGGAGTCTGCCGCCAAGGTGTTGCGAGCGGCTGGGGCAGCCAAAGTAGAGGCCGTGGTATTTGCCAGGGCTTGAGGTTACCTTGTCGGCAGCAAGATCCGATCCCAATCTATTTCCCCGGCTCATAGCCTGGCACTTTGCGCAAACATAGCCAAACAAAAAGATCCAGCACTGTGGATCTTCTTTGTTTGGCGGAGAGAGAGGGATTCGAACCCTCGCAGGGACTCTCGCCCCTCTAACGATTTAGCAAACCGTCCCCTTCAGCCACTTGGGTACCTCTCCTCGTCGTCCCGTACGCTTCTGTCTGATTTTGTGAGCGATCACAAAAGCTTCGACTGACGGCTACGGTCCTTTTCTCAAAATTCTATTCAGTCGTTTACGACTCCTTGAATTAGAATTTTGGGTTAAGCCATGGCTGGATAACTGCCCTAGTGTAGCAAAAGATTTAGTGTAAAGCTAGCTAATTACTTCTTAGAAACAAACAAAATTGCCGCAGATGACACCAGGATGATTCCAGCTAACTCAACTACTTTCAGTGCATTGTCACGTAACTCTGATGATGAAAGCGCCCCAGCAACTGCCAATATTCCAAGTCCGCCAATAATAAGTACGACTAGGATGATAATGAAGCGAAGTAGTGTAGACATAATTTCGATCCTTTTCTTATGCTATGGATTATACGCTATAGATTTTAGCGATTGTCGATACACTGGCATTTAGCCAGTTGAATTGGCGGAAGGGGTGGGATTCGAACCCACGGTACCCTTGCGGGCACGACGGTTTTCAAGACCGTTTCCATCGACCACTCGGACACCCTTCCGTGGCCAAATACAACAGGGGTGATTATAGCAGTTTTGTTGCATAATCCAAAAGCGTATTCTGTAATGCACACGCTTCGCTTAGAAATTAGCCCTGGTCCGTTGTACAATAGCGCTTATGAATGGGCAAACTTCGGACGATAAGCAACCAGTATCACAAGGACAGTTTTTGCCGGGTGACACGATTCGCCCACAGCAGCCGGCTACCCAGCCCTTGCCTGCCCAACCGGCTGAAACTGTCGTACCGCAAGTCCCAGCAGAAGCCGCAGCCCCCGTTGCGCCTGCAGCTGAGCAGCCAGTGACCCCTACTACTCAACCAGAAGTAGCTCCGGCATTTGACCCAACTATTTATGATGATAATTTTCAGCCTGCAACCCAGCAGCAGAATGACGATGTTGTACAGTGGACTGCATCGGAGTTCATTGCACACCAAAAGGCCGGTAGCTGGTATGCCTTGCTGATACTGGGAGCAATTGTGGCAGCGGTACTGGTTTGGTTTGTGACAAAAGACGTTGTTTCGGCCATAGTTATTGTGTTTGCAGCGGTGTTATTTGCAACCTATGCCGGGCATCAGCCTCGCCAACTGAGCTACCAAGTTGACCCATCAGGCCTGACGATTGACCAAAAATACTACGATTACAATCAGTTTCGCTCATTCTCGGTCGTGCCAGAAGGTGCCTTTTCAAGCATTGTCTTTACGCCACTCAAACGCTTCGGCACACTGACAACCATTTATTACGATCCGCAAGACGAGCAAGCAATCATCGGGGTGATTAGTAGTCGACTGCCCCATGAAGAGCGTCGCCCGGATGCAATTGATAATCTAATGCACCGAGTTCGCTTCTAAAGCAAAATCCCCGCTTTTGCGGGGATTTTAGTAAGGTATCGAGTTATCTAGCGGTAGCGCTGTTCTTTAGTCTGAAGTTTGTGCTCCATACGACGGATAAAGCGCTCGCGCCTATCTCGGCTGTCCCATTTATCGAATGTTTCCATAAGTGTTTCTTCTTCGTATGACATGGTGCTAGCCCTCCTTTTAGTTTTGCTAGTCATTAGCACTATGACAGTCCAACCCGATCTGCGCTGTGAGCAATCTAACATTCATTCTCCTCGTAGCCCAAAATTCGCCAGGACTACTCGGGTCAGCTACAATATGATCCAGTAATGAACGTTTTCCAAAAAGTAGTACAGCGTATAGATACCTACCAACGGCGTCACAAAATTGTGGGTTTTCCCTTCGCAGTCATCAAGAAATACGGTGATGACCAGGCAGGGCATCAAGCGGCGCTACTGACCTATTACGGTTTTTTGTCCATTTTCCCGTTACTGCTTGTTTTAACGACCATTGTTAAAGTGCTCATTCGTAACAATGCCGAGCTACGGACTAAAATTATTGAGAATGTGACCAATTACTTCCCGGTCGTCGGCAACGAATTGCAAAAAAACGTGCATACATTCGGCAGTACGGGTTGGATACTGGTTATTGGTACGCTACTGACATTGTTTGGTGCGCGTGGTGTGGCAGACACACTACGTAACGGTATCAATCATGTTTGGCAAATCCCCTACGCACAGCGCAGTGGTTTTCCGCACGGCATCCTTAAAAGTTTCGCGATTATATTCGTTGGCTCCATCGGCCTGCTACTAGCCCCTGTTGTATCTGGCTATGCCATTAATGTTGGTGGCCGCGGTTGGCTCATGAGTGCGGTAGCGTTGTCCATTACCCTGGCCATCCTCTACCTGATGTTTTTGGTACTTGTACGCATTGCTCTACCAACCAAAGTACCGCTGGGCCATCTACGACCGGCAGCCATAATATCTACATTAGGTTTGGCTACGCTGCAGATTGCTGGAGGTTATGTCATTAAGCACCAACTGAGCCACCTGGATAGCCTGTACGGTACGTTTGCCGTAGTGCTTGGGCTACTCTTCTGGTTATATTTGCAGGCCCAAATATTCTTTTATGCCATCGAGACGGCGTCAGTTCGAGCGTTGGGGTTATGGCCACGAGCAATCGACCAGCAGCACATGACCAAACAAGACAAAAAAGCGCTCCGGTTTTATGCGGAGCGCAACACGTTCAATCAAGATTCAACGGTTAGTATTACATTCAAAGATATCGTCTAGTAGCGCAAGTACTCTTTCCACCAGTTAGGATTGGTATCTTGTACCGCTGGTTGCTTGTTGCGACGAGAAACATGCTCAAACATACACCTACCCTCCTTCTATCTGCTGACCCTAAGTGCTACTGTTCGTTGGCACTTAGATTTGGGTTGAGAAAAATCTCTTCGATTAGTTTTGGTCGTACTGACTGCTTTCTCCCCATGTATACCTCCCACGGTTACATGAGTAGTGTATCCCCGCAGTCTGAGTAAATGCTGTGATTTTTCATACAGTATTTGTGTGACAAAGCTCGCGTAGTGCCTATTACGGTCAAGTGTCAAATACTGCTGGATCAAGATTTTCCACGTAGGATACTCGTAATTGTTGTGATTTAATACCTACCAATAACCATCAACACTGTCCAGGAGACTCCACAATGCGAAAAGCTAGCAAACCCCAGGCACCTTTGACAAAACTGACTACAGATTTGCTGCAGTACATCAGCCGCTTATTCGTGCCCTATGCTCTGGCTTCAACGTTAATTCTCGGTGGACTGGCAGTTATGTTGTGGATGCGCATTGCAGACAGCCAATCATCGAACACACCTGAAGCGCTATTCCTGCCCGTCGTAGCATCGTTGATCGGCTTTGTGTGGGCTTTCTACAACTTCGTAGTTCTTGCCGCCTTCCATGCCTCCAAAAAACTCTCCAGGCAGTCGCCAATCCTCAAACTGGTCTTATGTATCGTAAGCGTTGCGGTTTTAGTTGCTTCTGTATGGACATTCACGTCCTATGTATCAGCGATAATTTCGCCAGATAGTGCACAGAACAGCCTCGACCAAGACGGGCTTGATCCTCAGGAGGAGCAGATGCAACAAGAGTTCTTGAATTCGCAACAGGCCCAAGACGTACAAGAGTAGAGTTGTAGCCGTTTTTTAGCACGGCTAAGCGCTGTTTATTAGTTGCCGAACCTTTCAGGTTCGTATCCCCTCAAACGCAGCCAAACAAAAAGCCCGCTTAGTACGGGCATTCTGTTTGGCGGAGAGAGAGGGATTCGAACCCTCGGAACCCTTGCGGGCTCACTGCTTTTCGAGAGCAGCCAATTCAACCACTCTTGCACCTCTCCTCGTCAATCCTTGCGTCGTTGTCTCGTTTTGCCTATTTGGCAAAAGCTTTGACTTACGACTTGGGCTTTCCTCTCAAATTTACATTCACTCGCCTTCGGCTCCCTGGAATGTAAATTTGTTTAGAACCTCAATATTGTAGCGTGCCTCTGTTAATTACCCAAATATGCGCATAACTATCCAGGCCAATACGACTATACCGAGCAAACGCCGGAAGTAGTTTACGCCCCAGCCAACTTCCAATGTCGCCCACAGCACCAATGCGGCAGTACCAACAAGTGATAACAGTGAGGATACATCGTGGTTACTTACCAGTTTGTTACTGAGCGCACAAACTACCCAGATGATAATTGGGATATTTGGTTTTTGCCCCACAACAAGCTTGCCGTGCTTGTCTAAAAACAGTTTTCGAACCACCAAGTGAGAATGAGCCATCAGTGTAGTCTAGTATTATTCGTAATCTTATGCTACAATCACCCCTGTTGTCGTCGGAACTTACGTCAATGCCCCGTTTTGCCTATTCGGCAAAAGCTTCGGCTGATGACTAGGTTCCTCCTCCCAAAACTTCAAACAGTCGCCCCTAGGGCTCCTTGGTTTAAAGTTTTGGGTAAGTCGCAACGATGAGCACCCGTAGCTCAGCTGGATAGAGCGTTGGCTTGCGGAGCCAAAGGTCGTAGGTTCGAATCCTGCCGGGTGTACCAATAAAACTACCTCAGCTTGTCTGGGGTATTTTTATTGGTTTGCTCGCGATAGCGAGTTCGAACCGTGAAAGGTTCGGCGTAGCGAAGTCACGCGCAGGAGTTTACTCCGAGCATGGCTGAGTGGAGAAGGCGTTAGCCGCTATCCTGCCGGGTGTACCAGATCAAGACGGTTAGCTTGCCCGGCCTTTTTTATTTGGTTTGGACTGCAATTTGTATGCTACGATTACGACATGATGAACATATCTTACTTTGCTGGTTTCGTGTGTGATTACCGTCTGTCAGAGCTATATACTCGATATTTCACTTCTTTTTTCATTGTGACGTGCCTGGTTATCCTTGCATACATACTAGGGCTGAAAAGAATAAAAAATAGCAAGGTAAGACGATCTTTGCTTGGCTTGCTAGTTCTGCTAGCTATTGTCGGTGCTCACTTTTTATATCTCCTGATGATCAATGGAGACTTCTTCGGCTGTGGGGCGTTCCCTTGGATTGCTGCGAGCCCAAACCCCAACTAGTTGCCCTGTTTCTATTGTGCTACCGGAAATGGTGCGCCAGTTGGCGTACCGATATCTGTGCGCACCATGGGGACTACGCTGCCATCAGGTTTAACCTGGATAGCAATAACTCCCGTAATTGAGCTGTACTTGGTGTTGCGAATAAACGCTCGGAACGATACGTCTTTGATGGGCTTGCCATCGGGATCGCTCCAACTGTTTATCGTCGGTGCTTCGGCAGCCCCACCACCAGTTCCCTGCACATTTATGACCCCCCAGGTGCCGTCTTGGTTGCAGACCATCTTGATAGGATATTGGTCGTGCCAGTGACCTGCTTGGGCAAGCGCAACTGGACTGTAGGCAATGGCCCCTGCCCCGTAATCGCAGCTTGTCAGCTTTTCATCATCGTCACTTTCCAAGTACTTGCTAATATTCGGAATACCGAAGAACGCACGCAGCGCCGGAGGTTCATGTAGATTGACGACATCAATGGTGTGTATAAGCGCTTCAACACGCGCCGATTGGCCAAGCGTCGTTTCTGATTGCTGTGGATCAGGATAATACGGGGCACCAAGAAAAGGCGTCAGCGAAACGTCAGGCTTTCCGTACACGCTAATACCATTAACAGATTTGCGACCCTTTAGGTCGAGCATATCGGTTTCTTTGAGCCAGGCTGAGGTTTGGCCAACGTCGTGATTACCTCTAGATACGGCAACGGTTACGCCTAGACCCTTCAGTGCTTGGTCAAGTACCGATTGGCGCTGAAAATCGGCACCATAACTCATGTCACCCAGATTAAAGACGGTTTGCAGGCTGTGTTTCCCATAGCGCTGCTGTAGCGTTTTAACGGCATCACGCGCCAGTTGTATGCCGGCTTGGCTGGAATGCATGTCGGTCATAGTAAATAGCAGTTCTTCGTTCTCACGAAGGTCTGGCAGATCAAGTAAGTTAGCAACGAGTGCTGGCTCCGCGGTTGCCAAATACGCCTGCCGTTGCTGCATTCGACGATCTTTTAACCGCTGGGCATAGGTAATGCCTTTCTCTGCGCTATTCAGCACCAGTGGATTATCCACGGCCGTTCCACGCAGCGATGTGCTATCCAGCGCATGTATGACTGCAAGATTCGTTGGTTTTGGCGCTGAGGCTAGCCACTGTTGATTGTTGTGATCGGCAATCGTTAGGCTACCAGCCACGGCCGCAATCGCCAGCCCGGCTACGCCCAGCTTGCCTATCTCAGTTTTGCTTGCTTGTTTGCCCTCGAGTTCTGCTATTCGGCGTCTCATGCGTACTACGGCAAGGCCACCATACAGTGCTAACCCGCCAATGCCTGCCCATGGCAAATCGTAGCGAAGTGTTTCCTTGATTGCTGCGCGGGTGAGCGTGGCCTCGTAACCACCGGCTACGTCCTTTGGTGAGTCCGCCATACTGCCATATAGGTCGATACGCTTTGGTGAAAAGTAGTCTACCAATTGGCTGGGAGTATCAAACCTGGGCAACCCGGTAATTTTCGCATGCAGGCCAATGTCGGCCTTGGTTTGGTCAGAATAAATACTTGCCTGGTTGAGTACATCCAGTCGGCTAGAGCCGGGGTAAAACGATAGTTCAGCCGGAAATTCGGCGATCTGCACCTCCACACTGGTGTGCTCTATGGCATGGTTGGCGGCCTGAGGCGCAAATGCCAGGGCCGAAAAAGCGGTCGCCCCCAGGAGTTTGGCGGCCTCAACTGAGCCCACATGCAACCACTCCCGGACAGATCGTTGCTCACTCATCTATGGCTACAACGTACAACAAAACTACAGCTACAACAATGCTTCGCGGTATAAACTAATGACAAAGAGGTCTACGGCAACGTACAATAAGGGCATGTCACCATTTCTTACATCGTTTTTATTCGCCATCGGTATAGCCGCCTGGACGTGGTCGAAAGTCGGCCGCCAAACAGGTGGAGCTGACCCCAAAAGTGTCGCGCTGACAGCGGGAGCTGTCGGTGTAGCCGCCTTTATATTCTTCTTTACGCTACTCAAATTTGTACTCAAGGTCGGCTGAATCTAGCCGTTTGTGGCTAGCTCGTTTATTTTTTTGCCTATAACTGGTACGATAGGGCTATGTACGTGGGTGGTAGTCGACAGGAGTTCGACCAATGAGTTTACTCGATGAAATGGCGCTGGCCAAGCGCTTGCAGGATGTGCGCAAGCAAAAAGGCTTTACACAGCAGGCGTTATGTCACAAGGCAAACCTGAGCTACTCTACGCTGGCCAAAATTGAGCGTGGTGCCATCAAAGCCCCTTCTATTTTTACCGTCCAGGCCATTGCCATTGCTATGGATATTTCACTCGACGAATTACTCGGGGTTACGGTTGGCGGCGTCGACAAGACCTATCGTAAAAGCAAAGGCGGCGTCAGTTTCGTATACTTCGATGTTAATGACACGCTGGTGCGAGCTGCCCAGCGAGGTTTCTCTATCCTTGCCGAGCAAACTGGGGTACTGCCAGATGTTATCGAACGCCTCTTTTGGCACTACAACGAAGAATTAGATCGTGGCGTTATGAGCATGGACGACTTTAATCAGGTCTTATCAAAACGCCTCGGTACAGCAGTAGACTGGCGCAAAGCCTACCTAGATGGCGCCGAGCCAATTTCAGCTGTCCAGGAGCTGCTTGTTTGGGCGAGTGAACATTACCGCGTCGGATTACTCACAAACAGCTTACCGGGCCTCATACGCGGTCTGAGAGACATTGGCGCCCTGCCCGACGTGCCCTATGCGGCTATTGTTGACTCTTCTGAGGTCGGTATTATCAAGCCGCATGCAGAAATGTTTAATCTGGCAACAGAGCGTGCCGGCGTAGATCCAAGTGAGATACTGCTCGTAGACGACACTCGGCCAAACCTGATCGCTGCTGAGCAAGCCGGCTGGCACATTTCCCTCTTTGACGGCTATCGGGCCGACGAATCAGCCGCACGTATTCGAGTTACGCTAGAGCCTGAAGCTTAGGCGCCAAAGCGCTTGGTTTCGGTTTGAAGTTTTAGGAGCTGTGCCTGGGCATCGGCTAGCTGCTCTTTGGTTTGGTTAACTAAGTGTTTCGGTGCTTGGTCTACGTAGGCTTTATTTGCCAGTCGACCCTGCAATTGAGCTATTATCTTCTCTTGATCTAACTGTTTTTGCTTGAGTTTGTCTGCGTAGTTGCGGGCGGTAGCGCTATCAATATCGAGCCAGCAGCGATGGCGTGTATCGGTCAAAAACAATCCGTCACCTTCTCGTACTTCGGTGACTGCCCCCAGTCGGGCCAGGCGCTTGATAAGCTCGGCGTTGTCTTTTAGGAATGCGACATCGGTGTAGTACAAGGTAGCTTGCGGTGCGCCGAGGCTTTTTGTTATCAAGCGCGCTTCACTTACGATGGTTTGAATCTCGGTGAAGTCGGCTGCTTTGTTGCTATCAGCTTTGTGAATGGTTGGCCATGTGCGGGTAGCAAGTGTCGAGTCTGGCTCCCACGCCAGTGTTTGCCAGATTGTCTCCGTAACAAATGGAGCAAATGGATGGGCGATGATTAGGATTGACTCCAAGCAGTAGGCTAGTAGCGGCAAGTTTTGCTGCGTTTTGCTGGCCTCGATGTACCAGTCAGCAAACTCATCCCACACAAAGTGATACAGCAGTTCGTATGCTTCACTGAACCGCTGGTTGTCCAGGTGTCGACCTATCTCTTCGCTTGTATGTTGTAGCCTAGACAACACCCAGTGATCGGCTGCAGTGTCTGGTGTTGGTTTTTCACGTTTGAACTCGTCACCCAGAACACCTTCGATATAGCGAGCTACGTTCCATAGCTTGTTGCAGAAGTTACGGTTGGCTTCTATTTTGCCCTTACCCCAATTTTGATCGTTGCCGGGGGTCACACCCATGATGAGTGCCATACGCAGGGCGTCGGTGCCGTACTCAGGAATTACTGTGAGAGGATCAATAATACTTTCGGGGCGAGATTTGCTCATCTTTTTGCCATCCTCGGCGCGAATCATGCCATGTAGGTACACTTTCTTGAATGGCACCTGACCTGTCATGTACGTGGTGCTGAGGATCATGCGGGCTACCCAGAAAAATAGAATATCCCACCCTGTCTCCATAACTGAGGTTGGGTGGTAGGCTTGAAAGTCCTTACTTTGCTTCAGCAGATCTTCGAGTGACAAGGAGTAATCCTTGGCGAGATCTTGATCGATCAGCGTGCTCCAAGTCCACAGGGCCGAGCTAAACCAGGTGTCGAGGGTGTCTGGGTCTTGCTCCCACTCGTGCCAGCCCTCGCTCTGATCGGTTGGTGGCTGTGTGCCTACGTAGGTCTCTTCCCTGCCGTCGGTGTCTTTGCGGTACCAGACGGGAATACGGTGTCCCCACCAGATCTGTCGGCTAATGCACCAGTCGCGTAGGTTATCAATCCAGTGGAAATAGATTTTTTCAAAGCGCTCGGGCATGATCTCGATATCCTGCTCACGGATAACTGACTGCATCACTTGCTTCAGGCTGCGCTTTTGCCCTTTCCACTCCACGACCTCTTTGTTTACGTCGATCCACCACTGTAGCTTTATCTGTGGCTCGATCGTTCCCTTACCTCGTTCATTGGTAGCGATGTTGTGGATGTAGTTCTCATCGATACTCACCACCAGGCCCTTTTTATCGAGCTTTTCGACGATCTTGTCGCGCGCTTCACCGATTGGCATGCCAGCAAATTCGCCAGCAATTGGCAGGAGGTTGCCATGAAAATCAATCACCTGCTCTTTGTCGAGGCCGTGCTTTTCTGCGAGTTCAAAGTCGACATGACTGTGCCATGGCGTGATGGTCATAACCCCGGTGCCAAAAGCCGGATCCACGGCTTCGTCTTTGATGATGGTGGCGGTTAGTGGACCGTTGATCCATTCCACCTCGAGCGTGTCACCATGTTTGTAGTCTGTATAGCGCTCGTCATCAGGGTGCATTACGACGTATTTGTCGCCAAACTTTGTCTCTGGACGTGCTGTGCCAATCTGGAATGGACCGTACTGGAAGGTGTAGAACTTTGCCCTTTCTTCTTTGTACTCGACCTCGTCATCAGAAATGGTGGTCTGCAGGTTTGGGTCCCAGTTAACGATGCGTGCACCTCTGTAAATTAGGCCGTCGTTGTACATTTTTACGAACGTTTCGTTGACGCAACGGTTAAGGGCGTCATCCAAGGTATAGCGGAGGCGTGACCAATCAGCGCTGGCACCGACGGCGCGCATTTGTCCTAGCATGGTGCTGCGGCTGTTACCGACAAACTCTCGAGTGCGACGCAAAAACTCATCACGGCCAACGGTGTGCTTGTCGGTCCCCTCTTCGGCTAGCTGCTTTTCGATAATGGCGTTTACGGGCAGTGCTGCGTGATCAGTGCCGGGCAGCCAAAGCACGTCTTTGCCCTGCAGCCTGTTATAGCGGGCCATAATGTCCTGAAGTGTGATGAATAAGGCGTGGCCTAGGCTCAGCGTGCCAGTTTCGTTGGGCGGCGGCATGGCAATGCTAAACCGTTCTTTATTATTGCTGGGGTCAGCTAAAAAGGCGCCACTTTGCTCCCAAAGCTCGTAAATGTCACTCTCATACTCACCTGGTTCGTAGACTTTTGGTAATTTCATATAGTTTGTATCATACCACCTCTGTGGTAGCAGGGGTAGGGCTACATACTTAAATTGGGCTGGATATCGAGTGTATATGGGTCGGCCGTTGGTTGATCGTGCATAGCCTTGTAGCAGCCCAGCGTTGCTACCATGGCACCGTTGTCAGTACAAAGTTGTAGGTCTGGATAGTCGATAGTCACCGGGATAGCCTCTGATAGTTGACGACGAAGTTCCGGGTTGGCAGCCACGCCACCCGCGATGACGATACTAACAGGCGAAAACTCTTGCCAAGCCTGTTTGGCCTTTGCGACGATAGTTTTGATGGCAGTGTACTGAAAGCTAGCTGCAATGTCGGCCTTCTGAGCCTCATTGAGGGCCTCTGACAGCTTTGTAGACGGAAAGGTGTGATCATGACCGGTTTCGGTCTGCGCTAGGCGCAAAACGGCCGTTTTGAGGCCAGAAAAGCTGTAGCTGTATGGATCATCGAGTTTAGCGATAGGGAACTGGTGTTTGTGAGGGTCACCCTCAAGAGCTTTCTTGCCAACGCTGGGGCCGCCAGGGTAGGGCAGGCCAAGGATTTTGGCTACCTTATCAAACGCTTCACCAATGGCATCGTCGCGCGTTTGGCCCAGTAAGGTGTACTGAAAATGATTTTCAAATAGTGCCAACTGACTGTGTCCACCGCTGACGATGATTGCCAGCATAGGGAACTGTGGTGACTTTTCACGTAAAACATAGCCGGGTAGGGGTGTCTGCGTTAAGAAGTTGGCGTAGACGTGGGCCTCGACATGGTTAATGGCGTAGAGGGGCTTATTATGTGCAATGGCGAGGGTCCGAGCAGTTAATACGCCGACGAGCAGCGAGCCGCCCAGACCAGCACCGTAGGTGACGGCAATGGCATCAATATCGTCCCACGTGCAGCCGGCATCCTCTAATGCTTGGCGAATGACCGGCAAGATTGCTTCTATGTGACTTCGGGCAGCTATCTCAGGCACGACGCCGCCATATTGGACGTGTAAATCCATGCTACTGGCCACGACATTTGACAGTAACATGTGACCGTCTTCTACAACAGAAGCAGCTGTTTCGTCGCAACTTGTCTCTATACCAAGTACTTTCATTTGCTATCAGCATACCACGCTGAGAGATGTTAGAACGTTCAATTCGTTCCCAGTGTCGGCAAGCTTTAGAGGTTTACATGTGGCAAAATTATGGTACAATACCCAGATATGAATACGAGAAACACACCACATGGTGGTCCTGAGGCAAGCGCCGAAAACGACCAGCAAATTCCAATTGAAACTATCGGCAGCGCCGGTATTGCCCAGCTACATGAGGCATACTTTGCAACGGCTGATCTCGAAGGAACGGCCTTAACTGCTGCGCTGGATGCTCATTTTAGCGCTCTTAAGCAGAAGGGTGAGTTAGCCGGAGGTGAAGCGATTCAGGCATGGGCTGAAGATGAAAGCCGTCACGGGGAAGTGGCGCTCGTTATCGAGGCTTTACCAGGCGTTACGGAGTTGTCAGACAGTGAACGTGAGCGGGTTGGTATTGTCGAAACACTGTATGTGGCAAATCTTTTGGGTACGCCATGGCGACGTAGCTACGAAAATGGTGGGGAACCAATTCAGCACGTGCGTCCAGACAAAGCGCATTGGGGTATGGAAGTGTCAAGTGGCTCAGCTCAGCTGTGGCCGCACAACGAGATTTTACCGGCACCTGATGGCACCATTATTTGCTCTGAATTCAGCACGCTATTTGCGGCACATAACACCAATTCTGGTACACCGACTACCTTGTACAACGCGCAGAACGCAATTGCCGAGCTGGCACCCGAGACAGTGGAACTACTGAAGCAGCCAAACTTCAAATACATCGGTACGGTGCTAGAAAAAGAAGCCGATGACACCAAAGAAGAAATGATTCCTGTACTTCAGCCGGTATTCAACAATGAAGGTCAACTAGTATCATATGACCTAATTGCTGACCTGGATGATGTGACTATGATGGCCGTTGATGACGAGGGCTGGAAAGCGCTTCGTGATTTGCGAGACCAAATGATGCTAAACGAAATCGCCTACACCATCACCGATGGTCGCATACTGGCATGGCGCAACCGAAAGGCGCTGCATGGTCGCAGGGAAGTAACCGATCCAGAGCGTCACTTAGTGCGTTCGCAAGTTGGCGAAGCCGATTTCGCAAGCGCTTCCTAATCAACTACATTGCTACCAAGCCCCTGTCGAGTATCGCCAGGGGCTTTTTGGTACTATAATTAGCAGCAACAGATATAACGTAAGGGGTAGTAATGTATCAGGCATACGAACGATTTAAAAAAGGCCTTAAAAAAGTAATTCCCCACTCATTACTCGGGAGTGTTATTAATCTATCGCACCTGCTCGAGGCTATTTTTGCCAATGTTCGTTACGGTTTTCCGGCTCGAGGCATGAAGTTTATCGGTGTGACTGGTACAAACGGCAAGACTACAACCACGCTGATGGTAGCGACAATTTTAGAAGGGGCGGGCCACAAAGTCGGCATGAGCACCAGCGCATACATCAAAGATGGTGGCGAAATGCGCATCAACGATTTACCTGGTTTGCTTACCAACCCTAACCCGATTGTGCTGCAGAAGCTGCTACGACAAATGAAGAATAACGGCGTGGAGTGGGTAGCGCTAGAGTGTGGCTCACATGCCTTGCAACAGCACCGCGTCTGGGGGATCAAGCTGGAAGCGGCCATCATTACTAACATTACCGAGGATCACTTGGACTATCACGGCACCATGGAGAATTACACCAAGGCTAAAGGTCTACTGTTTGGCATGAGCCGCAATGTTGGCGTAGTCAACGGAGACGATCCGCGAGCTGACTACTTTTTGTCACTCGATACACCGCACAAGGTTACCTATGGCAAGACCAGAGGCTCCGACTACCACATTGCTGACATACAGTTTGGCCAAAAGAATATGGCTGTGTCACTGAACATTCACGGCAAGCCTGCCAAGCTCAATCTGAAGCTAAAGGGTGAGTTTAATGCCTATAATGCTGCTGCTGCCCTGGCAGCGACAACGGAGGCGGGCATAGACCAGACCGCTGCCATCACTGCCCTAGAGGGCTTGGTACGCGTGCCTGGCCGTTTTGATGCAGTAGAGGCCGGCCAGGACTTTAGCGTGCTGGTGGACGATGCACACACACCAGATGCAATTGCTAACCTACTGAAAGCTGCCCGGGTTGTCACTAAGGGTAAGGTAATGATTATCACGGGCACCGCCGGTGAGCGTCCAAGTTCGCGCCGAGCCCCCATGGCTAAGGTGGCGAGTACACTAGCTGATGTATTCATAATGACCGATGACGAGCCGCACGGAGAAAACCCGGATAATGTCCTAGACGAAATGGAAACAGGGGTTGTTAAGGGTAAAGCACAGTATCTACGCATTACCGATCGCTGTGATGCTATGCGCGAGGCGTTTGCCATGGCTAAGAAGGGCGACACCATTATTTTGGCGGGTATGGGGTACAAAAACCACCGTGATGGGCCGAATGGGGCCGAACCGTGGGATGACTACGTGGCTGCCGAAGAGTTGCTACGAGGCGAACCATGTCAGTACGAGCAAAATTGGCGGGCGGTTATGCACACCGCTTGGCCAGACATCCGCTAGTTACACTTCTGGATTTTCGATCAGCATGTGACTGACCGGGCCGTCGTTGACGGGGTCGTACGTAAAAAGGTGTGACAGGCCGCTTTCGCTGTTACAGGTTACTATCATGCTGCCGTCTTGTTGGCGGCTCATGTGCGTGACGGCGGTTAGCCGATGACCGTCGATGGTGACGCTATCGACGTAGTGTCCCATTAACCAGACGAATGGTTCGTCCATCTGCGTGCCACTGACGTCGGCCGACGAAAATTCAGGGTCTTGATTTAGGCGGCGGGCTTTTTCCCAACTCATTACGTTTACTCCTATATTGACAAATAAGCAATTATGTACTAGTATAACATATAGTTACAACAAAACAAATAGCCTTAAGCGAAACAAAAATACCATGCAACCAGAGAACAGACGTGCCTTTAAGCATATTGAAGAAGAAGTTCGTGCCTATGACCCACTCGAGACGGTGCAGCCTGACTTCAATGACGAGCCACTTGTTGGCGAACTTGAGCACGACATTGTTCGAATAGATGAGATGCTAGCAACTGACCAGACATTGAACGGGCATGAAAGGCGCAAGTTATACGAAATGGGCTGTAACTTACGCCTGGACTGGCTGTATGCAAAGCACGGCGGTCAAAATGCCGAAACATCCGATTTTTTGGCAAAGGCGAAAGAAGCCGAGAGTTTTTTTGGGCAGGCAATGCAGAACGCAGAGCGCCACAAACGGCATCACCCGCAGACATTGTGGGGGCTTAAGGTCAAACAATTCGATCTGACTTCAGTCGTGCTTAACCGCTATGCCAAAGAGTCTCAGACAACTCAAAAGGGTACTGAAACCGGTGAAAAGATGTGGTTAGCCTCTGAAAATGCCAGTAAACGAGTGCTTGGCGGCTCGGTAGAGCTGATGAAAGAGATGTCAGCGGTAGCAGAGGGCGGCTCTGATCTCGCTCAGGACGCCAGGGGCTCACTATATGAATTGATGCTCCTGACGTATTCACGATTGAAGGTGTTTGAACATGAAGCCTTTGCTACTACCTTGGTTCGTTCCGCTTTAAGCCGTGAGGATCGTCCGTGGAATGGTCACGCCACGCCACTTCGCTCGTTTGATATTGTGATTCAGCGTTCCGGTGAAGACCCCCAACTAATTCAAGCCAAAAACTACTTCAACACTGATTCGTATGCGGCACCAATTCAAAAGGTGCAGGACACGCATTTTGCGCAAACCCTAGCAGATTTACCAACCTATTTGCGAGATTTTGCGATTGTGGTGGCGAACCCATCAGACGAACGAATGGCAGAGCGCTTGAACCTAGCTGCCAATCGACTCGAGAATGCCTTTGATGCGCAGCTGGAACCAGTACGTGCGTTGGCCTACGCTTGACAAAAGTTATAAAAAAGTGCTTGAAATATAATTAAATCGGCGTATACTTGGGTGATATTCACTGCTTGAGGACTCAGCAACAGATGTCGTCGCAGTGAATTTTCGTTGTTGCCACATTGGCTACACGTACATTACGAGATTGCGAACGATGAGTGGAAGTACTGGCGTCTAATGCGTATTAGACGTGGGTACTTCCACTCGGGGAAGATTGTCAGGTTCAGCCGTTCACGGAAATCAAGGAGTAATGATGGCATCATCAGGTTTCACCGGATCCACGAACACGCACTTCGTCGACGAGACGGAGATCGCCTGGCGCGCCAAGCGTGTCATCGACGGCGACCCGTCGTTCGAAGACAGGCTCCGTGCCGCACTGGCTGCATCGCAGGACAAGCCGCGACGGCACCGCTGGTTCGACCGCAGCTCTGACACCCACGTCAGCACCCACCGACCCATCGGCGGTCCTGATCTCGACCGTGCCAAGCAGCGCTCCGCCCGACGCACCCGACGCGACCGCGTCGACCGTCTGGTCTTCCGACTGGAGCTGGCGCAGGCCTGACGACCCGAGGTCCGAGTGATGCACATCTGTGCGACGGCGTTCTGCCATCACTCGGACCTCGGTCTGGCCCCATCATCCCACCCGTTCGCAATCTCACACTCACATTTGCATACCAAAGACCCACCCGGGTCTTTTTTTGTTGGCCGGTGTCTTGACGTGTCACGCCGGCATGGCTATCATAAGGTAGCTAGCACTCTCACATGTAAAGTGCCAACTAACAGTTTGTAATAGGAGGATTTATTCATGAGTGTACCAATTACGCCACTTGCAGACTACGTAGTCGCGCAGCCAGAAGAAGCTGCGGCTAAGACTGCCAGCGGATTATATTTACCAGACAACGCTCAAGAGAAGCCAAAGACGTCTAAAGTGCTCGCTGTAGGTAAAGATATTAAGAGCGTCAAGGTGGGCGACCGTATTATTTATGGTGGTTATACCAATGCCGATGTGAAGCTAGACGGCAAAGACTACCAGCTTATTAAAGAAGAAAACATTTACGCAACCGTAAAGTAGGGAGAATCCATGAGTAAAAAAGTATTTTATGATGATGACGCCCGCCGCCGCGTGTTGGCCGGTGCCGAAATTTTGTATAACGCCGTGAAAACAACGATGGGGCCAAAGGGTCGTAACGTTGTTATTAGTAAAAGCTACGGCGCGCCAACCGTAACGCACGATGGTGTCACGGTCGCCAAGGGTGTAGAGATTGCTGATGTCGACGACGAGACCTTGGGCTACAAGGTTGGTGCTGAGCTTATCAAGCAAGCCGCGAACAAGATGAATGATGTGGCAGGTGATGGTACTACCACCGTCACGGTGTTGACGTATCACATATTGAACGAAGCCAACAAGCTGATTGCTGCAGGCCATAACCCAATGCTGCTGCGTAAAGGTCTGGAGACGGCTGCACAAGATGTGATTACGAAACTCGCAGGTATGGCCGAAAGTATCGAAGGTAACAAAAAGCGTGTGGCCGAAGTGGCGACTATCTCAGCCGGTGATGCCGAGATTGGTGCGCTGATTGCTGATGTGATGGAGACTGTTGGCAAGGATGGTGTGGTGACCGTCGAAGAAGGCCAAGGACTGCACCTGGAAAAAGAAGTGGTTGAGGGCTTTACTTTTGACCGTGGTTTTGTCAGTCCGTACATGGTGACTGACACGGCACGTATGGAAGCAGTGTACGACAAGCCGGCCGTGGTTATCACCGACAAGAAGCTCAGCAGTATCCAGGAATTTTTGCCGCTACTGGAAAAGCTAGCCCAGGCTGGCAAAAAAGACTTGGTGCTGATCGCCGAAGATGTTGAAGGTGAAGCCATGGGGACACTCATTTTGAACCGACTCAAGAGCGTGTTCAACACTGTGGCTATAAAGGCCCCAGCATTTGGCGACCGCCGCAAAGACATTCTGAACGACATCGCTATTCTTACTGGTGCACAGGTGATTACCGAAGATCGCGGCATGACGTTTGAGAACGTCGAGCTAGATGTTGTTGGTACTGCTCGCAAGGTAATTGTCGACAAAGACAGCACCACGATTATTGAAGGTGGCGGCCGTGCAACGGAGGTGGCAGCTCGCATTAAGGAAATTAATGCGCACATTAAGACTGCCAGTAGCTATGACAAAGAAAATCTGGAGAAGCGTCGTGCGGCCTTGGGCGGCAAGGTAGCAGTAATCAAGGTTGGTGGTGCGACTGAGACTGAGATTGAAGAGAAGAAATTCCGCGTGGACGACGCTGTTGCAGCCGTAAAGGCAGCACTGAGTGATGGCATCGTACCGGGTGGTGGTGTGACGCTGATTAATCTGGCGGCTACGCTGAAGGCAGATGCGAGTGATTCTGTGGCAGCCGGTGCGCAACTACTCAAGAATGCGTTGGAGCAGCCATTCCGTATCCTGATGGCCAATGCTGGGCTCAATGCTGATGAGTGGCTACCGCAAGTCAAAGCCGGTAAGCCAGGGCAGGGCGTGAATGTGAATAGCCCGAACAAGTTGGTAGACCTCAAGACTAGCGGTGTGATTGATCCGGCTCGCGTAACCCGCGAGGCGATCCAGAACGCGGCTAGCATCGCTGGTACTGCTATGACCATGGGTGCGCTCGTGGTAGAAGTACCCGAAGAAAAGGCTGACTTGTCCGCTGGTGCGGGCATGGGCGGCGGCATGGGTATGATGTAACCTTAGCCCGCGCTACTAAAAGCCTCGGACGTAAAACCCCCGAGGCTTTTTACTTACTGCTACATAACCTGCTGGGCTTAGATGCCGAGGCTGGTGGTATAGGACGAGTTTAGGAATAAGAACAAGCCAATGCTAAGGGCAAACAGAGCTAGTAGTATCCAAAATCGTTTCTGTTCGGTCATGGTTGTGTCTCCGTTTTTGGCAACAGTTGTGCAGTTACGACGAGACGGTGTTTTGGCAGCCATACTGGTGTGCAGGTAAATATAGTAATACGACTGTCCTTGGTTTGGTCGAGGATTTCTGTCTGCGTCGGTTTGATCTCTTTGATGTTAGACACGCGGTACTGATACTTTTTATGATTCCAAATAACGCCAATAGTCTGGCCCAGTTTTACCTTGTCTAGGTAGTAGAACACCCCACGTGGATTGTAGTAGGTAAAGCGGTGCCCAATGAAGGTGGTGTTACCGCCTTTGTCGGGCGTACTTCCCTCGGGCCAGCGCCAGACGCCCTTGCGCAAGTTGAGCAGGGTAGTGCTGACTGGACCTTCGACCACTTTTTCATCAAGCAGCATGGATGGGATAATGAGCTGGTTTGGCCCAGGTGCAAAGTCTGAGTTAACCTTTTGCTGTAGGACTGCTTGCTTGCTGCCATCACGGTTTTGCCACCAAAAGGTGATAGTGGGTATAAGTGGCGCAAACACAAGATACCCATTGATAAGGATTATGAGTATCAGTAGTACATTGTTGGTACGGCGATAGTTCATCACACTCATAATAGGTGTGAGACGAGTGACTGGCAATGATTACTTATGAATTGTGCTGCGTGAAGTAGTTGATTTCGTTGACGATATCAAGCAATGCTTGGGCCCGAGCCTTTTCATCGCTGATGTGCTGCGCCGCGTTATAGGCGTCTTCGATGAGGCTTTGGTCATCAGAGGCCTGAATCATCATCATCGTTGTACGGAATTTTTCCTCTGGGTTTTGCTCGAGGTGGCTGACTAGCGGGCTGAGTTGCTTGAGTGCGTCTTGCTTGATAGTAAGTAGGTCGTCGCTGTTGGTTGGACCGTGAGTCTCAGTAGTTACAACTGGAGCTGTAGTGTCTTCGCTGACTGGTCCAGTAGTTGCTGGCGTAGCGGCAGCGTGAAACGCAGGCGCGTGCTGTGCCCCGTTATCTTGATTGGTTTGTTGATGATCATCGTGCCCGAACATATCCCCCCCTACGACGAAATTAGCTTACGCTATACTATAATTTACAGAGCAAGTAAGCACAAGGAGTTTTATGTCTGCAGTTTTGGATGACCTCAAGATGATACACGAGCGCGATGCCGCCGATACGCTTGGCATTGCCGAAAAACAGTGGCAACAACTGGGGTTACCATTTGACGTTACTTCGTATGAGGGCTTTCGACCGCTCAATATCGTCTACGGCGGCATGGGTGGCTCAGCCCTAGCAGCCCTTATTGCAACTAGTTGGCCGGGCTTTATGGTGCCATTTGAGGTAGTGCGAAACTATGATCTTCCGGCGTATGTCGGCGAGCAGACATTGTTTGTTGCTGCGAGCTACTCGGGAAATACCGAAGAAACGCTCAGTGCGCTGCAGCAGGCAGAAAAACGTGGTGCTAAGGTTGTGGTAATTGCTGGCGGTGGCAAACTACAGGAAATTGCCACGCAAAAGGGCTATCCGCTGGCTGTGCTCCCAAAGACTGAACAGCCACGCTACGCCGTCCTAGCCAACCTCAAGGCGCTACTTGCGCTTGTTGAGCCGTACGTCGTCTTGTGCGCGCAAGACAGTCAGACAGAGCTTGCCGCGGCAGCTGACTTTTTGGAACAAGCAACCGTAGCATGGCGGCCTGATGTGCCCACTACTAAAAACCCAGCCAAGCAACTCGCCCAGGAGATGATTGGCAAATCGGTGGTAGTGTACGGCGGCCCAAGGCTGTGGCCAGCTGCTTACAAATGGAAAATTAGCTTTAACGAAAATGCCAAGCAAGTCGCTTGGGCAGGAGCATTGCCAGAGTTCAATCACAACGAGTTTATTGGTTGGAGCAAGCAACCGCACGACAAGCCGTATGCAGTCGTAGACTTGCGGAGCAACCTTGAGCACACACGTGTTCAGAAGCGCTTTGAAGTGAGCGAACGCTTACTGTCGGGCTTACGACCGGCACCTCATGTCGTTCAGGCTCAGGGTGAAACCTTACTACAGCAGCTGCTTTGGACAGTTGCCTTCGGAGATTTTGTAACACTCTACACCGGGCTGTTAAACGGCTTGAACCCAGCACCAGTTGAGCTCGTAGAGAAATTTAAGAAAGAGTTGAGCGCCTAATGGCTGGCCAAGCCCCATACTTTGACCCAAAAGACTTCAGTACCGCCGAGTACCTAAAAAAAGTTGAAAAGCCGTGGGGCTACGAGCTGCACTGGGTGCCCGAGGGCTTGCCGTACATGGGCAAGCTACTGCACATTGACGAAGGCAAGCGCCTCAGTATGCAGGTGCATGACCAAAAGCAAGAAGGCTATTTTCTTATTAAAGGTCGTGCCAAGATTATCTGGGAAAACAATCAGGGTGAGCTTATTGAGACCGAATTGCAGCCGTTTACGGGTTATCGTACCTGTATAGGTCAGCGTCATCGCCTGTGCGGTATCACGGACTGCGATATCATCGAGTCTTCCACCCCTGAAAGTGGCACGACCTATCGCCTAGATGATGATTATGCACGTCCAGACGAAACGCCTCAGCAGCGGGCCGCCGAGCGTGGCGAGGCTGTGTAATCAAGGCAGCTTGATATACTAAGCATATGAAAAGGCTGCGTCGTAGTTCTGCGACAGATATGGCACAAGCGCTCTTGCTGACATCTGGCGTGAGTCTACTCCTGTACGCAGTACTGGTGCATCGTATGGGCCAGTTTACGTTTACCTACCTGCCGGAAAATTTACTGCTAGCCTGGATACCGGTAGGCTTGGCGCTGTGGCTCGGTAATTTGCTGCGTACACACCTATGGTCCAGTTGGCCAGCACTGCTGGTGACTGGCCTGTGGCTGCTTTTTCTACCAAATAGTTTTTACGTTATTACTGATTTAATTCATTTGCAAACAGTTTACCCAGAGGATTTAGTGGCAAGCGCCGTCGTGTTCTTTGCATTTGCGCTGACCGGCATGCTACTGGGCTACACGAGTGTGTTTATGATCCACAGTTGGTTACGGGCGCGCTGGAGTGCACGGGCGGCATTTCTGACCATTGCTGGTGTACTGCTTGTGTGCAGTCTGGCAATCTACGTTGGCCGAGATTTACGTTGGAATAGCTGGGATATGTTGGCAAATCCTGCCGGCTTGCTGTTTGATTTGTCGGACCGATTGATTCACCCAAGTGAGTACGACAAAATTGCCGGCGTGGCGGGTGGATTTTTTGCACTGCTACTGAGTCTGTACTACGCTATGCTGCGCGTTGCGCGCGCGGTTGCCAAGTCACCACTGTTATAGGTGAGTCTATCTGCTATACTGACAGAGATGAAACAGCAAATCGCGCAGCGAATACAACAGACGGTAAAAGATGTATTCGACGTTGATGTGGAGCTTGAACTTACACGGCCAGATGAACAATTTGGTGACTACGCAACGAATGTAGCCCTGCAACTCAGCAAGCAGTTGGGCAAAAATCCACGTGAGATAGCTCAGACGATTGTTGAGGCACTGCAGAGTGAGTCAATTCGTGAGGCTACGGTTGCAGGTCCGGGTTTTATCAATATTACGCTTACAGATGCGGCGTTACTCGATGGCCTAGCCCAAGCTACTGATAAACCACTTGCGGGAAAAGTGGTGGTTACCGAGTATTCAGACATGAATCCGTTCAAGCAGTCACACATCGGACATCTGTACACTACCATTGTTGGCGATGTTATCTCACGACTATATGAGACGGCTGGTGCCACCGTTCACCGAGTAAACTTTGGCGGTGATGTGGGGCTACATGTTGCTCGAACAATGTGGGGAGTACTGCAGGCATTAGGTGGTGAAAACCCAGGTGGTTTGTCGGTGGCTGGCAGCACGGCTCGAGAGCGAACCACGTGGTTAAGCCAGCGCTATGTGGAAGGTACCAGCGCATCGAGTACTAGTGATGCGGTCAAGGACGAAATAGTCGCTATTAACCAGCGTGTGTATCAACTCCATGAACAGGCTGACCACGATTCACCATTTGCCCAGATTTACTGGACCTGCCGAGAGTGGAGCTACGAGTATTTCAAGGAGTTTTATGATCTGTTGCAAGTATCTCAGTTCGAGAAATACTATCCCGAGAGCGCGACTGCACCTGAGGGTATCAAGATTGTTCGTGAGCAACTTACTCGCGGTGTGTACCAGGAAAGCGACAATGCCGTGGTATTCGACGGTGGAAAATACGGACTACACACCAGGGTGTTTATCAACTCTAACGGCTTGCCAACCTACGAAGCAAAAGATGTCGGACTATCTATTAAGAAGTGGCAAGACTACCACTTCGATGAGTCAGTTATCATAACCGGCAGCGACATCCAGGAGTACATGAAGGTGGTGATCAAGAGTATCGAGCAGTTCCAGCCAGAGCTTGCCAGTAGAACCAAGCATATCACGCACGGTAATGTGAAGCTGGCTGGTGGAGTTAAAATGAGCTCCCGCCTCGGTAACGGCTTGGCGCCAGAAGATGTTATTCAGTCGGCTCGCGAGGCAGCTCAGACTTCAACCGGCAAAGCTGACGAAGATGTAGTGATTGGTGCCATTAAGTATGCCTTCCTGCGTTCACGTATTGGATCTGACCTTATTTACAACCCAGTTGAATCAGTTAGTATCGAAGGAAATTCCGGTCCGTACATTCAATACGCGCACGCTCGTGCCTTGTCTATCTTGGCAAAATCAGATAGTAACTCTGGTCAAATTGTAGAGCTCGAGGAAGGGGAACGCTCGTTGGTGCGTAAACTCAGCGAATATTCAGAGGTGGTGTCGCTAGCAACGAGTGAGCAGATGCCGCATCACATTTGTACGTATCTGTACGAGTTGGCTCAAACGTTCAACCGTTTCTATGAAAACAATCGCGTTATTGGCGACAGTCGTGAAGCGCAACGTCTGACGCTCGTGAGTAGCTATGCTGATACGCTCAAAAACGGCTTAACACTTCTAGGCATGCACGCACCCGAAACGATGTAGTACATGGACACCGACCAAGTTATCGAAGCCGCAGTTTTCAGAGTGGGATCATTGACATACTATACTAATTATAGTATTATTGCATGTTGAAATCGAAGGAGGTCATTAACTATGACTACAGCAGCCCGTAACCCCGGTAGCACCGCAAAGCGAAAGCGTCCAGCAGCCACCCGAACACACGTTATTACAACCAGCGCCGGCAATGTTCGTATTACCGAGCCTGCGAATTTGGGCACCCGAAAAAAGTCTAGCATCACGGTGTTAGTTGGCGAACAGGCCCAGCAACTCAACCCAATCAGTGGCTTTGTAGGTTTTTTGCGCGAACGAGCAGTCGTAGGTGTGGCAATTGCATTCGTTGTTGCTACCCAGATGCAGGTATTTGCAAAGGCACTCGTCGACGAACTAATTTCACCGGCTTTCAAGCTTATCTTCGGCTGGCAAGAATTACCAAAACAAAAATTTACACTTCACTTGCACGGACGCTCGGCAGAATTTTTGTGGGGTTCGGTGACATATTCACTCATAAATTTCATATTTATTGTCGCCGCTATCTATATGATTATCCGCTTCTTAAAGCTGGATAAACTTGATAAGAAAAAAGACTAAAACCACAGCTATATCTCAGCCGAGCGGGTGTATCATGAGTGCACCAGGAGGGTAGCATGGCACATGACGATGTAGTGCGCACGGTTCGACGGATTGCTAAGCAGCACCAGTATGACCCAAACCAAGTAGAGACACTGCTATCGGCTAATCACGAGCACGAATTTGAAGTACGTACGGGTGGCAAAACCTACAAGGGATATCGCGTGCAGCACAATAACCGGCATGGACCCTACAAGGGTGGGGTACGATTTCACCCACAGGTTGATATTGACGAAGTGCGTACACTAGCAACGCTAATGTCCTTCAAAACGGCGGCCGTCGGTTTGCCACTTGGCGGGGCTAAGGGGGGTGTTGCAGTTGACCCACGGACACTTAACGAAGCCGAACTTGAGGATATTGCTCGCCAATTTGTCCGTGCCCTGCAGTCACATATTGGCCCAGACAAAGACGTACCGGCGCCAGATGTGAATACAAACTCAAAGATCATCGACTGGATGGTAGATGAATACGAAGCGCTGACTAATGACACTAATCATGCTAGCTTCACCGGTAAGTCACTAAAAAATGGCGGGTCAGAAGGTCGCGCCGCAGCAACTGGCCGGGGTGGTGTGATTGTGCTGCGTGAGGTGCTGAAATACTTAGGTATGCAAGACCAGTCGCTTACTATGGCAGTGCAGGGCTTTGGAAACGTCGGTTCCTATTTTGCTACTGAAGCCGCCCATCACCAACCTGGTTGGAGACTAGTAGCAGCGACTGATTCGAGCGGTGGTCCAGCTAGCCAGACTGGCTTGGATGCGCTGGCAGTCGATACGTATAAGCAAGCCGGAAAGCGACTAGCTGAGTACGAGTCAGGCGAACATATTGCAGCCGACGCTATCTTTGCTCAGCCAGTTGACGTTCTAGTGCTAGGCGCACTAGGTGACGCCGTTACAGCAGATAACATGCACCAGGTCCAGGCCAAGATTATTCTAGAGCTTGCCAACGGCCCGCTGAGTGACGAAGCTCGCACCTACCTGACCAAGCAAGGTGTCATCATCATCCCTGATATTTTGGCGAATGCCGGTGGTGTAGTGGTGAGCTATTTGGAGTGGCAGCAAAACTTGCACGACGAGCACTGGACAGAAGCGCGGGTGAATACAGAACTTGAACGCTACTTAGTGCAGGCTACACAGGCAATTTGGGCAGCATACAAAGCGGACCACAGCTCGCTAGCCGATGCGGCTATAGCCGTAGCACTGAAACGCCTACTGAGCTAGTCGTGACCACTACTTGTGTGAGTTGAGTGGTATACTTTTAGGTATAACTAAAGGGGATAGGTGCAATGCAAATCGTCAAAATATTAAAGCGTAAAGATGCATCAGCAATAATCGTAGCCGTGGCACTGGCACTCATTGCAAGCAGTGCAGTGACTGCATGGTCAGCACAACCTGCCGCCTGGTTATCGGGTACTGACACGGTTCAATCCGGGCTTCGAGCTGGCTTATGGCAACCCTTTGTACATCTTGTTGTGCAGCTCGTTGTCTTTGAGCTACTGATTCGCGTTTACACGATGGCAGCAGAATATATTCGTAAAGCAAAGTAAACATGGCCGACACGCAACCCAACCCTAATCTTACTGACGAGCAAAAGCACGTCTTGTTCAACAAGGGTACAGAAGCTCCATTTACTGGTGACTTGCTGACCAATAACAAGGCTGGCACGTATTCGTGTGTCAATTGCGGTACGACACTGTTTACGAGTGAGACAAAATACGAGTCGGATATCGCTGGTCTGGCTGGCTGGCCAAGTTTTGCTGAGGCGGTGTCGGCAGATGTCATCGAGCTGTCCGATGATACAAGTTTTGGCATGCACCGTACTGAAGTCACCTGCAAAAAATGTGGTGGCCACCTAGGGCATATTTTTGATGACGAGTCGTCACCGAGCGGCAAGCACTACTGCATTAATTCAGTGTGTCTTGCCTTTGAAGATACGTCAGCAACTAACTAGCAGTTTCTATCGTAGTACTTATTGCCCCATTCGGCCATTTGGCGTAGTACGGGTATGAGGTCTTGGCCTTTTGAGGTGAGGGCGTATTCAACACGAGGTGGTACCTCGGCGTAGCTCTCTTTGGTTAGAATACCGTGCGCTTCGAGGTCATCGAGACGTTGGCTGAGTGTACGTGGGTTAATGTCACCGACAGATTTTTCAAGCTCTCCAAAGCGTTTTGCACCGCTTGCCAGGTCGCGGAGTATCAGTGCAGTCCACTTATTGCCGATAATTTGCATGGCTGATGCTACACAACCAACTCGGCTTTCAATAGCCTCGCTGTCGTATTGGGTGATCTGTTTTGTGGGTGAAAATTTCATACTTTACTTTGTATAGTAATGGGTCTATACTTTTCCTATAACTAACTATAAAAAGTATAGCATAGGAGATATAGATGACAAAAGTAGCAGTTATAATTGGCGCGGTTCGCGAAGGTCGTAAAACACCATTACAAGCTAAATGGGTAGTGAATACACTCGATGCCATGGATGACGTCAGTGTTGAATTGGTAGATCTAGCAGACTACCCAATGCCACTATTCGACGAACCAGTTTCACCTCGTTATAATCCAGAGCGAAAAATTGATCCACGGGTACAAAAATGGCTGGACAAACTAGCTGAGTTTGAAGCGTATGTGTTTGTGACGCCAGAGTATAACCACAGCATACCTGGTGCACTAAAAAACGCTATCGACTATGTTGACTGGCAGTTACACCGCAAGCCAGCAGCCGTAGTTACGCATGGTTCAGCTGGTGGTGCTCGAGCAGAAGTGGCACTGAAAGAAATTCTTTCAGAGAGTCGTATGGTGCCGATGTCGACAGTACCCGGCGTGGCAATGAATGGTATGAGTGAGCGCATTGACGAAAACGGCAACCTATCAGAAGAAGACAAGACGAATCCCTACGGGCCACAAGCAGCTCTAGAGACGCTACTTGGCGAACTGAAGTGGTACGCTGACGCGTTGACTGCTGCACGTACATAACATAGGTTTTGAGAGACTTATGTGTGAGAGGCCCTACTGGGCCTCTTTTGGTATGATGGCTAACTGATATATTTGATGATGCCATTCCAGGCGTCTACGCATATACTGGTGGTATGCAGATAACGATCTTTGGCGCTTCGGGAAAAGTTGGGCGTTTGGTGGTAGCCGAGGCGTTGCGTCGTGGTTACAACGTCAGGGCGGTAGTGCACCGTGACAATGTACTGAGCCCCAACACGCACCTAACAATAGTAGAGGCAGACGTATATAACGCAGATGATATTGCTATGGCACTGCAAGACAGCGAGGCAGTGATTAGCTGCTTGGGCAGCTGGGGACGCAAGACTGCTGCCGGTAATAGAAATGTACTTACGGCCGCCATGAAATTAATAATTCCAGCTATGAAAAATGCCAAGATACGCCGAATTGTCACCCTGACGGGCAGTGGGGCAGCAGATCCGAACGTTCGGCCTGGGCTAGTCCATACACTTGTCATGAAGGTACTCCAACCGTTCCCAGCCGGCCGGGTTTTCAAGGATGGCGAGTTACATATGCAGTTGCTTAAAAATAGTGATCTTGACTGGACTACGGTGCGCTCGCCGGTTATGTCCGACAGGGGTGGCCCACGCTATAAGCTCAGTATGAAGGCCAGTCTTCATTTTATTACTGCCTCACGGAGTTCGGTAGCAACAAGTATGCTTGACCAGCTTGAGAGCACGGAATGGCTACGACGAGCACCAATTATTACGCGCGTGGCGTGAGTTATACTACCTGCCAATGGGTGACACAAAGCTAATCGTTATTGGAGGGCTCAATACTGACATTGTAGCTAGTGGCGTGAGCCGTTTTCCAAAGCCAGGCGAGCATGTGTATGGCAAGCAACTGCAGATTGGCCCGGGCGGTAAATCTCGTAATATTGCGGCAATGGCTGGCTTACTTTCCCCCGAAGATGCAGTAGTGATGATAGGCCGCACGGCAAAAGATACGTTTGGACTGTGGAAGTTACCGATTGATGCGTTGCATCAAGCTGGTGTGAGCACTGACTACGTCACAGTATTAGAACATAGTGAAACAGACAAGTTACCGGCGGTTGCCCTAATTGCGGTGAACGCAAAAGGCGAGAACCAAATAGTTGTACTGCCTGGGGTTAGTGAAGATTTTAGTACTAGTGATATTGAAGCGGCTGAACCGGCCTTTTTGTCGGTCCAGCACAATCGTGGAATAGTGGCGGTAACGCTCGAATGCCCGTTGCCCACAGCTAAACACGCCATCAAAAAAGCAGTTGATATGAATATACGGGTGGTTTTTGATCCCGGAGGCATTGAGTCGACGACAGATGTTGCTTCATTGTTGAAATTGGGCATATTTTTAGTAAAACCAAACGAGCACGAAGCCAAGCTTATGACGGGTGTGAAGGTGGTGGACTTTGCGACTGCCAAAACTGCTGCCGATAAACTTAAAAAAATGGGGGCAACAAACGTATTCATTACGCACGGCGAGCACGGGGCATACTTATTTACTGATAAAACAGAGCGACACCTGCCGATTCCCGAGCTCAAAAACATGGGAGATGTACGCGACTCCACCGGGTGTGGTGATCAAGCGATGGCTGCACTCTGTGCCATCTTGTTGCAAGGGGGTTCACTGGAGGAGGCAGCCCGGGCGGCCGTAGGCGCAGGGACTTTGCAGTTTTATCGAGCGGGAATTCAGCCATTAACCAGGGCAGACAATAAAAGTTAGGTATAATACCCAGTAATGATAGATAAAAAAGCAATTCCTTCGAAATTACTCTGGGTAGATCTAGAGATGACGGGCTTAGATGCGCAAAAGGATGTCATTTTAGAGGTGGCAGCCGAGATCACCGATTTCAATTTCAAGACACTTGCGAGCTACGAAGCGATTGTGCAGCAGCCACAAAAGTTGGTTGTGGAGCGGATGCAAAAGAACATTTGGTGGAAAGACTATCCGGCAAACCGTGATGAATTTATTCAAAAAGTTACCACCGGCAAGCCAAGTAGTGAGGTTGAGCAAGATTTAGTATCGCTTATTGCCGAGCAGTTTGGTAACGAGCCTGCCATACTCGCTGGTAACAGCATTCACAACGATCGAAAGTTTATCGAGCGCTGGTGGCCGGGCCTAGACCTGAAACTACACTACCGCATGCTGGACGTATCGTCACTCAAGATATTTATGCAGGGGCGCTACGGCGTTGAATACGAGAAGAAGGAAGTTCACCGAGCGTTTGACGATATCCAGGCCAGCATTGCAGAGCTCCAGTATTACCTGGAATGGCTTCACAAACATGAAGATTAGCGCAGTTCTACTAGATCTTGATGGCACGCTCCGCGACACGCGTGACGCCATTTATGGTGCGCTGCAGCATGCAATAAAAGTCCACACCGGGCAGGATGTGAGCAGAGTAGACATTAAACCGCACGTGCATCACCATACGGCAGTGCATCAGGAATTCGCCAGTGGTGTCAGCGAAGATCAGTTTACTGAAACCTACATGAATAAGGTGTATGACGACCTAGCTCACGCTTCGCTGTACGAGGGCGTTGAACAACTGCTGAGCACACTACAAGCTGGCAATTACCAGTTGGCAATCGTAACGTCAGCAACCCAAGATAAAACCGAGGATTTTTTAGTGCAAAGAGGCTTAGCCGATTATTTCCAAGTGGTGGTGGGTATGACTGCAGATCGCCGACCGAAACCGGCGCCAGATTTGCTTGAAACAGCCCTCTCTAAGTTGCGGCAGCAGCCAGCGTCAGCCATTATGGTCGGTGATATGGTGGTTGATATTCAAGCAGCACACGCCGTTGGTATACCGTGTATTGCTGTAACGCATGGCTTTGGGTCTCGTGATGAGTTAAGGGATGCAGACTACCTGATTGATTCACTTTCCGAGCTGCCTGCATTGCTGGAGAAATTGCAAAATGAGTAAGATTACAGCAGTTATTTTTGATTCGGACGGTACATTATTTAATAATTTTGAGTTGTTTGTAGCAGCATATTTCCACGTTGCCGACACATACCAGCTTGCGCGACCATCGGCTGAAGCGATTCGTGAGCGGCTGGCGCAGTCAATGCCACTGCACCAAATATTTGCTGAACTGTTTCCAGGTCAGACAGTCGAGCCACTTATACAGGCAAACGGTGAGTTCATCGCTGCCAATATGGTACAAATGGCGGCCTATGAAGGCCTTGAGGACATGCTAGGAGTGTTAGGTGGGCAGTATAAGTTGGCCGTGGTCACCGGTGGAACTCGACAGGCGCTTGAGATTTACAAGCACCACAATCTGGAACATGCCTTTACGAGCTTTGTGCATAGTGAACGTACCAAAAACCACAAGCCGCATCCTGAGGGTATTTTGTTGGCTGCGCAAGAGTGCGGTGTTGAGCCATCCGAGACAGTAATGGTGGGTGATTCGCGTAACGACATACTGGCCGCCAAGGCTGCAGGCTGTGCGGCGGCAATTGGCGTTACGCACGGCAATGACAGCCGAGAAAACCTGGAGGCGGCAGGCGCTGACTATATTATTGATTCGCTCATGGTTTTGCCGGAACTTATTAGTAGTATTAAATAGACCTATGGATAAAAAAACAGTTGAAGATTACATTTTGGAAATGCCTAACTCGGTACGAGAGTATCCGTTTGGCAAAGACGTGGCAGTGTACAAGGTAGATGATAAGATGTTTGCGCTAATGGGTGAAACTAAAGACCCGATCAACCTAAGCCTCAAGTGCGATCCACAGCTCGCACAAACGCTGCGGGAAAAGTACGAAAGTGTACTACCAGGCTACCACCTGAACAAAAAACACTGGAATACGTTGATTTTATCGGGGCAACTGCAGTGGGACGAAGTGCAAGACTTGATTCGCCACAGTTATTTGCTGGTGACCGGCAAAGATACTATTTAGCGTCTGCTTGCTCGAGCAGAATAGCCACATCGTCAAACATGTTAGTAAGCAAGGCTTTTGTGGCTGGGCTGCTGCTATTTTTATAGGCTGTTTGAATGGTCGACTGATAGGCTAGTAAGGAATCCTTAACAGTAGTTTTAACAGTAGAATCTATGGTGCCACTGGTCATGGCGGCGTCCAGTACGGTATCTGTCTGTCCGTTGGTGCCCAGCGCGAGCTGCTTTTCATCAATACCGACACCATTTTGGGCAAGGTATTGTAGGTACGTTGCCTGGGCTGATATAACGCTCAGCTCAGCATTTATAACAAAATTCTTGGTAGTGGAGTCACGAAGATCGCTGTAGTGAAGATCGACTACGCGTGCTAGCTCGGTTTGTTGTTGTGCAATCTTAACGAGACTGGGGTTGCTGGAGCCTCCGCCGGTGAACGATAACACCAAAAACACCAATATCACCAGCACTACACCACCGCCAGCAATGTAGGTTAGCTTTGGCCCGCCCCTTAGCCCTGGGGTCTTTTTGGGCGGCTGCACTTTAGGGTTCATTATGAAATCATATGGAGTGCTGTCGAGCGGCTCGGCAGGGGCTCGAGTGATCGGGCGTACATTTGGAATCTGGGGGTTATTTGGATCTATTGGTGGCATAACGGTATAGCCTTAATCATACCGAAAAGATTCGTAAACCGCTACCGCTTGTCACGAAGGTGAATAGAGTAGATACTACTAACAGATATGGACGCTGTTGAGGAAGTAAAAGCTAGGCTGAGCATAGAGGACGTTATTAGCGAATACGTTCAGCTCAAGCGCGCCGGTCGTAACTGGAAGGGCCTCAGCCCATTTGGCAACGAAAAGACACCGAGCTTTGTCGTCAGTCCTGAAAAGCAGATTTGGCATGACTTTAGCAGCGGCAAGGGTGGCGACATGTTTAGTTTTGTTATGGCGCTGGAGGGTCTAGATTTTCGAGGCAGTTTGGAGTTACTGGCCCGTAAAGCGGGCGTGGACCTGGAACAATTCCAAGGCCAGAGCACTAAAAGTGGTCCAAACAAAGAAAAGCTGTACGAAATCCTAGACCTGAGTACAAAGTTTTATCAGACCCAACTGTCGAGTAATCCGCAGGCCGTCGACTATGTCTTCAAAAAACGTCAATTCACCAAAGAAACGGCGCTAGAGTGGCGCCTGGGCTATGCGCCTAACAACGGCAAGGCGTTGGTAGACTTTTTGAAAAAGCGAGGCTACAGTGACCAAGAACTCAAACTTGCTGGACTAGTGAGCCGCTATGGTAGTGATCTGTTTCGCGGCCGCTTAATGATCCCACTATGCGATCCACAGGGCAAGGTTATAGGCTTTACGGCGCGGATACTGGAGGAAACAAAAGATGCTCCAAAATATATCAACACCTCCAGTACGCCGCTGTACGACAAAAGCCGCCACGTTTTCGGCCTAGACCTAGCTAAAACAGCTATTCGCAAAGAAAAATATGCTGTGCTGGCTGAAGGTAACCTGGACGTTATCATGAGCCACCAAGCTGGCATCAAGCAGGTAGTCGCAACGGCCGGTACGGCACTGACCGAACAGCACCTTAAGGCGCTGAGTCGGTTTACTGGCGACATTCGTCTGAGCTTTGATGCCGACAATGCTGGACTAAATGCCACCGAGCGAGCCATACCAATTGCCAGCAAAACCAAAGTGAGCTTGAGCATTGTAACGATCCCGAGCGGCAAAGATCCTGACGAGCTGATTAAACAAGACGTAGCGATGTGGCAAAAAGTTATTCAGTCACCGCAGTATGCCCTGGACTGGCTGGTGCAGCGCTACGAAGCACAGCTGGATCTAACCAGTGCACAGGGTAAACGCGAGTTTAGCGATGTACTGCTGCCAGTTGTAAAAGAGCTGGCTGATGCCGTTGAGCAGGATCATTATCTAGGCGTAATCGCTGAAAAAATTGAGACTGGCAAAGATGCACTACTGGCCAAAATGGCTCAGACTACAGGTGTAGCTGTCCGTCCGACCAAGCGCCACCAAGCTGCTGCTGTTGAGCTGCCGCCTCGTGCTGAACTGGAGCGCACAAAGCAGCAAGACCAGTTTTTATGCCTGGTGCTGATGCGGCCAGAGCTTCGTAAATATCTGGAATTTATTACGCCCGATATGCTCAGTGCTGAGCAAAGTCGTGAGCTACTGACCTTTTTGGTAAGTCATCCAGATTTTGCTGGAGCAGGCGACAGTAGTGAGGCAGCTTTGCGACCTCTTGAAGTCTATGTTAAAATACTAGGCATTCAGTATGAAGAGCTCTATCAGGGCCTCGAGATTACCGAACTTCACTACGAAGCGGCTCGATTGCAGGTACGTCTGATAGAAACCTATGTCAAAAACCAAAAACAAAATCTAGCAGCTAAAATGCGTCATGCCGACGGGGCAGACTCGCAACATTTATTAATCCAAGCACGAGAACTTGACGCCCTACTAGGGCGCGTAAAAGGAGGCACCTACCATGGCCAAAGCGAAGAAAACGAACGATAAAGCAGCAGAAGTGGACCTGGATGCAGTAAAAGACCAGTTGGTAAAAGATGCCAAAAAACAGGGCAGCATCAGCCAAAAAGAAATCAATACTGCCATTGCCGATACACCTGAGAACGCCGAGATTTTGGATGTGCTTTTAACAGAATTAGCTGACGCTAGTGTAGAGGTAACCACAACCGAAGTTAACCCAGAAGGTTTCACTGACGAATGGGTTGCCGAAGACGACGAGGAAGAGACAGTTAATGACGGCACAACACCAGTCTACTTAGACGATGACGTATCCGATGACTCAGTCCGTTTGTACCTACGCGAAATTGGTAAAATTCCACTGTTAACATCGGAGCAAGAACTGGCACTCGCACACCGAGTTGTGGCTGGTGAGCAGCTGGCCAAAGATCAAATGGCTGAGGCAAACATGCGCCTCGTGGTATCCATTGCCAAGCGATATGTTGGTCGTGGCCTTGATCTACTAGACCTTATCCAAGAGGGTAACACTGGACTACTGCGTGCGGTCGAGAAGTTTGACCCAGACAAGGGCTTTAAGTTTAGTACCTACGCCACATGGTGGATCCGACAGGCCATTACCCGTGCTATTGCCGACCAGGCACGTACCATTCGTATCCCAGTGCACATGGTGGAGACCATTAACAAGCTACTCCGTACCCAGCGACGTCTAACTCAGGAACTCAACCGTGAGCCAAGTAACGAAGAAATTGCCGCCGCCATGGAAATTGACGTCGACAAGGTCGAGCACATCATGAAAATCAAGCAGGATATTAGCTCGCTAGATGCTTCAATTCGCGATGACGAGGAAGATTCGGTGCTGGCTGACTTTATCGAAGACGAAGACACAATCAGCCCGGAAGAGTCAGCTACCAATCAACTGCTCAAAGAGCAGGTGAAGGAAATGCTGAATGGTCTGACTGAGCGTGAGCAAAAAATTATCAAACTGCGTTTTGGCCTAGAGGATGGCAAGAGCCACACGCTAGAAGAGGTTGGACAAGAATTTGCCGTGACCCGTGAGCGTATCCGCCAGATTGAGGCTAAGGCCTTAGCCAAACTTCGCAAACATCGCGACGCCCGCAAGCTGCACGACTACATAAAGGGCTAGTATGTACCGGCTTTAGGCCGATGTTTCGTTGGCATTACTCCCACGTCGAGATAGTTTTCCAAGCGCATGAAGCACTTGTTTTGAACGTCCAGCTGGCTTTTCAGGTGAAGCACCTGTAATTGCTTCTATTAGACTGGCAAATTTTGTCGATTCGGGAAGAGATGCCTCTATGGCACCGCTAACTTCCGAATGCGCATTCCATTCAATGATATGCCGATTACCGGGAGCACCGCCTATTCGGTACGTACCACTGGCGTTAGCGCCCTTGCCATTGTAGGTAACGTGCAGTTCTTGGTTCGCCGCAAATCGTCGGACTTCGGCATTACTTCCAACGGGTGCGATGGTAATAGTTCTGCGAGGATTGTTAGGGTCTGGGAAAAGTGTAAGACTATCACCGCCGGTCATACCGTACTTGTCACCATAGGCTGCCTTAGTGTGAATGACGGCATCAATGTTGCGGGCTATGGTGTCTTCAAGCGCTGCAGCTAAGCCTTCTGCTGTGGACTCATAGCCGGGAGCACCGTGATGTTCATGTTGAGGGGAGTTTGTCATTGGACTATCCTTTAGGGGTTTTAAGCGGCGGGTTTTTCCAGACTAACGCCTTCAGAGGTTTGTGGAGCAGGGGCTTTCCCCATATCGGCCGCAGTGAGCAGAACGGGTTGTTCGGTTATCCAGCGTATGTCAGGACCGCCTTCTTTTGAAGGATCTAAGACTGCTTCACGAATCATTTTGGGGTTGGATTCTAGTGTATTCCAAATTTGTCGTGCTCGGGCGAAGTTATAGAGCAATCCGTTGTTGTATCCCCCATGGTGTACTTGTCCGCTCTCGCTAACCTCTACCGTGCCACCCATTGAGCCTATGTAATGTTTGCTGCCTTCATCGGAGAAATTTTCAGGGACAAGTTTCGCGTACTGTTTAACAAGATCGTCTAAGCGCTCCCCAATAGTTAAACCTTTACTTTGATTTGTAGCGTCGTTGCCACGGCTAATATAGTCACCACCCACCAGTTGCTTTATGCGGCTAAGGGCGCGTCGATCACCGTCGAGATCACTAAGTTCCTGGTTGGTTAACGTCTTGCTGCGTTCGCCTTGGCTCATTTTTTTGGCAATGGCATCTGACAGTGTATCTATCGCCCTAGCTTGTTCGTCTGGGCTAAGTGGAGCACGCAGAGCTTCTTGATTTGCTTTGAACGTTGCCTCGACACTCTGAGGGGTTACTCGTCGCTTGTCTGTCACGAGTACGTTGCCATCTAGAATCACATCAACCTTGGTGCCTTCGTTATTTTGAGGTGTCCAGAGCTGGGAACTGTCAGCGCTTTCAACAGTGTGAGACACGGCATTCATGCCCATAACTTTGGCAAATGCGGCATCATCATTACGAAAGGCTTCGTCTTCGTGATAATTGGCTGCATTTTCTTCTGTTCTTTTCATCTTACGTTTCCTAGTTTTGTTCTTATTTTTGTGTTGTTAGACTGATTAAACATTATCATACTTATGCTTTTCTGTCAACATTGTGTGAATGCTCACACTTGCCAAGCAGAGAGCATGCGGTGTAGCATGCCTGTAACTATGGCGTATGAATTTGCTGATGAGCAGCCAACTGGGGACATACCAACTGTGCCAGATTTTTGGCATGCTAGGGCAGCGCGGATATTCCAGATGCTTCCATTTGCACCTGTCTTTATTGGACATCACTCGGTGGCAGAAGACACAGAGACGCACCAGCTAGGTATAGACACGAACGATAGTATTCCAGATGAGCAACACATATTTGCCAACAGGGAGCAGCCAATTGGAATGATGCGAGTCGAAACAGCAGACCGCACAATAGATGGCTATATGATTGATCTGCGCTATGCACGGTCGTTAATAAGCCGAGATCTCAACTTTAACACTGGCGTGTACCGTGATGAAGATCCAAACGATGAATATAAAACGGTACCAGTACTGGCGGCAATCTTTCGTGACCCGGAATCCGATGCATTACTGCTGCGAAGCAAGCACCGCGAACCACTGAAGGGTTTTGCAGTCAGCCTTATGCAGTACGTTGACACTGAGCGACTCCAAAGGGGCTTGGAAGTGAGCAATCGTGAAGATGGTAGTGCCAAGCAATCCGACCAGAATGTTCGTTTTTCTGCACGGCCGCAAGAATCAACTCCTGATGCTGACTGATCTGTTACAATAGTGGGCGAATGAGCACCACAAAAATTATTGGTATATCTGGTACGAACGGTTCTGGCAAAGACGCCATGGGCCATGTACTGGCACTCAAGCACAACTATTTGTTTGTGTCGGTGACTGACTTGCTGCGTGAAGAAGCCAAGCGCCGTGGCATGAATGTGGAGCGTGAAAACCTTCGGATGATTAGTGCCGATTGGCGTCGTAAGTATGGCTACGGCGTGCTAGTAGATCAGGCGTACAACCTCTACAAAGAGCTAGAAGAAAAATACGATGGCCTAGCTATATCTAGTCTGCGCAACCCGCACGAGGCTGATCGTGTGCACGAACTAGGCGGCACCGTTGTATGGGTGGATGCCAGCGCAAAAACTCGCTACGAACGAATACAGCGAAACCTCGAGGCGCGCGGGCGTGCATCTGAAGATACCAAGACATTTGACCAGTTTGTCATAGAAGAAGAGATGGAAATGCACACGCCACCAGGTGGGGATGACGCCAGCCTGAACATGGGCGCCGTCAAGACACGGTCTGACCTTGTCATCAACAATGAAGGTACGAACCTGCAAGAATTTGAAGAATTTGTGGACAGCCAACTCTTCGGCCTTGGTCCTAAAAATTGACAAAATACCTCAGAAATAGTAAAATAATCCTAACGTAATGCGAGGATTTGCAGTGAGTGTTAACGAGCGAAATTTTAGCAGTTTTGAACTGGGTGATGACGTCTATCAACTCGCTGATGGACTGTTGCCGGAAATTGCCGAAAAGCTTGAAGTAACTATTGCTGATACTCCCAACAGCGATGACTTGCAGAATTTACTGAAAAAAGTCGGCAGCAATAAAGTGCTCCGCAATAATGCAGACGTAACTGCCATCGAGCGAGATGAGATGGTTGATATACTAGAGCGTTCGGACATTCAGGCGCCACTACAGCGTAGTCTCTGGACTCCTGAGACAAGTAATTTGCGCCACGTTGGTGCGCGTATCGTCATGGGCGCGGTGGCAAACTGGCAAGACCGTGTAGCCAACAAGTTTGAGCACGAACAAGCCTATACTCGATTGCCGATATTTTTGCTGAGTGGCTCTCGTGAGATGAGTACGGCAACCGAAGTCACTAATCCTAATATTGAACATATAAAGCGTACATTTGGACGTTACCCAACCGAAGGTGAATATGCCGCGAGCGTTATTTTGCCGCGATTGACGAGGTGGGGACGTAACGTCATGGCGACTTCGTACCCAACCGAAAAGGGCAGTGACATGTTGCGAGAATTCTTTACCCAAAACCCTACGTTTTTAGAGCGAAAAATATCGGCCGTTCGGGTTGCGAACGCTGGTGTTGCGTTTGCACTGCAAGTTCGGGCTGCTGCTCGCACACTCAACCCAGAGTTTGACTCTGACCCTAGCTACCCACAGCTATTTGTTGAGACTGATACGCTGCCACTAGCACGAACAGACGAGCAGGTAGCCGACCCAACGAACTATCAGAAACCTGATACCGCTCTCCGTCAGCTGATCCTGACCGCCAAACTGTTACACGAAGCTGATACAACTAGCTAGATCTTTGGGCCAGCGTCCTTACCATGAATATCATGATGCAGTGCAATGACCGCATGACGCGAACGTTGGCGTTCATTGTGGGCAATTAGGCGAATAGCAAAGTAGCTTGCCCCAACAATGCCAGCCCACACCCAGTCCGTGATGGTAAGGCTACGTGTACCAATTACCTCCTGGATTGGTTGGCTATATATCATGGCCAGTAGCGAAAGTATGACCAGGCCGAATATCTGTAGCAGGGTCTTGTTGCGCAGCTGATGGCTAAGCAAACTGGTGGTGTGCTGAGCACGCGTAAAGAGTAGATTCACCCACATACAGAGTACCAAGGTGACAAAACTAACCGTTGCCGCCTGTAGGTATAGGTTACTGGTGCTATCAATGTAGCTTGGGCTCAAGCCAGCCCGAACAAAAAAGTACACAAAATTTATACAAATGAGCAAGCCGCCAATAAGCCCAAGCCAAACATTCACCACTGACGAGTGTGGAGCAAGCGTTTGAGGTGTTTCTCGTTGACCGCTCGGGTCTTCACCGACGGCTGCAAACGCGAGTGAGTGCAGTACGGTGGCAAAGAGCAGTAGCATGGCTGTGCTAGCCAACGGAATGCGGTCACTGAGGTATAGGCCAAAACTTATCACAACTAGCCACAGCTGAATACTGTGGTCTGCCAGCGTGCTCTGCATGATGCGCTGCAAGTGAGCGCTCAGCTTTCGGCTACGAGTATACGCGTGCGTTGCATCACTCAGGTTGTCAGTGGTCAGCATAAGATCAGATTCTTCACAGAGTGCCTGCGGCGCGGCGCTAGCGCACAGGCTAATAGTGGCACGGCGTAGTGCCGGTACATCCGACAATCCGGTGCCTGAGAGCCCAATGTGACGATTGCTACGCTCGGCTACGTCAACGAGTCGAAGACGAGATTCAGGGGTAATGTGCCAAAATATTGCGCTACCAGAGGCCAGGATCTCAACTAGCTGTGTGTCATCAAGCTGCACGAGTTCGTCGTCTGATATGGTCACAGGCTTTGTGATGCCGAGCTGTTTGGCAGTGCCTACAGCAACTTGTATCTGGCGCTTGCTAATAAACGAGACGGCTATGCCCGCAGTACGCATTGATTTCATAGCTTTTTTAACAGATGACTTGAGCGCTTGTCCTATGCTGACAAACCCAAGGATGGTCAGATCTGTTTCAGTCTCGGTAGCCGTTAGGCTTGTGCTATCAATTTTTTGTGTGAACTGTCGATAGGCAAGCGCGAGCACATGATTGCCACGCTCGGCCTCATTAGCACAGTATTCGTGAGCCGCGGATATATCTTTGGCGGATAATTTACGTGTGTGGCCTGCATCCCAAATTTTTGTGGCTTTTGTAATTACTTCCAGGGCGCCACCGTACACAAATGCCATCTGTCGGTGGTCATACCTATGGATGGTGCTGGCCATGTTTCGAGCATGATCGTGGATATGATAGGCGAGCTGAGGATGATCACGACGGGCTGCCATGATGTCTACACCGGCTTGACTTGCTAGGGCTACTAGCGCGGCTTCATCAGCGGAGCCGGCTGCGTGCCATTGTGTTGTGTCACCACTAGGTGCCAGGAGAGTGGTGTGAGTGCTAAGTGCCAGCGCGTCAAAAAAGAGCCGTTGGTCATCAAGCGTATCTTGGCTGAGTGGCTTACCCTTTTCATCCACCAGCGAACCGTTAGGGGTTAGCTGGGTTGCGGATGGTTTTTGCAGCTTCTTGCCAATTAAAAACTCCGTAACTACTGAATTACTTTCGATAATGAAGTTATTCTCATCAATAAGCAGCGTATCAAGTGAGCCTAGTCTATCAGCGACGCTGTTTGAGCCCAATAGTAGTCGTTGGCGCCTTGCATCTCCTCCGAAGCTTGTAAACATACGCACGGCTGCGAATGCGACACTTATCGGAAGTAAACTTACCACGAGTGCTAATGCATATGTGCCACCCGTACTGTATTCGATGTCGCTCTGAGTGACGATGATGCCCAGAATTGCCAGTAAGGCAATAGCAACCCAACTAAAGCGGCGTGATAAGTGACGGAAACTATGCTGGAATAATGATTGTTTGGGGGTAACAACCTCGGCTTGCGCCAGAATACGTCCTAGTTCTGTCTGCATTCCCGTGGCGGTGACAATACCCAAACCACCGCCACTCAGTACGCGGCTGCCAGCAAACAACAAGTTGTGGCGCTGGGCTAGTGGTAATTCACCGGCAATACTATGAGCGGACTTTGGACTATGACCGTTGCTACCAAAAAGTAGGGCATCATCGACGAGTAATTTATCAGCCTGGAGTACGCGTAGATCAGCTGGTACGAGCATGCCAACTTCTAGTTCGATGATGTCACCAACTACCAGCTCGGCGCTATCGATCACCTTTGCCTGATCGTTGCGACGCACCGTTGTAGTGTGTGGAATGAGCTGGTGGATATGGTATTGCAGATTGTTGCGGCCATGCTCTCGCCAGACGTCTGCCAGCATAACCAAGAGAGTTATTGCTGTTAATGCCGTAGCTAGCTGGGAATCGTTTTGATACCAAGCACCGGCTACGCTTGCAATAAGCATGCCTAGTAGCCACGGTTGTAGCAATCTACGACTTCGTGCTGGTGTGTAGCTGGCGCTGTTTATAGTGTTGGCGCCATTTTGGAGCAACCGTCGCTTGGCCTCGGGAGCAGTTAGCCCATAGCGATGTGAGTGCAGCGCCGCAACCACCTCGTCAGCTGCTAGCTGGTAGTAGCTCAGTCGTTTGTCGGTGCCCACTTTTGTCATATTGGCTATTATACTGGTCGTAGAACAATTTTGCTCATGCTTGCAAAAACGACACAAAACCTCAACAATGACAGCAGATGACAACAGAGGCCTTACCACCCGAGCAGTATGAATCACCTGGTCACTTCGTTATGGACCACGGCCAAGAAGATACTGCTCCCGAGCGTTTACACATCGCAGGGGGCAGCGCTGATCCTGTTAAAGACTACCTACGGATTATTGGACGTACCCCATTACTCAGCGCAGAGCTAGAGGTGGAGTTGTCGAAGGATATCGAAGCCGGACTACTGGCTGGGCATTTGCTGACGCTCCGAGAAAAGGCTAATCAGGGCCAAGAGCTATCAGAGCAGGAGCGGGAACTGCAGAGCCGTTGGCGCGGCAAAGTGACGCTCAGTAACCTAGAAGAGTTAGCACAAAAAGGTGACGTCGCAAAGCAGCAGATGCTAGAGGCCAATTTGCGTCTGGTTGTATCAATTGCCAAGAAGTATACCGGCCGCGGCATGCCATTTTTGGACTTAATTCAAGAAGGCAACACTGGTTTAATCCGAGCAGTCGAGAAGTTCGATTTTGAAAAAGGCTATAAGTTTAGCACCTATGGTACTTGGTGGATTCGCCAGGCGATAACCAGAGAGCTTGCAAACCAGGCAAGGGTTATCCGCATTCCGGTACATATGACCGAAAAGATTAACACCATGGAACAGCTGGAGCGACGCATGACCCAGGACACCGGGGTCGCACCATCGATCGAAGAATTGGCTGCTGAACTTGGTGAAACGCCAGAGACAGTCACTGCGTATAAGCGCTATGCTCAGAGTGTTATTAGCCTTGAAACCCCAATTGGTGATGGCACAAACGGCGAAACCAGCTTGGGTGATCTTATTGAAGATCCCGAAGCCATTCACCCAGACGATGTGGTTGAGTTTAGTGACCTTCAAAAGGCGTTACAACAGATACTCTATACTCTGACCGAGCGTGAGGCAGACGTGATAGCCATGCGCTACGGCCTAACAGATGGCGTATCGAGAAAACTTGAAGAAGTGGGCAAGAAACTTGGTGTCAGTCCAGAACGAGTGCGTCAGATTGAAGCAAAGACTATGTCCAAGCTACGTCACCCTGCTCGTAGCGGTCAACTCCGAGAGTTTATCGGGTAAGTTATACTGGTGCTATGGCGGAGCCCACTCAACGAAAGAAGTTAGTCGTTATCGATGGTAAGTCGGTGTTTTATCGTGGCTACTATGCCATGCCCAATTTGAGCACCAAAGATGGTACGCCCACTGGTGGCGTGTTTGGTTTTGCCACCATGGCGCTTGAGGTAATACGCAAGCTTAAGCCAGACTATGTGGCTGTAGCCTGGGATAAGCCCAAAACAAATATTCGCCGTCGCCTCGAGCTATATCCAGCTTATAAGGCAGGTCGCAAGCCGCCACCTGCAGACTTTTATGAACAAATTCCGGTACTGCATGAATTACTCGATGCCTTTGGTTGGCCCTTGTACGAGCTAGATGACTACGAAGCCGACGATATTATGGGCGCGTTTGCCGAGCAGGCAACAGCCGCAGGCATAGATACGCTGCTAGTTACCTCTGATATGGACATGTTGCAGCTAGTCAACGATCATGTGAAAGTCTATGCGCTCAAAAAAGGCCTCAGTAACATAGAATTGTACTCACCCGAGAGTTTTGCTGCTAAGTACGGTATAACCGTGGATCAATTTTTAGACCTTAAGTCACTCAAAGGTGATAGCAGTGATAACATCCCAGGTGTCCCGGGCATTGGCGAAAAGGGTGCGGTGCAATTGCTACAAGACTACAAGACACTCGATGGCATCTATGAAAATGTCGCACTAGTGAAAGATTCTTTGGCCAAAAAACTAATTGCCGGCAAAGAATCGGCCTATCTCAGCAAGCAGCTCGCCGCCATTTGGACTGATGCCCCGCTCAAGCTTGATTTGAAAGAAGTCGATGGTAGCAAAATACAGCCAGAAAAGGTGTTGGCATTGCTGCAAAAACTTGAATTTCGCAGCCTAGCTCGCCAGTTGCCGGATGTCATGCAGGTGGCCATTGATAGCCATAATGCCGATAACGGGGTTACTAGTCTTAAGCCAGGCACATCCGAGCTTATCGACACGAAAGCCAAATTGGAAGCGCTGAAGCTGGAGGGTAGTGCTTGGTACATCTATAGTCATGCTGCTGGTAAGCACGGGGATCGGCCACAGACATTGGTGCTCAGTAGTGACGGAGCTACCGTATATATTTTGGATTTGACCAAACTTGATACGGCAGCTGTTGCCGCACTACTTACCTTTGCACCGCCACTCATTGGCCATGACCTCAAAAACACCTTGCAGGTGCTACTGGCACTCGGTTGCAAGACACTGCCACCAGTTGGTCACGATACGCTGATAGGCTCGTTTGTACTGAACGCACTGCGCCGCGAGCAGACGCTGAGCGATCTTGCATCGGCTGATCTCGGATATGAAGGGTCGTCTTTGGAAGACCTGAGCCCAGAAGACATTGTGGCGCGCGCACCAGAGATCATCGCGATTATCAAGGCGCTACACGAACAGCAAGCCAAGGCAATTGCAGATACTCCAAAGTTTCCAGAACTCGTCCGAGATATAGAATGGCCAGTTATACCAGTGCTCGCCCGGATGGAATACGAAGGTATCCAGTTGGACATAGACTACATGGCTAAATTCTCAGAGCAAATTGAGGATAGCGTCAGCGATCTCGAGCAGCAAATTTATGGCCAAGCGGATCAAGAGTTTAATATTGCTAGCCCCGCGCAGATGGCCGACATCTTATTTGAAAAATTGCAGCTACCAAAGCAGGGTATCAAGAAGGGTAAGACCGGCTACAGCACGGCTGCCAGCGAACTCGATAAAATCCGTGATGTTCATCCAATCGTCAACCTCATAACGGCGTGGCGCGAAGTGACCAAGCTCAAAAATACCTACGTCGACACGCTGCCAGCCATGGTTGACGCAAAGTCACGCGTGCATACGACGTTTAATCTCACCACTGCTCAGACTGGCCGATTAAGCAGCAATGATCCGAACCTACAAAACATCCCCGTCCGCACGGAGTTGGGCCGCCACATTCGTACCGCTTTTGTAGCTGGGCCAGGCAATAAACTGGTGAGCGCTGACTACAGTCAGTTTGAGCTACGGCTAGCGGCAGTCATGGCCGACGACACAGAGCTGATCGGTATGTTTAATCGGGACACTGACGTACACACGGCTACCGCAGCTCAAGTGTACGGTCGCGAGCCCGAAGACGTTACCAAGCAAATGCGCCGGGCTGCTAAGGTTATCAACTTTGGTATTTTATACGGCATGAGCCCACACGGTCTCGCTGTTGCAGCCAGCATGAGCTACGAGCAAGCGGGGCACTTCATAGATCGCTATAAAGAGTTACGAAAGCCATTGTTTGACTACATTGATCGCATCAAAGACTTTGCACGCAAAGAAGGCTACGTCGAGACAATATTTGGCCGTCGCCGCCCGATGCCCGATATCCACTCATCTAACTTTATGGTGCGCCAAGGCGCCGAACGAGCTGCTATTAACATGCCTATCCAAGGCACCGAGGCGGATATTATGAAGCTTGCCATGGTGAAGGTGGATGAGCTACTCGCCCAGCAGCACAATAACTGCAACCAACTGCTCCAAATTCACGACTCAATTTTGGTCGAGTGCCCAGAACCAGTAGCCGAACGAGTAGCAAAATTACTCAAAGACACCATGGAAAACATTTACGATCTGCCAGTGAAGCTAACAGTAGATACAACTATCGGCCACAACTGGGGTGAATTGTAGTTACTAGTGTCTGATTGTGGCGTTTCTTACAGCCAAATTTTATTTGACGTGGCACAATTGCCTAGCAAATAGGCACGATATATAGCTCAAGGAATCGGGGGGTAAGATGGCAGGTAGTACAGCAGAAGTTTTGACGCCAGATGGTGACGCTGACGAAGAACGGGGTATAGAAACCGCGGAGTTATACGCTAATCTGTACACCATTGACGGGCAGCTTCGGACCACCGATATGTTCGACGATCCAGTCGAAGAAGCCCCAAATGCACCTGTACCTGAACCGATAGTTTTTACTGAATTTACGCTGGGTGAGCGTGGTCTACGTCGCCGATACCGACAGCAGGCCGTAGGCGTGCATGCTGGCTATCTAATGTTGCGCCGACAATCCCCCGTAGCACAGCGGCATAATGCCGACGGCAGCGTAGAGTACAGGCTTCAGTAGCACCGAATTTTAGAATTACAGAAATAAAATCATACAAAAGGAGGCCGTATGCCAACTAGCCAAGAGGCGCTGAACGCGTCAGGTCTGTATACAGCCGAAGCCAAGGACAGCAATGGATATCGACCCAGTTTGACGTTACTAGTGATCGAAGACGGACACGCCATTCCGGTATCATCAGAAGCGGTTGCAAGCCGCGGGCTGGGTCATATCGTGACAGCTGGTATCGTTATTCCAGAACAGAGAGAGTCAGTAGAGGATGATCTTCCAAGCGGTACGCCTCCTAAACCAGGCCACAGGGATTAGCTACGACTTGTCTTAGTGCTTTGTTTTGACTGTTGGACGGCGGCGCTGTCGAGCCGGGCTGGTCAGTATACGCCCACCTTTAGCCCGGCTCAGTTGTATGGCTAACCAAATAACCCAGAGGGCGAAAGCAGCATCAACCAGGCTCGTAATTAGCCCTAATATATTTGGGTAGTGTTTTGCATTAAATAAACTTACAACCAAGATCATTAACTCGGCTCCAATCAAGAGAGTGCCCAGGCGATGATCTCGCCGTTCTTGGGCGGCATAGGCCAGTATCCAGACAAAGCCAAACCAGCCGGCTAGCAATATAACGTACACCAAGTTAATACCCGAGCCACTGATACAGTCGTAGGTGCTACTGGCATCCTGGCAACTGCCAATCGAGCTCACGATTGCACCAACAAAGTTCAGAAGTACCATGACAACAAATTGTGTCATGGCAGCAATTCCGGTTTCGTAGCGAAGTTTCATTGTCTCTTATTGTAACGCAACTGCAACAGTAATCACGTATAGTGTTGCTATGAAGCAGAAGCCAAAAGCCATTATATTTGATTGTTTCGGCGTGCTATTAACGGATGCGCTCAGCGAACTTGTGGGCTCGATAGAGCTGGAACAACCCGCTGTTGCGCGGGAGATTCGCTCACTTATACACACTGCAAATCGCGGTATTATTAGCCCAGAGGTGTCTACCCAGCGCGTGGCTGAGCTGCTCGGTATCAGCGTGGAGGCTTACCGAACACGTATTCGAGAGGGTGAGGTCCGCAACCAGCCGCTTTTTGACTACATTAAAACACTTCGTGCTAACTATAAGACGGCCATGCTCAGTAACATAACTGTGCAGGGTATAGAACGGCGCTTTCCGGGTAACGAGCTGGTCGACTATTTCGACGAAATAGTGATCTCGAGCGCGATTGGGTATGCCAAACCAGACGCTCAGGCCTACGAAATTGCTGCAGAACGTCTCGATCTGGCACCAGAAGAATGCTTATTCACCGATGACCGACCGGATTACTGTGAAGGCGCACGACAAGTTGGCATGCAAACGATTGAGTTCCATTCTTTCGCACAGTTTCGACGAGAACTGACCGAAGTAATCGGCTGAATGTAGCATTGCAAACATTGCTGTAATGTGATATTGTACCTCTGAAAGACGAGACATATGCGATATCTAATTGGACTTCTGATAACTATAGCGGTAATCATTTTTGTGATTATTCGCCTCTTGACTGGTGGCGGTGGCGAGCCTAAGATAACCGCACCACAGCTTGCGAGTTATGCCGACACTGACACTATTGTAAGACTCAGCATTACTAACTCAATTCAAGCAGCCAAAGAGCATCGGATAGTTGAGATAACCGTCGGCCGAGATGCAACTAATTTCGTACTCTACAAGGGGTACGATCGTGATGTGGTTCGTGCCAAAACCTACGAAATGAGTTCAGATGCCTACCGTGACTTTTTGCGAGGACTTGATCTAACTGGCGGGTATACCAAAGGCAACGATGATACAGCGCTTCGCGATGACCACGGATACTGTGCGCTTGGTTCACACACTGTGTACGAAATTATTAACCCAGATGGCAAAACAACCCAGTATTACTGGTCAACTAGCTGTGGTCAAAAGACGTTCAAGGGCGATGTCGACGCTGTACAGGAATTATTCATAAAGCAGGTACCTGACTACTACGCCCTCACCAGCGACGTTGATTTTAACTAGTTTTAGTTATTGATGCGCAGCACAATTCGCTTGTCGGTGGCGGCGGCTGTTTTTATGGCTGGCATATCATAGCGTAACCTCGAGGCTAGCGCTGCACTGCTGACTAGAATAATGATTTCCCGATCCTTTACTTGCACACCAACAGTACTGTTGTGCGTGTCGTACACATACTGCTTGATCGCAGTCACTTCGGGTGGTGTCTCAGGGCTTCGTTGTGAGAGTAAGTCAGATAGGCTATCCATGACCTCATTGTACAAGACTTGTTATCGACAAAGTGGTGTCAAAAAATGACCGACAATTTTAGTTGCAAGACAATGTAATCGGTGTATTATCAAAGGATAGTTATTAGCGCACGCGAAAATAAATATGAGCCTATCACAACAATCAGTACCAGCTTCATTTAGATCAGTATCGCTCGAAGGTATTGGTGCCGAAAATGCCATTACTGCTCAACGAGCGGTGGAAAGCTACGGTGACGCCAGTGATCCTCTTCATGGGCAGTCACTTGAGGTGACTCGCATGCTACTGCGCAGCGAGATTAGAGCAGAACTACCATCTGGCGAGACTCTGATGACAGCTCTAGCTGATGATGAGGCAGCGATTATGCAAGATGTGCAAGACAGCAAGGTACTCGGTCAGACTGAGACAGCGTTTGCTGATGAAAAAGCGTACGAACTAGCCGCACCCGAAACCAACCGCTTACCAAGGGCAACTGTGAAGTATATGGCTCGCTCGTTGCGACTTATGCAGCTGGGTAGTGAAGGGCCAGAGCAGCTGTCGGCAGAGCAGGCGCTTGCCAGTTTGCAGAGCATAGAAGGCGCGCGTCGTATTACTCGAGCGGTCACAGCTGAGCAAAACCGATGGACTGGCGGGCAATTGATTCGCGCTAGTCGAGCTCGAATCGGCTAATTCTCCTGTTAAAATGGGTGTATGCCCGAACTCCCAGAGGTTGAGACTGTTCGCATCGGCTTGCAGCGCTTATTACCAGGCCGAATAATTGCCAGCGCGATTTCAGATACTGCAAAATCATTTCCAAATGCGCCAGCCGACGTGGCTAGCTTTTTGGTTGGTGCTGCAGTAGTTGTGGTGCGTCGTCGAGCAAAAGTGTTGCTTATTGAGCTTTCGAGCAACTACAGCCTCGTTATCCACCTAAAAATGACCGGCCAGTTGGTGTTTGATGATGACGCAGAGCGGTTTGGTGCAGGGCACCCTAGCGACTCACTGATTGGCAAACTGCCGGATAAGTCGACCCGAGTAACGCTCGATTTTGCTGATGGTAGCAAGCTGTACTTTAATGATCAACGAAAGTTTGGTTGGGTTAGACTACTGCCAACAGTTGAGGTGCCGAACATAGATTTTATGCAACGCGTGGGCCCAGAGCCGCTCGAGGCGGCCTTTACCTGGCAGGTGATGTCTGAGCGGCTACAGCGCCGCAAAAATACCAGTATCAAAGCTGCGCTACTCGACCAGTCGGTACTGGCCGGGGTTGGTAATATTTACGCTGACGAAAGTCTTTGGGGCGCCAAAATACACCCAGCAACACTTGTGAAGAATGTATCAGGTGCAGAAATGCAGCTACTGCACAAAGCATTGATTGATGTGCTGACACTGAGTATTGCCAAGGGTGGTTCGTCGAATCACACCTACGTGAATGTCGAAGGTAAACGTGGTAGCTACATGAATTTTGCCAACGTGTTTCGGCGTGAGGGTCAGCCGTGTCCAAGGTGTGGCACGACTATCGAGAAGTCAAAAGTTGCCGGACGCGGTACGCACACTTGTCCAGTATGCCAGCCGCTAGCGCAGTAACTGACTGAGTAGCTCGTGGACGGCCTCAACGTTTTTCATTCGGAAACGAGCCTTGGTGCGGCCGCGGCCTACTTTGATGGTGTGAGCCCAGGCAGGCAAGTGTTCGAACATGTCTTCGTCAGTTGCATCATCACCAATTGCGAGGACAAAATCATGCTTGGGAGTCAGTAGCTTGAGTGCGGCTGTACCTTTGTGAACATTGGCCAGGCGTACTTCTAAGATCATATTGCCTTGCTCGACTACTATTGGATATTTTTTGGCCATTCGCCACAGAAGCCTTTTAAGAGCCACCAGGTGTTTGTGTGCGTAGTACTGGTTGCCGCGCCGATAGTGCCAGACTAGGGAAGCCTCTTTGCGTTCAATATGAGCCCCGGGTGTTTTAGCGTCGTATGCTTCGAGTAACGCAGTCGCCTCACGTTTCCAGCTGAGGTCGTGATGCTCGGCAATAAACTGCCAGCGGGTCGTCTGACGTCTTCGCATAAAAGCGCCGTGTTCGGCAATAAGTGTGATGTTTGCTTGCTGTCCAAACCACTCTTGTAGATCACGTTTTGGCCGGCCACTGACGATAACAAGGTGTGTGTTTGGCTGCTCGCTACACTTTTTTAGCAGCATACTAAGCGATTTGCTTGGCGCGGCATCACCAGGTTTACCACGGAACGGCACCAGTACGCCGTCGTAGTCAAGTAGCACTAGTCGCTCCTGAGCGGTCTGATATTCATTGATAATTTCCCGCTGCCTCGTAGCGGTGACTTGCCAGGCGAAAGGATTGAGACGCGCCTGTGGGCTTGATTCGTCCAGTGATTTAATAAACCCCCCGGCCCAGTCGTACACGGTGGAATTGGCGATATGTTGCTGCATGCTTCGTGCTTGACGGCGTAATTCTTTTGGTGGAGCTGTCAGGGCTTTTTTGAGGCCACCAACTAATGAAGCCGCTTGTTTTGGGTTGACGATGATTGCATCCTTCAGCTCTTCGGCCGCACCGGCTGTTTCGCTCAGTATTAGAATGCCGCGCTTAGTACGCTGTGTGGCTAGATATTCTTTGGCAACTAGATTCATACCATCACGAATCGGTGCAATGAAGGCAACGTCTGCCCGGCGATACAAGGCGGTCAACTGATAAAAAGGTACGGATTTGTACATGTAATCGACCGGTTGCCAGCCGAGGGTGCCAAACTCTTTGTTGACCGCTTTGACGAGCTTTTCTAGTTTGTTTCGCAGCGCCTGGTACTCCACTATTTCGGTACGGGAGGGTACCGCTAACATGGCCATGACGACTTTGCCTCGAAGTGCTGGATTTTGTCGCAGTAACGTACGATATGCCTGTAATCGTTCAACGAGGCCTTTGGTTGGGTCGAGACGGTCGACGGTTAGAATGACCCGTTTGCCACGGTACTTGTGCCGTAGCTTAACCAGCTCAACTCGGACTGCCCACTGTTTGGTGGCCCGTGAAAACTTGCCGTAGTCTATACCCATTGGGAAGTCGGTGACTCGTATGACTCGGTCGGGTAGTATCAGCTTTTCTGGGCGCGCGATGCCTATACCGGCTGTCCGGCAGCAATCGAGAAAGTTTTCGACGTACGAAGTAGTATGGAATCCAACAAGATCTGCACCGATTAGCCCTGTTAGCAGACGTTGGGCGTACGGTATGTTCATGAATGTTTCAACCTTTGGAAAGGGGATGTGGAGGAAGAAGCCGACGGTATCATTACGGCGCCGCTGACGAAGGATGCTCGGCACTAACAGCAATTGATAATCATGCACCCAAATGGTACTGCCTTGGGCACTGTGGGCCAAAACAGTTTCGGCAACTAACGTGTTGACTCGCTTGTATGATTCCCACTGCTTTTCGGCCACGCTTTCCGGCATCGGCAAATCGTGAAAAGCCGGCCACAACACGCCATTGCTAAAGCCATTGTAGTAGTCATCCAGCTGCTTTTGGCTGAGAAACACGGGGTAGCAGTTGTGGGTTTGTAGTTCTTCGGAAATAGCGATACGGTCTTGCTCGCTTAGATCGTCACTGGCTATGCCGGGCCAGCCAATCCATTTGTTCTTTTTGTCGGTCGCGTAGCTGGAAAGTCCAGTCGCCAGGCCGCCAACACTTGGGTAATACTCGAGCCGTCCGTCGACTTTTTTGACGCTTATGGGCAGGCGATTGGAAACGATGATTATCCCAGGCTGCATATACGATTACTCATTATAACAGTGATGGTGCTGCTACAATAGGATGACGATGAGCGTGGTAACAATTACCGGAACAAATGATTTTGTGCGTAGTAGCGAACTGCGGAGAGTAGTTGGTGCATTTATGGCCGAAAATGGTGACCTGGCACTCGAGAGACTTGATGGTGAAGATCACGATTTTGTGCGCATTCAAGAGGCACTAACCAGCTTACCGTTCTTAGCGAATAAAAAAATGGTGCTGCTAGCGAAGCCGAGTGCTAATTCGCAATTCGCTGAAGCAGCTGAACGGCTTATCGCTGATCTACCAGACACAACCGACCTCGTGCTAGTGGAGCCAAAATTTGATAAGCGCAGTAGTCTGTATAAGCTGCTCAAAAAGCAGACCGACTTTCGGGAATACAACCAGCTTGATGAATCACGACTGGTCACATGGCTCACCGAGCGGGCTAAAACCAATGGCGCTCGATTGTCTTCCAGTGACGCGCGATATCTTATTGATCGGGTTGGGCCCAATCAACAGTTATTGTCGACTGAAGTGGATAAGCTTGGTCTATACAGCCAAACAATTAGCAGGGAAAGCATTGAGCTCTTAGCTGAAAAAGCGCCGCAGAGCAGTGTATTTGACCTGATCGAGACGGCATTTTCCGGTAATAAAAAACGAGCGCTGTCCTTGTATGATGAACAACGACAGCAGAAGATTGACCCGATGCAAATTATCGCGATGTTTGCGTGGCAGCTGCACGTCTTGGCCTTGGTATGCGCAAGTGAGGGTCGTTCGGCAGATGTGATTGCGCGTGAAGCAAAACAAAGTCCATACACCATAAGCAAGAGCCAGCGCTTGGCGCATCAAACGAATTTATCAAAGATACGAGAACTAATCGATGCACTGACAACTATCGATCGTCGTAGTAAGCGCGAAGCAATTGACCTGGACGAGGCACTTCAGAACTTTATTTTACGGATATAAAAACGCCCCTTGAGGGGGCGTTTTGAGTGCCTGGTGTACTGACTACTTTTTAGGAGCAGCTTTTTTCGCGGCTGGCTTCTTTGCAGGAGCCTTCTTGGCTGGAGCGGCCTTTTTAACAGCTGGCTTAGCAGTTGTTTTCTTAGCGGCAGCTGGCTTTACGCCGGCAGCTTTACTCTTGGCAGCGAGCTGCTTCTTAAGACGAGCGGCCTTGTTCTTGTGCATGATGCCTTTTTTGACGGCTTTGTCGAGCTCGCTCTGAGCACTGCTAGCAGCAGCGGCAGCTGGCTTCTTGGCAAACGCCTTTAATGCGGTCTTGAGTGAGCGCTTTGTCTTGCTGTTACGTACAGCAGCCTTGTTGGCTACCTTGACGCGCTTTTTGGCTGATTTGATGATTGGCATGGTTTGTATGATCCTTACTTACGTTAAAGTTTGTATGCAATCGACAGATAACTATACTGGTTTGACCGAAGTTTGTAAAGTAGGGTACTGACTTACTCGACAAGCGTTACCGTTTATGCTACGCTGACCCTAGAGATTAAACACAAAAACTATGGATGATCAAAAACAACAGCTCATCGATACGCTCCAGTCTTCCACTAACATCTTAGTGACCGTGAGCAGTAATCCGTCGGTAGACCAGCTAGCGGCCTGTGTTGCGTTGACAATTGCGCTTAACAAGCTCGACAAGCACGCCACGGCCGTCTTTAGTGGTGAAATACCCGAAACCATCGACTTCTTAAAGCCAGAAGATACGATTGAGAAAAACACCGACAGTTTGCGTGACTTTATCATTGCACTCGATAAAACCAAGGCAGATAAGCTGCGCTACAAGGTTGAGGACAAGGTCGTCAAGATCTTTATTACGCCGTATCGCACCTCAATCACTTCAGATGATCTTAATTTTAGCCAAGGCGATTTTAACGTCGATGCGGTCCTGGCATTGGGCGTTCGTGAGCAGCAGCAGCTTGATCAGGCTATTACGGCACATGGCCGGATTTTGCATGATGCAACGGTACTTGGCATTCACAACCAGACCGGTAGCGAGCTGGGTAGTATCAATTGGATAGACACCAACGCCAGTAGTTTGTCCGAGCTGGCCGCAATGCTACTCAAGCAGCTTGATAAAAAAGTTATGGATGAGCAAATTGCCACGGCGTTACTGACGGGTATCGTGGCCTCAACCGACCGTTTCCGTAACGAAAACACCTCTGCGGCCACTATGAGTGTTAGTGCTGACCTGATGGCTGCTGGCGCGAACCAGCAGTTGGTTACGAGTCAACTTGACCACGCACTTGAATTGCGCGACCGACCAGCTGACGATGAGCATGATCAGCAAACGGACCAGGCCGACAAAGCAAAAGACAAGCCTGAATCAAAAGATGGCACGCTCGAAATTGACCACGAAACAGCGAAAACAGATGATGACAATGACATCGCGTTTGATGCCGAAAAGTTTGAAACACACGAGCATGAGCCAGAGCGTACCGATGGTATGCCCGCCGAACAAACACCTCCTGCGCTACAGGCAGATGTAACGCCGCAGCCTACCGAGCCCGCCAATGATGGCGCAGGCCGTCGTGGTGTCATGACCCAGGCCCCGCAGTTTACGAGTCCGTTAACGGCTAACTCTCGTAAGGAAGATACTAGTCCCTATCAGCCATCACCTGAGCTAGATGGTGAGAAGAATAGCGAGGGGCTGTTGTCGCGCACCAAACTAAAACCGACTGAAACACCAGATTTGTCTTCATTGCCGTCGCTTGAGGCTCCGGCGCAGCCAACAGCTCCGCCGTCCGAGCCGACATTTGGCGATTTGCCAAAATTACATCCCGAATCATCTGCCAGCCCGGCTACCTTGCCAAGTCTAGGCAAGGTTGAAGCGCCAACGCCACCTCAGCCACTGCCCGAACCGCCAACGTTTGGTGCAACTCCAGCAGCGTCACCATTTGCACCAGAGCCTAGCGCTCCGGTAGCAACTCCGCAGCAGCCCGAATCAACGCCGAGTCTTGTGCCTGAGATAGACATTGATGCAGCCCGAGACGAAGTGATGCGTGCACTTAGTGAGCAGCCAGATGAAACATTGCCTCCCGTGGCAGCCCTTAATGCCCAGCCGATGGGTGGAGAGCTGCATCCATCGCCTCATTCAGCGCCACCACAGCCACAGCACCCGGCTGCGGCTAGCCCAGCGCAACCACTTACACCAGCAGGACCAGATTTGCCGCCAGCCTCACACTCTCCAGCTGATCAACCCATGGATATGCCGTTGCCGCCGAGCACTGGCCTGCACATGAAACCGCCACAGAGCCAGCCGCCTACTGATGCGCCAGCTGGAAGCGCTCCACCTCCGGTACCACCACCAATGTTGCCGCCAACCTGGCCTGGCCCGCAGTAGCAATCCTGTACAATCTAATCTGTGCAAGGCCTACTACTCATAGATAAACCCAAGACATGGACTAGTTTTGACGTGGTTAATTACGTGCGCAAAATGGTGGCCGAAGTGGAAGGGAAGAAACCCAAAAATTGTAAAGTTGGCCACACTGGCACGCTTGACCCGCTCGCTACTGGCTTGCTAGTGCTGCTGATTGGCAAAGAATACACCCGTCGAGCCGGTGAACTAAGTAAGGTCGATAAAACCTATGAAGTGACGATGAAACTGGGTGAAACCAGTACGACTGCTGATGATGAAGGTGACAAAACAGTGGTATCGGACACGGTTCCCGCCAAAACTGCCGTCCTAGAGACTCTAGAGAGTCTACAGGGGCAAATTATGCAGACTCCACCAGCGTTTAGTGCTATGAAAGTAAATGGCCAGCGTGCATACAAGCTTGCTCGTGAAGGCAAAGCAGTCGAACTGGAAGCTCGCCCGGTGACTGTTTACTCTAACGAGCTGACCAGTTATGACTATCCATATGTGACATTTACGAGCAAGGTGAGTAGCGGTACGTATATTCGAAGTCTGGTTGAAGATCTAGGAAAACTTCTGGGCACCGGTGCCTATATGAGTGATCTTCGTAGAACTAGCGTTGGTATTTTTGCCATTACCGAGGCAACATCCCCGCAAGATGAGACGTTGCTGGAATCCATGCGCACATTGTAGTCTGTTGCGTTCCAGGCGCTCATCTGTTACAATGACAGCTAACGCCATCAGAAACCTCTAACTAGTGAAAAGGAATTGAATGATCTCAACAGAGAAGAAGCAAGCAGCAATAACGGGTGTACAAGCCCACAAAACTGATACCGGTGGAGCCGCAGCCCAGGTTGCTGTAGCCAGCGAACGAATCAAAGAATTAACCGAGCACCTCAAGATCCACAAAAAGGATTTTGCAGCTCGTCGTGGGCTACTCCAGCTGGTTGGCAAGCGCCGACGTTTGCTAAAGTACATCGCCGATCGTGATAGCGACGGTTACTTGGCACTGATCAAAAAGCTTGGCATCCGCCGCTAGATTCGCGCATAAACCAGTGGCCTGGAACTACTCCAGACCACAAGCTTGTGCACATTAAAGCAAAAAGAGCATTGTAGCGTTGGTAGAGACCAGATATATCCCTCAGCGACAGCACAAGTGAGGCGTTATATTTGCACCCTGCTAACGCAAGTGCCCTGACAGAAAGGACGGCTATTTTGAGCCAGACAAACAGTAACCAGACGATCAACCCATTCGGGAAAGACATTGTAAAAGTAGAAACGGAATTTTGCGGCCGCACGCTCAGCCTAGAAATTAACCGAGTTGGCTTCCGTAGCGATGCTAGTGTTCTTGTGCGTTACGGTGACACCGTCGTACTTGGTACGGCCATGGTAGGCAAGACTCCAGTTAGTATGGATTACTTCCCGCTGAGTATCGACTACGAAGAGAAGTTTTATGCCGCCGGTAAGATTAGCGGCAGCCGCTTTATTAAGCGCGAGGGTCGCCCAAGTGACGAAGCTATTCTGATTGGTCGTCTGATTGATCGCCCAATTCGCCCATTGTGGCCGAAGGGCTATCGCTACGAGGCTCAGGGTATTGCCAGTGTGCTGAGCCTGGATCCGGGCTTTCGCCCAGACATGATCGCCATGATCGCTATGAGTACCGCATTTATGCTGACTGGTGCGCCATTTGATGGTCCAGTGGCCGGTGTACGTGTTGGCATTAACAAGCAAGGTGAGTACCAAGCTTTCTTGAGTGCCGAAGAGCTAGCCGCTGGTAAGCTCGACCTGGTAGTTGCTGGTAAAACAGATGCCATCATGATGGTAGAGGCTGGTGCCCGCGAAGCGACCGAAGAAGAAGTAGTTGGCGCGCTAGAATTTGCTAAAGAGGCCATTAAGCCAGCTATCAAGTTGCAAGAAGAGCTGGTTGCTAAAGTTGGTGTGACCGCGCGTGAATACGTACTACTGAAACCAGATGAAGAAATTCAAGCGGCAGTTGATGCATGGCTTGCAGGTAAGCTCGGTGAAAACCTCCGTATGCCATACCCAGAGCGCAATGATCTGGTAGCAACACTCAAGACAGCTATGCACGATGATTTTGCTGCCAAAATTGGTGAGGAAGAATACCAAACGCAGAAGTCTGAATATGACGAAGCCTTCCAAATGGCATTACACAAGGATGTGCGTCAGGGAATTATTGAGGCAAACCTTCGCCCAGACGGTCGAAAACTGACAGAGATTCGCCAGCTGAGTAGTGAAATCGGCTTTTTGCCACGAGCTCACGGTTCTAGCTTATTCACTCGTGGTGTAACCCAGGCTATGAACATAGTTACCTTGGCATCTACTAGCTACGCTCAGATGCTAGACACCATGGAGACAACAGATGGTGAGCGCCTGTACATGCACCACTATAATGCTCCGGGTTGGACGGTTGGTGAAGTTCGTCGTCTGGGCAGCCCTGGCCGTCGAGAAATTGGCCATGGCTACCTAGCTGAACGCGCATTGGCGCCAGTACTTCCAGATATTGCCGAGTTTCCGTACACCATTCGCTCGGTCACCGAAATTATGAGTCAGAACGGTTCAACCAGTATGGCTGCTACCTGTAGTAGCTGCTTGGCACTTATGGACGCCGGTGTGCCACTCAAGGCGCCAGTATCTGGTATTGCCATGGGTCTGATGGTTGATGGTGACAAAACCTACGTGCTTAGTGATATTGCGGATGCCGAAGACTTTGCAGGTGATATGGACTTTAAGGTAACAGGTACCGCTGCCGGTATCACGGCACTACAGATGGACATGAAAGTCCATGGTTTGCCGGTTGATGTGCTCAAAGCGGCACTGATGCAAGGTAAAGAGGGGCGGGCAGAAATCTTGGCTCATATGTTGACCACTATCGCTGAGCCGCGCAAAGAAATGAGCCCGTATGCACCACGGGTTGAAAGTATCGTTATCAATCCTGACAAGATTCGTGAGATTATCGGCAAGGGCGGTGAGACTATCCAAAAGATCACTGCCGAAACTGGTACCGAGATTGATATCAAGGACGACGGTACTATCATGATCGCCAGCCCAGATGGCGCCAGTATCGCTGCTGCCAAGCAGTGGATTAGCGACATTGTGGCTGAGCCGGAAGTTGGCGCCATTTATGTCGACAAGCCAGTGGTAAGCGTGATGGACTTTGGTGCGTTTGTGCAGATCATGCCGGGCAAAGACGGCCTGGTGCATGTCAGTGAGATGAGTGAAGAGCGAGTCGAAAAGCCAAGTGATGTCGTCAAAGAGGGCGATAAAGTGACCGTCAAACTGATCGCCATTGACGATCGTGGTCGCTTGCAGTTGAGTATGAAAGCTGCCGCACGCGAACAAAAGAACTAGGGGGTACCACGATGGGTAGCAAACAGGGTGAGCACAATGCATTTCTCAGATGGAAACACACCAAGATTGGTCGACTTGTTTGGGCAATCTTGGCCGGAGCAATTGCCTATGTGTTCGCCTCAATAGCTATCGATAGCGGTAGCTTGTGGCAGTGGGGTCTGGCGATATTGTTCGCCGGAGATAGTATTTACAACCTAGTTCAGTTAGTGCGAAAGTTTGTCGAACGTGACAGCCAGTCAGACAAAGCTTGACGACATCGCCAAGGCAATCGTAGATGACGGCATTTGTCCTGAGCTGGCTGCCACTGCCACTCAGTTAGTGTTCGGCGATGGCGACCCGGAGGCAGATATCGTGTTTATCGGCGAAGCGCCCGGTAAAAACGAAGATGTGCAGGGCAGGCCATTCGTTGGCGCTGCAGGCAAATTTTTGAACGAGATGCTTGAGACAATCGGCATGAAGCGTGAGAACATTTACATCACAAATATCGTAAAGTATCGGCCACCAAACAACCGCGATCCACTACCGGAAGAGAAAAAGGCCTTTCTGCCGTATTTACAGGCCCAGCTAGAGGTGATTCAGCCTAAAATTGTAGCGACCCTTGGTCGTCACAGCATGAATTGCTTCTTGCCGGATCTGCAAATTAGCCAGGTTCATGGGGAGCCTAAGCGCATACAGATTCAGATGAAACAGGGGAATCCACTGGAGATTGTTATCCTGCCACTGTTTCACCCAGCAGCAGCGCTATACAACGGAAGCTTGCGCCAGACGTTGCTAGACGATTTTGCTCGGATCCCAACCATTTTACAGAACATAACACTAACGGATTAACTCTCATAGAAAAGGAGAAATTATGAATCCAAACGAAACTAATAATCAAAAACAACCACCACGGCGTAACCAAAGCCGACAAGGTGGTGGCCAGAATCGGCCAAATAATCAACAGGGGCAAGGTAATGGTTCTGGTCGTCCTGGTGTCAGCCGTGGTGCCGCTGTACGCGCTCAAAAACGGAGTCAAATGGACGCGCAGCGCATTGCCAACCAATTTACCCCGGCCCAACCAATGAGCCAAAAACGAGCGAATGTCATCGATGACACGCCTCGTCTTAAAATTATCGGTCTGGGTGGTATGGACGGTGGTGGTTCTAAGAACACCATGCTGGTTGAGTACCAAAATGATGCAGTCATTATCGATTGTGGTAACGACCTTGGTGTTGACTTACCAGGCATCAACTACGGCATTGCCGACATGACCTATTTAGAAAGTATCAAGCACAAACTGCGTGCCTATGTCATCACGCACGGTCACCTGGACCACATTGGCGGTTTACCGCACATCGTGCCTAGGTTCCCGGCGCCAATTTACGGTAGTAAATTTACCATTGGCCGCGTAGAAGAGATTTTTGAAAACTTTGGTTTGCCAATGCCTGACGGTTTTGAGCTGCGCACGGTTACTATGAACGAAAATACTCACGAACGCCTGAAGGTAGGTGAGTTCTTTGTAGAGCTGGTGCGTATCACGCACTCCATCCCAGGTAGTACCTGTGTGGTGATTGATACCCCAGTTGGCCGTATTATCAACACTGGTGACTTCCGCTTCGATCAAAACCCACTTGATCACGAGCGTAGCGATATTGAGCGCCTAAAAGAGTTGGGTAACGAGGGTGTCTTGGCGCTACTTAGCGAATCAACAACGGTTGAGCGACTTGGTCGAACGCCGAGTGAAAGCACAATCGAGCAGAGCTTTATCGATATTATCGGCCAAGCTCCTGGGCGTATTTTTGTGGGGCTGTTTAGTACCAACATGAACCGTGTACAGATGATCATCAATGCCGCTATCCATCACAATCGTAAGATTGCGATGGATGGTCGCAGTATGGTGAGTACGCTCGAAATGGCCGTGCGCCACGGCTTTATGAAAGTGCCAAAGGGGACGTTTGTGCCAATTGCCGCTGCTGCCACCATGAAAGATGATGAGCTGGTCGTGGTCTGTACGGGAAGTCAGGGTGAGCCAAGCTCGGCCTTACAGCGTATGGCCAATGGTGAGCACCGTCACGTCAAAATGAAAGAGCAAGATACTGTCATCCTTAGTTCGACGCCGATTCCAGAGAGTGGTAACGATGCCCGCGTTGGCGTCATGGTAGACGGTCTGACACAAAAAGGTGTGCACGTGTTTGAGGCTCGTAACCACGAGCTCGACAACGTAGGTCCACTTCACGTATCTGGCCACGCTTCACAGGACGAATATGCTGAAATGATCCAGTACACTAAGCCGAAGTTCTTTGTACCAATTTATGGTGCCTACCGCGTCAAGCAGCGTCACATTGACCTGGCCGTGCAACAGGGCGTGCCGCGCGCCAACACTGTGAATGCTCTTAATGGCCAGGTGATTGCCTTTACCCCAGACAAAATGGAGCTAGCTGGAGATGTACCGTACGGCACTATCCTGGTTGATCAAACCGGTGCTGTAGTTAGTAACGTGGTGGTTAAAGACCGTGTACTGCTTGCAGAAGAAGGTCTGGTCGCAATTGTACTGACGGTAGATAAAAAGACAGGCAACCTGCTGACAAGCCCAGACATCATTAGTCGTGGCTTCATCTACATGCGCGAGAACGAAGAGGTCATGAACGGCCTACGCGTAGAGCTAAAACGTGCGGTGCAACAGCGTTTTAAGCGCGTTGATCTTGACCGCTTCAAAGCAGAGCTAAAAGATCACGTCACACACTACCTATTTGAACACACGCAACGTAGCCCAATTGTTATTCCAGTCATTAATATTATTGGCGGTGGTAATAACGGCAACAGTAACGGCGGCAACAAGGGTGACAGGTCTGGTTCGCAGCCACAGGCAGCAGCTCAGACAAAATCGCCTGAGGAAATTGCAGCTGAACAGCAGAAGCGGTTCCAGGAAATGCGTGAGCGTCTGCTAACGCAAGATCCTCGCGTTGACTGATCTTTTTGATCCATGCAGTAAGTCACTGGTCCACTAAAATCAGACACAGTGACTTACTCGCTAGTCGTGTCAGCCATGACTTGTTTTGCCCCTACGGCCAAAACCCAGAACCAATTACATCACATTGACAAATGATGTAATTTTTGCTATAATACGACTATGAAACTTCGTAACTCCCATACGGAACCCCAGGCGATCGGTGACATTTTGGCGGAAGTTGTTGACGAGGCTGGCCGCGAGATTCACATTGATCCTGTGGCAGAGCAACGACGGAAGTTGATCGTAGCAGAGCGACTAACTGAGGTCCTGCAACAAACGCGTTCCGAGTTGATAGCGAGTCGCCAGGCTGGTGAACCAGTAGTCGTCGAAGACATTTCAATTATTGGTCGTGAGTTACAGCAGACTATGGCTCAGCGTGAAGCACTCCGGCAGTGGGAGCCTGGTCACCCCTAGACCATTAGCGGTATTGACGGTATAATTACAAAAGATTATGGCAAAGAAAAAACAAACAAAATCACGAGCAAAATCAAACAAAAGCCGATCACGCGCTAGTGCGGTCGATGAGTCAGCGGTAGAGCGTTCAGCGTTTTGGCCCCTAGCCGGTGGCGTATTTTTGATACTACTTGCCCTATTCTTGCTAATTGGCGGCTTTGGCACGGGTGGTGCCCTGCCAATCAATTTATTCAAAGGAGCTTACTCGGTACTGGGCTGGGCGGCCTATTTTACTCCTGTAGCCTTGGCATTCTGGGGCGTTCATAAGTTTACAAGTGAAGATCGGCGTGTGCCGCTGGCTAAATTTGCCAGCATGATCTGTGTGCTGCTATTTGCTGCTGGCTTTTTTAACGTTGCATTTGCCAGTAAGGATACGCTTGGCCAGTGGGCTGGTGGACACGGTGGTGCCACTGGTGAGTTGATCGGCAACGCTGTACTCAGTGCGCTGGATAAGTTTCCAGCTAGCTTACTGTTCTTTGTTTTCTTTGTACTGGCAGTATTTTTTGCCTTTGGTCTCTCACTTAAGCTACTACTACGGCCGTTCGCGCTACTTCGAAAGGAGCAGGGCGATGAATCGGACGATGATGAGGCGACTGATTTGGCTGAGCTAAAAGCTAAGTCCAGTGGGTTCAAGCTGAACGAAGGTGTGCCAGTAGAGCATAACGAGCCAACCAAAGATCAGCCACGCATGACGAGTATGAAAAATACCGCACAAAAGCTGACGAGTAGTGAAAGTCACGAAGCTCTGACAACGACGAGCGATCCGGACTGGCAACTGCCAGCAACCAGCCTACTGAACCAAAAGCAGGACAAGGCAGACGCGGGTGATGTAAATGGCAACGCCAATACCATCCACGACACATTCGCCAACTTTAATATCAATGTTGAGATGGAAGGGGCCAATATTGGCCCTCGTGTTACGCAGTACACATTGAAGCCGCCAACAGGGGTAAAACTCACCAAAATTACAGCCCTTGAGAATAATTTGGCCCTCGACCTCGCAGCCCATAGTATTCGTATGGAAGCACCGATTCCTGGTAAGCGAGCGGTTGGTATTGAGGTGCCAAACGTGAAGGCTGCCACCGTTCGTCTGAGTAGTATTTTGCAGGCGCGTGAATGGCAGGCGTCGGCGGCGCCACTCGGGTTTGCTATTGGTAAGGATATATCTGGTACGGCTGTAGTGAACGATTTAGCTAAAATGCCGCACCTACTCGTAGCTGGACAAACTGGCTCAGGTAAGTCGGTGATGATCAATACCATCCTCACCAGTCTGCTGTATCGAAACAGTCCGGCTGATCTCAAGCTTATTTTGGTTGACCCAAAGCGCGTGGAGCTGACGCCCTACAACGACATTCCACACCTGCTTACCCCAGTTATTGTGGAGCCTGAGAAGTGTATTAGTGCACTGAAGTGGGCGGTAGCAGAGATGGAGCGACGCTATAGCGAATTGGCCGATGCCAAGAAGCGCAATATTGAGGAATACAACAAGGTTAAGCAAGACGAGGGTATGCCGTACATTGTGATCGTCATTGATGAGCTAGCTGATCTTATGATGATGGCGGCTCGCGATGTTGAGGCGCTAATTGTTCGTATTGCCCAAAAGGCTCGCGCCGTTGGCATTCACCTGATCCTAGCTACTCAGCGACCATCGGTCGACGTTATTACCGGTCTGATTAAGGCTAATGTGCCGGCACGAATTGCCTTTACGGTAGCGAGCCAAGTCGATAGCCGCACAATCATTGACCAAGTTGGTGCCGAGAAGTTGCTGGGTCAAGGTGACATGCTGCTGACTACATCTGATATGCCAAAACCAAAGCGTATCCAGGGTGCGTTTATCGGTGATGATGAGACCAACAAAGTTATGGACTTCTTGCGTATGCAACGAGCCCCACAGTATAACGATGAAGTGGTGAGTCAGCCGGTGCAGCTGAATGGTAAGGGTGGCATTGTGATGGAGATGGATGGTGGTGATCATGACGATGACATGTGGCGTGATGCCGTACGAGTAGTGATTGAAGGTGGCAAGGCTAGTACCTCGCTACTACAGCGTCGTCTACGTATTGGCTATGGACGAGCTGCTCGACTGATTGAAGAAATGGAAGAGCAGGGTATTGTCGGCAGTAGCGATGGTAATCGTCCGCGCGAGGTGTTAGTTAGTAGCATGGATCAAGTGTTCGGTGGTGGTGAGGCCGACAAAGCCATAGACGAAAATTTCCCAGAATAAGTTGACATATTTTAACTTTTGTGGTAAATTAGTTTCATTGCTCAAACAATCTAAGGATTTAAAATAAAAAAATGCCACGACTAAAAGAAAACCCAAACAAATTACTTGGACTGAAAACAGAAGGCACTATTGCGCGCTATGCTGGACACGTTGCTAACGGAGTAGCATTAGGTGCAAGTGCACGCGGTGAGATGATTGTTCGTCATGCACAAAAAGAGCAGCCAAAACAGCAATTGGTCGACGCACTAAATGCTATGCTTTCTCAAGAAGATTCTTTTGACGAGGTATCCGAATCAAGGAAACGACCTGGATCCAAAGTTTCCGCTAGCTACAATGGAGACGCAAAGATACTGACCCTTCAGATTTCGGCAAGGGATGCCGAGCCATTAACTGTAGAGCTTGGCTTACATACAGAATATACAAGCCAATATGCCTATAGGCCTGAAATTACTGCGGTCGCCCCTGTGATTCTTGATGCTAAGGGAGCTCGTCGCAGCATTAGCGAATACCCGCACCGAGATCAGCTTGATATCTACTCAGTAAGTACGGGGGCGTTGCAAGAGTTGCTGCACGGTCGCGAAACCGGTGAAACAACCAGAGTGAGTCAATAAGGGGCTTGGTATTGTCCCCTTGCAACTCAGTAGTTATAGAAAAATAGTTGCAAACCACTTACATAATCCATTACCATAAGCGTAATACAAACACGGCAAATGTGATGGCAAGAAAGTGGCGTGACGTGTGAGGCGAATCGTCACTTTCATCCATCCAATCGAGCTGCAGTATACCCGCCAGGCCCAGGCGGGATTTTTTGTACACTGAGTGCAGTTGACGAACAGGGGTGATTGCGGTACAATTGGGTTACTATTAACTCAGCTTGCATCCATAACGTGAGTGCAGGCAGTAACCAAGGGAGACGCTTCGTGAATCAATACGAAATCGCAATCTTGTATGATCCCGATCTAGAGATAGATCTGGAAAAGGCAACCACACGAGTGGAAAAAATCTTTACCGACAACGGTGGAGAGATCAAAAATACTGACAACTGGGGCAAGCGTAAGCTAGCCTACCAGATCAAAAAGCACGAAACGGCCGTGTACGTTATCTATACCGTAGATATCCCAGGCGCTAACGTAGCCAAGATTGAGTCTACGCTCAACATTACCGATGAGGTAATTCGTTTCCTTATCACTAAGCCTGATTTGAAGGCTATCGCCAAGGCAGAAGTTGCGAAAGCCGAAAAAGCTAAGAAGGCTGCCGAGCGCGGTGAATCTGCTGATGCAGAAGACGACGAAAAAGACGAAGAGTAGAGCTTGACGCACCGACTGGTGCAAGCGTACGGTAAAAGAACAAAGTAAGCGGACATAGTTTCCGCAAGAAGGGGGAAGACGATCATGGCACGGAGTTTTAACCAAGTAATTTTGATGGGTAACCTAACGCGTGATCCAGAGCTTCGGACTATTCCAAGCGGCCAGCAAGTTTGCAGCTTTAGTTTGGCGCTGAACCGCAGCTTTAAGGGTAGTGACGGTAACTGGCAAGAAGCCACTGACTACATTGATGTAGTTGCCTGGGGGCCATTAGGTGAACGTGTAGCGCAGTACCTCAGCAAGGGTCGTCCCTGCCTAGTCAATGGACGTTTGCAAAGCAGCACCTGGGAAAAAGATGGCCAAAAGCGCAGCAAGGTTGAAGTAAATGCCCAAGACGTAACTTTCCTCGGCGGACCTGGCGACGGCGGTGGCAACAGTGGTTCTGCCCCTCAGGGCGGTAGCACGAGCGCCCCAGCCACAAAGAAAAAAGACGATGTTGTCATTGAGGACATCGGCGACGAACCAATTAATTTAGACGATATTCCATTTTAGGAGATAGACAATGGCAAAGATTTTTAAACACCGAACAGACGTAGCATTTTTTGACTACAAGGATTTCAAGACCTTGCAGCGCTACGTTAACCAGTATGGACAGATTGAGACTCGCAAGAAGACCGGTTTGACCGAGAGTGAGCAGCGACGTTTGAGCACCGCTATTAAGCGCGCTCGACACATCGCACTACTACCATTCGTAGCCAATAACTAACGATTCGGAGAACAGTACAATGACAGCTGAAACTCTACATGATACCGATGCGGTAGTGCCAAAGCCAGGCTTGTTTGAGCGAGTGATTTTCGGGATTGTGGATGCTAAAATTCGTTTTGACCGCCCGCACTTCGAATATTTGAAGGCACTCACAGTCGACTCTACCGTGACCGACATCAGTACCCAGCCTCATTCCACGTCTGCCATCGAAGTCACGCAGACAGAAGAGCGGGCTTAGGCATGGCATTTGGCATTACTGATTTAAAAAAAGGCACAGTCTTCGAGTGGGAAGGTGAGCCATTTCGCGTAGTTGACTACAACCAAAAGGTGATGGGCCGAGGTGGTTCGATCGTCAACGTACGCATCAAGAGTCTGCTCGATGGCAAGGTGCTCGAGAAGACATTCAAGGGCAATGAAACGCTACAAAGCGCCGATGTAACCAGCCAAAATGTGCAGTATCTGTATAACGACGGTACCGTGTTCCATTTTATGAATGATGACACTTTCAACCAGTTTGAAGTGTCAGCTGAACTAGTCGGTGATGGTGCTGGTTACTTAAAAGAGGGCGATCAAGTTTCATTGCAGTTTTTCAACGACCTACCGATCAATGTTGAGCTACCGAAGAATGTGCCACTCAAGGTGGTCTACACCGAGGACGTCGTCAAAGGCGATACGACCAGTAGTATTACCAAGGAAGCAGAGCTCGAGACGGGGATAACCGTACGAGTTCCAGCTTTTATCAAGCAAGGTGACCTGATATCGGTCGACACTGCTACCGGTGCCTACCGCGAGCGCGTAAAGGAATAGCATGGCCAGAGAAAACATGAGCCACATACTAGTGTGTTCGCTTGAGCCCGTTAGTACGAACCAGCGGTTCGATGAGCAATTGCCGCCCCACGTTGTATTACAGCCGGGTTTTGAAGTACCGCATACGGCGGCATTTTTGAATGGTTTGTCTAATTTTGCCTACGAATCCAAGCCAATTGTGATTGAGCCTGGGGATCGAACCGTCTATGGTTCGCAGGCCGGTCGTTTGCCAGCTACGACTATTGCAAAAGGTAGGGCACATGTAGAGCGTTTACACGCTGAAACAGGCGAGCTCATTGCACGTTTCGGTGGTATTATTACGCATCCGTGGAGTGGTGATCGTTACGCGCCGTATGTTGCAGATGTTGTGCGTGAGAGCGACGAAATGTTTACGTTTGATTACCCGCAAATTCTGCGAGCTGTCCAATGCGTTGCCTTTGGGAGCGGCGAGAACGGTGCTGAGTCGCGCATTGTTGCTAATTACAACTTCGGTAGTGCCAAGTTGGTTCGTAGTGCTGTGCTGCAAGCAGCCATAGGCCGGTAAATGACTACAAGACAACGACTTGACCAAGCCTTAGCCGCCGCCGGCCTAGTCGCAAGTCGCAGTCAGGCAGAGAGCTTTATTAAAATGGGGCAGGTTACTGTAAATGGCCAGGCAGTAACTAAGTCCGGCACGCTGGTAACGAGTGATGACAAGCTGGAGTTTAAAGGTGGTCAGCAGTATGTTAGTCGTGCGGGTCTAAAACTTGCAAGTGTTGCCAGTGTGCTGCGGCTAGATTTTAAAAATACGGTGGTGCTCGATGTTGGTAGTAGTACCGGTGGATTTACAGATTTTGCCTTACGCAGTGGTGCTAAAAAAGTTATTGCCGTGGACGTTGGGACTGACCAGTTACACCCAACGCTACTTGGAAATGAGCGCATAGAACTCCACGAAAAAACTGACATTCGTGATTTTTCAACAGATCAGAAAATAGATATTGTGGTAGCGGATGTCTCGTTTATTAGCTTGCGTGAAATACTACCAAGTGTCAAAAAAATGTGTGACAACTCAACAAAATTAGCCATCATGGTGAAGCCTCAATTTGAAGCAGGTCAGAGCAATATGAAGCACAAAGGGGTTATAAAGAATGACAAAATGCGACGAGAAATTTTGAAAGATTTCGAAGACTGGGCGCGTCGCTATTTTGTGATCGTCGACAAGGCAGACTCTGATGTGGCTGGTAGTAAGGGTAACAGAGAACGATTTTATCTGCTACGAAAAATATCGTAAGCAGTAGCGAAACTGATACACTTTAGGTATGGCAATAATGTGGGGATTCAAACAGGTGACGGAGCAATCCAATGTACTTCGCTAGCCGTGCTCAGGCCGGCCGTCAGCTAGCAGATAAGCTGGTGCCAAAGTATCGCTACGAGGACTGCGCTATAGTTGCTCTGAATGATGGCGGGGTTGTAGTAGCGGCCCAGATTGCTATGCAGTTGCACTGTGTCATCAACCTGCTGCTGTACGAAGAAATAAAAATACCGATGGAGCCAAATGCTATCTCTGGCATTGCACACAACGGCGCCTATATTCAGAATAGTTACTATCAAAAAGCCGAAGCCGACGAGTTAACTGGCGAGTATTATCAGTATATCGAGCAGCAAAAAACTGAAAAAATGAGTAATATGCAGCGGCTAATGGGCCACGGTGGAGTGGTCCGTAAAGATCTGCTAAAAGGCCATACGATTATTTTGGTTGCCGATGGGCTTCGTACTGCTTTTGCGCTCGAGCTTGCAGCTGAGTATCTTAAGCCGATTGATTACACGCGTCTGGTTGTGGCGACACCACTTGCCAGTATCGAAGCTGTCGACCGGATGCACGTCCTGGCAGATGACCTGTATTGTTTGAGCGTAGTCGAGAGTACGCTTGATACTGACCATTACTATGATTCCCATGATGTGCCAGAGCATGACAAAGTAGTTGAGATTATCGAAAAAATTATTCTCAACTGGCAATAGTCGACGTTAGCGACTAAGACTATCTTCGAGTGTCACAGGATCGAGCAGTGTGATAATAGACTGTTGGCTACTCACCAGACCACGACGTTCGAGCATTGATAGCTCGCGACTGGTTGTTTCGCGGCTAGAGTTAATGGAACTGGCGATATCTTGGTGCTTCAGCGGAATGGTCATAGTCATGGCCCCGGTTGCCTTGTCGGTAGTACTGAACCGTCCGGCCATGGTGAGCAGGAAAGAGATAAGGCGCTCACGGACTGTTCGATACTCGAGGTTAAGAATGCGTTCGGAGTGCAGGCGATACATCTCGATGGTCATATCGAGCAGTGGTGCATAGGCCTGGGGATTATCATTTATAAATTCTAAAAATTGCTGGCGGCTAATTCGCCAGGCGGTAGTGGGTCCAAGCGCCTGGTAGATAATATGTCGTTCTTGACCAGTTAGCGCCCAAATAAGGGGGAGTAGCTCATGCGACTTACGGATGCTGAGCAGGTTCTCTTCGCCGTAGCGGGTAATGTCATACGCTTTAACAGCACCGGATTCTATATAAAAAACACCCGGCGGTAATTCGCCGGGATGAATGATGTAGCCATTTTTTGGAAATTCGAGTTTCTTGCCTGCCGCTCTGAAGAAATCCACCAACTCCACTGTTTGTTCAGGGGAAGCGACCATGACTAATTATCGCACTTATTTTATCTGGCAGCAACTTTTTGTCACCAGTCGTGTGATATATGTCGCACGAATTGCGTAAGGATTCTCACCGACAACCTACCGTGTAGCCTGTTAGGATAGCACTATAAGAGGTGAAGGAGCGCGACATGATTAGTCAAGAAGCACTACTAGAACAACTTAAACGAGTAGATTTTAACCCTAACGGCTGGGGTCGAACTGAAGTGAATGAGCTATGCAATATTCTTATGCAGGACGAAGAAGTCGAAGCACTGGTTAATGGGTATTACGAAGCTGGTTTTGGGCTACTTGTTGCCACCAAGCATCGTGTCCTACTAGTGGACAAGAAGCCGCTGAATTATCTGACAGTTGAAGATATTCGATTCGATATGATTAGCGAGTTTGAATACAGTCACCGACTGATTGGTGCGCATGTAGTTATCAGCTCCGGCAACAAGACACTCAAGTTCACGAGTCTTAATCAGACCAGATTACGTCAGCTCCTGACGTATGTACAAAGCCGTATGACCGAAATCAAGCAGACATTGCATAGCCAGCAGGAGACGCAGCAACAGCACCTTGAGCAAATGAATGAACAGCTTAAGCAGTATCTCGTAACTGCTCAACAGGAAGCCGCAAAGCCAACGGTGGCAATTGTACAGCCGCAGCCAGTATCCGCCGCTCCTCAATATTCGCAAGCCCAGGGGTATATCTTACCGGCGCCGCAGCCAGGCGCGCACGAGGCGATACGCAGCCAAGAGGCGTTCGAACGAGCTGCCGCCCAAAGTATTGGCGTTATAGCGGATGCTCCACTGCAGCCTGCTGCCCATCCTTCAGTACTACGAAAGATTGCTCTTACACCCCAGCAGATTGGGCTTGCAGCAGTTCGGCGAGTCGTGCCAATAGCATCGGCCTATGCGCATTCTAACCAGCAGCCTGCCGAAAGTTAATATACCCCCAGCTGAAGCTGCTGGTATTTACTTTTTGATCTGTTAATGCTATAATATATGTATTCTCCACAAGAGGTGGGGAGGGAGCCGTTATGGCTCGCGTATTGTCGAGATACAGTTTCGGCTGATACTCTCCGATACCATTAACAATTCGGTTCTAACACTTCTTTCTCGTGTGTACGAAGTTGGGCAGGGATAATCCCAGTAAGACTACTGGGTTTTTCCCTGTCCAACCAAGCAACACCAACAGAAGGGAAGGTGAGACGTCATGTCTCGCTTCAGGAAGAATGACAGGCCTCGGCTCAAGCCGTGGTCTAACCCGGGCAACCGGAAGCTGGTGAGCCGTTCGCTCATCTCGCTGCTGGCTGCTCTGACCATGATCGTGGTTTCGTTCACGATCTTCTCGGCCGGCCCCGCTTCGGCAGCCGCCGTCGTTCAGGTTCCGCCCAACCCGGCCAGCGTCAACGACCCCTGTGGGCCGAACAACGCCAGCTGGGATCTGCCGGCTGACGCCGACACGGATCAGTTCGACTTCGGGTTCGACGGAGATCACCTCATCGTCACGTACGTGCAGGACGATCTGACGACGTTCCCGAACGGCAGCAACGTGCACGACTACGGAGTCGCCCCTGAAAGTGGCGCTCCCTGCGGTGTCGACACCATCGACATCCCGGCCACGCCGACTGCGAACGACCCCTGTGGGCCGAACAACGCGACGTGGAACGTGCCGGCTGACAGCGACACGCTGGAGTGGTCCGTCGACGGCGACAACCACCTGGTGGTGTCGATCATCGCGGACGACACGGAGTTCACCGATGGCTCGATGTCGCACGACTACGGCGTCGCACCCGACTCCGGCCAGCCGTGTGACAACGGTGATGACACCAAGGCCATCGCGGCCAAGGCTCTGGACGACCACGGGTGTGACTCCTCGGAGTGGCACTTCGTGATCACCCAGGTCGATAACGAGGCGGACGCCCCGGAGTCGATCCACGTCATGTGGGCCAACGGCAACGAGGCCAACGTGTCGCTCGACAAGTTCACGGGAGGCGTGGCGCACTACACCACCACCGCCAACCTGAACAGCACGGTCACGTCGGTGTCGGCAGACATCTACTCGGACTGGTCCGGACAGTTCAACCTGTCTCACGGCCCGTGCGAGGAGGTTCCGCCGACCAAGATCGACATCCCGGCCACGCCGACTGCGAACGACCCCTGTGGGCCGAACAACGCGACGTGGAACGTGCCGGCTGACACTGACACGCTGCACTGGGCTGTCAGCGACGCTGGTCACCTGGTGGTGTCCATCGTGGCGGATGACGTGACGTTCTCGGACGGCACGCTGATGCACGACTACGGCGTCGCACCTGACTCCAACCAGGTGTGCCTGCCTGGCGACCAGACGGTCACCCCGGTCTCGCCGACGGCTACGCAGCCCTCGTGTGAAGACTCGACCGTCACCGTCACTCCGTCCAGCCAGGACGGCGTGATCTGGGACCCTTCGGCGTCCACGACTCTCAACCCGGGCGATTCGGTGACCTACACCGCGTCCGCCGCTGAGGGCTTCGTGCTCGCTGGAGACATCCAGACGTCCTGGTCGTTCAGCAACACCTTCGACACCGACACCTGTGTCATCCTCGGCCCACCGCCGGTGGTGATCACGGAGCCGGTGCCGGGCACATCGCACAACCCCGTACCGACCACCCTCCCGGACACGGGATGGATGGGCAGCCCCACGACCGGATCGCCGGTGGCGCTGGTGCTGTTCGCGGCTGGTCTGGGCCTGCTGCTGCTGGGTTCTTCCGGTCTCTGCGTCGCCGTGACTCGGCGTCGCAAGAGCGGTGAGCGCTAGGCGGTGGGCCTGCACTTCTGCGGTACTCCTGGTACTCGCAGCGGTGGTCCTCGTGCTGGCGGTGCGCGTATCGTCGAGAGACGAAACAAGCATCGCCGGCACGCCGGATTTGGAGGTGGCTCAACCGAGTATGTCTCCGAGTCCATCGGTGACACGCACGGTGAAACCAACTCCAGCGGGCTTGTCTGGCTGTAGTCCAACTGGGCTGTCTATTCCCGAGATCAAGGTCGCCACTTCGGTGTTGGCCCTCGGCACAGATAGTCAGGGTAGACAATCAGTACCTGGCAATCCGACTGAAGCGTCCTGGTGGAACGGTGGAGTATTGCCCGGGCAACTTGGCAACGCTGTCTTCGCTGGACACACGTGGTCGAAAGGCGATGGCGTCTTTGATCGGCTCGCTGAGCTGAAACAAGACGACATCGTCGTGGTACATGGTAAGGGCTGTGATGTGACCTTCGTGGTCGACATAGTCCAGCGCCATGTGCCGGTCAATCTTCCCGCTACCCAGGTAGCAGCGCTGTATCGCACAGGTGGCCCATCGGGTATCGTCCTGATCACTTGCGGTGATTACAGTAGCGGTGCATACCACAGTAGAATCGTGGTGCACGCGCTCCTTAATGGTTAGAACCGAGTTGTAACGTCCGGATGGGCATGGGAAGCTGATGGCTCACGCCGTCACCCATGCTCGTCCGGAAACTCAACTTTTGTCAGTGGTGCCAAGCTAGTTGGCGCTAGTGTCGACAGTTGAAGTGAGTCTAAGCAAAAGCATTACTATACTTTATATAGTAATGCTTTTGCTTAGACTGGGTGTTATTTACTGACGTTAAAACGAAACTCTACAATATCACCAGGCTGCATGACATAGTCTTTCCCCTCGGTGCGGACTTTACCGGCAGCTTTGGCGGCAGTCTCTGAGCCTGCTGTAATCAAGTCCGTGTAATCAACTACTTGCGCAGCAATAAAGCCACGCTCAAAGTCACCATGAATCACACCCGCAGCTTGTGGGGCGGTGGAGCCTTTGGCAATAGTCCAGGCCCGGACTTCTTTATCACCAGCTGTTAGGTAGCTTTGCAGCCCCAGCGTTTCATATGCGGCGTGGATGAGCTGCAGTAGGCCGGATTCTTGTTGCCCATAACTATCCAACATTTCAGCTGCATCGGCAGGGTCTAGACTATGAAGTTCGCTCTCAAGTTTGGCGCAAACAAACACGGACTGTGAGGGTGACACCAGCCTAGCTAGTTCGTCTTTTTTTGCGCTATTTGCTAAATCGTCTTCGGTCATATTGAACACATAAATTATCGGTTTGGCTGTCAGGAGCTGCAAATCAGCAATATGCTCCCGGTCAATCGTCGTATCTGCCCACAGTGGATTGCCGCTATCTAGTAGGGTCTTTATTTGCTGATAGGTTGCAACAATTGGCTGGAGTTTTGGGTTAGCGCGGGCTTCTTTTTCGACTTTTGGAAGTCGTTTGTCTAGTGTTTGCAGGTCGGCCAAAATGAGCTCGGTATTTATAACATCGATGTCTTTTTTGGGATTGTGCTGTTCGTCGACATGCAGCACATTTGGGTCTTCGAATGCCCGGACCACTTGCACAATAGCATTGGTGGTGCGGATGTTGGCCAAAAATTGGTTACCCAGACCCTCGCCAGTTGAAGCGCCAGCTACTAGTCCGGCAATATCTACAAAGGTGACAGTGGCCGGTTTTATAGGCGCATTATTGTAGAGTTCGCTCAGCTTTTGCAAACGAGCATCGGGAACTGGCACAATACCAGTATTAGGTTCGATTGTGGCGAATGGGTAGTTGGCGGCTAGGATACTGCTGCCCGTCAAGGCGTTAAACAGGGTAGACTTACCAACATTGGGCAAGCCAACAATACCGATTGATAAACTCATACCCTCAGTATAACAGAGGTCGATAAAACTGAACACAGAATGTAGATCGAGGCATTTATTATTCTGCTTGTGGTTGGTATACTAATGCCAAGATGAATAAGCGTAAGCAAAGCAACACGCTACCAGAAGACAGCGAAAATCAAATGCATGTCGGTAAATTCAAATCGCATGCAGTTGGTGGTCTTATACACACAAAGCGAAGTTTTGCGATGGTTCTGGGTGTACTTGGGGTGCTTATCGTTGGTCTTGGTGTCTATTCGATGTTAAGTAATGGGGCTAGCAGCAGTGGCACGGATAAGAGTTCACCTGTAGAAACGGCTTCTGAAATAGCTAATACATTTTCGAATATTAAACAAGACAGCGCATCGGTATCTAATGCCCAAGCGCAGCTAAACGATCTTGAAAAACGGGCTAAAGAGCCTAGCGATAAAGCAACAATTGCCCAGACCTCGATCACGCTGTATACGCAGGTTAATAATCTTGATGCTGCCTTAAAAAAGGCGCAGCAAGCAAATGACAGCTATGGAACGGCACTTTCAGCAGCTACTTTAGCAGACATCTACAGTCTAAAGGAGAACTATGCCCAGGCTGCTAAATATTTTGGCATAGCCGCCGAGCGGAGTCCTAAGACCGGCCCAACTGAACGTTCTGCGTACAACGACTATCTTCGAGCAAAGGCAGAAATGGAGGCTCACTTATGAACAAACGCACAGGGGTAGTATTTGTACTAGGTATTCTTTTGAGTTTTAGCGTCTTATCAACGATACGACCGGTTACTGTGCAGGCCGCAAGTGCGAAGTGCTATTTTGTGGCCGTAAAAAAGGTACGGTCGGCTGGTACCTGTGCGGTTAAAGATAATGGAGCCTACGGCACGAATGATGTACTAAAGGGTAGAGATACAAAGGGTAACGGTATGGCCATACCAGCAAGTGTAAATACGAAGGCCGAGTTTATAACATTTGTCATAAATCGCTACAATGACAAGGGTCACAATCATACGGGTGCCGGCTTGATTATCAATGTGATGTTGTATGGCCATAAGCCAGGCAAGGCATTTCCTTCAGCAGCGGTCGTGGCAAAGTGGAAGGCGCTCATGAACACGCCTCAAGTTTCATTTAGCCGCCCGGCCGCCAAGTATCCGGTGCTTACAACCTCTTGGTATGATTCTGGTAAGAACAACGTCTTCTTTGATCAGTACAGTGGTGGTGCTAGAGATCGTAATATAATTCGCGTGGCCTACAACGGTGATGTCATGGCTGACATAGAGGTCGATTGCGGCAACCTGACCGGAAATGGTAACCCACCCGCCTTTTGGGGTAAGATGAACGGAGAAACAACTCCCCAAACATCAGGGGGCGTCACTATAAATACTGGTGGTGGAGATAGAGTTGCTCCAAATCAGTCTATTCGCTGGAAGCATGTGGTTTGGGATGATGGTACGGCCGGATCCGACACTACGGCCGTAAAGATTGCTGGCGATGTGCGCTGGACAGCCGGTAGCACGGGTCCAATCCCTACAAGTTACAAAGTTGGCACGGGCGCACTACCACTTATTTATGAAAATAGTGGAGCTCGTCTGACGTATAACAAGAAATTTGCACCTGGGGCAAAGACAAGTAGTAAAGCACTTGTTAAGTATGCATCATTTAAGGTGCCGTCTACTGCAAACACCGGTGACACCTATTGCCAGCAAGTTTACGGCGCGCCAACATCAGTGACCGATGCAACCAGCTTTGCGAGTACAAGCAAGTGTGTGATTGTGCTTAAGAGTACAAATTTGAGCTGTGATGTGGTGGATTCTTTGGCGGCTAACCCAGACCCGTATACTCCGTTACAGTTTACTGTGTCTGCCCATGGTCCCGCTGCCTCTACGCAGCTCGAGCTGTTATTTAAAGATGCTGGTGGCTACACCGTAACGCAAACTCACACCGACTCGGGTGGTGGTGATTTTGAGTACACCTTCACTATAAATCCTCCGGCTGGCGGTTTTGCAATTGGCGATTTCAACGCCTTGGTCAGGATAACTGGCAGCGGTCAACAAAACTGGTGCGGTTCGCACGGTAGCGGTACACCGTGTGCCATTGGCAATGCGGCGTGCTGCGTGGCTAGTGAGCCCTTGTGCTGCCCACCCGCGAATCCAGCCTGTAATCCCGTGATTGACTACGTACACGGCTCGCCATATATTGCTGCATACGGCGGAGATGTAATTGCAGGTACTAGCTCTGACCCATACGACAACGCAACCTGTAACCAGACTGACGGATCAGATGTCATAAGCTGGAATCATGATAATTCACCCGGCTTCTCCCCACCTAACGAATATGCCGGAGGAGGTGGCAAAGCCGGTGTGTTTGCCAGCGGCAATATCGGCCACTTCTCGTCCGGGCTTAATATAGCAAACTTGAAGCCAGAAGGGGTTTCATTCGGCAACGTAGTAGATGCAGTTGATGTTCCCGGAAATCTCTACGGGGGCTCGTTTGATGGTCAGGCGCCAACAAGTTGTGACTTTAGTGCTGGTGCTAGCACTGTACTACCGGGCAGCAGTATTGGTTCAGTTAATGTGGCTGATAACGCACATACTTACTACACTAAAGATAGTGACGTCTACATTAGCGGCAACATAGCATACGTTAATAGCGGTTCTGGCTGGACGCAGTTGACTGACATCCCATCATTCAAACTGGTAGTTACCGGTGGCAATATATATATAGACAACAATGTCACTCGTTTGGATGGGGTGTATGTAGCGCTACCTGTGGCTGATCCTGTAACTGACGTTATTTCTGGAGGTGAAATCTTTACCTGCGCAACGAGCATCGGCGTCGTTCCCAACAAAACATCGACGAGCTATACTAGTACCTGCAACCACCCGCTAACAGTTAATGGCGCTTTCTCGGCTAAGCAAATTCATTTTGATCGTACCAGCGGCACGGTAGGGCAGGCCCGCGCCTCCGACACCTTCAATACAGCTGGCCCAGCAGAAAAGTTCATCTACAGTCCAGAAATGTGGCTGCCGAATGGCTCTGGCAACAGTAGCTTTGATATTCTGTACTACCAGGGTTTGCCACCAGTTTTGTAACATAGGGCAATTATCTCTATAAAGTCCTTGTAATAGGGCATGATGCTTATGTATAATCAATCGTAATATGAGCATACTGAGTGGGGTAAATGCATTTTTCGGTCTCGACATCGGCTCCACCGCTGTCAGATTGGTTGAGTTGCACGGTACGGGTTCGCCCAAGGCACTGATGAAGTATGCCTACATGCCAATTGACAGCAAGATTGCTCTCAGTGACTCCAAGAATGATCAGCAGCGTTTAGCCCAGGCGATTGCGCAGTTGATCTCACAAGCACGAGTCAGCACTAAGAATGTAGCCGTTGGCATACCCTCGGCTCGCGTCTTTACAACGGTTGCAGATGTTGAGAATTTGCCAAGTGGTGAAATGGCCAAAGCTATTCGTTACCAAGCGGATGGCCTGATTCCGACACCACTCGACGAATCTAAGATAGACTGGGCGCTGCTCGGACCTTCGCCCGTAGACCAGACTAAGGCTGAGATATTGCTATCCAGCGTTCCAAACAAACTACTTGAGGATCGACTCGATATGCTAGAGTCAATTGGTCTAAATGTCATAGCATTTGAGCCAGACAACCTAGCACTCGCACGCGCCATGACTACTGGCGACTCACCGGCTCCACAAATGGTCATAGACGTAGGATTTAAGACGACAGACCTAGTCATACTCGCTAATGGTGCACCAAAGCTGACGCGTTCTATACCGACTGGCATGGAGGCTATTGTCCGTTCGGCTCTGCAGAATTTGAATGTAGACGAAAAGCAGGCTGAGCAATTCGTGACGAAGTTTGGTCTGAGTAAAGATAAGCTAGAGGGTCAGGTATACCAGGCCATCATCGGCACCGTAGATATTTTGACCGGTGAAGTCGAGAAGTCGATTAAGTTTTTCCAGACTCGCTATCCCGAGAGCAAAATTGAGCGTGTGATTGTGACGGGTGGTGCCTCGGTGCTTCCTGAATTCCCATTGCACTTTGCGAATAAGTTTGGGCTTAATGTCGAGATTGGCAATGCCTGGCGCAACGTACAGTTTGCTGCCGACCGGCAAAATGAGCTACTGGCAATTTCTAATCAGTTTGGCGTAGCAGTAGGCCTAGCGGAGCGAGCGGAATGATTCAATTTAATCTACTACCAGATGTAAAACTAGAATATATCAAGACGCAGCGCACAAAGCGTTTCGTGATGGCTATAAGTCTGATAGCTAGTGCGGCCAGCTTGGCGGTCTTTGTATTGTTGGTGCTCACTGTGGATTTTTGGCAAAACAAAACCATCGATGATCTCAGCGACGATATCAAGAAGAGCAGCAACACCCTGAAGGCGCAGCCAAATCTCGACAAGATTCTTACCGTTCAGAGTCAACTAGGCTCGCTCGGTTCACTGCACGAGCAGAAGCCTGCTGCTCAGCGACTATTTGGTTACCTCACGCAACTTACCCCAAGCAAAGCTAGTATCACTGATATTACCGCTGATTTTGTAGAGGGCACTGTAAGTGTTACTGGCAAAACACCAAGTCTAGACGTGGTGAATACGTTTACGGACAGTCTGAAGTTTACTAAGTACCAAGTTGCAGGCTCGTCCGAGAAGAATAGTGCTTTTTCAAGCGTAGTATTGTCTAGTTTTGGACGCACGAAAGAGGGTGCAACGTACACCATAACTTTTAGCTTCAAGGCAGGTACTGATGGAATCTTTGGTAATAAGAACGATATCTCGCTGGTAGTACCCAAGATAACGTCTACTCGCTCTTCGACTGAACAGCCTGCGACATTATTTGATGGTACGACTACACCGAATAAGGAGCAGCAGTAACATCATGGCAGAACGCAGAAAATCCGAGAAAAAACTTCTCATTGATAAGGCAAATAGTCGAATGGTTGTGCTGACATCTGTTTCCGCGGCAGTTGTTGTGTTTTGTTTAGTGGCATCGTACATTTTGGTTGGTCAGCTCAACTACCAAAACCGTGTTATCAAGCACAAAAAGACTGCACTTGAGCAGCTGAAAAAAGATATAGATTCGACCGAGGAATTGGTGAGCAAATACCAGGCTTTTATTACGACTACGCAAAATGCTATTGGTGGTGACCCGCTGGGCACAGCGCCACAGGATGGTGATAACGCTAAGATCGTGCTTGATGCGCTGCCAAGTAAATACGACTTCCCGGCGCTTGCCGCTAGCCTCGAAAACATCGTGAAGGGCCAAGGCGTTACGATTGAAAGTATTACTGGTAGTGATGATGAGGTGGCACAGACCAACACGGCTAGTGCCACACCACAGCCAGTGCCAATTCCGTTTGAGTTTTCGGTAAAGGGCAAATATGACGCAATTCAAAAGGTTGTTCAGGCATTTGAGCGCTCAATACGACCTATTCAGTTCCAGACTATGCAACTAACAGGCAATGAGAAGGAAATGACTCTAAAAATTACCGCTCAAGCCTATTACCAACCTGAAAAAACGCTCAACATCCGAACGGAGGTGGTGAAGTAATGAAACAAAAAGACATCGCACTGATTTTACTCATTGCTAGTATTGCTGCCTTTGCTTCATTCTTTGCCTCACGTGCGCTCTTTGCATCGGGAACTAAGCACGATCAGAAGGCCGAAGTTGTGGATGTGATTACCACTGACTTTACGCTGCCAGATGAGAAGTACTTTAATGCCAACTCTATTGACCCCACGCAGCCCATTACAATCGGTGATGACGAAAACAATAATCCGTTTAACGGCAAAACGAATTAGCCGGGACTTGCTATGAGCGTATTATCTGCAGCCAATCAGCAGCAGGTTGAGGATGACTTGGTACAAACCGGCTCACTGACTGCTGATACACTTGCCACCTTAAAAAAGAAGTCCGAGGCAGATCACACACCGATTCTGAGCTTACTGGTGTCGGAAGGTAATGTTAGTGAAGAACAGCTAACAAAATCAATTGCAAAAGTTACGAATGTTCCGTACGTAAACCTTAGCAACACCCAGGTCGAGCAGAAGATACTGAAACTGCTACCTGAGGATATCGCAGAGCGTTATATGGCAGTGCCGTTGGGAGAGATGCAACATCGCCTGGTTGTAGCTATGCTAGACGCCGACAATGTACAGGCGGTAGACTTTTTGAGTAATAAAGTTGGCCGGCCGCTAAAAGTGTACGCTGCTAGCGAGGTTGGAATACGGAGTGTACTCAAACAGTACCAGGCAACCATATCCGAATCAGTTGCTGACGACATAAATACACTGACAGGTGAGGTGGAGATTGAGCAGGCCGCTGAGGCTGCTGCCAAAGAGGCGAAAAATAGCTCCAAGGACACCAACGACAAAAAGTTCAAAACACTTGTTCAAGACTCGCCAATTAGTAAGGCACTGTCGACCATCCTTGAATATGCCGCCAAGAATCGTGCCAGTGATATTCACATTGAGCCATTGCAGGAAAGCCTTCGTATCCGCTGCCGTATTGACGGTATTCTGCGTGAAATTATGAAGCTGCCAAAGACGACCGAGCCACCACTAGTATCACGTATAAAAATTTTAGCCAATCTAAAAATTGACGAACACCGTGTGCCACAGGATGGTGAGTTTAGTATTAACGTTGCCGGTAGTGATATTGACCTACGTATTGCTATTTCACCAGTTATTTGGGGTGAGCAAGTGGTTATTCGTTTACTGGATAAGTCTGGCACCAGTTTAATGCTCGAGGACATGGGTTATCGTGGGCGTGCTCTACGTGCTATTCGCGAGGGTCTGAAGCAGAGTAACGGCATGATCTTAACATCAGGCCCAACTGGCTCCGGTAAATCCACAAGTCTATACGCACTGCTACAGGAAATTAAAGACGACTCAATCAATATTGTGACACTTGAAGACCCGGTTGAGTACAAAATGCCTGGCGTGAACCAGATTCAGGTAAATCCTGATGTTGGCCTGAGCTTTTCAAGCGGGCTTCGTTCTATCTTGCGTCAAGACCCCAACGTCGTAATGGTGGGAGAAATTCGTGATAAGGAAACCGCCGAACTGGCGGTGCAGGCGGCCCTAACTGGTCACTTGGTATTTAGTACGCTCCACACTAACAGTGCAGCTGGTATTTTGCCCCGCCTACTTGATATGGGTATTGAACCATTTTTGATTGCCAGTACCGTGAAGACGGTCATTGGGCAGCGCCTCGTGCGCCGCATTGGGGAAGAAAAAGAATCATACCAATCAACGGCACCAGAGACCGAGGCAATTCATCAGACACTGGGCAAACTATTACCGGCAGCAGAAGCAGACAAAGCGAAGGTAAGTGAAGATTTAGGCTACGAGAGCTTGCCACTGGGTACTCAAAATGCTTATACTTTAGCTAAGGGCATCGATGGCCCAAATGCACCTAATGGTTACAGTGGACGAATGGGTATTTACGAGGCATTTGCCGTGACCGATGAGATTCAAAAACTCATCCTAGAGCGAGCCACCAGTAGTACTATTCAGAAAATGGCGCAAAGCCAGGGCATGATTACTATGCGCGAAGATGGTTATCTAAAAGCACTGGATGGCATGACGACACTGAACGAAATTAACCGTGTGGCCGCAGCCGAGACCATATAACTAAGAGAGAGTGGGAAAACATAATGGCAACAGCACAACCAAGAATCGAGATCCTTCTCGAAGAAGTAGTTAAGAAGAAGGCGTCAGATCTTCACTTACAAGTGGGATTGCCACCAATGTTGCGTGTGGATGGCGCTCTGTTGTCGGTAAGTGGCGCCGACCCGCTGACTGACGAAGCTGTTGAGACGCTAATTTTTGCTATCTTGGACGAAGACCAGAAGCAGATATTGCTCAAGGACAAAGAGTTTGACTTTAGTTTTGCCTTCGGTGACTTGGGTCGCTTCCGTGTTAACGCATTCCACGAGCGTGGTAACCTGGCCGCTGCACTTCGTCTGATTCCAAACGAAATTGAAAGTATCGAGCAGCTGGGCTTGCCAGCGGTTGTGAGTAAGTTTGCCGATTACCCACGTGGTTTGGTGTTAGTGACTGGGCCAACTGGATCTGGTAAGTCAACTAGCCTTGCGGCGCTTATCAACAAGATCAACATGGAGCAAGCTCGGCATATTATCACCATTGAAGATCCTATTGAGTACACACACAACTCCAAAAAATCGGTCATTGTACAACGTGAAGTCCACTATGATACTTATAGTTTTAGCGCAGCGCTTCGTAGTGCACTTCGTGAAGACCCTGATGTAGTTCTGATTGGTGAGATGCGTGATCTCGAAACGATTGCCAGCGCCATCACCATTGCCGAGACGGGACACTTGGTGTTTGCTACCCTCCACACCAACAGTGCTGCCCAGAGTATCGACCGTATGATTGACGTATTTCCACCGCATCAACAGCCGCAAATTCGTTCACAGCTGTCTAACATTCTGATGGCTATCTGTAGTCAACGCTTGGTTCCAACCATCGGTGGTGGCCGAGTGGCGGCAGCTGAGATTCTAATCGGCACCCCGGCAGTTCGTAATATTATTCGTGAGGGTAAGACTCATCAGCTCGATGCCGTCATTCAGACGGGTGCAGAGTTTGGCATGCAGTCCATGGACAAGCAGCTCGTTAACCTTATTCACCAGGGTACAATTACCTATGACGAGGCCCGCAACGTAGCAATCGATATCGATGAGCTTGATAGGCTGATGAGGAGCTAGTGCCATGCTGACGTATCAATACACCGCCAGAGATTCGGCAACCGGCCGTCATGTAAAAGCAGAGGTGCAGGCCGACAGCGAAGCTTCGGCTGTCAAACTGATTCGTGACGAAGGTTTAGTGCCAATAGAGGTCTCACTCGGCAATAACTCAAATGGCTTGTTTGCTCGATTTACCTCGCGTGTAAAGACTAAAGACAAGGTACTGTTTTCTCGTCAGCTCTCAACACTGATTAATGCCGGTTTACCGCTGGTACAGGCGCTGCGTAGCGTGTCGGCACAGACCACCAGTAAGCCACTCAAGGTTGTGATTAACGAAATAATCTCTGACGTGGAGTCTGGCTCGACGCTGTCGAACTCTATGAGTAAACACCCACAGGTGTTTAACCAGGTGTACCTGAGTCTGATTGCGGCCGGCGAAACCTCTGGTACGTTAGACCAGGCTCTCGAGCGCTTGGCCAACCAGCAAGAAAAAGATGCCGACATTGTAGCCAAAGTGCGTGGCGCTATGATTTACCCCATCATTGTATTGATAGTGATGCTAGCGGTCGTGGTGTTTATGCTAGTCAAGGTGCTACCGCAGGTTGAGACGCTCTATGACGACATTGGTGGAGCTAATCTGCCACTGGTTACCGTCATATTGCTCAATGTTTCAAAGCTGATTCGTCACTTCTGGCCAGTGCTGCTTGTGATTGTAGCCATCATAGGTATATTTACCTCTAAGTGGGCACGTACGGTTGGTGGCAAGACCGTGATTGACAAGGTAAAGATGCGGTCGTGGCCGATTGGCGGATTGTTCATGAAGATGTACATGGCTCGTTTTTCACGAACTGGCACCACACTCATCGGTAGCGGTGTGCCGCTCATACAGGTACTCGAGATCACCGGCAAGGCGGTCGATAACGTACATGTTGAGGCTTCGCTCATGAAGGCGACCGAAAAGGTTAAATCTGGTAAGTCCCTGGGTGATGCCCTGACTGGTGACCCGAACTTCTTAGAGCTGGTGCCGAACATGCTCAAAATTGGTGAGCAATCGGGCTCCATGGAGCAGATGCTCGGCAAGGCAGCTGACTACTACGAAAAAGAGTTGGATAATGAGATCAAGAACATTCAGACCATCATTGAACCAGTCATGATGATTATGATGGGTATCATGGCGCTGACCATTGTTGCGGCCGTGCTGCTGCCTATTTACAACCTGGCTAGCCAGGTCGGCAACATTACCTAGTTTTTAGCCGCTAGCACCCGTGTAAAATGACTTGCATTTGCTAAGCGCAAGCGGTATTATTCTGGGTAGAACTATAAATAAATTAGTAGCAAAGGGGCACTTGCAATGCTAAACAACCTACAAAAACGTAAAAGCGAAGGCTTCACTATCATCGAAGTTATGATTGTGCTGGCCATTGCTGGACTTATCATGCTGATCGTATTCCTAGCGGTACCAGCCCTACAACGTAACTCACGAAACACACAGTACAAGGCCGATGCATCTGCCTACGCTGCTGCTGTTGGTGAGTACATGCAGAGTCACGATGGTAATGTGCCTGCAGTTGGTGATCTTGCGAACATTGCCGGCCTGTCAAAGGTTTCCAAGTCTACTGAGCCAACCACTATTACAAATAATGGTCAGGCAGCAACGGTCGTAACAACCGCAGGTACGCTAGTGATTAACACTAACGCAAAATGCAGTGATACGAACATTGGCGCTAGTGTTACCACAACTCGTGCGGTTGCAATCCTTTATGGTGTTGAAACCAGTGGTGGTGTGACACAGCAGTGTGTTGACGCAAGCTAGAGATACGTAAAACATCTCACCTAAAAGGCCTCGGATATCCGAGGCCTTTTCGTAGATATGGTATGATTGACGCTAATGGTTTACTTCATATTGGTTGCCCTAGGCCTGATATTCGGCAGTTTTGTAAATGCGCTGGTGTGGCGGATCCACGAGCAGGAGCAACTCCAAGAAAAAAAGCACCCAACAAAGGCCGACAAGCAGCAGCTACAGAAACTGTCCATAACCAAAGGGCGATCCATGTGCATGAGCTGTGGCCACGAGCTAGCTGGCAAGGACCTCGTCCCAGTTATTAGCTGGCTATGGCTGCGTGGTAAGTGTCGCTACTGCAAGGCGGCCATACCGGATACGCCGGTGGCAGAACTGGCGGTACCAGCGCTACTAGTTGTTTCTTACCTCTTTTGGCCGTGGCAGCTAGGAAGCGGACTCGACTGGGCGGTATTTGCGCTATGGGCACTGTGCATCGTGGGGTTTGTGGCCTTGGCTATCTACGATTTTCGCTGGTACTTACTGCCAGATCGTATAGTCTTTTCGCTGGTGATTATAGCCTTGGGCTTTCGCACGCTGTTGGCGTTACAAGCGGATGTGGGTGGGCTTGGAGTTTTCCTGAGTGGTATTTGGGGCGTTGTGCTGCTATTTGGCCTGTTTTATGGCCTATTCGTGGTATCCAAAGAGCAGTGGATAGGTGGCGGAGATGTTAAGTTGGCGGTAGCGCTTGGTCTGCTGTCGGGTGGCCCACTATTGGCACTTCTCCTACTATTCATCTCTTCTGTATCCGGTACGTTGGCAGTTGTTCCGCTACTGCTCCGTGGTAAATCTATCCGCCATGCGCGCATTCCATTCGGCCCATTCCTGATCTTGGCCACCATTGTCACGGTGCTGTTTGGCCAGTCGATCGTCGACTGGTATACCGGCCTGTTTGCTCTGTCGAATCATCTGTAGATCGCAACATGCTTATGGTATACTAACCCCATGAAACAACGCGTGGGAAGTAGTGGTTTTACCATCGCGGAAACCATGATTGTATTGGCAGTCACGGGAATTTTATTTGCCGTTATTGCGGGCAGCTTGTCTGGGCGGCAACGAAATAACGAGTTTATTCAAGCAGTTAACGATGCTCGTGACAAAATTCAGCAGATTATTGCTCAGACTGGGCAGGGGTATTACGAACGACGCAGTAACTTTAAGTGTGAAAGGTCTGGCAGTCTTGTCGTCTTGACGGCTCCTGGTAGTTCACCTGAACAGGGAGGAAACAACGACTGTGTATTTTTAGGTACGCTTCTGCAGTTTAATGAAGGCGGTAGCAATCCATCTAGGGTGCGAGTGTACCCTGTGACTGGCCTCAGGACGGCGAACACACTTGCAACTGCTGACCCTTCGGTAGTGAGGAATGGCTTTATTGATGCTTCAAGTACTTTCAAACTTAAATATGGTCTCAGTCTTGCGAGCATGAGGGCAAATGGTACGAATATAGCTTCGTTTGGTGTCGTGTCGTCTGTAGATAGCACCACTCTTGGCGAAAGTGGTGACCAGCTATTTGATGTGTACGCTATAACCACTGTAGCTCCCAATAGTCCACCGATTACCGATGTTACCGGACTTGGACTGACAGCCGTCACGAAGAACCCAGCGGGAGGTATTAAGATCTGTTTGGCGAGTGCGGGCACTAACCAATCAGGCCTGATAACGGTTGGTAATAACGGCAGCAGGTTGTCGGTAGATTTAGAGGTAAAAGGAAACATCACATGCACATAAAAGCCCAGGTGCAGCGTAATGCAAGTGGTTTTACTATTTTAGAGCTGATGGTCGCCACGACCATATTTGCCGTCATACTGTTGGTTTTGACAGCGGGAGTGCTTAGCTTTACCCGTGACTATTTTGCCAGCGTTACTCGTACTAAAACCCAGACCGTTGCCCGAGCTGTGGTGGACGATATTACACGCGCTATACAGTTCTCAGGTGTTGAACCGGTGCTAGACAGAGATGCGAATGGCAATATAAAGGCAATCTGTATTGGTAATGTTGCGTACTATAGCGCCACAGGAACCGAACTTAGCAAGATAAATAACGCCGCAAAACATCAAAACGTTTATGGGCTAGTAAAACGCCTATCAACCAGTGCAATCAGCTGCACGCCACCAACACCAAATATTGCTGGCTTTGCCTTCAACGCTGCAACTGATCAAGAAATGCTGGCCAGGAACATACGAGTGTCTGACTTGGATATCCATTCAATAGGACAGGGTGAGTACGTGATTAGGTTGCGGCTGGCATATGGTGACGACGATTTGTTTGGCATAACGGGGGCGCCAGCTTCGTGGGCGGATATTCGCTGTAATCCTAACGCTGGTTCGCAGTACTGCGCTGTGTCTGATCTAACAACAACTGCGCAGCGCCGTATACAATAGTGGTATAGTAGGGGATAAGCATGAGCAATTTACAGCAACTCAGTAAAAGCAAACAGAGTGGCATAGTCTCGATTATGATGACCGTCATTATGATGACCGTCATTAGTCTAATTGTGCTGGGTTTGGCGCAGATATCACGCCGTGAGCAGCGTCAATCCACCGACTCGCAGCTTAGCGCACAGGCTTTTTATGCAGCTGAAAGTGGAGTCAATGATACGATTACAGCCATTCGTAACTCTGCAGCGGGTATACCAGCCAAACCAAACTGTGCACCTTCGGCTAGTGCCCCGTACAACACACTGAGCCCCGATTTGGGCAATGGTGTGTCGTATCCCTGCGTTATCGTGGAGCCAAACCCACAAGATATTCCTGGCCTGATTGGCTCAACACCCCAAGCCTATTCACTAGTTACTACTTCTGTAGCGCCCTCGTCCATCACGTTTAAGTGGACGCCTCCGGCCGGATCGGCAGACGTTAATCCAGCCAGCTGCCCAACCAGTGTTGCAAATGCATTTCCAGCCGACTCTGGTGACTGGACGTGTCCGTATGCAGTGCTGCGTGTTGACCTGATTAACACTGCTGGATCGATAACTAGAAACTCACTCGTGAGTGGCAATAAGACAGTCTTTTTGGTTCCAAATGCACCCGGTGGTACGGACAATGGTTTTGGAAGTACGAGCGTTCGCGGGGCAACCTGCTCTGGTGCGACTGGTGAGTGCAGTTACACGTTCAGCGGTTTAGGCGGTGGTAACGGTTGGTATACACGAGTCAGTGGCCTGTATGGGACCGGTACACTGACAATTAGCGCTGGTGGCGGTCTAAAGTTTGCCAACCAGGTAGCTATCGATGTGACAGGCAAGGCTCAGGACGTACTACGTCGTGTAAAGGTAACCGTAAACCTTAGTGCTGGCAATCAAAACGATGCAGCCGGCGGCCCAATTGTATCTGGTGACTCTGTCTGTAAACGATTTCAGACCAATCAAAATGGCTCGGCCAGTGTCGATCCTTGTGGCCCGTAAGTTCTTGACTTGTCTCTAGATTAATCTTCCGTGTGCTTGTGGAAGCGTTCGTGGACGCTCTTAAGGTGTGGATCGGTGACGTGGGTGTAGATTTGTGTGGTGCTAATGTTGCTGTGCCCCAGCATGGCCTGTACGCTACGCAGATCGGCGCCATTCATAAGTAAGTCAGTGGCAAAGCTGTGTCGTAGTGTGTGAGGACTGACATGCTTTGTAATGCCTGCTAGTAGGGCGTAACGCGCGACTAATCGCTGTACGCTCCGCGGTGTCAGGCGATGAAAATTACCACTCAGATCAACTTGTTTGGTGCCGCTGTAGCGGATAAACAGTGGTTTTGAGGTGTCACTACGCTTTTGCAGGTAATGATCGAGCCACTTAGCAGCTTCGGCACTGATAAATATGGGACGGTCTTTTTCACCCTTACCGCGAACACTAAATTCGCGACGTTTGAGGTTGATGTGGTCACGGTCTAGTCCCACCAGCTCACTGACACGAAGCCCACTGCTAAAAAGTAGTTCTAAAATTGCTCGGTCGCGTAGTCCTGCTGCAGTTGCAAGGTCTGGCTGAGCAAATAATCGCTTCAACTCATCTTCACCGAGCCACGTAACTTGTTTTCGCTTAGTGCGTGCAAGTTCAATTTTGTCTGCGGTCAGAGCAGGAATGTCGCGACGAGCACAAAATTTTAGAAAGGCTCGCAGGGCAATCAAGTGGTAGTTTTGAGTACTTTTTTGTAACTCATCGCTGGTATTCGTACCAAGCCGATTGAGCCACAGACGCCATTTACGAATAAGCTCTGGATCGATATCTTTGACGGTTATGTCACCGGCAAAATCAAGTAGGCGCGTTAGGTAGTGGTCATAATTGGCGATCGTCTTCTGCGAACGGTTTTGCTCTATTTCAAGATATTCTAGGAAATCGGTTTTAGCTTTGGCAAATCGCATAGGCCCTAGTATAGCGAACAACCATGAGCGAAGCGAACCAGCTAGCAACGGGCAGTCCAGTCATTTCTTGATCAGTTGCACCTCTGTTTTGTATCTGTTAAAATACTATCAAACTAAACAAGGATTATTCGTGGAAAAAACACTGATTATTGCAAAACCTGATGCTGTACAACGTGGACTCGTTGGTGAGATTATTGGTCGCCTAGAACGAAAAGGCCTGAAGCTTATTGGACTTAAGATGACTAGCCTTGACGCCGAGGCACTCCAGGCTCACTATGCTGAACATCTTGAAAAGCCGTTTTACGCTGGTTTGGAAGAATTCATGAAGAGCTCCCCAGTCGTGTTAATGGCCTTTGAGGGGTACGAGTGTGTTAACTCAGTTCGCATCCTGGTTGGTGCAACAAACCCTCGTGATGCACAGGCGGGAACAATCCGTGGCGATTTCTCTATCGGAACCGGCCGCAACCTGATACATGCATCAGACAGTGCTGAGTCCGGCAAGGCAGAAGTTAGCCGATTCTTCGGCACTGACGAGCTGTTTGAGTACGATAAGTCTGAGTACGCCCACCTGTACGAAGCGTTTGAACGTGGCTAACAAGTTCCAAGGTGTCGGCGTGTATGTCTTTGATGATGCCGGCAGGGTATTGCTTGCGCAGCGTGGACCAGCCGCTCGACATGAGCGTTACAAATGGGAAGGTGTAGGCGGCGAAGTTGATCCGGGTGAGTCCTATGAGCAGGCAGCTGAACGTGAATTTCTCGAAGAGCTCGGTATAGCGGTCAAACTCGGTGAGGTAATTGCCGATTTTGACGAGGTAACCGACAGTCTGGGTACGATATGGGAGGCGAAGATTTTCAGCGGTACTATTGCTGACATTCCATGCCCGCCCGACCCGACTAAGGTCTCTGGTTTTGGTTGGTTTACTAAAAGTGAAGTTGCGGCATTAATCGAAGCTGATCTACTGGCCGATTACTCTGTAAAAGATTTTCAAAAAATCAACTGGACTTAGGCGTGGCTTTTTTGCTGTCACCTCTGTAGAATAGGTAGGCATGCCCCTGTAGTTCAATGGATAAAACAACTCCGTCCTAAGGAGAAGCTGGGGGTTCGAATCCCTCCGGGGGCACCATAAAAACCTGAGATTCTCGGGTTTTTTATTTGATTGCCTGGAGACAGCACTACGCAGTGCGAGCTATAGAGGTATTTTACTTCAAAATGATACAATTTGGGTATGGCAAAAGCAGCCGCCCCGGCGAAACATAAATATTTTGAAGATCAGTTCGATGATGAAGAAGTCGAGATGGTCTTCCGTAAGCACCCAATCGTCATGCGCAAAGGCTTTATAATTGGCATGCTGTTATGGCTCGTCGGCCCTGTTATTATGTTGGTTCTGACATTTATTCACCCCGAGACTCCACCGTCGATACCACTGTTTTTTGCTAGTTTATTTGGAAGTATCATACTGGGCATCATCGCACTGATTCCCAGCTGGATTGGTTGGCACTTTAGCGTCTATATCGTGACCGATCAGCGCTTTATACAGATAACGCAAAAGGGGTTCTTTACCCGAAGCGTGGTAGACATAGCGCTTAACCAAATCCAGATGATTAACTATGAGGTTGTCGGGCTACAAGAAACACTACTCGGGTTTGGTACAATAAGAGTGCAGACATACGTTGGTGAGTTAGCGATTCATGATGTACATCATCCAGCAAACACCGCCAAAAAACTGCAACTGGTGCTTCGCGATTTAGGTATTACAACTGCTAGTCTTCAATAATAAGGTATAAATTTTTTACTATGGCCAAAACATCCAAGCTCTCTAAAGTCCTAAAACGCCGGCCGGCAAAAGTAGATAGTACGCCTACCATCCCCAGGATCACGAACGAATCTATTGCTGAACACCGTGAAGAGGTGCTGGGCAAAGCTCGTAAACTTGTGTCGCCTTTGCGACATTCGCGCAACCGTATTGTACGGTTATCCGTCGGTATCGCTATCACCACGATCGTGCTGTTTTTTATCGGTTCGTCTCTTGCCTTGTATAAATTCAAAACAACTTCATCATTTATGTATGGCGTAACGCGAGTTATTCCATTTCCGGTGGCCTTTGCCAATGGACGATTTGTGTCATACGAGAGCTATCTGTTTGAGTTGCGTCACTACGTGCACTACTATCAGTCACAGCAAAACGTAAATTTCGATAGCAAATCCGGTAAACGTCAGCTTGCCGTTCTGCGACAGCGTTCGCTTGACCAGGCAATTGACCGGGCGTATGTGGCAAAGCTCGCCAAGCAGCACGATGTGCATGTCTCGGTCAGGGAAGTGAATGCTCAAGTTGAGATTGCACGTAGTCAGAATAGGCTGGGCGCGAGTGACGCAGTATTCCAATCGGTCCTAAAAGATTTTTGGGGTTGGTCCGTTGCTGACTTTAAGCACGAACTGCGCCAGGAATTACTTGATCAAAAAGTGGCCGCAGCACTCGACACCGATACAGCCAAGCGCGCAAAGTCTGTACGCCAACAGCTTACCCAGGGGGCAGATTTTGCCAAGCTGGCCGCTGTCGCATCTGACGATAAGGCCACCAAGGACAAAGGTGGCGACTACGGCGTTAGTATTGTGAAGTCAAATCGTGATCTGTCACCGTTACTGATCCAATCGATATTCAAGCTCAAAGCAGGGCAGTTCTCCGAGGTTATCAATACCGGATACACCCTGGAGATTGTCAAAGTCCTGAAAATAGATGGAGTTAAGCGACAAGTCGCACATATTGCATTTGATTATCGTGACATCAGCACGTACACAAAGCCACTTCGCAAAGAGCACAAACCGTCGGTCTATATTGGCGTAAACTAGTTATTGATTTTCCTCGGTAAGCTTGCTATGATTACCTCTGTTGCATGTATAATTTGTTGCTAATCCAAATTTGTAATACAAGAAGCAGAAGCGACTGAATACAAGTTTGAGAGAAGGAACGTAGCCGCACGCCGAAGCTTTTGCTGTGAAGTAAAACGAGGTAGTAGCGAACGCGACGACGAGGGCTCGTAGTGAAGTGGTTATCACGCCTCCCTGTCACGGAGGAGATCGCCGGTTCAAATCCGGTCGGGCCCGCCAAACAAAGGACGTCACCTAAAGTGGCGTTTTTTGTTTGGCTCGTCGGGTTAAACCGGCAATCAGCGAACGAAGTGAGCGAAGATCGCCGAGGTCTACAGGATCGAGCGTGCAGGAGCTTGCTCCGATAAGCGAGGTTCGTGCAAGCGAAGCGCAATCCGATCGGGTCGCCAAGTTATTGACTAAATACTACTTTTATGGTACTATTTTTTATATCTCTAAAATAAACATATGACAAGAATATTACTATCGGCACACAAGGGTGGCCCGGAAGATTGCTACATACCGAACAGTTTAGGTGCGGTGAATGCTATCCGTGATTCGGGTGTGGACTTAATAGAATTTGATGTACGCATTAGTAAAGATAATAAGTTTGTAACTCTTCATGATGAAGAGATTGTGATAAATGGTGCTCCTCGTAAAGTGGAACGGTTGAAGGCAGCTGATATCTTACAGTACGCTGAGGGCGCTTGTATGCTTGAGGATATGCTCACTGCAGTTAAGGACCACGCGATAGCGCATGTCGACATAAAAGATACTCGTTTGGAGATAGGAATCGTAGATATGTGCGAAGCTATTTTGGGAAAAAATGGCTATATTATAACTACACTCGAAGATAAAAGCGTGCGTAAGATTCGCAGAGCACGTCCAGACGTGCAGGTTGCTTTATCGCTTGGCAGAGACGTACGCGGAATGAACATTATCAAAGCAGCCCAGGTGCGGTTCAGCGAGATATTTCCTGCTCGTCGGGTAGCAGCATGTGATCCAACGATGTTGGCATTAAATTATAGAATTGCTCGACTCGGAGTGTTGAATTGGGCGTGGAATCGCAATCTGCCCGTTCTGCTCTGGACAATTAACACGCCCGAATTAATGGAAAAGGCATGGGCTAATCCGCATATTTGGGCGTTTACCACAAATTACCCCCGGGAGGCCTTGATGAAAAGCCACCATCATGCAAAAGTTGGCCGGGCTAAGACAGTACTTGCCCGTCAAGTGTAATTCGCTAACTAGTCTTCGCAACAACTATAACTAGCGTCAAATCGCTAAAGCCAAAGCTCGTTATATTGACTAAATACAACTTTTATGGTAGTATTTTTTTATGTATTTGGATGATGCACCAAAAGTCACTGTTACGCCGATACCGTTAGTGGAATCAGGCGGCAAGCCACTAGAAGCTAAGCTTGGAGATAGGCGTATGGACGAGCTGTTTAGTGGAATACTAGGCTTTGCAGCGGAACGGGCAGACGCAGCCTATATTCTTACCTGGGAAGGTGATACCAATATTCCAAGAGGTGCCATTATCGGCGAGCGCGTAATCGCGTGGACACAAAATGGAATTGCGCAAACTCAAGATGGCCAGCAAATTGGAGTGTATGCCCGAGTGAACGATGCACAAAGTGCCGAAGGTCTTAGCGAGATGGTGCTGCTTGCATTCCCGCAAGATGACGCCAATCTAGACCGGAACGCGTAATAATTCCAAGCTTCCTTCACCGTAGCAAGACATGCGTAGTAGTATGAAAAATGTTAGTTCTGTGGTACTTTTTGTTTTATGACGGCTCCTATTGATCATTTCCACGAATATTTTTTTGTTACCCCAAAACCAGGAGATCCTCACTATGCCGAAGGTATTGCTTCTGATCTGATGTTCCATACATTTGGTGATATAGATCTAGATCAGGTCGCAGATCTCGGCTCCCGTCACGTACTGGTAGATGTAGATGGAACACTAGCTGCAGCAAGCGGTAAAATAAGTGTTGACGATACCACGGCGAAGAAACTGGAAGAGATTGAACAAGACTCCAGATTTGAAACACTTAGTTTGGCCACAGAAAATGGAGCTTATCCAAGAAATTTACTGCGCTCCTTGGGCATGGCACCAACAGCCAGAGTTTTCCAGCCCTGGGAAGCCGGCAAGCTAGGTACCTCTTGGAAGATTACAGAACGTTTCTGGAAAAAAATCTTGTTTGAGCTTGAGTGTTTTGAAGAGCCTCACAAAATAGTTATGATTGGTGACTCGCCAAGAAGAGATATTCAACCGGCACAGGCTCTTGGGCTCAAAACAGTGCTGGTAGACAGGCTTGAACGACGTTTGCGCCCGCTCGAGCAAATACTAGCCACTTGGGATGATGACCAACCCCTGACGGAAAAATAATTGTAGACATCCTGCACCGGGATGGCTTGAGAAAAGAGAGTTGCGAAATGTAGGCTCTTTTTTATTGCCCAGAGTAGGCATACACTGTGGCTATGACTCGCCAGCAACGGCTTATTCTAGTAGTAGCAATATTGGCCTCATTCGTGGCATTTTTGGATGGTTCGGTTATTAATGTTGCACTGCCGGCAATTAGTCGTGAACTGGGTGGTGGCTTGTCGGTGCAGCAGTGGGTTGTCGATGCGTATCTCATAACGCTGGGCTCACTCATACTGCTAGCCGGTTCACTGTCTGATCTGTTTGGCAGGCAGCGCGTGCTCAAACTAGGGCTGATTGACTTTGGCGCTGCATCATTACTGTGTGCAGTTGCACAGACAGGACTGGCCCTAATAGCTGCCCGCGCATTGCAAGGTGTAGCCGGAGCACTTTTGGTGCCGAGTTCGCTGGCACTGATTATCTCAAGCTTTTCGGGTGCGGCACAGGGTAAGGCAATTGGTACTTGGACGGCCTGGACAGGTATGGCATTTTTGTTTGGGCCACTACTCGGAGGTTTTTTTGTGGACGCCGCCTCATGGCGGCTAGTTTTTGCAATTAATGTCATACCAATAGGCATTACACTCTGGCTACTAGCCAAGTTGACGCTGGCAAAGCCGGTTAGAACCGAAGTGCGTCTTGATTTGCTAGGCGCACTTTTGTGTGCAACGGGGCTTGGAGCTGTTGTGTCTGGCATGATTGAGCAGTCGCGGTACGGCTGGACTAGTCCACTTATCCAGGGTTTGCTCTCGGGGGGCGTACTACTACTTGCCCTATTTTTACTGTATGAAAAGCGCGTAAAACATCCCATGCTACCGCTGGAGTTGTTCAAGATTCGAAACTTTAGTGCCGGCAACCTTGCGACAATAAGTATTTACGCCGGGCTGAGCATCGCAACATTTTTATTAGCAGTATTCATTCAGCAGGTTGGTCGGTTTAGTGCGCTGGAAGCAGGCCTTGCATTACTGCCCGTTACGCTGATAATGTTTGTCCTGTCGCCGCGCTTCGGTCAGTTGGCTGGACGTTACGGCCCTCGTTGGTTTATGACATTTGGTCCACTCTTGGCGGCTTCTGGATTTTTGCTTATGCTGCTGGTTGACGAGCGAGTACTGTATTGGCAGCATCTTTTGCCAGGCATAGCGGTCTTTGGTATTGGCCTGTCTATGACCGTTTCACCGCTGACATCTGCCGTTTTGGGTGCTATCCAGAGCAAGCAAGCCGGCATTGGGTCGGCGGTGAATAATATGATTGCTCGAGTTGCCGGGTTACTTGGCATCGCTTTGATTGGCCTAGTTACTGGGGAGCAGCTCAATGTTGCCGGTTTTCATCGAGCAATTATCCTGACAGCATTTTTACTTCTACTCGGTGGCCTAATATCGGCGGCAGGTATTCAGAATCAAAAATCACACGACGAGTAGTAACAGAGGTGTATCTTTCGATCAATCTGCTATAATTATCCGGTACTTTTGTGCAGTATGGGCCACCTTAGCTCAGTCGGTAGAGCATCTCATTCGTAACGAGAAGGTCGCCGGTTCGATCCCGGCAGGTGGCTCCACGTCGCAATCAGTTCCAGCCAACCTTGCTATCGTGCAATCAAGTGGCACGATAGCAAGGTTAGTCTCGCACAGTTGCTCATTTAAAAACTTCAAACGCCGCGCTGGTTTGAAGTTTTGGCTTGCCAAGCTTTGCTTGGCTTCGGTTAAGCAAAATCGCAATCCAAGGAGCGAAGCGACTGAATGCAATTTTGAGAGGACGACCGTAGCTGCAAGTTGAAGCTTTTGCCGGCAGGCAAAACGAGACAGCCAGCGTACGGAAGGACGAGCGGGTATCGTATAGTGGCTAATATGCAACCTTCCCAAGGTTGAGAGCAGAGTTCGATTCTCTGTACCCGCACCATGTTAAGCAGAAATCAACTCTTCCTGAATGACCATGGGTTTATTCACGATCATACGTCTCTCAAGGCTCGGCTTTGTCTCGGTAACTTGATAGAAGGGGTGATACAATAATCGATACCATATGAATATTCCAAAACAGTATTTCCAAGATCGTTTTATCCTGTTGGTCCTTAGCTCCAACGTATTCCTGACATTAATTACTATGTTATTTTTGTTGTTTCGGATCGGCAGCGGCCACAGCACATATATCGTGCAGTATCGCCAAAACCTTGGCGCTGATGCATTTACTGCTGGCACAGTATGGCAGCTGCTCAGCTTCGGCCTATTTGCAGTATTCGTACTAGGTTTTAATCTGTTTTTGAGCATGCGCATGTATCGCATTCATCGACAGTTGTCGATTGTCGTACTTGGCATGGCTACAGTGCTTCTGCTATTTGGACTTGTTGTCAGTAACGCGCTACTTATCTTAAGGTAGATTGTGGCCAGAGATCTCGAGATACCGTTTGAACAGGATCGAAAAGGTCATTATAGATTTTTTGAGATACTCCCCGGGGCTATTAGCTGGACAATGTTGGCTCTGCCTTTTATCTTGAGTTTTATTAACGTTACGCTGGCTGCATTCTTCGTGTTGCTGTATCTGTTGGTTAACTTCACACGGGCCTTTGCGGTCAATATGCGAGCACTGCAGGGCTATGGCCGGATGCGACGCTACCAGAAGCTACCGTGGGATGAGCTACTGGACGAGTTAAAGCAAGGAAAAATTTCTGACAAAAAGTTTGCCGAGCGGCCTGCCTGGCACCAGCGGAGAGTTGCTGACTTTGCAACTACTACTCCAGTTATTTCGCCAAACGACATGATTCATGCGGTCATTATTGCGACCTACAACGAGAGCCGAGAGACACTCGAGCCAACCATCCAATCTGTGCTGGCCTCCAAGTACAACATGAAGCAAGTGCTACTGGTGCTTGCGTACGAAGAACGAGGTGGCCCAGAGGTAGAGGAGCAGGCTAAGCAGTTAGTTTCGCAGTACAAAGGGCAATTTCTGCACGGCATGGCAGTCAAGCACCCTAAGGGCATGCCCGGTGAACTGATAGGCAAGGGTGGTAATGTGACCTATGCTGGACGCGAGCTACACAAATATTTGCTCAAGAAGAAGATCGACATAGGGAATGTGGTGGTTACGACGCTTGATGCCGATAACCGACCGGACCCGCAGTACCTAACGGCACTCAGCTATGTGTATTCGGTGTATCATGACCCTCACCACGCCTCGGTACAGCCAATCTCAATGTACACCAACAATATTTGGGATGCTCCGGCACCAATGCGTGTGCTAGCTACGGGCAATAGCTTTTACAATATCGTGCTATCGGTTCGCCCCCATATACTGCGCAACTTTTCATCACACGCTCAAACCATGAAGGCACTCATTGATACTGATTTTTGGAGTGTTCGCACTATTGTGGAGGACGGTCATCAATTTTGGCGCAGTTACTTCCGTTACGATGGTAATTATCGAGTGTTACCCCTGTATGTACCGATCTACCAAGATGCTGTGCTGAGTAAGGGCTACCGCAAGACGCTGCGCGCCCAGTTTGTCCAGTTACGGCGTTGGACCTGGGGTGCATCGGATGTGGCGTACGTTGTGAACCAGGGCTTCTTTAAGCCCAACAAAGCTCCCAAGCTTGATGTACTCATGAAGGCGCTTCGTTTGCTAGAAGGGCATGTCACTTGGGCTGTGGCACCAATTCTACTACTGTTCTCGGGCTTTATCCCGGCGTTATTCCACCCACAGAGCTATGCCGCCAATGAGCTTCCGCTGATTGTGAGTCGTGTGCAGACGGTAGCGCTGTTCGGAGCGTTCGCCTCGCTATTCGTCTGCCTCAAGACCTTGCCACCAAAACCAGCCCGCTACCGACAGCACCGTCGCCTCTACATGATTTTGCAATGGGTGTATTTGCCGGTTACTACCATTGCCTACAATTCACTGGCCGCCATCAACTCCCAAACCAGACTCATGTTCGGTTGGTATATCTCTAAATTTGATGTGACCGAAAAAGCAGTCATCAATGATAAGGGCGAAACAAAAACAGCTATTGGTCCATCCGGCTAGCCTACAGCTACAGATGGTAAGCCTGGTAGTGGGTGGCTGCAGCAGCATCGAATCTTGATAAGCACGTTATCGTAGCCTCTACGAGGGCGCGCTGGTCGATACATGCGCCTATATCGGCACTTTGCCGCACTTGGGTGAGTATGGTGCTGCAAAGGGCTGTAGCGTCGTCTGCGGCCGTCTGACGGTGCGCCAGGCTCTTGTACAGGCTAATTAGCAGACGATCTCTAGAAAATGGCTGGAGTGTGCCATCTCCACTCCTGAGCATGAGCGCTGAATCGTAGCGGATAGCTTCCTCTGTAGTCACCATGCTGTCACAGGTTGTACAGTGTCGTCGTCGCCAAACGGTGTTTCGTCGCTTTTGGTGACGTGAGTTAGTGACGTTTGTCGGATTACCGCAATAGATGCAAACCATGACAACATATTGACATATCGCTGGAAAAAAAGCCAGTGGAAAAGCTTTGTATAAGTGTGGAATACGTCGCAACCGGAGTTGGTAACATTGTGCGACAGTAAAAATAAACACCTCTCATGATGAGAGGTGTTTATGTAGGTTACGATATAAATTTGTTATACCGGTTTGATAACCCTAAGACGTCGAACGCGATTTGTCGATTTAACGGGGGTGATTAACTCCTCATAAAACATGACAAACGAGTCCAGCGTACTAATGGTCTTAGTACTCACTAAGTCTTCCCGTTTAACGTGGTGTATATTACCGTGTTGTTCCATTCATGTCAAGTGGTAGGTCGTATACGATAACTGCTAAAGTCTGCTAATTACTTGAGATTAACAGAGAAGTACGCTATAGTTTGGGGGTCCATTTGTGCCATGCTGCAATCAAAAACTTAAAAAGGTTGCGTGCATTAAGACAGGGGCGATTAGCTCAGTTGGCTAGAGCGCCGCATTGACGTTGCGGAGGTCAGAGGTTCAAATCCTCTATCGCCCACCACAGACACCGCCGCAGTGGCGGTTTTTTTGTTGGCGTTGAAACATACCGTTCATGATATAAGATTATAGTGTCTATCCACAGGGGGATAGTAGATAATACAGCATTAGTATACTAGCCATATCGTACTGACTGTATTATATTAAGTCCTGGAGTTGAGGTTTTGGGATGTGTTATACTCACAGTGAATCATCTGATTCATGTGTGAGTGCCCTAGGGCGAAACACATCGAGTAGTGAAGTGGCTTCACCAACCACCGAACTCCGTCGGCAGCCAAACGTACGTTAACGTGCTGGCACAAGTGCTGTACTACTGGTTACAGAAGTACAGAAGTCCGGTGGAACCGCCTGAGCAACTGTTTGGGTCCGAGACGCGCTTATCTGATAAAGTACATCTGCGAGAGTACTGCATCAGGGGCGCGTCTTTTTGTTATTATGAAGTAAACAGAGGAGCCGCCATGACACCAGAAGAATCACTATACGCAATGCGACACAGTCTGGCCCACACTTTGGCCAGTGCTATCCAGCAGCTGTACCCACAGGCAAAATTTGGCGTGGGTCCAGTGGTCGAACATGGGTTTTATTACGACATTGATTTAGGTGATACTAAGCTGTCCGACGAGAATTTTGCTGCTATCGAATCGGAGATGCGGAAAATTATTGCGGCAGATGAGCCATTTGAACGCTTCGAAATGTCAATCGATGAAGCAATCCAGTGGGCGAGCGACAATGATCAGCCATATAAAACAGAACTACTCAATGACCTAAAACGAGCTGGTACTACAAGTGCGAGTGATTTAGACGCTGCACAGTTGGGCATCGTTAGCGACGGCGAGAGCGCGGTAGAAAGTGTCTCGTTTTACCGGAATGGCTCGTTTACTGACCTATGTCGAGGGCCACACGCTGAGTCAACCGGCAAGCTGGCTGCTTTTAAGTTAATGCGCATTAGTGGCGCTTACTGGCGTGGTAATGACCAAAATGCTCAGATGCAGCGAATCTACGGTGTGGCATTTACGACCGAAAAAGAACTACGACAACACCTTGCCATGCTCGAAGAGGCTAAAAAGCGTGATCACCGCAAACTTGGTCAAGAGTTAGATCTGTTTGTCTTTTCAGACATGGTGGGATCTGGTTTGCCAATGTTTACGCCCCGCGGCACCGTATTGCGCGAAGAGCTGACAGCCTTTAGTAATGAGCTGCGTGCCCGCTATGATTTCCAGAAAGTTTGGACCCCGCACATTACCAAGAAGGATCTCTACGAGGCAAGCGGGCACTGGGCGAAGTTTGGCGACGAACTGTTCTTGGTAAAAAGCCAAGAAACGAGTGATGAGATGGTGATGAAACCAATGAACTGCCCGCACCACACACGAATTTATGCTTCACAGCCTCGTAGCTACCGTGATTTGCCGCTGCGTTACCTCGAAACGGCCACTATTTACCGCGATGAAAAAACAGGTGAATTAAATGGTCTGAGTCGTGTGCGCGCGGTGACGCAAGATGACAGTCATGTGTTTTGCCGCTCTGATCAGATTGAGGCAGAGATTAATAACTTGCTAGCGTGTGCGAATGAGCTATATGGGACGGTTGGCATGAAGCTTCGGGTTCGTCTGAGCTATCGCGATGACAGTGACGCCTACTTAGGGGCTAGCGAACTATGGAAGAGCGCACAAGCACAGCTGAAGAACGCTGTCGTTGCTAACGGCTTGGAGTATTTCGAGCAAACGGGTGAAGCTGCCTTTTACGGGCCAAAAATCGACTTTATGGCTACAGACGCCATTGGTCGTGAACACCAAGTAGCGACTGTGCAGCTGGATTTTGTACAGCCTGAGCGATTCGGCCTCGACTACGCTGCTGAAGATGGATCTCAAGCGCAGCCAGTTATGATCCACAGTGCATTACTCGGATCCGTAGAGCGGTTTTTGTCGGTATACATTGAGCATGTTGCCGGTAAGTTTCCTGTTTGGTTGGCACCAGAACAAATACGTTTAATTACCGTAAACCAAGAAAGTACCACAACTGACCTTGCGGCTGGGCTGTTGAGCAATGCTAAATCACTCGGGCTTCGCATCAGTGTTGATAATTCCAACGAATCAGTTGGTAAAAAGATCCGAGCTGCCGAGTTAGCCAAGGTGCCATATACCGTTGTGCTGGGCGATAAAGAAATTGCTGGCGGCGACCTGGTGCCACGCATCAGAAACGATTTAGTTGTGTCCGAAATTTCAAAGAGTTACGCCACCGAAGAATTCCTCAAAACAGTGGTCAACGAGGCCAAGAGTCGAGTTAGTAAAACGTCGCTGTAAGGTATGAAGAGGCCGATTATTGCAGTTGATGCAGACGACACCTTATTTGATGAAAACGAGGCGGTCAGACTGTTCCACAATCGTACCTATGGTACGACGCATACGGCCGAGGACTACCGGATAGAAGGTGAGTTTCACGACTACTTTGAGTCTGTCTGGAAGACTGATGCTGAGGAAGCAGGGCGCCGCTATGAAAATTTTATAGCCTGGAAGCTTGCGAATAACCTGCCGCCCTTGCCGGGTGCTAGTACAACCTTAAAATTTTTGAAGCAAACATACGAGCTAGTAGTTGTAACAATGCGCGATGAGCGAAGTGTTGCAATGACGCATCAGGCGCTTAGCGAGCACTACTCAGATATTTTTAGTGATGTACATTTTGTGGGGCTTTGGGGTGCTGGTGACAAAGTGACAAAAGCCATGATATGCCAGGAGATAGGCGCCGGCTACTTGATAGATGACGGGTTTCATCACTGCGAGTTAGCAGCCGCAAGTGGTGTGGAGGGGTTACTATTTGGTGAGTATGGTTGGAGCCGTACGAAGCAACTAAGGCCACACATGACGCGCGTTAAAAACTGGGCTGCTGTTAGGAAGTATTTTGATGCAAGACAAGACTAATCCTAATTTCCGTGAGCGTGTTGAAATGATAGTTGCGCAAATACCGCCTGGACGAGTCATGACGTATGGCCAGCTGGCAGCCCTGTGCGGCAATGCGCGGGCGGCACGAATTGTTGGCGGGATTGCACACTTTGGTGACCCAAATTTGCCATGGCAGCGAGTAGTTAACAAGCAGGGTGGCTTGGCCGCCGGCTATCCTGGGGGCCGTCGTGCCCATCAGCAAGTACTCGAGCAGGAGGGTATTTTGACAGATGAAACAGGGCAGGTGAATGTCTATGAGTTATTATGGTGGCCAAAATGACCGCACCACTGCTAGTTATCCTTGGTGAAACTGCCAGCGGCAAGACTGCGTTAGCGCTTGATTTGGCAGAAAAATTAAACGGCGAGATTATCTGTGCAGATTCATGGACGGTATACAAGGGTTTTGATATTGGCACAGCCAAGCCAACCCAGCAGGAGCAGGCTAGAGTGCCACACCATCTGTTGGATGTTGCAGATCCAGCGGTTGGGTTTAGTGCTGCACTATTTCAGCGTTTAGCAAAGCAAGCAATTGAAGCTATAGCCAGCAGGGGGAGATTGCCAATATTGGTTGGCGGGACAGGTTTGTATATTGATTGCGTGCTCTATGATTATGGCTTTTTACCGGCGCCCAGCGCGGCACAGCGCGAAGAATTGAATAGTCTAAGTTTGGACGAGTTACTGCAGCGAGCCGAGACTATGAAACTTGACACTAGTCTTATTGATATCCGCAACAAGCGTCGGGTGATTCGATATATAGAAAATAACGGTATTTTGCCAACCAAACAGGCGCTTCGAAATAACACGCTTTTGCTGGGAGTACGTCGTCCGCTTGAAGAACTTCGAACACGAATCACCGTGCGCACCGAGGCTATGGTGGACGCGGGTTTTGCTGGTGAGGTCGAGCGGCTTGGTATGCAGTACGGCTGGAATTGTGAGCCCATGAAAGCGCCTGGATATCGAGCGTTTAGCGCCTATGTTCGTGGCGAAATTTCACTTGAAACGGCCAAAGAACGTATGGTTTTGAATGACTTGCAGCTAGCCAAGAAACAACGCACCTGGTTTAAGCGAAATTCTAGTATTCATTGGCTGAACGACCGAAGTAAAATATCTGATATTGTAGACTTAGTAACAACAAATCTGAACAAATAACGTTTATTAGTTGTACTCTGTTTGCTACAATGGGTTCATGGTTGAACAATTGTTTGGATCAAAGACGAGGGTAAAGCTATTGCAGCTGTTTTATACAAACCCAAACCGGGCATTTTATGTCCGCGAAATCACGCGAAAAATAGACGAGCAAATTAACTCAGTACGTCGAGAGCTTGCCAATTTATTAAGTGCTGGCATTATTGGTTCGGACACGACGAATAACCGACTGTACTACGAAGTGAATCAAAAGTACGAACACTACGATGCGTTTCGATCAATTTTTGGTGGTGTGAGTTTGGTGGCAGACGCATCTGAGCCGGCCGCTAAAAAGACAAAGGTGATTAAGAACGATGCAGCCGACAGCCTAAAGGTACTTGGAAAAGTCGATTTGGCGCTCTACACAGGCTGGTTTACTCGTGACGAGTCCGCAGGTATTGATCTGTTGGTTGTGGGTGATATTAATGGCCACGCCATGGATAAGTACATAAGCGAGCTTGAGAAGAAAGAAGGCCGTGATATTCGCTATACCGTACTAACAACCCAAGATTTCGCCTACAGGCGGCAAATAAAAGACCGATTTGTATCCAATATTCTTGAAGCAAAAAAACAAGTATTGGTAGATAAAGATAACGTTCTAGGAGAAAAATAGTTATGGATGTGCAGTTTTATGGTGCGAATTGCGTGGTGTTTACGAATAAAGAGCTCCGTATTGTTGTTGACGATAACCTAGCACAGCTAGGGGCTAAATCTGTAGCTAGAGACGATGATATCGTGCTGTTTACGGGGGCGCATGAAGACATGTCCGTTCGGCCTAGAATGCTTATCGATATGCCTGGAGAATACGAAACTGGGAATATATCTGTTGTTGGTATTCCTGCCCGCAGTCACTTGAGTGAAGATAAGAATGACCAGTCGGCCACCATATACAAAATTACGGCAGGCGACTTTACCTACGTTGTGCTTGGCCACGTCTACCCAGAACTGTCAGATGATCAGCTCGAGGCGATTGGCATGATAGATGTCTTGTTTACGCCCGTAGGCGGGCATGGCTTTACGCTTGATGCCGTGGGTGCTCTCAAACTGACCCGTACTATTGATCCAAAGCTAGTGATTCCAACTCACTACGCGGACAAAGGTTTGAACTATGAAGTGCCACAGGCAGAGTTGGATCAAGTTGTGTCTGAGTTTGGTATGGAACCAAAAGAGCGTATTGAAAAACTACGCCTAAAGCCAGCAGAGCTTAGCGAAACAACCCAGCTGCTGATCTTAGAGCGGTCTTAAGTACCTGCTCCCAAACTAAAAACCCGCTCACTCGTGAGCGGGTTTAACAGTGAAGACTGATGCCTAGGCGCCGATTAATCCCTTTTTCTTCAGGGTACGAAGTGCCTGGGTGCTTATTTTAAGTCGAACTTTTTTACCATCAACGATGATAGTCTTGTTCTGTAGGTTTGGCTTCCATACTTTCTTGGTGTGGCGCTGAGAGAAGCTGACATTGCTGCCGTATTGCTTGCCCTTACCGGTTATGTCGCATTTTTGCATACAAATGATCCTTGATAAATTGATTCAGCTTTTAACTTTACCTTATCTGTTAACAGATGTCAATCGTGTATAATTACTTATGAATGGATTTATCAGTTTCCCCCCACACACTCATCATTATTTTTGCGATTTTAGTAGTCTCTATTAGCATTCATGAAATGATGCATGCATTGGTCGGCTACAAGCTGGGTGATACAACAGCTCACGACGAAGGAAGGATTAGCCTGAATCCACTCAGGCATATCGATCCGTTTTTAACCATATTATTGCCGGCAATTACGCTCATACTGTTTCAGGCGCCTATTCTAGCCGCAAAACCAGTTCCGTTTGATCCACGCCAAGTTAAATATGACGAATTTGGTGCTGCTATGATTGCTGCAGCCGGCCCGCTGACAAATTTTGTCTTGGCTGCACTGAGCATACTGCTACTGAACGTTACTGGTGCATCAGGACTTATGGAAGAGATCCTCAAGATATCTGCCATCCTTAATGTAAGTTTGTTTGTTTTCAATATGGTACCTATACCGCCACTTGATGGTTCGAGGGTGTTATATGCAGTTGCGCCAGAGAGTGTCCAGGTGTTTATGGCCTCACTCGAGCAGTTTGGATTTTTTATCATCTTCGGTCTGATACTACTCGTACCAGGCTTTTCGAGTTTGCTATACAATATCGATCAAAGTATTCTTAGTTTCCTAGGTCTGCCTTTATAATAGGGACTAGCTCGGTGGACGTCTGCCGTTAATGATAATCTGATACTTATCATTAGGGAGCTCAATAACAATAAGACCGTGGTCTAGATTGTGCGAGCACCCACCTGGTTTTTTGCCAGGTTGTCATGCGGTTGGGCCAAATCGAGCTACTAAAAAGATCCGAGGTGTCTCGGATCTTTTTATTGGTCGGGGTGACAGGACTTGAACCTGCGACCTCACGGCCCCCAGCCGTACGCGCTACCAACTGCGCCACACCCCGTAGTCCTTTTGAAATCACACTCAGTCACTTCGCTCCTGTGATTGTGGGTTTGAAGAACCCGCCCAAGGCCCTTTAGTAACAGATGTATTTTATCTCAAAGTACGACTATTTAACAGATGTGAGTTACAATATTCTCATGTGGCAAGAAACAGAAACCGGACTCTATAGAAAATTTATTTTCAGTGATTTTAGTGAGGCATTTGCATTTATGACTAAGGTGGCGGCCATTGCTGAGAATATGCAGCACCACCCGCGCTGGACGAATGAGTGGGCTACGCTCGAAATTTGGTTGAGCACTCACGATATGCGCGATACGATAACTGATAAGGACAGGGCTTTAGCCGCGGCTATAGATGGGATTAAGCTGTGAAGTCATTAAAGCTCGACCATCAGTTTGCAAATGATATACGTTCCGGCAAACGGACAACTACCTGGCGTCTGTTTGATGACAAAGATTTATCAGTTGATGATCGAATAACGCTGATTGATAAAGTTAACCCCGATAACCATGATACCTGGGTGGTGTTTGGTGAGGCGGTCATTGATCGAGTGGTTGAAAAGCGTTTGGGAGAGGTCGGTAAGGACGATTACGATGCCTATGATACGTTTAGTTCTAATGATGAGCTAGTCAAAACCTATCAGGGCTATTATGGTGGCTCAGTCAGTGCAAAAACACCGGTCAAGATCATACACTTCACATTCTTGCCGTATCAAGAAAAGATGGCCATTCCGGACAAAACAGTCGAATCAAGCGCCCAGGCATTGGAAGTTAAGCTGTTTACAGATGGTGGTTCGCGTGGAAATCCTGGACCGTCTGCAGCGGGTTATGTAGTGCTGGACCTGAACGATGCCCTACTAGTAGACAAGGGGGTCTACCTGGGCATTACTACGAATAATCAGGCTGAATACACTGCACTCAAGCTGGGGCTGGAAGAGGTCCATAATATGGGCGCTAGAACAGTACAGGTATTTATGGACAGTTTGCTGGTAGTAAATCAGATGAAAGGTGTTTTCAAGATAAAAAATCGTGACTTATGGCCAATACATGAAACGATTAAGCGCCAAGTTGCACAGTTTAAGGAAGTGAAGTTTACGCATATACCTCGAGAGCTTAATCGGGCGGCCGATGCGGCGGTTAATCGAGCTATGGACGAACACATTCGTGACGATGAAGAGCGGCACGTAGTATAATAGCCCTGCTAGGTTACTGGCTAATCGCCTCGTCCTCGGATGAGGAGGAAAGTCCGGACAGCATAGGGAAGGGTAGTTGCTAACGGCAACCGAGAG